>NZ_JBWKJU010000007.1:0-105840 GCF_056432025.1 Streptomyces sp. NPDC045695
CGTTGTCGGGGCGCCCGAGTACGTCCCGTACACGGGCGCCCCTCCGCCTTGCGATGCACCGCACCGGACGACCCGGGCTCACCCGACAAGATCCGAAAGAGACGACCTAGACTCGGGCCCATGCTGCGCGTACTGGCCGTCGACGACGAGAAGCCGCTCCTGGAGGAACTCCTCTACCTGCTGCGCTCGGACCCCCGGGTGCGCAGCGCGGAGGGAGCCTCGGACGCCACGGAGGCCCTGCGCCGGATCACCCGGGCGCTGGAGTCGGGCCCGGACGGCTCCGACGGCATCGACGTGGTCTTCCTCGACATCCACATGGCCGGGCTGACCGGGCTGGACATCGCCCGGCTGCTGGCCGGGTTCGCGCGGCCGCCGCTGATCGTGTTCGTGACCGCCCACGAGGGTTTCGCCGTACAGGCCTTCGACCTGAAGGCCGTGGACTACGTGCTCAAGCCCGTGCGTCCGGAGCGGCTGGCCGAGGCGGTCCGGCGGGCCTGCGCGCAGCTGGAGCGGGCCGAGGAGCCACCGGCCACGGCGGCGGCGGGCCCGCTCGCCGCGACGGCGCCGCGGCGCCCGGCCGGCGCCGTCGCCGACCGGGTCCCGGACCAGATCGCCGTCGAACTGGGCGGGGTGACCCGCTTCGTGGCGATCGCCGACATCGCCTACGTCGAGGCGCAGGGCGACTACGCCCGCCTGCACACCGACGAAGGCAGCCATCTGGTCCGCATCCCCGTGTCCACGCTGGAGGAACGCTGGGCCGCGCGCGGGTTCGTGCGGATCCACCGCCGGCACCTGGTGGCGCTGGCCCGGATCGACGAGCTGCGGATGGACGCCGGTACCACCACGGTCCGGGTGGGGGCGGCAGAGCTCCAGGTCAGCCGCCGGCACGCGCGGGAGTTGCGGGACCTGCTGATGCGTCAGGCCACCGGCTGAGACCGGCACCCGTCGGGTCGTCAGGTCCGTCAGGTCGGGCCCGTCGGACCAGCTCCGTCAGGTCCGACCGTCCGGCGTGCGCGGGCGCCGTTCGTCGAGCCGCGCGGGGCGTACGGCGATCCGCCGGAGCCGTCGGCCGCACCGGGGGCGTGCACGGCGGCCCGCGCCCCCGCCGCCACCTATCGTGGATCTTCCGGCGCGGGAGGAGCGCGATGTCCGAGATCCAGACGCTGGTCGACGCCCTGAGCGGCCTGCCGCGTGCCGCGCCCGCCGGCCCCGCCGAGGCCGAGGCGCTGCTGGCCCGGCTGCGCAGCGCGGCCGCCCGCTGGGCGGACGTCCTGTACGAGGCCCGCGAGGGCGTCCGCGAGCAGCTGCCGCCGCGGGCGGAGGCGGCCCTGACGCTGGCCTTCCGGCGCGCGGAGGAGTCGTACGTGGAGCTGGAGATCGCCCTGCGCGACTGCGTGGAGCGCCGCGACCCGGTGACCTGACCCACCCGGACCCCCAGGGTCCGAATCGAGCCTGTTGCCCGGTCGGCGCTCATGCATAGACTCCGGTCGCCCCTGCCCTCCTCCGAAGGACCGACCGGTGAACCAGACGTACGCGCTGACCGCGGTCGCCGTCGTCGTCCTGGTCACGATGCTGGTCGGAGCGCTGGGGCTGCGGATATCCCGGACCACCTCCGACTTCTACGTGGCCTCGCGCACGGTGGGGCCCCGCCTGAACGCGGCGGCCATCAGCGGGGAGTACCTCTCCGCTGCGTCCTTCCTCGGAGTGGCCGGGCTGGTCCTGCTCCAGGGACCCGAGATGCTCTGGTACCCGGTGGGCTACACCGCCGGATACGTGGTGCTGCTCGTGCTGGTGGCGGCCCCGCTGCGCCGCTCCGGCGCGTACACCCTGCCCGACTTCGCCGAGGCCCGGCTGGAGTCCCAGGCGGTGCGCCGGATCGCCGTCCTGTTCGTGATCGGGGTCGGCTGGCTGTACCTGCTGCCGCAGTTGCAGGGCGCAGGGCTCACGCTGGAGATCCTCACCGGCGCCCCGCACTGGGCCGGCGGCCTGGTCGTGGCCCTGGTGGTGAGCGCGGCCGTGGCCGCGGGCGGGATGCGCAGCATCACCTTCGTGCAGGCCTTCCAGTACTGGCTCAAGCTCACCGCGCTGCTGGTCCCGGCCTTCTTCCTGCTCGCTGCCTGGGTGGGGGACGGCGCGCCGCGGGCCGGCTTCGACGCCCCGGCCGTCTTCCGGGAGCACACCTCGGTGACGCTGGCGCAGGACGTGCGGCTCCAGGTGGAGGAGCCGCTCACGGTGACGGTGACCGGGCAGGTGGACGGGCGCGGCTACGCGTCGGTCCCGGTGACCCTGGCCGCCGGACAGCATGCCGTACGGGCCCACGCGCGGCTGGAGTTCGCCCCCGGCACCCCCGTCCCGGAGCCCCGGCGGGAGGCGGGGCTCGGCGTGTCCAGCTGGTCTGAGCCGTTGTCCGGGGACCGCCCGGAGTACCGCCTGTACGCGACGTACGGGCTGATCCTCGCCACCTTCCTCGGCACGATGGGCCTGCCGCACGTCGCCGTGCGCTTCTACACCAGCCCCAACGGGCGGGCCGCGCGGCGCACCACGCTGGTCGTGCTCGCCCTGGTCGGCGTCTTCTACCTGTTGCCGCCCGTGTACGGGGCCCTGGGGCGGATCTACACGCCCGAGCTCGCCCTCACCGGCGACGCGGACGCCGCGGTGCTGGTGCTGCCCGAGCGGCTGCTCGGCGGGCTGCTCGGTGAACTGCTGGGGGCGCTGCTGGCGGCGGGCGCCTTCGCGGCGTTCCTGTCGACGGCTTCGGGGCTGACGATGGCGGTGGCCGGGGTGCTGCACCAGGACGTGCTGCGGGCGCGCGGGGTGCGCAGCTTCCGCACGGCGGCGCTGGTGGCGATCCTGGTGCCGCTGGGCGGCAGCGTGGCGGTCACGGCCGTGCCGGTGGCCGACGCGGTGGGTCTGGCCTTCGCGGTGTCGGCCTCGTCGTTCTGCCCGCTGCTGGTCCTGGGCATCTGGTGGCGCGGGCTGACCCCGCCGGGGGCGGTGGCCGGGCTGGTCACGGGCGGCGGGGCGGCGCTGAGCGCGGTGCTGGCGACCCGGGCCGGGCTCCCCCCGGCGGGCTGGACGCACACCTTGCTGGCGTGGCCGGCGGTGTGGTCGGTGCCGCTCGGGTTCCTGACGATGGTGGCGGTGTCCGTGGCCACCCGGTCGCGGGTCCCCGCCGGGACGGCGGCCACGCTGGCCCGGCTGCACCTGCCGGAGAACGTGGCCGGGGACCGGGTGGGAGGCCTCCGGTGAGCGCGGCGGGACCGGCCGTGCTGGCGGTACTGGCGGTGGCGTGCCCGCTCCTGCTGGGCGCGGGCTGGGCGGCGGGCCTGTGGCACGCCCGGCGCGGCGAACGGGCGGCCGGGCTGGACCTGGGGACCCCGGTGGAGCGGGCCACCTTCCACACCCTGCACACGGCTTCGCTGGCCGCGCCTCCGCTGCGTGCCGGGCTGACCGAGGACGCCGCCCGCAAGGCCGCCCGGCGGCTGCGGTCGCTGCTGGGCACGGAGGCGCTGTGCCTGACCGACCGCCGGTCGGTGCTGGCGTGGGACGGCCCGGGCGCCGACCACCACCAGCGGGGGGCGATGGCCCGGGTGGCGATGATGCTGGCGTCGGGGCGCAGTCAGAGCGTGCGGACCGAGTGCCAGCGGCCCGACTGTCCGCTGAAGTGGGCGGTGGTGGCGCCGCTGACCGGTGAGGACGGGATGCTGGGCGCGCTGGTCGCGTTCGGTTCGCGGGAGTCGGCGGTGCTGGTGCGGGCCGCGACGGAGGTGGCCCGGTGGGTGTCCGTACAGCTGGAGCTCTCCGAGCTGGACCGCTCGCGGACCCGGCTGATGGAGGCGGAGATCAGGGCCCTGCGGGCGCAGATATCCCCGCACTTCATCTTCAACTCCCTGGCCGCGATCGCCTCGTTCGTGCGGACCGATCCGGAGCGGGCCCGGGAGCTGCTGCTGGAGTTCGCGGACTTCACCCGGTACTCCTTCCGGCGGCACGGGGACTTCACCACGCTCGCCGACGAGCTGCGCTCGATCCAGCAGTACCTGGCGCTGGCCGGGGCCCGTTTCGGGGACCGGCTGAAGGTGACCTTGCAGGTGGCTCCGGAGGTGCTGCCGGTGGCGCTGCCGTTCCTGTGCCTGCAGCCCCTGGTGGAGAACGCCGTCAAGCACGGCTTGGAGGACTCCACCGAGGAGTGCCGGATCACCATCACGGCGCGGGACGCGGGCTC
This sequence comes from Streptomyces sp. NPDC045695, assembly GCF_056432025.1. Classification (NCBI taxonomy): domain Bacteria; kingdom Bacillati; phylum Actinomycetota; class Actinomycetes; order Kitasatosporales; family Streptomycetaceae; genus Streptomyces; species Streptomyces sp. NPDC045695. The sequence goes on from NZ_JBWKJU010000007.1 coordinate 4,223, forward strand.
GGAGGCGGTGATCACCGTGGAGGACAACGGGGTCGGGATGGATCCGGCCCTGCTGCGCCGGATCCTGGCCGGTGAGCGCGCGGGCTCCTCCTCCGGCATCGGGCTGCCCAATGTCGACGAGCGGATCCGGCAGGTGTACGGGGACGAGTACGGGCCGGTGATGGAGACGGGCATCGGCGCCGGCATGAAGGTGACCCTGCGGATCCCCAAGTATCGTGCGGGCGTGCACAGTTCACCCTCCGGGCACCTTCCTCCCGGCCCCTGAGCACCGGGGCGCCGCGGGCCTGTGGAGGCGGGGACGGAGAGGTACGGCGGGGACGGAGGGGACGGCGGCGCATGCGAAAACGCCGGCGGGGCCGGAACATCCGACCTCGCCGGCGTTCGAGACGCAGCGGCCCGGGGGCAGGGCCCCGGCCCAGGCCTGGGCCTAGCTCCAGCTGGCGTGCAGCGGCTTGCCCTCGGCGTAACCGGCCGCGGACTGGATGCCGACGACGGCCTTCTCCTCGAACTCCGCCAGGGAGCCGGCACCCGCGTAGGTGCAGGAGGAGCGGACGCCCGCGATGATCGAGTCGATCAGGTCCTCGACGCCCGGGCGGGACGGGTCGAGGAACATCCGCGAGGTGGAGATGCCCTCCTCGAACAGACCCTTGCGGGCACGGTCATAGGCCGACTCCTCGCTCGTGCGGTTCTGCACCGCGCGGGCGGAGGCCATACCGAAGGACTCCTTGTAGAGGCGGCCCTCGGCGGACTGCTGGAGGTCGCCCGGGGACTCGTACGTACCGGCGAACCAGGAGCCGATCATGACGTTGGAGGCGCCGGCGGCCAGCGCCATCGCCACGTCGCGCGGGTGACGGACGCCGCCGTCGGCCCACACGTGCTTCCCGTACTTCTTCGCCTCGGCCGCGCACTCCAGCACCGCGGAGAACTGCGGGCGGCCCACGCCGGTCATCATGCGGGTGGTGCACATGGCGCCGGGGCCCACACCGACCTTGATGATGTCGGCGCCGGCGTCGATGAGGTCCTTGACGCCCTCGGCGGCGACGATGTTGCCGGCCACGATCGGGACCTGCGGGTCCAGCGCGCGGACGGCCTTGATCGCGTTGATCATCGATTCCTGGTGGCCGTGCGCCGTGTCGATGACGAGCGTGTCCACGCCCGCGTCGAGCAGCTGCTTGGCCTTCTGCACGAAGTCGCCGTTGATGCCGACGGCCGCCGCGATGCGCAGCTTGCCGTTGGCGTCGGTGGCGGGGGTGTAGAGGGTCGCGCGCAGGGCGGCCTTACGGGTGAGGATGCCGACGAGCTTGCCGTCCTGGTCGACGGCCGGAGCCAGCTTGCGGTGGCCGGCGTCGAGCCGGTTGAAGGCCTCGCGGGGGTCGATGTCGGCGTCGATGAGCAGCAGCTCCTTCGACATGACCTCGGAGAGCTGGGTGAAGCGGTCGACACCGGTCAGGTCGTGCTCGGTGACGACGCCGACCGGGCGGCCCGCGTCGTCGACGACGACGCCCGCGCCGTGCGCCCGCTTGGGCAGCAGGGACAGCGCGTCGGCGACCGTCTGGGTGGGCGCCAGCGTGATCGGCGTGTCGAGCACGAGGTGGCGGGTCTTCACCCAGGAGATGACGTCGGTGACGACCTCGATCGGGATGTCCTGCGGGATGACGACGAGGCCGCCGCGGCGGGCGACGGTCTCGGCCATCCGGCGGCCCGCGATCGCGGTCATGTTCGCCACGACCAGAGGAATGGTGGTGCCGGTGCCGTCGGGCGAGGCGAGGTCGACGGCCTGGCGGGAACCGACCGCGGAGCGGCTCGGCACCATGAACACATCGTCGTACGTCAGGTCGTACGGCGGCTTCAGGTCATTGAGGAAACGCACGTGCTGAACATCCCAGTCGATCGAAGGATCCGTCTATGGCCTCGACCGGATCAGCCGAGGAAACGCACGTACTTCATTCTCCCACGACCTGGGGTTTACACAGCCCGGGCCGATCGTCCAGGACAGACCGGGCCGCCTGGTTCTTTCCTACGGGACCTTGGCCCCCAGACCTTGTGATCAAGGGGGCGCTGGATGCAACGTTGATTACATGATTACAGCCGAGCAACGCGAACAGCTCCGCGCGTGGTTCGCCGAGCGGCTGCCGGAGGACGTCTACGAGTCCCTGCTGTCGGTCACGGCCGACCGCGAGGAGATCACCGTGGTCGGCACCATCCCGGCGACCGAGTCCGTCAAGGACTTCCGCGAACGCACCCGCGAACAGCGCATCGAGGTGGCCCGCGAGGCCGAGGCCCTCTACCGCCGCAAGGTCGCCTGGGGCGTGCGGGAGGGTGAGGAGACGACGCTCTTCACCCACCTCGCCGTCCCGGTGATGACCCGCCTGCGCCAGTCCGAGCGCCAGGTCCTCGACACCCTCGTCGCCGGCGGCGTCGCCCGCAGCCGGGCCGACGCCCTGGCCTGGTGCGTCCGCCTCGTGGGACAGCACACCGACACCTGGCTGACCGACCTGCGCGACTCCCTGGACCAGGTCCACCGGATCCGCGCGCAGGGCCCGGACGTCCAGGGCGCCACCGACTCCGGGACGCCGGCATCCGAGTGACGCGCAACCGCCCGTGACCGCGCACTGGACCTCAGGGAGGACACGCACGATGACCCCGACGACGACCGTGGAGTACATCCGCTACCGGACCGCGTTAGACGACCAGGAGGCCTTCGAGGCCGCGTACGCCCGGGCTGCCGAATCCCTGGCCGCCTCACCCGAGTGCATCGACTACGAACTGTCCCACTGCGAGGAGGAGGGGGAGCGCTACGTCCTGCGCATCCGCTGGACCTCCGTCGACGCCCACCTGGGCCGTCTCTTCCGGATCTTGCCGGGCCCGCAGCGTCTGGCACCGCACCTGGCCGCGTTGTCGGGACGTCCGGGTACGTCCAGTACGCGGCACGCCCCTCCGCCTTGCCATGCACGCCACCAGACGCCGCGGGCTCGGCCGACAAGATCCGAAAGAGACGGCCAAGGCGGCTTCCGCAAGGGCGAGCACTTCCCGGCCTTCGTCAGCGCGATCCGGCCGTACGTGGCGGCGATCGAGGAAATGCAGCACTACACGGTGACCGGCGTCTCGGGTACCGGAAAGGGCGCCGGGGAGCGATGAGCACGACACCCACGATCTACGAGTGGATGGGCGGCGCGGAGGCGATGAAGCGCCTCACCGACGCCTTCTACGCCCATGTCATGCGGGACGAGATCCTGGCCCCGGTCTTCGCCGGCATGGACGCGGAGCACCCGCAGCACGTCGCGGTCTGGCTGTCGGAGGTCTTCGGCGGCCCCGCGGACTACACCGCCCACCACGGCGGCCACCCGCACATGGCCTCCAGGCACCTGGGCCGCGCGATCACCGAACAGCAGCGCCGCCGCTGGGTGGACCTGCTCATGGACACGGCCGACGAGGTCGGCCTCCCGACGGACCCCGAGTTCCGCGGCGTGTTCGCCTACTACATCGAGTGGGGAACCCGCATGGCCCTGATCTACTCGGGCCCCACCCCACCCCCGCTCGACGCGGCCCCGATCCCCCTCTGGTCCTGGGGCCAGACCCCACCCTGGACCTGATCTTCAGCCCCGCCGGCGTCCGAGGCGCGGCGCCCGGGGGCGGAGCCCCGCTCTTTCAGCCCCGCCGGCGTCCGAGGCGCGGCGCCCGGGGGCGGAGCCCCGCTCTTTCAGCCCCGCCGGCGTCCGAGGCGCGGGGCCCGGGGGCGGAGCCCCGCTCTTTCAGCCCCGCCGGCGTTTGAGGCGCGGGGTCCGGGGCGGAGCCCCGGCAGCCGGCCCGGGCCCGGGCTCCGACTCGGCCTCGCCCTCGCCCTCGGCCAGCAGCACGGCCAGCCCCGGCGCGCCGTCCTCCCGCTCCCGCTCCCGCCAGAAAGAAACGGCCTCCTCCAGGATCTCCACCAGGATCTCCCAGTCCTCCGGCCGCGCCTCGGCGAACCGACGCCACGAGGTCACCACCACCAGCCGCCCCGCAGCATCCGCACCCTGCGGCACCGGCAACCACGACAGATCCCGCACCGCATCCGCCAGCGCGTCCCAGTTCCCCCCGAACCAGTCCGGCAGCCGCAAGGCATCCCCGCAGCGCCGCATCAGCTCGGCCTTGCCGCGTACGCCGTCCAGGTCCAGCCGTACGGTCGTCCAGCCGGCGGCCTCCGCCGCGGCGAGCGCCGGCGCGAGCGGCTGCGGGTCCAAGGTCATCGGAGAACCGCCTTGAAGGTCTCGTAGTGGTCGTCCGTGTAGAAGGACTCCCCACCCTCACCCGTCACGATCCGCCGGGCCCCGCGGTCCCGCTCCCCAGGCGTCCGCACCGTGAACTCGTGGTAGTAGCCGCGCTTCTGCCGCGGCAGGACCTTCTCGAAGTTCCCGAAGACGGTGCCGTCCTGCCGGTAGGGGTACGGCCCGCCCTTGTCGATCAGCGCGAGCACGTCCCGGGCCTGCTGCGGCAGCGCGTCGGCGCGTACGGTCGCCAGCCCCTTCGCCCACCCCGGGGCGGCACTGGAGGCAGCACTAGCTGGAGCACTGGGCTCAGCCCTAACACGCCCACTGGCACTGGCACCGGCACTGGCGGCGGCAGGCGCGGGATCCTTCCCGCCACAACCCGCCGCGCCGACCAGCGCGACGCAGAGGAACACGGGCCCCAGAAAACGCAGCAACGATCGGGGCACGTTCCGAAAGATCATGCACCGATCGTGCCAAATATCCGATTCGCTCGCGAATCGCCCACTGGCCTCAGAGCGCGGCCATCTTGGTGTAGGGACTCAGGATGCGCTTCTGGACCGAACCGAAGTCGACGAGAACAGCGATCCCCTCCTCGATTCCGACGACACGGCCGAGGCCGTGCTCATCGTGAGTAACCCGGTCACCCACGGAGAACTGCCGGATGGGCTGTTCCACGGGGGCCTTGAACGGGCTGGACGGCAAATGGCGGCGAGGTACTGCGGACTTTGTCATTGGAACCAGTATGCGCCCAGTGGGCCGCCTCGCGGTCCGCCGTTCGGATCTCAATTCCGGCACCATCCGCACCGGGGCCGGCGGACGAGCGCGCCCGAACCCCGCACACCCGGCCAGAACGGCGGGTACGGACCGGGCCGGGCGGCCTGACACCCCTAGTCGTCCGGGTCGGCCCGGTCCAGCGCGGGCCGCAGCCCCGGCGCCGATTCGGTCAGCAGGTAGTCGGCGACGGCCGTGTCCGTGACCAGGCTGGTCACCAGCCCCGACCGGAGCACCGCACCGATCGCGGAGGCCTTGCGCAGCCCGCCCGCGATCGCCACAACCTCGGGGATCCGCCGCAGCCGGTCGGCCTCGACGGTGATGCACCGCTCGCCGAGGTCCCGGCCGACCCGCCGGCCCTCGGAGTCGAAGAGGTGGGCGGACATCTCGGCCGCCACGCCCAGCGAGGCGTAGTGGGCCCGCTCCTCGTCGGTCAGCATGTCGTGGACGGTCGAGATGCCCGGCTCCCACGACCCGATGGAGACGGCCGCGACCGTCACCTTGTCGAAGTACTCGAAGGCGCGCGCGATCCCGGTCTGGCTCCGCAGCGCGGCGGCGGTCGCCGGATCGGGCAGGAGCATCGGCGCGTAGATGGGGTGCGCGTCGCCGCCCGAGACCTGGGCGGCCCTGCGTACGGCCTCGACCGAGCCGCGCTCGGCGGTCCCCGCGTCGTACACGCCGGTCAGCTGCACCACGGTGCAGGGCGGCAGCCTGTGCAGGGAGGCGGCCATGTGAATGGTCGACCGCCCCCACGCCAGGCCCAGGACGTCGCCCTCGTTGACGAGTTCGCCCAGCAGGTCCGCGGCGACCGCACCGAGGTTCTCGGGGTCGGGCGCGTCCTCGGTGGCGTCGGCGGGCGACTCCACCACGACTGCGTGCCGCAGCCCGTACCGGGCGCGCAGCGCGTCCGAGCGCTCCGCGTCCAGTTCTGCCGGGACCCGGATCTCGATGCGTACGAGGTCACGTTCGAGCGCGGTCTCCAGGACCCGGGCCACCTTGAAGCGGCTCACGCCGAACTCCTCGGCGATCTGGATCTTGGACTTCCCCTCCAGGTAGAAGCGGCGCGCCATGGCCGCCGCCTGCACCAGCTCCGCGGGTCCCATCCGCAGGGCTGACCGTCCCGCCGACATTGCAGACACCGCGTTCTCCTCACTGCTGTTCACACTGTCGTGTTCACACTCTCGACTCGCCGTTCATCCTGTCAGATCCGACGGCCGTTGATCAGCCTGGACGGCTACCGTTCACCGAGCCGTTCATCAGCGCTCGATTCAGTGGTCACAAGCCCACGGCGCGGCGGCGATGGCCGCGCCCGCCTGCTCACGGAGCGTGCGTACGGCGGCGGCCGGATCGACCGCCCCGTAGACCGCGCTGCCCGCCACGAACACGTCGGCGCCGGCCTCGGCGCAGCGTTCGATGGTCGAGGCCGAGACGCCGCCGTCGACCTGGAGCCAGATCTCCAGACCGTGCTTGGAGATCAGTTCCCGGGTCCGGCGGATCTTGGGCAGCATGATGTCGAGGAAGGCCTGACCGCCGAAGCCGGGCTCGACCGTCATGATCAGCAGCATGTCGAGCTCGGGGAGGATGTCCTCGTACTGCTCGATCGGCGTCGCGGGCTTCAGCGCCATGGACGCGCGCGCACCCTTGGCCCGGATCTCCCGCGCGAGACGCACGGGTGCGGCGGCGGCCTCGGCGTGGAAGGTGACCGAACCCGCGCCGGCCTCCACGTACTGCGGGGCCCACCGGTCGGGGTTCTCGATCATCAGGTGGAGGTCCAGCGGGATGTCCGTGGCCCTGCTGAGGGATTCCACGATCGGCATGCCGAGGGTGAGGTTCGGGACGAAGTGGTTGTCCATGACGTCGACATGCAGCCAGTCGGCCCCCTCGACGGCCTTGGCCTCCTCGGCCAGGCGGGCGAAGTCGGCGGACAGGATGCTGGGATAAATCTGCGCGGCCATGCCCCAAGCCTGCCATGCCCCCGGCCGGTTCCGGCCACGACCCCGCAAGTCGGGACGGGCGCGGCAGCGCGCGACCGGCCGCGGGGGAACGTCACCCGTCCTCGGCAGTCCCCGTGACCGGAAACCCGGCCCCGCGAGCCGTCACGCGTAGCGGACGCCGGCCCGGTGGCGGGCGACGTCACCGACTCCTCGAGGTGGCCGACGACGAGGCCCGGGAGGCCTTCCCCTCGTCCGGCGGGAGGAAGCAGGGAGACGTCACTTTGAGGGTGGCGAGGCCCTCGCCCTTGGCGCGGTCCAGGACCCCGGTGATGCCTTCCATCCAGAAGTCGTCCGGTTCCGTACGCATACTCACCCAGGGGAAGGGGCCCGACATGTCCTCCTCGTCCGAGGAGTTGTACATGTAGCCCTGCTTCAGCCAGGCGTCCCGCGCCTGCAGCACCAGGTTCTTCGCCTCGGACCCCGGCACACCGGTGAGCTTGTAGAAGAGGGTGACCTGGAGCCGGTCGTCGCTGCGGCTGTCGGCCCTGGCGATGCAAGGGCCGACGGTCGCGGGGCCGAAACGCTCCAGGGTCGGCTGGGGCGACATGGCGTCCACCGCCTGGTGGATGATCGCTTCCGCCCTGTCGACGGCCTGCTGCTCGCCCCTCGTGACCTCCTGCCCGGCCCCTCTGTCGCCTGTCCCGCCCCCGCAGGCGGTCACCGTGACCGTCAGGGCGAGCAGTGCAGCGGCTGAGAAGACCTTGCGTGTTGTCACGGCTGTCCTCCGCTGACGATCCTTGCCCTGTTTCCGAGAAGCCCCTCGTCCGTGAGCGGGCACGCCCACCCCTCGGCGCAGGGAACCGGCTGTCATGCGCCGTCGGATGCCGGACCGGCGGGTGTCGTCGCCGCGACGCGCACCGCACCTGTGGCCGAGGCCGCGACCTGGGCGACCGTGTGCTCCTCGGGGTGCCCGGCGACGAGGGCCGGGGTGCCCTCGACCGTCGGTACACGGCGCACGCTCCATCCCGCGCTCTGGAAGAACGTCTGCGCGCGCGCCACCGCAGCAGCCCTTTCGTCCTCCGGCAGCGGGACGGTGGACCAGGCGTGATGGACCGAGGCGCCCGACTCGTCCTGGAGCGTGCTGAGGCCTTCCCCGGGCTGCGTGGGCGCCGATCCGGCCTGCAGTGCGTCGCAGATCCGGCTGGAGTGGGCGAGGGCCCGGCGCGCGGCGGGATCGTCGGCCGACGGGGCCTCGAACGCAGCGGGACTGGCGGGGGTCGCCCCGGAGGCCTTGCTCTTGTCCGACGGAAGGAAGCACGGCGATGTCACTTTGAGGGAGGCGAGCCCCTCGCCCTTGGCGCGGTCCAGGACCCCGGTCACGGCGTCCATCCAGAAGTCGTCGGGACCCGTACGCATGTAGACCGTCGGAAAGGGAGTGGACCAGTCGACCTCGCCCGAGGTGTTGTGCTTGTAGCCCTGCTTCAGCCAGGCGTCACGTGCCTGCCGCACGAGGTTCTGTGCCTCCACCCCCGGCACACCCGTCAGCTTGTAGATGACCGTGACCTGCACTCGGTCGTCACTGCGGCTGTCGTTCCTGGCGATGCAGGCGCCGACGGGCGCGTGGCCCATGCGCTCCAGTGTCGGCTTGGGGGACATGCCGTCCACCGCCTGGTGGATGATTTCCTCTGCCCGGTCGATCGCCTGCTGCTCGTTCATCGTGACCTTCGGTGCTTTTCCGCCGGTTTCCTGTCCGTCCCCCTTCGCCCCACACGCGGTCACAAGGATCGTCATGGCTAGCAGCGCGGCAGCCGGGATCGTTTTGCGTAGATTCGCGACCGTCCTCCGGTGACGATCTTGTTCCCATTCGTCCCACGCCATGCGCGCAGCCCCCGATTTGTTGCTGTTGATCACACCAGCCGGGAACGCTACCGCGCACGGGAGTACAGCTCATGAGTACCTGTACCTATGCTCCGCGTCCCTCTTTCAACGCGACAGGGACGACGCGGGAAATGGAGCACGGAACTGGGGACCGGCGACCGCGACCGGCGACCGGCGCTACGCCGTGCGCCTGAGCAGCGCCAGGTACATCGCGTCCGTCCCGTGCAGGTGCGGCCACAGCTGGACGTCCGGGCCGTCGCCCAGGCCGGGTACGCCCGGCATGTACGGGCGGGCGTCGATCAGTTCGGCGGACACCGGCGAGGCGCCCGCGCCGCGGCCCTTCAGGACGTCGTCCACGACGACCCGGGTCTCCGCCAGGTGCGGCGAGCACGTCGCGTAGCCGACGATGCCACCCACCCGCACCGCCGACAGCGCCTCCCGCAGCAGCCCGCGCTGGAGCGGCGCGAAGCCCTCCAGGTCCTCCGGCCGGCGGCGCCAGCGGGCCTCGGGGCGGCGGCGCAGCGCGCCCAGGCCCGTGCACGGCACGTCCATCAGTACGCGGTCGAAGGAGCCCGGGAGCCACGGCGCCCGGGTGCCGTCGGCCGCGATGACCTGGTAGGGGCCCGGGTTGCCCGCGAGCGCGCGTTCCACGAGCCGCGCCCGGTGCGGCTGCTTCTCCGAGGCCAGCAGGAACGCCCCGCGCTGCGCCGCGAGCGCCGCGAGCAGCGCCGCCTTGCCGCCGGGACCCGCGCAGCCGTCGAGCCAGCGCTCGTCGCGGCCCTCGACCGGCGCCGCCGCGAGGGCCATCGCGACCAGCTGGCTGCCTTCGTCCTGGACTCCCGCGCGGCCCTCCCGTACGGCCTCCAGCGCGCCCGGTTCGCCGCCCTCGGCCATCCGGACGGCGTACGGGGACCAGCGGCCCGGGAGCGCCGAGTCCTCGCCGACCGCCTCCAGCAGTTCCTCCGGCGTGGAGCGCCCGGGGCGCGCGACGAGCGTCACCTCGGGCCGTTCGTTGTCGGCCTCCAGCAGGTCCTCGATCCCGGCGCGTCCGCCGCCCAGCGCGTCCCACAGGGCGCTGACGACCCACCTGGGGTGCGAGTGGTAGACCGCGAGGTGTTCCTCGGCGTCGTCCTCGTACGGGGGTGCGACCCGCTCCAGCCAGCCGTCGAGGTCGTGCGCGGCGATCTTGCGCAGGACGGCGTTGACGAACTTGGCGCGCCCGTCCCCGAGCACCACCCGGGCCAGCTCCACGCTCGCCGACACCGCCGCGTGCGTCGGGATCCGGGTCCCCAGCAGCTGGTGGGCCCCGAGCGAGAGCACGTCCAGCACCGGCGGGTCCACCTCCCGCAGCGGCCGGTCGATGCACGCCTTGATCACGGCGTCGTACGTGCCCTGCCTGCGCAGCGTCCCGTAGACCAGCTCCGTGGCCAGGGCCGCGTCGCGCGCCTGGAAGCTCTCGTCCTGCCGGGCCTTCTTCAGGAGCGGCGGCAGCACGAGGTTGGCGTACGCGTCGCGCTCGCCCACCGCCCGCAGCACCTCGAAGGCCAGCATCCGCACCGGGTCCTTCTGCGGCCGGCGGTAGGGCTTGGCCTGCCGGTTGCCTGCGGGGTTGCGACGGGGACGGGGCTGTTCGCTCACGTGAAAGGTGCTCCGGGTTTACGAGGTACTGGTGGTGATGACGTGGAGGAGGGGGCGCCGGGCGCCCCGGGCGGGGGCGGCGTCACGGTGCTGCGCCCGCGCCGCAGCGCGCGCGGCTGGATTCAGCCTACGTCGGCGCCGCCGAGCCGCTCGCCGGGAGCGATCCGCACCCCGCGGGCCCAGTCGGCGCCCCGCATCGGCTTCTTGCCCTGCGGCTGCACCCACAGCAGCTCCACGGCGTGCGAGCCGGTGCCGACGTAGACGTTGTTCTTGGCCGGAGCCAGCACGCCGGGCGCCAGGTCGGTGCGGTCGGGCACCAGGCCCACCGAGATCAGCTTGAGCCGCTCGCCGCGGAAGACGGTCCACGCGCCCGGCGCCGGCGTGCAGCCGCGCACCACGCGGTCGGCGCGCATCGCCGGGGCCGTCCAGTCGATCCGCGCGTCCTCGACGGTGATCTTGGGCGCGAGGGAGATCCCGTCGTGGGGCTGCTCGACGGCGCGCAGCGTGCCGTCCTCGATGCCGTCCATGGTGGCGGCCAGTAGCCCGGAGCCGGCGAAGGCGAGCCGGGTGAGCAGGTCGCCGCTGGTGTCGGTGGGACGGATCTCCTCGGTGAGGATCCCGTAGACCGGGCCGGAGTCCAGGCCCTCCTCGATCAGGAAGGTGGAGGCGCCGGTGACCTGGTCCCCCGCCATGATCGAGTGCTGCACGGGCGCGGCTCCGCGCCAGGCCGGCAGCAGCGAGAAGTGCAGGTTGACCCAGCCGTGCTTGGGGATCTCCAGGGCGCTCTTGGGCAACAGCGCGCCGTACGCGACGACCGGGCAGCAGTCCGGGGCGATCTCGCGCAGGCGTGCCTGGAAGTCGGGGTCCCGCGGCCGGACGGGCTTGAGGACCTCGATGCCGGCCTCCTCGGCGCGTTCGGCGACCGGGCTGGCGACGAGCCTGCGGCCCCGGCCGGCCGGGGCGTCGGGCCGGGTGACGACGGCGGCGACCTCGTGCCGCCCGGAGGCGATAAGGGCGTCCAGGGCGGGCACGGCGACCTCGGGGGTGCCTGCGAAGACGAGCTTCACTGGGTCCTACCTCGCTTTTTCGGCTGACAGCAGCGCACCAGTCTAGGGGGGCGTGCGCCCGGCGGCCCACCTGTGGTGGGGAGGGGGCGTACACAGACGCGCGCGCCTCTCGCATATGCCGACACGCCCCCACAGCGTGACCTGGGCGACGGGTGGCGCGTTGGTCAAGAGAGATTGACCAAAACGGGCCGCGCGTGCACGGTTTCTGCGGCCCGATCCGCCCTTCAGCACCGGTTCGAGAGGCTTCTTCATGGCCGACCACGCCACCCACGACGCCCAAGCCCGGGCGAGCCTGCACCTCCTGGTGCGGGACATCGAGCGGGTTCGCCGCCAGGTGGATGCTCTACGTACGCTCACCGCCCAGCTCGGCAATGTGTACCGCCCGCGCCGCTCGGGTCCCTCCACGGGCTTCGTCGTCTACGGCCGGGCCCCCGCGCCCACCGTCCGGCTCGCGCAGGAGCTGCGCGACAGCGTGGAGACCCTGGTCACCGCAGCGGTGGACTTCGACCGCTCGCTCGGCTTCTCGTGGGACGCGGTCGGCTCGGCCCTCGGCGTCACCAAGCAGGCCGTGCACCGCCGTTACGGTGCCCGGCGCGCGCAGTCCGCCGAGTCCGCGGAGCCGCTGGCCGAGGGCGCGACCACCCGCACCCTGGGTCCGCTCCCCACCATCCCCGCCGCCCGCTCGGTCCCGCCGCAGCCCCTGCGCGAGGAGTCCCAGCCCGCCACGGCGGGCGCGTCCCGCTCCACGGCGTTCCCGAGCCCCCGCAACGGCTGACCGGCCGCACGCCCCTCGCCGCCGGGACGCCGACCCCCGACGGCCACAGGCGGCCACAGGCGGCCACAGGCGGCCGCAGCCGGCCACAGGCCGTGTGGCCCGCAACCGGGCTCCGCCCCCCACCTCGCGCCTCGGACGCCGACGAGGCTGAATCCCAGCCCGCCCCGGCGTTCGAGGGCCGGGTCGGGGCGCCGCAGGCCTCAGCCGATGTCCGGCGGATCGATCCGGATCCGGACCGCGTCAGCCGCCGGTACCCCCTTCACCAGCCGGGCCGCCTGCGCCGACTTCAGGGCCGCCGCCAGCGCGGCACCGCTGCCCGGCGGCACGCGGACCAGCGCCCGCTCCCCGGGCGAGCGCTCCCCCCGCCGCCCCGGTATCGGCACCGGCCCGAGGATCTCCGCGTCCGGCGGGAGCCCGGCTCCCGCCAGGAAGGCTTCCACCGCCTCGCCCCGCCCGGCCACCGCCGCCATCCGGGACACCGGCGGGAAGCCCAGCTGGGCCCGCTCCGCCAGTTCCCGTACGGCATGGCCCACGGGGTCCCAGCGCACGAGCGCCTGTACCGGCCGCAGCGTCGGCTCGGCGACCACCACGACCTGCCCGGTCCCCCGGACCAGCGACGCGGCGGCGATCCACCGCCGCAGCGCCTCCTCCCCGGCCCGCAGATCGGGCCGGCTCAGCATCGCCCAGCCGTCGAGCAGCAGCGCGGCGGCGTACCCGTCGCCGGCCGCCACCGGCTCGGCCCCCGGCGTGCACACCACCAGCGCCGGCCGGTCCGGCACCTCGTCCAGGACGTGATCGCGCCCCGAGGTCCGCACGGGCACGGCCGGGAAGGCCCGCCCCAGCTCCTCGGCGGTGCGCCGGGCTCCCACGACCTGGGCCCGCAGCCGGAACGACCCGCACTCCTCGCAGTGCCACGACGGCTCGCCGCGCCCGCACCAGCCGCAGTGCAGCTCCCGTTCGTCGGGGGCCTCCAGCGGCCCGGCGCAGACCGTGCAGCGGGCCGGGGTCCGGCACCGCTCGCACGCCAGCCGGGGCACGTAGCCCCGCCGGGGCACCTGGACGAGTACGGGCCCGGTCTTCAGCCCTTCCCGTACGGTCTCCCACGCCAGGCTCGGCAGTCGCGCGGCCCGGGCCGCCTCGTCGCGCGCCAGCAGCTCATCGCCCACGGTCCGGATCCGGGGGGCGCACGCCCGTACGGTCTCGCGGCTCGCGACCAGCGGCCGGGCCCAGCCGGACTCGACGAGCTGGGCGGCCTCCACGGTGCAGCTGGTGGAGCCGGCCAGGAAGCCGCAGCCGTCACTGACCGCGCGCAGCTCCAGCACCTCCCGGACGTGCGGGAAGGGGGCGTGGTCGTCGCTGTGGCTGGAGTCGCCGTCGTCCCAGATGGCGACCAGTCCGAGGTCGCGCACGGGGGCGAACATCGCGGCGCGGGTGCCGACGACGGCCCGCACCGAGCCGCGGCTGACGGCGAGCCACTGGCGGTAGCGCTTCTCGGGGCCGGACTCGGCGGTCAGCAGGGCGTGCCGGCCCTCGCCGAGCAGGGCCGTGAGGGCCGCGTCCACGCGGGCGGCGCTGCGTCCGTCGGGGACGACGGCGAGGGCCCCGCGGCCGGAGGCCAGGGTGGCGGCCATGGCCCGGGCGAGTTCGTCGGCCCAGCCGGGTCCGGGCAGGGCGGTCCACACGGCGCGCGGGGTCCCGCCGGTGGCCAGCGCCCGCAGGAACGCCGGTCCGGCCCCGTACCGCTCCCAGCCGCCGGGCTCCGGCGCGGGCGGCGCGGGCAGCGGTGGTGGCGAGGGCTTGGCCTCGGCGCGGGCGCTGCGCGCGGGCAGGGCGAGCTGGAGCACGTCGGCCAGGCTGCCGGCGTACCGGTCGGCTACGGCCCGGGCGAGGGCGAGCATGCCGGGGCCGAGCACCACCTCGGGCGAGACCACGTGGGCGAGGGCGGCGAGGGCCCCGTCGTAGTCGGACTCGGCGCGGCGCTCCACGATGAAGCCGTCGATGAGGCCGCCGCCCTCGCGGCGGCCGCCGTGCACCTGGTGGGAGCCGGCCCCGAAGCGGACCCGGACGCGGACGCCCGGCTGCGCGGCCTCGGAGAGCTCCTCGGGGACGGCGTAGTCCCAGAGCTGGTCGAGGTGGAGCACGCCCTTGTTGACGAGGACGCGGGCGACCGGCAGCTCCGCGGCCAGGGCGGCCCCCCGCCAGGTACGCGGCTTCGCCTTGGGCGCCTTGGCCTTCGCCTCGGCGACCATCTCCCGGATCAGTGCGAGCTGCTCCGGCGGGGAATCATTCGCGCTGCTCACATCAGCATTCTTACCAAACCCCGCTGACAGCCAGGGCATGCGAACGGCCCCGGACCAGGAGGTCCGGGGCCGTTCGGCGGCTGTCCCTAGAGACCGGCGGCCGCGCGCAGCGCGTCCACGCGGTCGGTGCGCTCCCAGGTGAAGTCCGGCAGCTCGCGGCCGAAGTGGCCGTAGGCGGCGGTCTGGGCGTAGATCGGGCGCAGCAGGTCCAGGTCGCGGATGATCGCGGCCGGGCGCAGGTCGAAGACCTCGCCGATCGCGTCCTCGATCTTCTGGACCTCGACCTTGGCGGTGCCGAAGGTCTCGACGAAGAGGCCGACGGGCTCGGCCTTGCCGATCGCGTACGCGACCTGGACCTCGCAGCGCGAGGCCAGACCGGCGGCGACGACGTTCTTGGCGACCCAGCGCATCGCGTACGCCGCGGAACGGTCGACCTTCGACGGGTCCTTGCCGGAGAAGGCGCCGCCACCGTGGCGGGCCATGCCGCCGTAGGTGTCGATGATGATCTTGCGGCCGGTCAGGCCGGCGTCGCCCATGGGGCCGCCGATCTCGAAACGGCCGGTCGGGTTCACCAGGAGGCGGTAGCCCTCGGTGTCGAGCTTGATGCCGTCCTCGACGAGCTGGGCGAGCACGTGCTCGACGACGAACTCGCGGATGTCGGGAGCGAGCAGCGAGTCCAGGTCGATGTCCGAGGCGTGCTGCGAGGAGACCACGACGGTGTCCAGGCGCACGGCCTTGTCACCGTCGTACTCGATGGTGACCTGGGTCTTGCCGTCGGGACGCAGGTACGGGATGGTCCCGTTCTTGCGCACCTCGGAGAGCCGGCGCGAGAGCCGGTGCGCGATGTGGATCGGGAGCGGCATGAGCTCGGGGGTCTCGTCGCAGGCGTAGCCGAACATCAGGCCCTGGTCGCCGGCACCCTGCTTGTCGAGCTCGTCCTCGTCGCCCTCGACGCGCTTCTCGTAGGCGGTGTCGACGCCCTGCGCGATGTCCGGGGACTGGGCGCCGATGGACACCGACACGCCGCAGGAGGCGCCGTCGAAGCCCTTCTTCGAGGAGTCGTAGCCGATTTCGAGGATCTTCTCGCGCACGAGCTGCGCGATCGGCGCGTAGGCCTTCGTCGTCACCTCGCCCGCGATGTGCACGAGGCCCGTGGTGATGAGGGTCTCCACGGCCACGCGCGAGGTCGGGTCCTCGGAAAGGAGTGCGTCGAGGATCGTGTCGCTGATCTGGTCAGCGATCTTGTCGGGGTGGCCCTCGGTCACGGACTCCGAGGTAAACAGACGACGGGACACAACGCTCCCTGGGGGTTGCAGCGGCTGCTGGCTGATCATTTGGCGGAACCACACCGGGGGCTGCGCCCGATCACGTTCCGAATGCAGTTTATCGGTCGCCACCGTTTGCCGGACCACCCGTCTCGCCTTATGGGAGCCGTGTGACCTGCGGCACCGACATTCTTACCCACGGACCTGACCAGGAGAAGGGGAATCGGCTCAGGCGCGTCGCGGCGGCAGCAGGGCCGCCACCTGGTCCCAGATCTCCTCTGCCAGGGCTTCCTTCGGTCCGTAGGGGACGTGGTGGTCCGATCCGTTGGAGGAAAGGATCACCGCTTCGTTCTCCTCGGAACCAAAGGTCTTGGCCTCGCCGACCTCGTTCACGACGAGAAGATCACATCCCTTGCGCCGGAGCTTGGCCCGCCCGTTGGCGAGGACGTCGTCGGTCTCGGCGGCGAATCCCACCACGACCTGCCCCTCCCGCGCCCGGTCGGCGGAGATCTCCGCGAGGACGTCCGGATTGCGCACCAGCGCGACCGGCGCCGGGTCCTGCCCGTCCTTCTTCTTGATCTTTCCGCCCGCGTACTGGGCGGGCCGGAAGTCGGCCACGGCCGCGGCCATCACCACCGCATCGGCGTCGGCCGCCGCCTTGATCACGGCCTCCCGCAACTGCACGGCCGTCCCCACGCGGACGAGGTCCACCCCGGCCGGGTCGGCCAGCGCCGTGTTGGCCGCGACCAGGGTGACCCGGGCCCCGCGGGCGACGGCGGTGCGGGCCAGCGCGTAGCCCTGCTTGCCGGAGGAGCGGTTGCCGAGGAAGCGGACCGGGTCCAGCGGTTCGCGCGTGCCGCCCGCGCTGATCACCACGTGCCGGCCGGTGAGGTCGGGCTCGGCCACCCCGCGCGCCAGGACCCTCTTGCACACCTCGAAGATCTCGTCCGGGTCGGGCAGCCGCCCCTTGCCGGTGTCCTTGCCGGTGAGCCGGCCGACGGCGGGCTCGATGACGAGGGCGCCGCGCCGGCGCAGCGTGGCCACGTTCTCCTGTGTGGCGGGGTGCTCCCACATCTCCGTATGCATGGCGGGGGCGAAGACCACCGGACAGCGGGCCGTGAGCAGGGTGTTCGTGAGCAGGTCGTCGGCGAGCCCGTGGGCGGCCTTGGCCAGCATGTCGGCGGTGGCCGGGACGACGACCACGAGGTCGGTGGACTGCCCGATGCGCACGTGGGGCACCTCGTGGACGGTCTCCCACACCTCGGTGGAGGCCGGGTTCCCGGAGAGGGCGGCCCAGGTGGCCTCTCCGACGAAGTTCAGGGACGCGGCCGTGGGCACCACCCGCACGTCGTGGCCGGACTCGGTCAGCCGACGGAGCAGCTCGCACGCCTTGTAGGCGGCGATCCCGCCACTGACCCCCAGTACGACCTTCGGCTTACCCACCGCGCACTCCCCTTCGAGCTCCGTCGACGTCTGTCGTCCCTACCCATGACACACCACAGGCCCGGCAGATGTTCTGCCGGGCCTGTGGTGAAAGGATTCTCGTGCCTTACTGAGCC
Source organism: Streptomyces sp. NPDC045695 (assembly GCF_056432025.1). Classification (NCBI taxonomy): domain Bacteria; kingdom Bacillati; phylum Actinomycetota; class Actinomycetes; order Kitasatosporales; family Streptomycetaceae; genus Streptomyces; species Streptomyces sp. NPDC045695. The sequence continues at coordinate 21,657 of NZ_JBWKJU010000007.1, forward strand.
GGGGCCTCGATGGCCTCGGAGGTCAGCAGACCCGCGTTGATCTCGCGCAGCGCGATCGAAAGCGGCTTCTCGTGGACGTGGGTGTCCACCAGCGGGCCGACGTACTCCAGCAGGCCCTCACCGAGCTGCGAGTAGTACGCGTTGATCTGACGCGCGCGCTTGGCCGCGTAGATCACGAGGCTGTACTTCGAGTCCGTGGCCTCGAGCAGCTCGTCGATCGGCGGGTTGATGATGCCCTCGGGCGTGGTGATGGAAGAGGACACGCTCTACCTTCCGAAGAATGTGGGGAAAGATCGGATCGATCAAGCCCTGTCGATCATGGAAAATCGACCAACGATCAGACAACTTCCATCAAGGCTAGCAGCTCGCGCGCTACGTCCTCGACGGAGGTGTTCACCAGGGTCGTATCGAATTCGGACTCGGCAGCGAGTTCGATCTTGGCGGTGGCCAGTCGGCGCTCGATGACCTCGGGCGATTCGGTCCCCCGCCCGGTGAGGCGGCGGACCAGCTCGTCCCAGCTCGGCGGGGCCAGGAAGACCAGCTGAGCCTCGGGCATGGACTCGCGGACGAGCCGTGCGCCCTGGAGGTCGATCTCCAGCAGTACCGGCTCGCCGTTGTCCAGGCGTTCCAGCACCGCGCCGCGCGGTGTGCCGTAGCGGTTGCCCGCGAACTCGGCCCACTCCAGCAGCTCGCCGTTGGCGATCAGCTTGTCGAACTCGTCGTCATTGACGAAGAAGTAGTGGACTCCGTGTCGCTCACCGGGCCGCGGCTTGCGGGTGGTGGCCGACACCGAGAGCCATACCTCGGGGTGAACCTTGCGCATATGCGCGACGACCGTGCTCTTGCCGACCCCTGAAGGGCCGGAGAGCACGGTCAGCCGCGGACGAACCTCTGCTGCCATAGAGCGATTATCCAGGTTCCCAGGACTGCCTGGGAACGCCGGGAGAACTTCAGGCGACGCCTTAGGCGCCGGTGCTGCCGAACTCGCGCTCCAGAGAGGCGATCTGGTTGGAACCGAGACCTCGGACACGTCGGGACTCGGAGATGCCGAGACGCTCCATGATCTGCTTGGCGCGCACCTTGCCCACGCCAGGCAGAGACTCCAGCAGGGCGGAGACCTTCATCTTGCCGATGACGTCGTTCTCCTGGCCCGTCTTGATGACCTCTTGGAGCGAGGCGCCGGAGTGCTTGAGTCGATTCTTCACCTCGGCCCGCTCCCGGCGAGCCGCGGCGGCCTTTTCGAGCGCGGCTGCGCGCTGTTCAGGGGTAAGGGGCGGAAGAGCCACGCCTACGTCACCTCGGATGTCGAACTGTCGGATACGGACCGGTGGGCAACCCAAAGGCAACACACCAGGCGAGCTCCCGAACAGCAGTGGATCTCGTTCGCTGCTCGTTCACTCTGCTCGGAGACTAGCGGCCATCACCGCTCCAGTCAGCGAGAACGGACGAAAAGTCCTGGTCAGCCTCCACTGAACCGTACATCACGGACAAACTACCCCTGTTTTGTCCGATGAAGGACGTTCGATTTTCGTCAAGAGGTGCGAGACGGCACGCCGCGCGGGCCGCAGCGGGGCCTGCGGGCGGCCCCGCTAGGCGGAAACGGCCTCGCTGACCTCGTCGGCGAACCGCCGCGCCGCGTCGCGCAGGGCCCGGGCGTCCGGACCGTGCTTCAGGACGCCGCGCGACACGTTCGGGACGACGTTGCGCACGGCCTTGCCGAACACGGCCGGCAGGTCGGCCGCCGTCGCGCCCTGCGCTCCGATGCCGGGAGCCAGCAGCGGCCCGTTGATGTCCAGGTCGAAGGAGGACAGGTCGCCCAGGGTGGCGCCGACCACCGCGCCGAAGGACCCCATGGGGGCGGCGTCCGCGTTCTCGGCCGCCAGGTGCGCCAGCATGGTCGCGCCGACGGTCCGGCCGTCCTCACGGACCGCCCGCTGGACCTCCGCGCCCTCCGGGTTCGAGGTCAGGGCGAGGACGAAGAGTCCCGCGCCCGACTCCCGGGCCAGGTCCACCGCCGGCTTCAGCGAGCCGTAGCCCAGGTACGGGGACACCGTCAGGGCGTCCGAGAACAGCGGCGAGGCCGGGTCCAGGAAGGCCGAGGCGTACGCGGCCATCGTCGAGCCGATGTCCCCCCGCTTGGCGTCCATGACGACCAGGGTCCCGGCGGCCCGGGCGTCCGCCACGGTCCGCTCCAGGACGGCCACGCCCCGGGAGCCGAACCGCTCGAAGAAGGCGGCCTGCGGCTTGAAGACCGCGACCGACTCGGCGAGCGCCTCCACGACGGTACGGGAGAAGCGCTCCAGGCCCGCGATGTCGTCCTGCAGGCCCCACTGGGCCAGCAGGGCGGCGTGCGGGTCGATGCCCACGCACAGCGGGCCGCGGGAGTCCATCGCCTCGCGGAGGCGGGTGCCGAACGGGGTCAGCTTCACTGTGCGGCCTTTCGGGTGTCGGCGCCCACCGCATCGGCGAGCGTCGCGTACGGGCTGGCGGCCAGGCGCGCGGCCAGGCCCTTGTGGATGGCGCGGGCGTAGCAGGGGCCCTCGTAGATGAAGGCGCTGTAGCCCTGGATCAGCGTGGCGCCGGCCAGGATCCGCTGCCAGGCGTCCTCGGCGTTCTCGATGCCGCCGACCCCGACCAGGACGAGCCGGTCGCCCACGCGGGCGTACAGGCGGCGCAGCACGGCCAGCGAGCGCTCCTTGACGGGGGCGCCGGACAGGCCGCCGGTCTCCTTGACCAGCTCGGGAGGGGACGTCAGGCCCAGGCCCTCGCGGGCGATCGTGGTGTTCGTCGCGATGATGCCGTCGAGGCCCAGTTCCAGGGCCAGGTCGGCGACGGCGTCGACGTCCTCGTCGGCCAGGTCGGGGGCGATCTTGACCAGCAGGGGTACCCGGCGGTCGGTGACCACGCGGTCCGCGGCCTCCCGTACGGCCGACAGCAGGGGGCGCAGGGACTCGGTCGCCTGGAGGTTGCGCAGGCCCGGGGTGTTCGGCGAGGAGACGTTGACCACGAGGTAGTCGGCGTGGCGGGCGAGGCGCTCGGTGGAGGCGACGTAGTCCGCCACGGCCTCCTCCTCGGGCACGACCTTCGTCTTGCCGATGTTGACGCCGACGACGGTCTTGAAGACGGGCCTGCGGTGCGCCAGGCGCTCGGCGACGGCCGCGGAGCCCTCGTTGTTGAAGCCCATGCGGTTGATCAGCGCGCGGTCCGGCACGAGCCGGAAGAGGCGCTTCTTGGGGTTGCCGGGCTGCGGCTCGGCCGTGACCGTGCCGATCTCGATGTGGTCGAAGCCGAGCATCGACATGCCGTCGATGGCGACGGCGTTCTTGTCGAAGCCCGCCGCGAGGCCGAAGGGGCCGTGCATGCGCAGGCCGAGGGCCTCGGTGCGCAGCTCCTCGTAGCGGGGGGCGAGGTAGGCCGCGACGAAGGTGCGCAGCACGGGGGTGCGGGCCGCGAGGCGGATCCAGCGGAAGGCCGTGTAGTGGGCCTTCTCCGGGTCCATCCGCTTGAAGACCAGGTTGAAGAAGAGTTCGTACATCGTCGAGAAGGATCCCTCTGCGCTCATGGAAAGGGGGACACCCGTCGTGAAACCGGTGTCCCCCTCCCCGTGTCCGGGCTGTTCGGGCTGGCAGGTCCTGTCCGGCCGGACAGGACCTACTCGCGGGCCGCGGTCAGGTGCTCCGCGTGCTCCTGGAGGGAGCGGACGCCCACGTCGCCGTGGTTGAGCGCGTCGATGCCCTGGACGGCCGCGGCGAGTGCCTGGACCGTGGTCAGGCACGGGACGCCGCGCGCCACGGCCGCCGTACGGATCTCGTAGCCGTCGAGACGGCCGCCGGTGCCGTACGGGGTGTTGACGATCAGGTCGACCTGGCCGTCGTGGATCAGCTGGACGATGGTCTTCTCGCCGTTGGGGCCCTCGCCCTCGCTGAGCTTGCGCACGACGGTGGCGTTGATGCCGTTGCGGCGCAGCACCTCGGCGGTGCCGGAGGTGGCCATGAGCTCGAAGCCGTGGGCGACGAGTTCGCGCGCCGGGAAGATCATCGTGCGCTTGTCGCGGTTGGCGACCGAGATGAAGGCGCGGCCCTTGGTGGGCAGCGGGCCGTAGGCGCCGGCCTGCGACTTGGCGTACGCCGTGCCGAAGACCGAGTCGATGCCCATGACCTCGCCGGTGGAGCGCATCTCCGGGCCGAGGACGGTGTCGACGCCGCGGCCGTGGATGTCGCGGAAGCGCGACCACGGCATGACGGCCTCCTTGACGGAGATCGGCGCGTCGATCGGCAGGGTGCCGCCGTCGCCGTTCTTGGGCAGCAGGCCCTCGGCGCGCAGCTCGGCGATGGTGGTGCCGAGCGAGATGCGGGCGGCGGCCTTCGCGAGCGGGACGGCGGTGGCCTTCGAGGTGAAGGGCACGGTGCGGGAGGCGCGCGGGTTGGCCTCCAGGACGTAGAGGATGTCACCCGCCATCGCGAACTGGATGTTGATCAGGCCGCGGACGCCGACGCCCTTGGCGATGGCCTCGGTGGAGGCCCGCAGGCGCTTGATGTCGTGGCCGCCGAGGGTGATCGGGGGCAGGGCGCAGGCCGAGTCGCCGGAGTGGATGCCGGCCTCCTCGATGTGCTCCATGACGCCGCCGAGGTAGAGCTCGGTGCCGTCGTAGAGGGCGTCGACGTCGATCTCGATCGCGTCGTCGAGGAAGCGGTCGACCAGCACGGGGCGGGTCGGGGAGATCTCGGTGGACTCGGCGATGTACGACTCCAGCCGGGCCTCGTCGTAGACGATCTCCATGCCGCGGCCGCCGAGCACGTAGGACGGGCGGACCAGGACCGGGTAGCCGATCTCGTCGGCGATGGCCTTCGCACCCGTGAAGGTGGTGGCGGTGCCGTGCTTGGGGGCCGGCAGGCCGGCGTCGGCGAGGACCTGGCCGAAGGCGCCGCGGTCCTCTGCGGCGTGGATGGCCTCGGGCGAGGTGCCGACGACGGGGACGCCGTTGTCCTTGAGCGCCTGGGCGAGACCGAGGGGGGTCTGGCCGCCGAGCTGGACGATGACGCCCGCGATGGGGCCGGCCAGCGTCTCGGCGTGGACGATCTCCAGCACGTCTTCGAGCGTCAGCGGCTCGAAGTACAGGCGGTCGGAGGTGTCGTAGTCGGTGGAGACGGTCTCCGGGTTGCAGTTGACCATCACGGTCTCGTAGCCGGCGTCGCTGAGCGCGAAGGAGGCGTGGACGCAGGAGTAGTCGAACTCGATGCCCTGGCCGATGCGGTTGGGGCCGGAGCCCAGGATGATGACCGCGGGCTTCTCGCGCGGGGCGACCTCGGTCTCCTCGTCGTACGAGGAGTAGAAGTACGGGGTCTTCGCGGCGAACTCGGCGGCGCAGGTGTCGACCGTCTTGTAGACCGGGCGCACGCCCAGCGCGTGGCGGACCTCGCGCACGACGTCCTCGCGCAGGCCGCGGATCTCGGCGATCTGGGCGTCGGAGAAGCCGTGGCGCTTGGCCTCGGCGAGCAGCTCGGGGTGGAGCTTCTCGGCGGCGGCGAGGTCGTCCGCGATCTCCTTGATGAGGAAGAGCTGGTCGACGAACCAGGGGTCGATCTTCGTGGACTCGAAGACCTCCTCCTGGGTGGCGCCGGCGCGGATGGCCTGCATGACGGTGTTGATGCGGCCGTCGGTCGGGCGGACCGCGGTGGCCAGCAGCTCGTCCTTGTCGCCGGGCTCGCCGACGAAGGTGAACTGCGAGCCCTTCTTCTCCAGGGAGCGCAGGGCCTTCTGGAGCGCCTCGGTGAAGTTGCGGCCGATGGCCATGGCCTCGCCCACCGACTTCATGGTGGTGGTGAGGGTGGCGTCGGCGAGCGGGAACTTCTCGAAGGCGAAGCGCGGGGCCTTGACGACGACGTAGTCGAGGGTCGGCTCGAAGGAGGCCGGGGTCTTCTCGGTGATGTCGTTGGGGACCTCGTCGAGCGTGTAGCCGATGGCCAGCTTGGCGGCGATCTTGGCGATCGGGAAGCCGGTGGCCTTCGACGCGAGCGCCGAGGAGCGCGAGACGCGCGGGTTCATCTCGATGACGATGACGCGGCCGTCGACCGGGTCGATCGCGAACTGGATGTTGCAGCCGCCGGTGTCGACGCCGACCTCGCGGATGATCGCGATGCCGATGTCGCGCAGCCGCTGGTACTCGCGGTCGGTGAGCGTCATCGCCGGGGCGACGGTGATCGAGTCACCGGTGTGCACGCCCATCGGGTCGAAGTTCTCGATGGAGCAGACGACGACCACGTTGTCCTTGGTGTCGCGCATCAGCTCCAGCTCGTACTCCTTCCAGCCGAGGATGGACTCCTCCAGGAGCACCTCGGTGGTCGGGGAGAGCGTCAGGCCCTGGCCGGCGATGCGGCGCAGCTCCTCCTCGTCGTGGGCGAAGCCGGAGCCGGCGCCGCCCATGGTGAAGGAGGGGCGGACGACGACGGGGTAGCCGCCGAGGGTCTCGACGCCCGCGATGACGTCGTCCATCGAGTGGCAGATGACCGAGCGGGCGGACTCGCCGTAGCCGATCTTCTGCTTGACGGCTTCGACGACGCCCTTGAAGAGGTCGCGGTCCTCGCCCTTGTTGATGGCCTCGACGTTGGCGCCGATGAGCTCGACGCCGTACTTCTCCAGTACGCCCTGCTCGTGCATGGAGATCGCGGTGTTGAGCGCGGTCTGGCCGCCGAGGGTCGGGAGCAGCGCGTCGGGGCGCTCCTTCGCGATGATCTTCTCGACGAACTCGGGGGTGATCGGCTCGACGTACGTGGCGTCGGCGATCTCCGGGTCGGTCATGATCGTCGCGGGGTTGGAGTTGACCAGGATGACCCGCAGGCCCTCGGCCTTGAGGATGCGGCAGGCCTGGGTCCCGGAGTAGTCGAACTCGGCGGCCTGGCCGATGACGATCGGGCCGGAGCCGATGACCAGGACGGACTGGATATCGGAGCGCTTAGGCACGATCGGCCTCCATCTGGGCGGTGCTCATCAAAGACGTGAAGCGGTCGAAGAGGTACGCGGCGTCGTGCGGGCCGGCAGCCGCCTCGGGGTGGTACTGGACGCTGAAGGCCGGCTGGTCGAGCAGCTGGAGGCCTTCGACGACCTGGTCGTTCAGGCAGACGTGCGAGACCTCGGCGCGGCCGTAGGGGGTCTCGGAGACCTTGTCGAGGGGCGCGTCGACGGCGAAGCCGTGGTTGTGCGCGGTGACCTCGACCTTGCCGGTGGTGCGGTCCTGCACCGGCTGGTTGATGCCGCGGTGGCCGTACTTCAGCTTGTAGGTGCCGAAGCCGAGCGCGCGGCCCAGGATCTGGTTGCCGAAGCAGATGCCGAACAGCGGGGTCTTGCGCTCCAGCACGCCGCGCATCACGGCGACGGGGCCGTCGGCGGTGGCCGGGTCGCCCGGGCCGTTGGAGAAGAACACGCCGTCGGGGTTGACCGCGTACACGTCCTCGACGGTGGCGGTGGCGGGCAGCACGTGGACCTCGATGCCGCGCTCGGCCATCCGGTGCGGGGTCATGCCCTTGATGCCGAGGTCGACGGCGGCGACGGTGAAGCGCTTCTCGCCGATCGCGGGGACGACGTACGCCTCCTTGGTGGCGACCTCGGCGGCGAGGTCGGCGCCCTTCATCTGCGGCTGGGCCTGGACCTTGGCGAGCAGGGCCGCGTCGTCGGCGATGGCCGCGCCCGAGAAGATGCCGACGCGCATGGCGCCGCGCTCGCGCAGGTGGCGGGTCAGGGCGCGGGTGTCGATGCCGCAGATCCCCACGACGCCCTGCCGGACGAGCTCCTCGTCCAGCGTGCGCCGGGAGCGCCAGTTGGAGGGGATGCGGGCGGGGTCGCGCACCACGTACCCGGCCACCCAGATGCGGGAGGACTCGGGGTCCTCGTCGTTGACGCCGGTGTTGCCCACGTGCGGGGCGGTCATCACGACGACCTGCCGGTGGTACGACGGGTCGGTGAGGGTCTCCTGGTAGCCGGTCATGCCGGTGGAGAACACGGCCTCGCCGAAGGTCTCCCCCACAGCGCCGTAGGCACGGCCGCGGAAGATCCGACCGTCCTCCAGTACGAGTACGGCGGGAGCTTTGGCTGCTCCCCTGGTGGAGGTCGTCATCGTTCGGCGCCTTCCGTCGTGATGGATGAGTGAATGTGGTTGACGGCTTCGACCCAGGCGGCGTGTTCGGCCGCGCGGTCGGAGCGGAATCCGGAGTCGATCAGCTTGTCGCCGTGCGCCCAGGTGACGACGAGCAGACCGCCCTCGGTGAGTACCTTGCCCGCGATTCCCTTGTCGAGGCGGGCGCCGCGCAGCTGCGCGGCCGGTACGAAGAAGTCGGTGGCCCCCGGACGGACCACGTCGAGGCCCGCGTCGGTGAGCGTGAGCTCGACCCGGCTGCGGACGCCCAGACCGTGGGCGACGATCCGGTCGAGCCACTGTCCGGCGGTGGTGGACCCGTGGTACCGGCCGGTCAGGGCGAGGCGGTGTGCCGGCAGACCGTCCGGGGCGGCGGGGAGCTCCGGCAGATCGTTCTGCAGGGCGCCGCGCCATTTCCAGCCCTGCCGCATCAGCCAGTACACGAACGCGATGAAGACGACCAGGCCGATCACCCACGCCATGCGGGCGCCGAAGCTGGTCACCTCCGCCGACTGTCGTTCGGCGGCCTCGGCGGCCAGTTGGATCACTGCAGGTGTCACGCCAGTTTCCCGTCCACGACCGTTGCCCGGCCCCGCAGGAAAGTGTGAGTGACGCGCCCCGGCAGCTCACGGCCCTCGTAAGGCGTGTTGCGGCTGCGGGAGGCGAAGTGTGCGGGGTCCACGACACCACGGTACGAGGTGTCGACCAAGGTCAGGTTCGCGGGTTCACCTGCCGAGACGGCGCGGCCGTGGTTCTCCAGGCCGCCGATGCGCGCCGGGGCGAAGGACATCCGCTCGGCGACGCCCGCCCAGTCGAGCAGTCCGGTCTCCACCATCGTCTGCTGGACGACGGACAGCGCGGTCTCCAGGCCGACCATGCCCATGGCGGCGGCGGCCCACTCGCAGTCCTTGTCCTCGTGCGGGTGCGGGGCGTGGTCGGTGGCCACGATGTCGATCGTGCCGTCGGCGAGCGCCTCGCGCAGGGCCGTCACGTCGCGCTCGGTGCGCAGCGGCGGGTTGACCTTGTAGACCGCGTTGTAGGAGCGGACGAGCTCGTCGGTGAGGAGCAGGTGGTGCGGGGTGACCTCGGCGGTGACGTCGATGCCGCGGGACTTGGCCCAGCGGACGATCTCGACGGAGCCGGCGGTGGAGAGGTGGCAGATGTGGACGCGGGAGCCGACGTGCTCGGCGAGCAGGACGTCGCGGGCGATGATCGACTCCTCGGCGACGGCCGGCCAGCCGCCCAGGCCCAGCTCGGCGGAGACGACGCCCTCGTTCATCTGGGCGCCCTCGGTGAGGCGGGGCTCCTGGGCGTGCTGGGCGACGACGCCGCCGAAGGCCTTCACGTACTCCAGGGCGCGGCGCATGATCACGGCGTCGTCGACGCACTTGCCGTCGTCGGAGAAGACGGTGACGCGGGCGGCGGAGTCGTGCATGGCGCCCAGCTCCGCGAGCTGCTTGCCCTCCAGGCCGACGGTGACGGCGCCGATGGGCTGCACGTCGCAGTAGCCGGACTCCTTGCCCAGGCGCCAGACCTGCTCGACGACACCGGCGGTGTCGGCGACGGGGAAGGTGTTCGCCATGGCGAAGACGGCGGTGTAGCCGCCGGAGGCGGCGGCGCGGGTGCCGGTGAGGACGGTCTCGCTGTCCTCACGGCCGGGCTCGCGCAGGTGGGTGTGCAGGTCGACGAGGCCGGGGAGGAGGACCTGGCCCTCGGCCTCGATGACCTGGCAGTCCTCGGCGGACAGGTTCAGCCCGCTCCAGTCGATTTCGCCCTGCCGGGCGGTGGCGGCGATGGTCTCGCCGTCGATCAGGACGTCCTGCGCCTCGCCGCCGAGTACCTTCGCGCCACGGATAAGGATCTTGCTCATGGTTACTTGTTCTCCTCGGTGCGCGTGGCGGCGGGGGTGGTGGTGACGGCGGGCTCGGAGCCTCCGAGCAGCAGGTACAGGACGGCCATCCGGGTGGAGACGCCGTTGGCGACCTGCTCGACGGCCGTGCAGCGGTCGGAGTCGGCGACCGCGGCGGTGATCTCCATGCCGCGGTTCATCGGGCCGGGGTGCATCACGATGGCGTGCTCGGGCATCTTCGCCATGCGGTCGCCGTCGAGGCCGTACCGGCGGGAGTACTCGCGCTCGGTCGGGAAGAAGGCGGCGTTCATGCGTTCGCGCTGCACACGCAGCATCATCACCGCATCGGATTTCGGCAGCACGTCGTCCAGGCTGTACGAGACCTCGCACGGCCAGGTCTCGACACCGATCGGGACCAGTGTGGGCGGGGCCACCAGGGTGACCTCGGCGCCGAGGGTGTGCAGCAGGTGGACGTTGGAGCGGGCCACGCGGCTGTGCAGGACGTCGCCGACGATGGTGATCCGGCGGCCGGCGAGGTCCTTGCCGAGGCCGGCGTCGCGGCCGACCAGGCGGCGGCGCATGGTGAAGGCGTCCAGCAGGGCCTGGGTGGGGTGCTCGTGGGTGCCGTCGCCGGCGTTGACCACGGCGGAGTCGATCCAGCCGGAGGTCGCGAGCCGGTAGGGGGCGCCGGAGGCGTGGTGGCGGATGACGACCGCGTCGGCGCCCATGGCCTCCAGGGTCAGCGCGGTGTCCTTCAGGGATTCGCCTTTGGAAACCGAGGAACCCTTGGCGGAGAAGTTGATGACGTCGGCGGAGAGCCGCTTGGCGGCCGCCTCGAAGGAGATCCGGGTGCGGGTCGAGTCCTCGAAGAAGAGGTTGACGACGGTGAGGCCGCGCAGCGTGGGCAGCTTCTTGATCGGCCGGTCCGCGACGCGGGCCATCTCCTCGGCGGTGTCGAGGATCAGGACGGCGTCGTCGCGCGTGAGATCGGCGGCCGAGATGAGGTGGCGCTTCATCTGGATGGCTCCGTGGTTCGGGAGGGCAGGCGGGCGGACTGACGGGCAGGGGTGCGGTCGGCGGGCAGGGCAGGGCGGAGCCCGGCGCGGACCCGGGAGGCGGGTCCGCACGCGGAGGGGCTACTGCCCTGCTGCCGGGGCGGTCCGCTGGCCGAGCAGTACGGCGTCACGGCCGTCCTCCTCCTGGAGCTGGACCTTGACGGTCTCCCGAAGCGACGTGGGGAGGTTCTTGCCGACGTAGTCCGCGCGGATCGGCAGTTCGCGGTGGCCGCGGTCGACGAGGACCGCGAGCTGCACGGCGCGGGGGCGGCCGAGGTCGCCGAGGGCGTCGAGGGCGGCGCGGATCGTGCGGCCGGAGAAGAGCACGTCGTCGACGAGGACGACGAGGCGTCCGTCGATGTCGTCGCCGGGGATCTCGGTGCGGCCGATCGCGCGGGCGGGCTTCATCCGCAGGTCGTCGCGGTACATGGTGATGTCGAGGGAGCCGACCGGGATCTTCGTACCGGTGATCTCTTCGAGCTTGGCGGCCAGCCGGCGGGCGAGGTACACACCGCGGGTGGGAATGCCGAGGAGCACCACGTCGTCGGCGCCCTTGGCGCGTTCGACGATCTCGTGGGCGATGCGGGTCAGGACCCGCGCGATGTCCTGCGCTTCGAGCACGGGGCGCATGGCATCGGTGTGCTGCTGGGTGTCCATGAAAAGGACCTCCTTCTCCGCCTCACGGGACGGACCTTAAAGGACGTCTGATGTACGCCTCACACCGTACCAGGAGGCGGACGGTGGCCGGGCACCGGCCCGGTGCGCGGGGGCCCTCACGGGGCTGCTGGGACTCCCTCCGAAGGGGCGGGAGAGGTCATTCGGCTTGACGCATCCAAGTAACGCTGCGTAACCTCACAGTGAGTTACCAGCCGCGCGGCAGAGCCGCACGTGGTCATGTCGTCACAGCGTCCGGGAGCGTTATGTCCAGCGAATACGCCAAACAGCTCGGGGCCAAGCTCCGCGCCATCCGCACCCAGCAGGGCCTCTCCCTCCACGGTGTCGAGGAGAAGTCCCAGGGCCGGTGGAAGGCCGTGGTGGTCGGTTCCTACGAGCGCGGGGACCGCGCCGTGACCGTCCAGCGCCTTGCCGAACTGGCGGACTTCTACGGGGTGCCGGTGCAGGAACTGCTGCCGGGCACGACTCCCGGCGGGGCGGCCGAGCCGCCGCCGAAGCTGCGCCTGGACCTGGAGCGCCTGGCGGGCGTCCCCGCCGAGAAGGCGGGCCCGCTGCAGCGTTACGCGGCGACCATCCAGAGCCAGCGGGGCGACTACAACGGCAAGGTGCTGTCGATCCGCCAGGACGACCTGCGCACCCTGGCCGTCATCTACGACCAGTCCCCCTCGGTCCTGACCGAACAGCTGATCAGCTGGGGCGTGCTGGACGCGGACGCCCGTCGTGCGGTGGCTCACGAGGACGTCTAGTCCCGTAGTCCCCGGCCGTCACAGCAGAAACGTTTACCGGCGGGTGCCGGACCTTCCCAGGGTCCGGCAGCCGCCGGTTTTCGCATGTCCGCGCAGCATGCCGCGCCGCACGCCCGCGCCCTCACCGCCCCATACGGAAGGGCCCGCAACGCGCACGCTGCGGGCCCTTCCGTATGGCGGTGCCGGTCCGTGCCGTGGCGCCGTGCGGTCAGCTCTCGCTGCGGCGCAGGCTCGGCTTCAGGTCCTTGAAACGGGCGAGCAGCCCGTTCACGAACGAGGGGGACTCGTCCGTGGAGAACTCCTTGGCCAGCTGGACGGCCTCGTCGATGGCCACGGCGTCCGGGGTGTCGTCCACCCAGATCAGCTCGTAGGCACCGAGCCGCAGGATGTTGCGGTCCACGACCGGCATGCGGTCGAGTTCCCAGTCCACGGCGTAGGTGACGATCAGGTCGTCGATGCGGTTCACCTTGTCGGCGTAACCCTCGACGAGATCCATCGTGAAGGCGCTGACCGGCGGCTGCCGGTCGTCCGACCGCGCGTGGCGGATCCAGTCCGCGAGGACCTCGCGTACGGACACCCCCCGCTGGTCCGCCTCGAAGAGGATCTGGAAGGCGCGCTTGCGCGCATTGCTCCGAGCAGCCACGGGTTAGTTGCTCTTCCGGCCGAGGTAGTCGCTGGTGCGGGTGTCGACCTTGACCGTCTCGCCGGTGGTGACGAAGAGCGGGACCTGGATCTCGTAGCCGGTCTCCAGGGTGGCGGGCTTGGTGCCACCGGTGGAGCGGTCGCCCTGGACGCCCGGGTCGGTGTGCTCGATCTTGAGCTCGACCGCGGCCGGGAGCTCGACGTAGAGCACCTCGCCCTCGTGCTGGGCGACGGAGGCGGTGAAGCCCTCGATCAGGAAGTTGGCGGCGTCGCCGACAGCCTTCTTGTCGACCATCAGCTGGTCGAAGGTGGTCATGTCCATGAAGACGAAGTACTCGCCGTCCATGTAAGAGAACTGCATGTCACGGCGGTCGATGGTGGCCGTCTCGACCTTCGTGCCGGCGTTGAACGTCTTGTCGACGACCTTGCCGGAGAGCACGTGCTTGAGCTTGGTGCGCACGAAGGCCGGGCCCTTGCCGGGCTTGACGTGCTGGAACTCGACGACGGACCAGAGCTGGTCACCGTCGAGCTTGAGCACCATGCCGTTCTTGAGGTCGTTCGTGGAAGCCACGGTTGCGGAATCTCCTGCACTGGAAGACCACGGATGCGCGCACGGCCCGCCGCGGCGGGCTAGAGCGCGAGCAGCTCCTTGGTCGTAATGGTGAGTAGCTCGGGACCGCCGTCCGCCTCGGGGCGCACGACGAGCGTGTCATCGATCCGGACACCTCCCCGGCCCGGGAGGTGAACCCCCGGTTCGACGGTGACCGGCACGCAAGCGTCCAGTTTACCCATGGCCGTAGGTGCAAGCTGCGGGTCCTCGTCGATTTCGAGGCCGACCCCGTGTCCGGTGGACGCGGCGACGGCCTCCCCGTGGCCCGCGGAGTCCAGTACGGAGCGTGCCGCGTGGTCCACGTCGCGGTACGCGGCCCCGGGCAGCAGCGCCTCGCGCCCGGCCCGCTGGGCGGTGAAGACGAGGTCGTACAGCTGGATCTGCCAGTCCGCCGGGGTGGTGCCGATCACGAAGGTCCGGCCGATCTCGCACCGGTAGCCGCGGTAGTTGGCGCCGAGGCACACGGAGAGGAAGTCGCCCTCCTCCACCCTGCGGTCGGAGGGCCGGTGCCGGGAGCGGCCGGAGTGCGGGCCGGTGCCGACGGAGGTCGGGAAGGCGGGCCCGTCCGCCCCGTGGTCGACGAGCCGCCGCTCCAGCTCCAGCGCGAGGTGGCGTTCGGTGCGTCCCACGAGGATGGACTCCAGCAGCTCGCCGAGGGCCTGGTCGGCGATCTCCGCGGCGATCCGCAGGCAGGCGATCTCCTCCTCGTCCTTGACGAGGCGCTGCTGCTCCACGGCGTTGGCGAGGTCGGCGAGCCGCAGCTTGGGCGCCACGGAGCGCAGGGCGCGGTGCCGGGCGACGGTGAGGTGGTGCTCCTCCACCGCGAGCGAGTCCGCGCGTACGGCGGCGGCCATATCGGCGGCCGCGACGGCCGGGTCCCCGCCGGGGCCCGACAGTACGGACACTCTGAGCCGGTCGTCGAGGCGGCCCTCGTCGGCCTCTCCGGTGGGCGGGCCCGCACAGAACATCACGTCCTCGGTGGGTCCGACGAGCAGGACGGCGCCTTGCGGGGAAGCCCCGGAGAGGTAGCGGACGTTGGCCGGACGCGTGATCAGTGCGGCGGCGTTCCCCGCAGCGGCGCAGCGGTCGCGAAGCAGGCCCCGGCGGGCGGCGTACACGTCTGACATGTCTTCGAGCGTACGAGCGCTCGCGCCTCCCGGCCTGGTGAGCGCGTCCGTATGCGCGCCTCGCGCGCCGCGGCCGCGCCCCGGCGCCCGGCGACGGGCGGTCCGGCCCCGCTCGGCGGGAAGCCCCCTCAGGCCAGCGCGCGCGCCAGGGCTTCGTCGAGGGCGCGGGCCGTGCCCTCGACGTCGAGCTGGGAGTTGTCGATGATCGGCAGGCCCGAGCCGTACCAGCCGGCCATCCGGCCGTGGATCCGCGCGACCTCCTCGTCGGAGAGCCGGCGGTTGCCGGAGCGGGCCGCGTTCCGCTCCAGGACGATCTCCAGGCCGGGCAGCAGCACCACCGGCAGCAGCGCGGGGCCGACGTGCCGCCTCCAGCCGCCGAGGCCCACCACGGGCCGGTCGGGGAAGACGGCGTCGTCGAGGATGCAGGAGATCCCGTTCGCCAGGTAGTTGCGGGCGGCGAAGCCGCAGGTGCGGCGGGCGAGGCGGTACTGGGCCTCGGAGTGCTCGTTCCAGCCCGCCTGCGGGTCCGCGAAGCCGGCGCAGACCCACTCCCGTACGTCGTCCAGGCTGATGTGGGCGGTCGCCACCGGCCGGGTGCTGGCCCAGTGCCGGGCGACGGTGGTCTTGCCGGCGCCGGCCGGGCCGATCAGCAGCACGGCCAGCACGGCCCCGCCGGTTCCCGCCACCGCGGGCGGCAGCGGGATGTGCCCGGTGGCCTCCGGCACCGCGGGCACGGGGGGCACCGGGTGCGCGGGATACGCGGGCGGACCCTGCGGGTGCTGGGGCTGGGGCTGGGGCTGGGGCAGCTGCTGCGCGCCCGGCCAGCCCTGCGCCGGGGGTATCGGCGGCTGCGGGGGCGCCGCCGGGTGCTGTCCCGCCGGACCCCAGCCCCCCACTCCGTGCTGCATCCGCGCCACTCCGTCTCGTTCCGGCGACTGATGCGAGAACGTTATATGACCGCGGAGGTCAGAGCGTTCACCGGCACCGACACGCAGGGTGTCAGGCGGCGATCTCGTCCGCCAGTGCCCGCAGCGCCAGCCTGTACGAACCGATGCCGAAACCCGCCACCGTCCCGGTCGCCACGGCCGCGATGACCGAGGTGTGCCGGAACTCCTCGCGGGCGTACGGGTTCGAGATGTGCACCTCGATCAGCGGCGCGGTGCGCTGCGCCGCCGCGTCCCGCATGGCGTACGAGTAGTGGGTGAAGGCCCCGGGGTTGATGACCACGGGGATCTTCCCGTCGGCCGCCTCGTGCAGCCAGCGCACCAGCTCGCCCTCGTCGTTGGTCTCGCGGACCTCGACGTCGAAGCCGAGCTCCCCGCCCAGCGAGCGGCAGCTCTCCACCAGTCCCGCGTACGAGGTGGCCCCGTACACGTCGGGCTCGCGCGAGCCGAGCCGTCCCAGATTGGGGCCGTTCAGTACGAGGACGCGCCGGCTCACGCCGACACCTCGCCGTACGCGGCCACCAGGTGCGCCGGGTCGGGCCCCTCCAGGACCGTCGGCTTGGCCAGCCCGTCGAGGACGATGAAGCGCAGCAGGTTGCCGCGGGACTTCTTGTCGACCTGCATGGTCTGGAGCAGCTTGGGCCACTGGTCGCCGCGGTAGGTCAGGGGCAGCCCCACCGAGGCGAGCACCGCCTTGTGCCGGTCGGCCGTCGCGTCGTCCAGGCGGCCCGCGAGGCGGCCGAGCTCGGCCGCGAAGACCATGCCGACCGACACGGCGGCGCCGTGACGCCACTTGTAGCGCTCGTTCTTCTCGATGGCGTGCGCGAGGGTGTGCCCGTAGTTGAGGATCTCGCGCAGTCCCGACTCCTTGAGGTCGCTGGAGACCACGTCGGCCTTGACCTGGATGGAGCGCACGATGAGCTCGGCGGTGTGCGGGCCGGCGGGCGTACGGGCCGCCTGCGGGTCCTCCTCGATCAGGTCGAGGATCACCGGGTCGGAGATGAATCCGGCCTTGATGATCTCGGCGAGGCCGCTGACGTAGTCGTTGACCGGCAGCGAGTCCAGCGCCGCCAGGTCGCACAGCACACCGGCCGGCGGGTGGAAGGCGCCCACCAGGTTCTTGCCCTCGGCGGTGTTGATGCCGGTCTTGCCGCCGACCGCGGCGTCCACCATCGCGAGGACGGTGGTCGGTACGGCGACCCAGCGCACCCCGCGCAGCCAGGTGGCCGCCACGAAGCCCGCGAGGTCGGTGGTGGCTCCCCCGCCGACGCCGACGATCACGTCGGTGCGGGTGAAGCCGGACTGCCCGAGCGCCTTCCAGCAGTACGCCGCCACCTCGACGGTCTTGGCCTCCTCGGCGTTCGGCACCTGGATGGCGACCGCCTCGTAGCCCTGCTCGGCGAGGTCGTCGCGCAGTGCCTCACCGGTCGAGGCCAGCGCCTCGGGGTGGATCACGGCGACCCGCTGGGCCTTCGTGCCGATCAGGGTGCCGAGCTCGCCGAGCAGCTGGTGTCCGACCAGCACCTCGTACGCGTCGTGCCCGGCGCTCGCGCCGACCTGGATCCGCGTCACCTGGTCCGTCATACGTCCTTCAACTCCAGAGCGTCGAGGACCGCCTGGGCGACCTCTTCGGGGGTGCGGTCGTCGGTTGCCACGACGACGCGCGCGACTTCGGTGTACAGGGGGCGCCGGGCGTCCATCAGCTCGCGCCACTGGCGGCGCGGGTTGACGGCGAGCAGCGGGCGCGCGGCGCCGAGGCCCACGCGCCGTACGGCTTCCTCGACGTCCATCGACAGATAGGCGACGGGCAGGCCGGTCAGCAGCTTGCGCGTGCCCTCGTCGAGGACGGCGCCGCCGCCGAGGGCGAGGACTCCGGTGTGCTCGGCGACGGCGGCGGCCACCGCACGGCGCTCCAGCTCACGGAAGTACGGCTCGCCCTCGTCGACGAAGAGGTCGGAGATCTCGCGGCCCTCGGCCGCGACGATGTCGGCGTCGGTGTCCCGGTAGGGCACGCCGAGCCGTTCGGCGAGCAGCGCGCCCACGGTGGACTTGCCGGAGCCCATGGGGCCGACGAGGACGACCCGGGGTCCGCCGGTCACCGGATCTGCAGGTGGTCGAGGTACGACTGGACGTTGCGGCGGGTCTCGGGGACGGAGTCGCCGCCGAACTTCTCGACGACGGCGTCGGCCAGCACCAGGGCGACCATGGCCTCGGCGACGATGCCCGCGGCCGGCACGGCGCACACGTCGGAGCGCTGGTGGTGGGCCACCGTCGCCTCACCGGTGGCGACGTCGACGGTCGCCAGCGCGCGCGGAACGGTCGCGATGGGCTTCATCGCGGCCCGTACGCGCAGCAGTTCGCCGGTGGTCAGACCGCCCTCGGTGCCGCCGGCGCGGCCGGAGGTGCGCTTGAGGCCCTCGGGGGTGGAGACGATCTCGTCGTGCGCCTTGGAGCCGGGCACGCGGGCGAGCTCGAAGCCGTCGCCGACCTCGACGCCCTTGATGGCCTGGATGCCCATGAGCGCGGCCGCGAGACGGGCGTCCAGGCGCCGGTCCCAGTGGACGTGCGAGCCGAGGCCGACGGGGACGCCGTACGCCAGCACCTCGACGACGCCGCCGAGGGTGTCGCCGTCCTTGTGGGCCTGGTCGATCTCGGCGACCATCGCCTTGCTGGCGTCGGCGTCGAGGCAGCGCACCGGGTCGGCGTCGAGCCTGTCGACGTCGGCGGGGGTCGGGTAGACGCCGTACGGGGCCTTGGCCGCGGCCAGTTCCACCACGTGCGAGACGATCTCGATGCCGGCGACCTCCTTGAGGAAGGACCGGGCGATCGCGCCGAGGGCGACGCGGGCGGCGGTCTCACGGGCGCTGGCGCGCTCCAGGATCGGCCGGGCCTCGTCGAAGCCGTACTTCTGCATCCCGGCGAGGTCGGCGTGGCCCGGCCGCGGACGGGTCAGCGGCGCGTTGCGGCCGGTGTCCTTGAGCAGCGAGGGATCGACGGGGTCGGCCGACATGACGGTCTCCCACTTGGGCCATTCGCTGTTGCCGACCATGACCGCCACCGGGGAACCCAGCGACAGCCCGTGCCGGACGCCGCCCAGGAAGGTGATCTCGTCCTGCTCGAACTTCATCCGGGCCCCGCGGCCATAGCCGAGCCGGCGCCGGGCCAAGTGGTCGGCCACCAGCTCGGTGGTGACCGGGACGCCGGCGGGAAGCCCCTCCAGCGTCGCCACCAGTGCCGGTCCGTGCGACTCCCCGGCGGTCAGCCAACGCAACCTGCTCAACGATGCTCCTCATGCTCGCGCCTGCCAAAGCCACGGCGCGATCGGGTGCGCGGCCCGGACCCGCCTGACCCGATCCTCCCACGTCCGCAGGGGTTTACCGGGCCCCGGTCCAGCTATCGGACGCCCTGTCCATCAGGTGACCCTCCGGCCGCGGTCGCGCAGCCACGTGAACGCCGTCCACGCGACGACGGAACCGACGAGTCCGAGGAGGACCGCCTTGACCCAGAACGGCAGCCCGCCGAAAGCCACTCTGAGCAGGGAGAAGGCGAGGAAGGGAAGGTCCCACTTCGACGCGAGGATGTGATCCGTGCCTGACTCGTTCATGCCACCCCCGTTGAAAAGACGCAGGTGGAAAGCCTAACGGGCTGCGAGCGCCCGTTCCCCGGCGGCCCTCATGGCGGCCAGCGGGCCGGGCGTGCGGCCCGTCATCCGCTCCACCTGGAGCACCGCCTGGTGGACCAGGAGGTCCACCCCGCCGACGACCTTGCCGCCCTGGCGCGACCAGGCCGCGGCCAGCGGCGTCGGCCAGGGGTCGTAGAGGACGTCGAAGAGGGTCCCCGCCGCGGCCGGGACGGACGCGGCCAGGGAGTCGGTCGCACCGGCCGGGGTGGTCGCGATCACGAGCGGAGCGGCCAGCGCCTCGGCCGCCTCGGACCAGTCGGCCGTACGGACGGGGACGCCGAGCCGCTCGCCCCACTGGCGCATCTCGTCGCCGCGGGCGCGCGAGCGGACGTACGCGGTGACCTCGCCGGAGCAGATCCGCGAGAGCGCGGCGAGCGCCGAGGACGCGGTGGCTCCGGCGCCGAGGACGGCGGCGGACGGCACCTTCTCGACGCCGCGCTCGTGGAGCGCGGCGACGATGCCCGGGATATCGGTGTTGTCGCCGAGGCGGCGGCCGTCCTCGGTGAGGACGACCGTGTTGACGGCCTCGACGGCGGCGGCCGTGTCGCTGATCGCGTCCAGCAGCGGGATGACCGCCCGCTTCAGCGGCATGGTCAGCGACAGCCCGGCCCACTCGGGGCCGAGGCCGGCGACGAACCCCGGGAGCGCGGCCTCGTCGATCTCGAAGCGGTCGTACGACCAGTCGTCGAGGCCGAGCTCCTGGTAGGCGGCGCGGTGCAGCACCGGCGAGAGGGAGTGCTCGATGGGCGAACCCAGCACCGCGGCCCGTATCCGTGACATGTCCTGCTACCCGCCGTTCTTCTGCTTCTGCCGCGCGAGGAACTCGTCGGCCAGCTTCTGGTGCTCCTCGTAGGTCTTGGTGAAGGTCGTCTTGTCGCCGTCGACCGACACGAAGAACATCCAGCCACCATGATCGGGGTTGAGCGTAGCGTTCAGCGCGTCCGCGCCCGGGTTCCCGATCGGGCCGGGCGGCAGCCCCTTGACGTTGTGCGTGTTGTAGGGGTGCTCGAACGCCCGTGCTTCCTTGAGCGAGAAGTTGATGTCGCTCTTGCCCTTGATGTAGTTGTACGTCGAGTCGAATTCCAGCTTCTGGTTGGTGACGTCGTTGGTCTTCTTGAGGCGGTTGTAGACCACCTCCGCCATCTTCCGGAAGTCGTCGTGGTTCTTGCCCTCGGCGTTGACGAGGCTGGCCACGGTGACGACCTGGAGCGGGTTCTCCAGACCGAGCTCCTTCGCCTTGGCCTCGATGCCCATCTCCCCGTACTTGTCGGTCGCGTTCTTGACCATCTGCTTGAGCAGGGACTCCGGGGTGGTGTCGCTGCTGAGGTCGTAGCGCGCCGGGTACAGGAAACCTTCCAGCGGGTCGATCGCCTTCGGGTTGGCGGCCCAGGCCGGCAGGCCCATGTTCTTGGCCTCGCGCCGGGCGATCTCGTTGGTGGTGCCCTCGGGCTTGCCCAGCTTCGCGTCGATCAGCTTGTAGACCTCGGCGTTGCGCTTGCCCTCGGCGACCGTGACCACGTTCAGCTTCGACGGGTCGCTCATCACCTCGACGACCGCCGCGGCGGACATCTTCTTCTTCAGCGGGTAGACGCCCGCCTGGATGGCCTTGCCCGGGGGGAGCTTGGCGGCCGCGTCGGCGAACGCCTGGGCGCTGGCGACGACGCCGGCCTTCTTGAGGATGACGCCCATCTGGAGGAGACCCGAACCCTTGGGGATCTCGACGTCGATCGACTCGCCGGTGCCTTCGCCCGCGTAGTCCTCGGGCGCGCCGAACCGGGCCTTGATGTAGGTGTAGCCGTAGTAGCCGCCACCGCCGAGGACGCCCACGATCACGAGCGTGGCGATCAGGCAGGCGGCGCCGCTGCGCTGCTTGGCCTTGCCGCCCTTCGAACGGCCGCCCCGGCGGCCACCGCCGGCCGGGTCGCCACCGTCGTCATCGCCGTCACGGCCGCCGCCGCCGGCGAGGAAGCCGCTCTCGGCCTCCTCTTCCTCCTGCTCGACCGGTTCCGGTTCCAGGTGGCGCTGGCCGGGGGGCCGCGGCGGCGGGTAGGCCTCGGCCGTGGCGTAGAGGTCGGGGGCCTCGCCCGGGTAGCCCGGAACGGGCTGCTGGGCGTAGGGCTCCGCGCCCACGTAGGGGTCGGCCTGCACCGCGGCCATGTACGGGACCTGGCCGGTGTCCCAGCCCTCGGTGTCGTACACCGGCTGCTGGTGCTGCTGCGGGGCGTAGGCCGGCTGCTGCTCGGCGTACTGCTGCGGCTGCTGGTACTCGGGGTACTGCTGCTGCGGGTACGGCTGCTGCGGGTACTCCGCGTACTGCTGCTGCGGATACTGCTGCTGGTACTGCTGCTGCGGCTCCTGCGGGTACTCCTGCTGCGGGGCACCACCGTAGGGCGCCTGGCCCTGCTGGGTCTGGTGCCCGGTCCACCCCTGGTCCCCGTACAGGGGGTCCTCGGGGTGCCACGGTTCGGGGCCACGGCCCCGGCCATACTCAGTCATCGGTCCCCTAGAGCCGCGAGACGGAGGCCACGGATTCCGTCATCCGTGGCACCCGGGTCCGCCTCATTGACGGTGGGCGACGGCTGTTCGAATGCCGTCTCATCGCGCGGAACGTTACCGTATCGCGATCAGACAACCACTTCGACGCACTCACCGGGCGGATTACCTGATACCCGTTCGGTCTCAAGAGCGTTCTGAAGGATCACCACAGCGGCCGCCTGGTCGATGACCGCACGGCCCTTCTTTGCGTTCTTTCCCGAGGCCCGCAGGCCCTGGGCGGCGGTGACCGTGGTCATCCGCTCGTCCACCAGACGGACCGTCACCGGCTTGATGCCCTTGGCGAGTTCGTTCGCGAAGGCGCGCACCTTCACCGCGGCCGGCCCCTCCCGTCCGCTGAGCGAACGGGGCAGGCCGACCACGACTTCCAGGGGCTCGTACTCCTCGACGAGCTGCCGCAGCCGCCGGTGGGCGAAGGGAATGTCCCGGCCCGGGACGGTCTCCACCGGTGTGGCCAACACCCCATCGGGGTCGCACGAGGCGACCCCGATCCGGGCGTCACCGACATCGATGGCCAGCCGGCGGCCACGGCGCAGCGTCATCGTCAGGCCGTCTCGACGACGAGACGCTCGACCGCGGCGATGGCCTCGGGGATGGCGGCCGGGTTCTGGCCACCGCCCTGGGCGACGTCCGGCTTGCCGCCACCGCCGCCCCCGAGGGTCTTGGCGGCCGTACGGACCAGGTCGCCGGCCTTGAGACCGCGCTCGCGGGCGGCCTCGTTGGTGGCGATGACGGTCAGCGGACGGCCGCCCGCCACGGTGAACAGGGCGACGACGGCCGGGCGGTCGCCCTGGATGCGGCCGCGGACGTCGAGGACCAGCTTGCGCAGGTCGTCGGCGCCGGTGCCGTCCGGCACCTGGCCGACGACGAGGGCGACGCCGTGGATGTCCTGCGCGTTGGCGGCGAGACCGGCGGCGGCCTGGAGGACCTTCTCCGCGCGGAACTTCTCGATCTCCTTCTCGGCGTCCTTCAGCTTGCCGAGCATGGAGGCGATCTTCTCCGGCAGCTCCTCGGGACGGCCCTTGACTAGCTCCTGGAGCTGGGCGACGACCGTGTGCTCCTTGGCCAGGAAGTTGTAGGCGTCCACGCCGACGAGCGCCTCGACACGGCGTACGCCCGAGCCGATGGAGGACTCGCCGAGCAGCTTCACCAGACCCAGCTGGGCGGTGTTGCCGACGTGCGTGCCGCCGCACAGTTCCTTGGAGAAGTCCCCGATGGTCACGACGCGCACGCGCTCGCCGTACTTCTCGCCGAATTCGGCGATGGCGCCCTGCTTCTTCGCCTCGTCGATGCTCATGATCTCGGCGGTGACGTCGAGCTCACGGGAGAGCACGTCGTTGATCTTCTGCTCGACGTCGGTGAGGACCGAGCCGGGGACGGCGTTCGGCGAGCCGAAGTCGAAGCGGAAGCGGCCGGGGCTGTTCTCGGAGCCGGCCTGGGCGGCCGTCGGGCCGAGGGCGTCGCGCAGCGCCTGGTGGGTCAGGTGCGTGGCCGAGTGGGCACGGGCGATGGCCCGGCGGCGGTGGACGTCGATGGCGGCGTACGCGGAGGCGCCCACCGTCACCTCGCCGACCTGGACGGAGCCCTTGTGCACGGAGACGCCCGGGACCGGCTGCTGCACGTCGCGGACGACGATGACGGCGCCGGAGTCGAGCTTGATGCGGCCCTGGTCGGCGAGCTGGCCGCCGCCCTCGGCGTAGAAGGGGGTGCGGTCGAGGACGACCTCGACCTCGTCGCCCTCGGAGGCGGCGGGCGCGGAGACGCCGTTGACCAGCAGGCCGACGATGGTGGACTCGCCCTGGGTCGTGGCGTAGCCGGTGAACTCGGTGGCGCCGGAGCCGTCGGCGATCTCCCGGTACGCGGACATGTCCGCGTGGCCGGTCTTCTTGGCCTTGGCGTCGGCCTTGGCGCGGTCGCGCTGCTCCTGCATGAGCCGGCGGAAACCGGACTCGTCCACGGAGAGGCCCTGCTCGGCGGCCATCTCCAGGGTGAGGTCGATCGGGAAGCCCCAGGTGTCGTGGAGCAGGAACGCCTTGTCACCGGAGAGGACGGTGCCGCCGGCGGCCTTGGTCTCGGTCACGGCGGTGTCGAGGATGTTCGTGCCACCCTTGACGGCCTTGAGGAAGGCGGCCTCTTCGGCGAGCGCGACGGTCTCGATGCGCTTGCGGTCGGTGACGAGTTCCGGGTACTGCTGCCCCATCGTGTTGATCACGACGTCGACGAGGTCCTGCACGACCGGACCCGTGGCACCCATGAGGCGCATGTTGCGGATGGCGCGGCGCATGATGCGGCGCAGCACGTAGCCGCGGCCCTCGTTGCCGGGGGTGACGCCGTCGCCGATGAGCATGACGGAGGTGCGGATGTGGTCGGCGACCACGCGCATCGACACGTCGGTCGACTGGGCGGCGCCGTACTGCACGCCGGTCAGCTCGGTGGCCTTGTCCATGACCACGCGCAGGGTGTCGGTCTCGTACATGTTCTGCACGCCCTGCAGGATCATCGCGAGGCGTTCGAGGCCGAGGCCGGTGTCGATGTTCTTCGACGGCAGGTCGCCGAGGATCGGGAAGTCCTCCTTCCCGTCGCCGGCGCCGCGCTCGTACTGCATGAAGACCAGGTTCCAGATCTCCACGTAGCGCTCGTCGTTGACGGCCGGGCCGCCCTCGACGCCGAACTCGGGACCGCGGTCGTAGTTGATCTCCGAGCAGGGGCCGCAGGGACCCGGGACGCCCATGGACCAGAAGTTGTCCTTCTTGCCTAGGCGCTGGATGCGCTCGGCGGGGACGCCGATCTTCTCGCGCCAGATCTGCTCGGCCTCGTCGTCGTCGAGGTAGACCGTGATCCACAGCTTCTCGGGCTCAAGGCCGTAGCCACCGTCCGCCACGGAGCTGGTCAGCAGCTCCCAGGCGTACGAGATGGCGCCTTCCTTGAAGTAGTCGCCGAAGGAGAAGTTGCCGCACATCTGGAAGAACGTGCCGTGGCGGGTGGTCTTGCCGACCTCTTCGATGTCCGGCGTACGGACGCACTTCTGCACGCTGGTGGCCCGGGGGGCCGGGGGCTTGGTCTCGCCGAGGAAGTACGGCTTGAACGGGACCATGCCCGCGTTGACCAGCAGCAGAGTCGGGTCGTCCGCGATGAGCGACGCCGAAGGGACGACGGTGTGACCGCGCTCCTCGAAGAAGCTCAGCCAGCGGCGGCGAATTTCAGCCGACTCCATCAGTGGTCCTCATTC
The DNA here is from genome assembly GCF_056432025.1 of Streptomyces sp. NPDC045695. Taxonomy (NCBI): domain Bacteria; kingdom Bacillati; phylum Actinomycetota; class Actinomycetes; order Kitasatosporales; family Streptomycetaceae; genus Streptomyces; species Streptomyces sp. NPDC045695. Next base: position 46,897 of record NZ_JBWKJU010000007.1, read on the forward strand.
CGGTCGTACGAAAACTTAGGTCGGTAGGTCGTCTTGTCGTTCTCGATGGCCCGCAGCCGCCGCGGCCCGGGAAGGGCGGTGACGTTGTCGGACCGATCGGGGTCCTGGCGCAGCCCCAGCGCATCGTTCAGCTCGTCCTCGCGCTGCGTCATTCCCGCCTTGACGTCGAGGGCGAAGTCCTTGAGACGGTGTCCCGCCTCCACGGCCTTGTCGGCCGCCTGGGCTGCCAGGCTCTCCGGCGTCAGCTTCTTGAGCTGGCGGTTGACCTTGGTGGTGGCCCACACGCCGGCGGCTGCGCCTGCGGTGAACCAGAAGGCTCGGCGGAACATGGCGGTCTCAGCCCTTCTGCTTCCGGCGCCGGGCCGCCGGCACCGTACGGCCGACGATCACGGTACGTCGGGTCTTCTTCGCGGGCACGTCGTCCGTCCGGCCCAGCGCCTTGCGGACGCCGTAGCCGAAGGCCGCGACCTTCACCAGGGGGCCGCCGAAGGCGGAGGCCACGGTGGAGGACAGCGCGGAGGCGTTGGACGTGACCTCCTGGACGTCGCTCGCGATGGCGTCGACCCGGTCGAGCTGGGTGCGCGCGGAGCGGACGGTGGTGGAGGCGTCGGCCAGCAGCGGCACCGCCTGGTCGGTCACGTCGGCGACCAGCTTGGTGGTCGCCCTGAGTACCTGGGCCAGCCTCGCCAGCACCACGGCGAGGAAGGAGATCAGGATGGCCCAGAAGACGGCCACGATGATCCCGGCCACCTCTACTCCGGACACGTCACACCGCTCTCTGTCTGTACCTGAACTTCTGACTGTACTGATGCCTGCGCATGGCCCTTCGACCCTATCGCGCCAGGGATCCCCGGCCGTACCGGAATTCCGGTACGGCCGGGGATACAGGAAACCCGCCGCCCCCCGGAGGGGACAGCGGGTTGACCAGTCGGTGAGACTAGGCCTGCATCAGCGGGCGTAGTACTCGACGACGAGCTGCTCGTCGCAGATGACCGGGATTTCCTTGCGGTTCGGGTCGCGGTCCAGGCGGAAGGCCAGGGCCTTCAGGTTGACCTGCAGGTAGCGCGGGGTCTCGCCCTCGCCTGCGTAGCCACCCTCACGGGCAACCTGGAACGGAACCTTCTCGCGGCTGCGCTCGCGAACGGTGATGACGTCGTCCGGGCGGACACGGAACGACGGCTTGTCGACCTTGTCACCGTTGACCTCGATGTGGCCGTGAACGACCATCTGGCGCGCCTGGTAGATGGTGCGGGCGATGCCCGAACGCAGGACCAGGGCGTCGAGGCGACGCTCGAGCTCGACGACGAGCGCCTCGCCCGTCTTGCCTTCGGCCTTCTTCGCGCGGTCGTAGGCGCGAGCCATCTGGCGCTCAGAGATGTCGTACTGGGCGCGCAGACGCTGCTTCTCGAGCAGACGAACCTTGTAGTCCGAGTTCTGCTTGCGGCCACGGCCGTGCTCGCCCGGCGGGTAGGGGCGGGCCTCGAAGTACTTGACGGCCTTCGGGGTCAGCGCAATGCCGAGGGCACGCGACTTCTTGACCTTGGGTCGCTTCTGGTTCACGTGGAACCTACCTCCATGTAAGTTAGGTGAGGCTTACCTTAGCGAGGAGGACGTAATGTCTCGACCACATGGGATCCCCCTGCCCAGTGCGCGTCGAAGTTCAGATTCCAACGAAACGGAATCTGCTTTCGACGACGATAAGCAAGGTCAGCCGCGTCCCAGGGAAGGCGTTCGGCAGCTCACCGGAGCCGAACGCGTACGAACCCTCGTAGAGTCCAACGCCTCAGTATCCCTCACGCTGCTCGGTGCTCATGACCAGGCGGAGTTCGGGACGGGGATGCCGGCCGCACGGACCGTCACCCCGGACGGGGACGTGATTCTCCTTGTTTCCGGGGAATCCGCGGCTGCCAGGGCAGCCGCTCACGCCCAGGACGACGACCTCACCGCCGTGATCGAGATCACGGACGTGGCGCCGGTGTCCGTGCCCCATCGTATCCGAGGTCGCGCCTGGCTCGCCGGGTGGCTGACACCGGTGCGCGGGACCGACCGGGCGGCCTGCGCGACCCTGCTCGCTGAGCGCCATCCGGTGGGTGAGCTGCTGGCGATGGCCGACTTCCCCGAGGGCCCCCGCGCCGCCCGGTACTCCGGCCGGCCGGCCTGGATGCTGCTGCGCCTGGAGGTCGGCGAGATCTCGGTGGACGACCTGTGGGGCGCCGAGCACGTCGCCCCCGAGGATCTGGCCGCGGCGCAGCCGGACCCGATGGTCGCGCACGAGACGGAGCTGCTCCAGCACCTGCACTCCGCCCACGGCGACCGGATCGGCGAGCTGTGCGGCCTGCTCGGCTCCCGCGAGGCGGGGGGCCCGGCCGCCGTCCCGCTCGCCCTGGACCGGCTCGGCCTGCGCGTGCGCTTCTCCGGCGGCGCCGCCGGCACCTTCGACGCCCGCTTCGACTTCCCGGAGCCGGTGACCGACATCTGCGGCCTACGCCGCGCGATGCGCGCCCTCTTCTCGGCCGCGGGCCACTGAGGGCGGGCACCCGGCGGTCGGGCGCCGCGCACCTCACACGCAGGCCACCGGGGCGAGCAGTTCCTGCGCGGAACCCGGGACGACGGGCACGGACTGGGTATTGATCAAGTCGCCCGGTTCCACGGTGCCCGTGCCGGAGAAGTCGACGTGGATCCGCAGTCCGTAGGAGGCGGTGGGATCGAGATCGGGCACCTGCACCCCGAAGGGGACGCGGCCGTCCGGCGCCAGTGGGACGTCGGTCTGGACCTGCGCTCCCACAACGGTGGAGGGCTCGTCGGCGCGGGAGACGTTCCGGACCTCCACCAGGAGACGAGCCGCCACCGCCGAGGGCGCGTCGGGGGGCATGGTCACGAAGCCCCGCACGGTGCCGGTCATGCGGTCCTGCCCGCCACCAGCCGCCGCGACGGCGCGGCCGGGTCCTGGTCGTCGATCCGGGACAGGAGCGCGGCGACTTCGCGTGTGATCGGAAGCCCTGTCCGCTCCTCTACGAAGAGCCACTGCCCCGCCGGATTGACCTCGAAGAACACGTACTGCCCATCGGGGCGCCTGCGCAGGTCCACGGCCCCGTACACCAGGCCGAGGCCGCGCATGAGGCGCAGGAGGGTCCGGGTGAGTGACGCGGGGAGCGTCACCGGCCGCACCACGGCCTCACCGACCACCATCCGCATGTCGACCGGGTAGCTCGTGGCCGAGGCGTCGATCTCGGCCGCGAAGACGCGATCGCCGACCACGGTCACCCGCAGGTCCGCTCCGGACACGAACTCCTGGAAGATCACCGGGGCGTAGCGGACGGAGTCCAGCTGGTCCAGGTCCTCCCGGCGGACGAGCCGGGTCTCCCGCCAGGCGTCTTCCGCGGCGGCGACGAAGGCCTTGAAGACGGTCCGTCCGACGCCCACCTCCTCGATGAACCGGCGCGCCCGCTCCGGCTCGTTGGTGACCAGGGTGCGCGGCAGCGTCAGACCGACGCGGCGCGCGACCTCCCACTGGTACGGCTTGTGGTGGGCCATCCCGTCCAGTGAGGGGGGGTTGACCCAGGTACAGCCGAGCGAGTGGAACAGTCCGTGCAGGGCCTGACCCGTCTCGCCGGCCGCGAAGTGCCGGTCCCGGGCCGTGCCCAGCGCTCCGTCGACGGTGAACGGGCGCACCCGCCGCCACCAGGCGACCCGGCACCGGTCGAGCCGGATGCGCCCGGTGGGCGGGGTCAGCGTGTGGACCGGCGCCCCGCCCGCGGCGTACTCGAGGGTGATCGCGCCGCGGGCGGGGAAGTCGGCCAGGTCGATGCGGACCACTTCGCGGCCGTCCGACTCCAGCCGTCGGATGACCCCGAGGGCGTGGTCCTCGTCGTAGGAGACGACCAGGATCATCGGGCGGGACCGGCGCCACCGGCGAACAGCGTTCCCAGCTGGGACACGAGACTGTTCTGGTTGTTCACCGCGGCCGACACGCTCTGCTGGAGCGCGGCCACGAGCTGGGTGAGCTGGCGCACCTGCTCGGCCAGCCCGTCGCCCTGACCGCCGGTCAAGGCGGGTGCCTGGTGCGGAGTGGCCAGGACGAAGGGGGCACCGACCGGCTGGGTCAGCCCGTCCAGAGGAGGGGCCTTGGGGATGTCGAGGACGGGGTCCTTGATCGGGTCCTTGCCGGGGCCCTTCATGTCGAAGACGGGGTCCTTGACGGGTTCCTTGAAGGTGGACGGCGCCGGGTACATCGCGTGGACTCCGTCGATGTCGCCCTGGGACAGACCGCTGCGCTGTCCCATGACCACGCCCGGGGGCAGCGGCTGCCGCGCGACGATGGTCGGCTTGGTGTCGTCGATGGCGAACGCACCGGGCTGGTAGTGCATGATCGAGCCGTAGTCGTAGGGCCCGAGGTCGTCGCCGTCGGTGACGTGCCGGAGGAAGTTGTGCTGCATGGCCGGGTCGATGTTCGAGAACACGATCTCGACGAACTGGTCGCGGTCCTCGCGGCTCTGCTCGTGCCACAGGCCCACCGTGTGGCCGATCTCGTGAATGGCGTTGCCGGTGGAGCACTGGGGGCCCAGGGTGACGAGCTGCCGGCCGCCCTGGCGGCCGACGTTCGACGAGCAGCCGCCGCCCGGGACGAAGCTCACGAAATTCGTGTCGGAAGCCGTTCGCGGGACGAACCGGATACGGGTGTGGGCCTGCCAGTGCGCGATCGCGTCCGTGACGCGCTGCGGGTTGGGCAGGGCGGGGTCGATCTCGAAGGGAACGGTGGCGTTCGGCCAGCGGAACTGCGGGCCGGTGATGCCCACCGAGTGGAGCAGCGGGGCGTCCGTCGCGGCCGGGTCCCGCAGCTCATTCACGCTGCCGAGGATGATGTCGCCCTCGAACACCGCCATCCCGTCCACGTCGGCGTACGGGAGGCCCTTGGCCCGGAACGTCTCGCCGGACACCAGCGCGGTGCCGGCCAGGGGGCCGGACCGGTACTCACCGGATCCGACGACGCCGCCGGGCTCCCCGGTGGCGGGTCTCTTGCGCCCGGCGGTCTTCTTGCCTGCGGCGGTCTTCTTGCCTGCAGCGGTCTTCTGGCCTGCGGCGGTCTTCTTCGTACCGATGCGGTGGGGCTCGGCCGGAGTCGGGCTCATGGTGCACCTCGATGCGCGGAGTGGGCTTGACCGCTGCCATCCGTTCCACGGGCGGCGCCCCTCTACCCATCCGGCAGGACCATTCGGCTGCGTCACCCCCAGCCTGCCGGCGCACCTTCAGGCTCCGCGCAGCCGTTCCCGGACCTTCTCCACCACGTCCGCGTACCGGGCCTCCGCGCCGTAGCGCGTGGGCTCGTAGTACCGCTTGCCGTGGATCTCGTCCGGTGCGTACTGCTGCGCGGCGATCGCGCCGGGCACGTCGTGCGGGTAGACGTATCCCTGCGCGTGCCCCAGCTTCGCCGCGCCCTTGTAGTGCCCGTCGCGCAGGTGCGGGGGGACCGGGCCCGACAGGCCGGCCCGTACGTCGGCCAGCGCCGCGCCGATCGCGGTCGTGGCGGTGTTCGACTTCGGGGCCAGCGCCAGCGCGATCGTCACGTGCGAGAGGGTCAGGGCGGCTTCCGGGAAGCCGATCATCGCGACCGCCTGGGCAGCGGCCACCGCGAGCGGCAGGGCCGCCGGGTCCGCCAGGCCGATGTCCTCGCTCGCCGAGATCATCAGGCGGCGCGCGATGAACCGGGGGTCCTCCCCCGCTTCGATCATCCGTGCCAGATAGTGCAGCGCCGCGTCCACGTCCGAGCCGCGGATCGACTTGATCAGCGCGCTCGCCACGTCGTAGTGCTGGTCGCCGTCCCGGTCGTAGCGGACGGCGGCGCGGTCGACCGCCTCCTCCACGGTCTGGAGGCTGATCTCCTCCTCGCCCTTGGCGATGGCCGCCCCGGCGCCGGCCTCCAGTGCCGTGAGCGCCCGCCGGGCGTCGCCGCCGGCGATCCTCAGCAGGTGGGCCTCGGCGTCGGCCGGCAGGGACACGGCGCCGCCCAGGCCCCGCTCCTCCGTCAGCGCGCGCCGCATCAGGGCGCTCAGGTCCTCGTCCGTCAGCGGTTCCAGCGTGAGCAGCAGCGAACGCGACAGCAGCGGGGAGATGATCGAGAAGTACGGGTTCTCCGTGGTCGCCGCGATCAGCGTCACCCAGCGGTTCTCGACGGCCGGGAGCAGGGAGTCCTGCTGCGCCTTACTGAAGCGGTGGATCTCGTCGAGGAACAGGACGGTCTCCTTGCCGTACCCGCCGGCCGCGCGCCGTGCGCCCTCGATGACGGCCCGTACTTCCTTGACGCCCGCAGTGATCGCGGAGAGCTCCACGAAACGCTTCTGCGTGGCCTGGCTGACCACATAGGCCAGCGTGGTCTTCCCGGTGCCGGGCGGGCCCCACAGGATCACCGACGAGGCACCGGCCGGGCCTCCGGCCCCTTCCCCGACCAGCCGCCGCAGCGGTGAGCCCGGCTTCAGCAGGTGCTGCTGGCCGACGACCTCGTCCAGGGTGCGCGGGCGCATTCGGACGGCGAGGGGCGAGCTCGCGGGGTTCTTCTCCTGGCGGTCCTCGGCAGCGGCGGTGAACAGGTCTGGTTCCACACCGGAAGCCTATGCGAGCCCACTGACAGGCCGGCCGCCGTCAGGAGGTCCAGAAGTCCCACCAGCGGGTCAGGATGAGCATCCCGATGATCCCGACGTGCAGCACCGGCAGGACCCAGGTGAACTCGTCGACGAAGCCCTTGAGCCAGCCGGGAGCCGGCAGCAGCCCCTGGCGCAGGTTGTGGGCGGTGACGTACCAGAACATGAAGATCGTGGCGACCCAGGCCAGGCAGCACCACAGGCACAGCGAGTTGATGCTGTAGAGCGACTGGTACATGAGCCAGGCGCAGAAGACGACGCCGAAGAGCATGCCGGCGTTCAGCGTCAGCCAGTACCAGGGGCGGAACCGGGCCCCGGCCAGCAGGCTCATGCCGACGCAGATCACGATCCCGTAGGAGACCAGTCCGAGCATCGGGTTCGGGAAGCCGAAGACGGACGCCTGGTCGCTCTTCATGATGTTGCCGCAGGAGACGATCGGGTTCAGGCTGCAGCCCGGCGTGAAGTTCGGGTCCTCCAGCAGCTTGAACTTGTCGATCGTGATGACCCAGGCGGCGAGCAGGCCCGCAGCTCCCGTGATCACCAGGAGCAGGGCCAGGGCCCGGCTTCCCCCGGCGGCCGTCCTCGGGGCGGTGTCCGTGTCCGTAGCTCGTGTCGTCATACCGCCCGCTCCGCATCTGCAAGGTCAACAAGCACCGGCCATTGTGCCGCATGTACCTGTGAAAGGGCGGGGCCGGGGAAACATCCCCGGCCCCGCCCCGTCCCTGCCGTACCGGGCCCAGCCCGCGTCAGGCCAGGCGCGCCCGGACCGTGTCGACCAGTTCGGCGACCGGCACGGCCGCCTGGTCGCCGGACTCCATGTCCTTCAGCTGCACGACGCCCTCGGCGAGATCGCGCTCGCCGGCGACCACGGTGAACCGCGCGCCCGAGCGGTTGGCGTCCTTCATCGCACCCTTGAGGCCCTTGCCCCCGTAGCTGAAGTCCGCGGCCACCCCGGCCTTGCGCAGCTCGGTGACCGCGCCGAACAGAAGGCGCCGCGCCTCGGCTCCGATCGCCACGGCGAACACGTCCGTCGTGGCCGGGATGTCCAGTGCCACGCCCTCGGCCTCCAGCGCCAGGACCGTACGGTCGACGCCCAGCGCCCAGCCGACCGACGGCAGCGCCGGTCCGCCGATCATCTCGGACAGGCCGTCGTACCGGCCGCCGCCGCCCACCGCGGACTGCGAGCCCAGACCGTCGTGGACGAACTCGAAGGTGGTGCGGGTGTAGTAGTCCAGGCCGCGCACCAGCTTCTCGTCGTCCTCGAAGACCACCCCGGCGGCCGTGATCAGCTCACGGACCTCCTCGTGGTACGCCTTGCAGGCGTCGCACAGGTAGTCGCGGAGCATGGGCGCGCCCACGAGCTGCTTCTGGACGTCGGCCCGCTTGTCGTCGAGGACGCGCAGCGGGTTGATCTCGGCCCGGCGGACGGTCTCCTCGTCCAGGTCGAGCCCGCTCAGGAAGGCCTGCAGCGCCTCCCGGTACACCGGGCGGCACTCCTTGTCGCCCAGCGAGTTCAGGAGGATCCGGAAGTTGCGCAGGCCGAGCGTGCGGTACGCCTGGTCGGCCAGGATGATCAGCTCGGCGTCCAGGGCCGGGTCCTCGGCGCCGATCGCCTCGGCACCGACCTGCGAGAAGTGGCGGTAGCGGCCCTTCTGCGGGCGCTCGTAGCGGTAGTACGAGCCGGAGTACCAGAGCTTGACCGGCAGGCCGCCGGCCTTGTGGAGGTTGGCCTCCAGCGCCGCGCGCAGCACGGAGGCGGTGCCCTCCGGGCGCAGGGCGAGGTTGGCGCCGCCCTTGGTGGTGAGGGTGTACATCTCCTTCGTCACGATGTCGGTGGACTCACCGACACCGCGCGCGAAGAGGTCCACGTCCTCGAAGCCCGGCGTCTCGACGTACCCGTAGCCGGACGTGCGCAGCGGGCCGGAGATCGCCTCGCGCACGGCCAGGTACTTGGCCGAGTACGGCGGGATCAGGTCGTACGTGCCCTTGGGGGCCTTGAAGGTGCTCACGGGTCTCTCGTCACATTCCTCGTCGTGGAGCGGGCGCGGCACCACTGGGGTTCGCTCCCAGGCCGGCGGCGACCTCCCGCAGGAACGGGTTGGTCGCGCGCTCGCGGCCGATGGTGGTCTGGGGACCGTGGCCGGACAGCACCACGGTGGAGTCGTCGAGCGGCAGGCACACGCGGCCCAGCGATGCGAGCATCTCGGCGTGGGAGCCGCCGGGCAGGTCGGTGCGGCCGATGGAGCCGGCGAAGAGCAGGTCGCCCGAGAAGAAGACCGGCGGGACGTCGGCCAGCTCGGGCATCCGGAAGGTCACCGACCCCTTGGTATGCCCCGGCGCGTGCGCCACGGAGAAGTCCATTCCGGCCAGCTTCAGGGCGGCGCCGTCGGCCAGCTCGCGGACGTCGTCCGGCTCTCCCACGGTCAGCTCGCCCATGAGGGGCATCCCGATGGAGCGGCCGAGGGCCTTCTCCGGGTCGCTCATCATGTAGCGGTCCTCGGGGTGGATCCAGGCCGGTACGTCGTGTGCTCCGCACACCGGGACCACCGAGGCCACATGATCGATGTGGCCGTGGGTCAGCACGACCGCGACGGGCTTGAGCCGGTGCTTCTTCAGCGTCTCCTCGACACCCTGGGCGGCCTGGTGGCCCGGGTCGACGATGACGCACTCCTCACCGGCGGCGGGGGCGACCACGTAACAGTTGGTCCCCCAAGCTCCTGCGGGGAACCCGGCAATCAGCACGTTCGTCCTCAATCGTCGTCCGGCGGGAGGCTGCAGATCGGAATGCTGCTGCTCAGAGCCTACCGGCGCCCCTCATTACACAGCGAACCCATATACGGTACGGCCTATCCCAGCCCGGACAGCAGTACCAACCACGCACAAGGAGACGACCCGGTGGTCACGAGCGATCAGCGGCGGCGACAGCTCGCCAAGGAGAAGTACGAGCGCCAGCAGAAGCGGCGGGCCGAGGCCCGGCAGAAGGCCCGTCGGCGCGCGGCCGTGATCGGCGCGGCGGTGGCCGTGGTGGTCGCGACGCTGGTCGGCCTGATCGTGGGCGGCGTCTTCGACAAGGACAAGAAGGACCAGGCGGCGGACCCGTCGGCGAACCCGTCGTCCTCGGCGTCGCCCAAGCCCAAGCAGTCCCCCTCGCCGGAGATGGCGATCGACCAGAAGGCGAAGTACACCTTCGCCCTGAAGACGAGCGCGGGCGACATCACCTTCACGATGGACGCGGCGAAGACCCCGCAGACCGTGAACTCCTTCAAGTCCCTCGCGGACAAGGGCTACTTCGACAACACGAAGTGCCACCGGCTGACGGCCGGCGGGATCTTCGTGCTCCAGTGCGGTGACCCCGAGGGCACCGGCATGGGCGGCCCCGGCTACACCATCCCCGACGAGAACCTCGACTCGCTCGGCAAGGCGAACGAGCAGGGCCAGGTCGTCTACCCGGCGGGCACGGTCGCGATGGCCAACACCGGCCAGCCCGGTTCGGGCGGCAGCCAGTTCTTCCTCGTCTACAAGGACAGCCCGCTGGCGCCGTCCTACACCCCCTTCGGCAAGATCGACGCGGCGGGCCTGAAGGTCCTGGAGGACATCGCCAAGGCCGGTACGGCCGACGGCGGCCAGGACGGTCCCCCGAAGAACGAGGTGAAGATCGAGAAGGGCACCGTCACCCAGAGCTGACGGGCCCCCGCGGCCCCGGGACCGGCCGGCCCGCCGTCCGTACGTCGAATTCCGTCGTGCGGGATGCGGACAGCCGGCCCGGCGGTCGCCTATGTTGGCGTTGTGCAGGGCGGGCGCTGCCCGCCCCAGGAAACTGTGGACGATGCCCAGGGGGTGAACCCCTCACAGGCATCAGGTGGAGGAGGCGCTGTGAGCAGCGACCCGTGGGGCCGAGTCGACGAGACGGGCACCGTGTACGTGCGTACTGCCGATGGCGAGAAGGTCGTCGGATCGTGGCAGGCGGGCACCCCTGAGGAGGCCCTGGCCTATTTCGAGCGCAAGTACGAGGGCCTGGTGGTCGAGATCGGCCTCCTCGAAAAGCGGGTGCGGACCACCGACCTGTCCGCGAAGGACGCGCAGACGGCGATCGACCACCTGCGGACGCAGGTCGACGAGCACCATGCCGTGGGCGACCTCGACGCGCTGCGCGTGCGGCTGGACAAGCTGGTCGCGACCGTGGAGTCGCGGCGCGAGGAGCGCAAGGCCCAGAAGGCCAAGCAGACGGACGAGGCCCGTGCGGCCAAGGACGCGCTGGTCGTCGAGGCCGAGCAGCTCGCGCAGAGCGACCAGTGGCGCAGTGCCGGTGAGCGGCTGCGCGCCCTGGTGGACATCTGGAAGGGCCTGCCGCGCCTGGACCGCAAGTCGGACGACGAGCTGTGGCACCGCTTCTCGCACGCCCGTTCCGCCTTCTCCAAGCGCCGCAAGGCGCACTTCGCCTCGCTGGACGCGCAGCGCGAGGACGCCCGCAAGGTCAAGGAGAGGCTGGTCGCGGAGGCGGAGGCGCTGTCGAAGTCGACCGACTGGGGTCCGACGGCCGCCCGCTACCGCGAGCTGATGGCGGACTGGAAGGCGGCGGGCCGGGCGCAGCGCGAGTCCGAGGACGATCTGTGGAACCGTTTCCGCGGTGCGCAGGACGTCTTCTTCGCGGCCCGCAGCGAGGTCTTCGCCGAGCGGGACGCCGAGCAGACGGAGAACCTGAAGCTCAAGGAGGAGCTGGCCGACGAGGCCGAGAAGCTCGTGCCGATCACGGATCTGAAGGCCGCCCGCGCCGCGTTCCGCTCGCTGAACGAGCGCTGGGAGGCCGTCGGCCACGTGCCGCGGGACGCCCGGCCGAAGGTCGAGGGCCGGATGCAGGCGGTGGAGCGGGCGATCCAGGAGGCCGAGGAGGGCGAGTGGCGTCGTACGAACCCGGAGGCGCGGGCGCGTGCGGCCGGTCTGACGGGGCAGCTCCAGGCGGCCGTCGACAAGCTGCGTGAGCAGATCGACGCGGCGCGCGCCGCGGGCAACAACGCGAAGGCCGACAAGCTGTCCCGGGAGCTGGAGGGCCGCCAGGCCCTGCTGGACCAGGCGCTGAAGGGCCTGGAGGAGTTCGGCGGCTGATCGCCGGCTCCCCGGTCACGCGCAGGGCCCCGGTACGGATCTCCGTACCGGGGCCCTGCGCGTCCTGCTACGGCCGCCGGGCCGAGGTCACGCGGTAGACGTCGTACACGCCCTCCACGCCCCGCACGGCCTTGAGGACGTGGCCGAGGTGCTTGGGGTCGCCCATCTCGAAGGTGAACCGGGAGGTGGCGACCCGGTCGCGGGAGGTCTGGACGGCCGCCGACAGGATGTTGACGTGCTGGTCCGACAGGACGCGGGTGACGTCGGAGAGCAGCCGGGACCGGTCCAGCGCCTCGACCTGGATGGCGACCAGGAAGACCGAGGACTGGGTGGGCGCCCACTCGACCTCCAGCATCCGTTCGGGCTGCTGCGAGAGGGAGTCGACGTTGACGCAGTCCGCGCGGTGAACCGATACGCCACTGCCCCGCGTGACGAACCCGATGATCGGGTCGCCCGGCACCGGGGTGCAGCAGCGGGCCAGCTTGACCCACACGTCGTCGACGCCCTTGACGACGACACCCGGGTCGGCGTTGCTGCGGCGCTTGCGGCCGCGCGCGGGCGGGATCGACTCCTCGATGTCCTCGCCGGCCGCCTCCTCACCGCCGAGGGCCGACACCAGCTTCTGGACGACTCCCTGGGCGGCCACGTGGCCCTCGCCGATCGCCGCGTACAGCGAGGAGATGTCGGGGTAGCGCATCTCGTGGGCGAGGGTGACGAGGGAGTCGCCGGTCAGGATGCGCTGGATCGGCAGGTTCTGCTTGCGCATGGCCCGCGCGATGGCGTCCTTGCCGTGCTCGATGGCCTCGTCGCGGCGCTCCTTGGAGAACCAGCCGCGGATCTTGTTACGGGCCCGAGGGGACTTGACGAAGCCCAGCCAGTCGCGGGACGGGCCGGCGCCCTCGGCCTTGGAGGTGAAGACCTCGACCAGGTCGCCGTTGTCGAGCGTCGACTCCAGCGGGACGAGGCGGCCGTTGACCCTGGCCCCTATGGTGCGGTGGCCGACCTCGGTGTGGACGGCGTACGCGAAGTCCACGGGGGTGGCGCCGGCGGGCAGCGCGATGACGTCGCCCTTGGGCGTGAAGACGAAGACCTCGTTGCGGGAGAGGTCGAAGCGCAGCGAGTCGAGGAACTCGCCCGGGTCCTCGGTCTCCTTCTGCCAGTCCAGCAGCTGGCGCAGCCAGGCCATGTCGTTGACCGTGTCGTGGCCGGCGCTGCCCTTGGCGGCCTGCGGGACGTCGGTGCGCACCTTGGAGGTGCCGGCGACGGTCTGCTGCTTGTACTTCCAGTGCGCGGCGATGCCGTATTCGGCGCGGCGGTGCATGTCGAAGGTGCGGATCTGCAGTTCGACGGGCTTGCCGCTGGGCCCGATGACCGTCGTGTGGAGCGACTGGTACATGTTGAACTTGGGCATCGCGATGTAGTCCTTGAACCGGCCGGGGACCGGGTTCCATCGCGCGTGCACGGTGCCGAGGGCGGCGTAGCAGTCCCGGACGGTGTCCACCAACACCCGGATGCCGACCAGGTCGTAGATCTCCGCGAAGTCGCGGCCGCGCACGATCATCTTCTGGTAGACGCTGTAGTAGTGCTTCGGGCGGCCCGTCACGGTGGCCTTGATCCGGGCGGCCCTGAGGTCGGCCTGCACCTCGTCGGTGACGACGGCGAGGTACTCGTCCCGCTTGGGCGCGCGCTCGGCGACCAGACGCACGATCTCGTCGTACATCTTCGGGTAGAGGATCGCGAAGGAGAGGTCTTCGAGCTCCCACTTGATGGTGTTCATGCCCAGCCGGTGCGCCAGCGGGGCGTAGATCTCAAGGGTCTCGCGGGCCTTCTTCTCCTGCTTCTCCCGCTTGAGGTAGCGCATCGTGCGCATGTTGTGCAGCCGGTCGGCGAGCTTGATGACCAGGACGCGCGGGTCCTTGGCCATCGCGACGACCATCTTGCGGACGGTCTCGGCCTGGGCGGCCTCGCCGAACTTGACCCGGTCGAGCTTGGTGACGCCGTCGACGAGCAGGGCCACGGCGTCGCCGAAGTCGCGGCGCAGGTCCTCCAGCCCGTACTCGGTGTCCTCGACGGTGTCGTGCAGCAGACCGGCCATCAGCGTGGCCGGGTCCATGCCGAGCTCGGCGAGGATCGTGGTCACCGCGAGCGGGTGGGTGATGTAGGGGTCGCCGCTCTTGCGCTTCTGGCCGCGGTGCCAGCGCTCGGCCACCTGGTAGGCCTGTTCGAGCTGGCGCAGCGTCGCCGTCTCGATCTTCGGGTCGTTGCTGCGGACTATGCGGAGCAGGGGCTCCAGTACCGGGTTGTACAGGGTCGAGCGCTGTACGCCGAGCCGGGCGAGACGGGCGCGCACCCGGTTGGAGGACCCGGCCGACTTCGCGGACGCGGGCTTGACCGGCGGCGCGGGCCGCGCGGGCGGAGCCGGCGGGGGCGTGGCGGCGGCCGCCGTGGCCTGCTCGGCCTGCGGGTCGGGCTGCGCGGCGGAGAGTGGCTGGACCTCGTCTGGCAAGAGCGCTCCTCACGGGGGTCCCCCGGGACGGAGTCCGGGGGAGGATCCGGTGCCCGTGTCCGGTCCGGATAACCCATCGTAGCGAGGGTTCGGCCCCGTCGTTGTAGCGAGGGTTCGGCCCCCTCGTTCCCCGGGCCCGCCCCTCCCTCCGGGGGCCGCCGCCGGGGCTCAGCCCGGCGCCCGGCGGGCCCCGCACGCAGAAGCGGCGGGCACCCGGAGAACCGGATGCCCGCCGCTCGGCGCGGGAGGGATCAGACCACGATCAGCGCGTCCAGCGGGGCTTCCCCCAGGGCGCCGGCCAGCTTGGCCCGGCCCGGGAGGAACGACAGCTCCATCAGGACGGCCACGCCGGCGACCTCGGCCCCGGCCCGCCGGATGAGCATGAGCGAGGCCTCGGCCGTACCGCCGGTGGCCAGGACGTCGTCGATGACCATGACCCGGTCACCGATCGCCAGGTCCTCGGCGTGGACCTCGATCTCCGCGGTGCCGTACTCCAGGTCGTACGCCTGGGCGAGCGTCGCGCCCGGCAGCTTGCCGGCCTTGCGCACCGGGACGAAGCCGATCCCGGCCTGTACGGCCACCGGAGCCGCCAGGATGAACCCCCGCGCCTCCAGCCCGACGATCTTCGTCGCCCCGTACCGCACGGCCAGCTCCGCCAGGGCCCCGGTGAGCGCGGTGAACGCCTCGGGGTCCGCCAGCAGCGGGGTGATGTCCTTGAACATCACGCCCGGCTTCGGGTAGTCCGGCACGTCCTTGATCCGCCGGAGCAGCAGGGCCCGTACGTCCTCGGACAGGACCTCGGTCACCGGCGCCGCCCCGACCGGCCCTGGGCCACGACCTGGGGCGCGTCCTCGGCCTCGTAGGCCTCGTCCGGGGACTCGCCCTTGGCCGCCGCGGCCGCCCGCTTGGCGAGCACCCGCTTCTTCAGGGCCTTCATCGCCGGCTCGCGCTCCTTGAGGTCCACGACCAGCGGGGTCGCGATGAAGATCGAGGAGTACGCACCGGCCGCGAGGCCGACGAACAGCGACAGCGAGATGTCGTTCAGCATGCCGGCGTCCAGGAAGCCGCCGCCGATGAACAGCAGGGCCGCGACCGGGAGCAGCGCCACGACCGTGGTGTTGATCGAGCGGACCAGCGTGCCGTTGATGCTGCGGTTGGCGATCTCGCTGTACGTCCAGCGGGTCTGCTTGGTGATGTCCTTCGACCCCTCCTTGAGACCGTCGAAGACGACGACGGTGTCGTAGAGCGAGTAACCGAGGATCGTCAGCAGGCCGATGACCGTACCCGGGGTGACCTCGAAGCCGACCAGCGCGTAGATGCCGACGGTGATGGTGAGGTCGTGGATCAGGGCGATCAGCGCCGCGACCGCCATCCGCCACTCGAAGGCGATGGCCAGGTAGATCACCACGAGGACCATGAAGATCCCGAGGCCCGTCCAGGCCTTGTTGGCGATCTGCTCACCCCAGCTGGGACCGACGAGGTCCGCGTTGATGTCCTTCTCGGTCACCTTGAGGTCGGTGGCGAGCTGCTTCTTCACGTCGGTCGCGGAGTCGGTGTCCAGACCGGAGATCTGGATCCGCAGGCCGCCGGTGCCGAGCTCCTGGACGATCGCGTCGTGGCCGGAGGCCTTCTCCGCGTCCTCCGTCGCCTTGGCGACCGAGACGGCCGTCTTCGGGGTGGTGAAGACGGCACCGCCCTTGAACTCGATGCCCATGTTGAGGCCCTGAACGGCCAGGGCCACGATCGCCGTGATGGTGATCAGGATGGAAACGCCGTACCAGAGAAAGCGCTTGCCGACGAAGTCGTAGCCGACATCACCGCGGTACAGCTTGGCGCCGAGATCTCCCAGCTTCGACATCTCTCACGCCTCCTTTGCGTCGACGGGGGCGGGGGCGGTACGGCGCGACCGGCGCAGCGGGGGCTTGGCGCCGAGCCGCTTGGGGTCGAGCCCGGACCACGGGTGACCGCTGGCGAAGAAGTTCGTACGCGCCAGCAGCGTCATGATCGGCTTGGTGAAGAGGAACACCACGACCACGTCGAGCACCGTGGTCAGACCCAGCGTGAAGGCGAAGCCCTGCACCTTGCCGACGGTGACGATGAACAGCACCGCGGCCGCCAGGAACGACACGAAGTCGGAGACCAGGATCGTGCGGCGGGCACGGGGCCAGGCGCGCTCGACGGCCGGACGCAGGGTGCGGCCCTCGCGGATCTCGTCGCGGATGCGTTCGAAGTACACGATGAACGAGTCCGCCGTGATGCCGATCGCCACGATCGCACCGCAGACGGCGGGCAGGTTCAGCGCGAAGCCGATGGCCTTTCCGAGCAGCGCCATGATCGTGTAGGTGAGGATCGCGGAGACCATGAGGCTGACGATCGCGACGAACGCCAGGCCGCGGTAGTAGACCAGCAGGTAGATCACCACGAGGAGGAGGCCGATCGCGCCCGCGATCAGGCCGGCCTTCAGCTGCTCGCCGCCGAGCGCGGCGGTGACGGTGGTGACGCTGTCCTCGTGGAAGGACAGCGGCAGGGCGCCGTACGAGAGCATGTTGCCCAGGTCCTGCGCGGACTGCTGGGTGAAGCCGCCGGAGATCTCGGCGTTGCCGCCGGTCAGCGCCTGGCTCACGGACGGGTCGGAGATGACCTCGCCGTCGAGCACGATCGCGAACTGGTTCTGCGGCATCTGCTTGGTGGCGAGCTCACCGGTGATCTTGGCGAACTTGTCGGCGCCCTTGTCGGTGAACTGCATCGTGACGATCCACTGACCGCGCTGCGGGTCGATGACGCCCTTGGCGTTCTTCACGTCCTGGCCGTTGACCTGCGCCGGGCCGAGGACCCACTTGCCCCAGGCGTTGCCGCGCTTGCCACAGGCGAGCATCGGCTCCTCGGGCTTGGCGCCCTTGCCGGCGGCGGCGCGCTGCGCCTCGTCGGTGCAGTCCAGCGCCGCGAACTTCGCCTGCAGGGCGGCCGCCGCCGCTTCGTCGCCGGTGGGCGGCGTGGAGGCGGAGGGGGACGGAGCCTTGTCGTCTGCCTTCTTCGACTCGCTCGCCGAGGGCGAGGGAGAGGGCGCGGCCGGGGCCTTGAGGGCCTCGCTGAGGGCGCGGCCCTGGGAAGTGGCGCTGGACGACGGGGTGGCCGAGGGGGTGGTCTTGCCGTCCCCGGCCTTGGGGGCGCCGGAGCCGCTCGCGGAGGGGCTCGGGCTCTGGGTGCCCTCGGGGGCGACCGGGGCGCCGTCCGCGTAGGCGAGGACCGGGCGGAAGTAGAGCTGGGCGGTGGTACCGACCTGCTCGCGCGCCTGCTCCTCGTTGGTCCCCTTGGGGATGTTCACGATGATGTGGTCGCGGCCCTGTGTCTGGACCTCGGCCTCCGACACGCCGAGCCCGTTGACGCGGCGCTCGATGATGCCGACCGCCGTGTTCATGTTGGTCTCGTTGACGGCGTTCTCTTTACCGGGCTCGCTCTTGGCCTTGAGCGTGATGCTCGTGCCGCCAGCGAGGTCGATGCCGAGCCGGGGAGTCGTCTGCTTCGAGAGGAACATCCCCGCGGTGAGCGCCACCATCGCGATCAGGATGATCGCCAGGGCGCGCCCCGGCCTCCCCTGAGCCCCCGTGGGCCGCCGGCCCTTCTTCGGTGCTGCCACCTTGTCGTTTCTCCCTGTCCAACCGCCCCGCGCCGGGTCAGCGCGCGGACGGCCACGAAAATGTGTGGTGGGGACCCCTGCCCCCCGCAGAAATGGGTCACTGACCGGGACCGCGAGGTCGCCGGTCCGGCGCCCGCGCGGTCCCCCGGCCGAACGCTACTTCGCGCCGGCTTCGCCGTCTGCCTTGCCGTCCTTGGGCTCGTCGTCGCCCTCGGGGGCGTCCTTCTTGCCCAGGTCGAGCTTGGGCGCCTCGTCCTCGCCCTTGGTGAGGGAGGAGGCGTCGTCCGGGACGACCGGCGTGTCGGTCGTCACGTCCTCGTCGATGCCGTGGACGATGCGGTTGTACTCCGCATCCTCCAGGACGGCGCCGATGGCGTTCTTCGCGTAGACCGCGTGGACGCCGGGGGCCACCTCAAGGGTGACCGTGTCGTCACCGACCTCCTTCACCGTGGCGTACATGCCGCCGATGGTGCGGACGCCGGTGCCGGCCGTCATGTGGTCGCGCATCTGCGCGGCTGCCTGCTGCTTCTTCTTGGCAGAGCGGGTCATCAGGATCATCGCGCCGATGAGCACGATGAACGGGAGGAATGTCATGAGACTCACGGGACGGAGATCCTTCGCACGACCGCACGCGGACGGCGGCCTTTTCTACGGGGGGTGGGCACACCGACCCGAAGGGTCGGCATCGGCGGAGTCTAGGCGAGTCCGCACCGATGGAACAACGCCCAGCATGGCACCGCAGTTCCTGACGGCGCGAACCTCCGCGCCGTCAGGCCCCGAACAAGCCCGGTTGCCCGCTTGATCCGATCGCGCCGTGCTGCGGCGGAACAAGCCCCAGGTGGGCCCATGCGGCGGGCGTCGCGACCCGCCCGCGGGGGGTGCGCGCGAGCAGCCCCTCCCGTACCAGGAAGGGCTCGGCGACCTCCTCGACGGTCTCGCGCTCCTCGCCGACGGCCACGGCGAGGGTGGACAGGCCGACGGGACCGCCGCCGAACAGCTTGAGCAGCGCCTCCAGCACGGCCCGGTCGAGCCGGTCGAGCCCGCGCGCGTCCACCTCGTACACCTGGAGGGCGCTGGCGGCCACCTCACGGGTGATCGCCCCGTCGGCGCGGACCTGGGCGTAGTCGCGGACGCGGCGCAGCAGCCGGTTGGCGATGCGCGGGGTCCCGCGGGAGCGCCCGGCGATCTCGGCGGCGCCGGCGGTGTCGATCGCTACGTCGAGGAGACGGGCGGAGCGGTGGATGACGCGCTCCAGCTCCTCGGGCGCGTAGAACTCCATGTGCCCGGTGAAGCCGAAACGGTCCCGCAGCGGGGGCGGCAGGAGCCCGGCGCGGGTGGTCGCCCCGACCAGGGTGAAGGGCGGCAGCTCCAGGGGGATGGCGGTGGCGCCGGGTCCCTTGCCGACGATCACGTCGACGCGGAAGTCCTCCATGGCCATGTAGAGCATCTCCTCGGCCGGCCGGGACATGCGGTGGATCTCGTCGAGGAAGAGGACCTCGCCCTCCTGGAGGGAGGAGAGGATCGCGGCGAGGTCGCCCGCGTGCTGGATGGCCGGGCCGGAGGTGATCCGGATGGGCGCGCCCATCTCGGCGGCGATGATCATGGAAAGCGTGGTCTTGCCGAGGCCGGGCGCGCCGGAGAGCAGGACGTGATCGGCGGTGGCTCCGCGCTGGCGGGCCGCCTTGAGGACGAGGTCGAGCTGCTGGCGGACCTTCTCCTGCCCGACGAACTCACCGAGGTCCTTGGGCCGCAGAGCCGCCTCGACGGCGGTGTCCTCCCCGTCCGCCGCGGCGGCGACGATACGTGCCTCGTCCTCGGCGGTGCTGTCGTCGTCCCAGTTCACGGTGTCAGTCTGCCTTCTCGGTTCGTACGGTGGTCTGTCGCGTGCGGCGCCGCTGCCGGGGGCCGGCCCCCGGACCCCCGCTCCTCAAACGCCGGAGGGGCTGCATTTAGCCTCGTCGGCGTTTGAGGCGCGGGGTCCGGGGCGGAGCCCCGGGAGACGGCGCCGCACGCTAGCGGGCTCGGTTCAGGGACTGGAGGGCTGCCCGGAGGAGCTGGGGCACGGGGGCCGAACCGCCGGCGGCAATGGCGGCTTCGGCCTGCGGCGTCACCGCCGAGATGGCTTCGTCCGCCTCCCGGGAGGCATAGCCGAGCCCGATCAGCGCCGCGGCGAGCTGCTCCGTCCACGGGGCCGGCCCCGACGCCGCGGCCCGCTGCGCCCCCACCAGGCCACTGGAGCCCAGCGGAGCGCCCAGCTTGTCCTTCAGCTCCAGCAGCAGCTTCTGCGCGCCCTTCTTGCCGATGCCGGGCACCGCCGTCAGCGCCTTCTCGTCCCCCGTGGAGACGGCCAGCCGCAGGGCGTCCGGGCTGTGCACCCCGAGCATCGCCTGGGCCAGCCTCGGGCCGACCCCACTGGCGGTCTGGAGCAGCTCGAAGACCTGCCGCTCGTCGTCGTCGGCGAAGCCGTACAGCGTGAGCGAGTCCTCCCGTACGACCAGGGACGTGGCCAGCCGGGCGTGCTCCCCCGTCCGCAGGCCGGCGATGGTGTTCGGGGTGCACTGGACGGCCATGCCCACTCCCCCGACCTCGATCACGGCCAGAGTGGGGGCGAGCGCGGCGACGGGGCCGCTGACGAAGGCGATCATCGGGTACGGCCTTTCGAGGCGTGCAGGGCGACCGCCTGCTGGAGGCGGTTCTGGGCGGGGGCCCGCCAGATGTGGCAGATGGCCAGGGCGAGCGCGTCGGCGGCGTCGGCCGGCTTGGGGGGTGCGTCCAGCCGGAGCAGCCGGGTCACCATCGCCCCGACCTGGGCCTTGTCGGCGCGGCCGCTGCCGGTGACGGCGGCCTTGACTTCACTCGGCGTGTGCAGAGCGACCGGTATCCCGCGCCGGGCGGCGCACAGCATGGCGACGGCGCTCGCCTGGGCGGTACCCATCACGGTGCTGACGTTGTGCTGGCTGAACACCCGCTCCACGGCGACGACTTCGGGCCGGTGGGTATCGAGCCATTCTTCGATGCCCTGCTCGACGGCGACGAGCCGGTGGCCCAGCTCGGCATCAGCGGGCGTCCGTACGACTCCCACCGCCAGCATCGTCAGGGGACGCCCGGCGATCCCCTCGACGACGCCGACACCGCATCGCGTCAGCCCCGGGTCCACCCCGAGAACTCGCACCCTGCCCCCTGCTGTTCGACCGTCTGTCCGTGCAGGCTATCCGGCCCCACTGACATCGGCGCAAAGCGACGGCGGGCCGCCGGGGTGTGTCCCCGTCGGCCCGCCGTTCGAAAGGTGAGCGGTGGACGCCGGTCAGGCGTCGACCTTCTCCATGACCTCGTCGGAGACGTCGAAGTTGGCGAAGACGTTCTGCACGTCGTCGCTGTCCTCCAGCGCGTCGATCAGCTTGAAGATCTTGCGCGCGCCCTCTTCGTCCAGCTCGACCTGCATCGAGGGAACGAAGCTGGCCTCGGCCGAGTCGTAGTCGATGCCGGCTTCCTGGAGCGCGGTCCGGACCGCGACAAGGTCGGTGGCCTCGCTGATGATCTCGAACGTGTCGCCGTTGTCGTTGACCTCTTCGGCACCGGCCTCCAGCACCGCGCCGAGCACATCGTCCTCGGAGAGCTCGCCCTTGGGCAGGATGATGACGCCCTTGCGGTTGAACAGGTACGAGACCGAGCCCGGGTCGGCCATCGAACCGCCGTTGCGGGTCATGGCGACGCGCACGTCGGAGGCGGCGCGGTTGCGGTTGTCGGTGAGGCACTCGATGAGCACCGCGACACCGTTCGGACCGTAGCCCTCGTACATGATCGTCTCGTAGTCGGCGCCGCCGGCCTCGAGACCACCGCCGCGCTTGACCGCGGAGTCGATGTTCTTGTTCGGGACCGAGCTCTTCTTGGCCTTCTGAACGGCGTCGAAGAGCGTCGGGTTGCCGTCGATGTCGGCGCCGCCCATACGGGCCGCGACCTCGATGTTCTTGATCAGCTTCGCGAAGAGCTTGCCGCGCTTGGCATCGATCACGGCCTTCTTGTGCTTCGTCGTAGCCCATTTAGAGTGGCCGGACATCCGCCTGTCTCCTTCGCGTCACCAACAGTGTTCGTCTCCGATCCTACCGGGACCTGATTACAGTCCCGCGCGCACCATGTCGACGAAGTAGGCGTGGACCCGGTCGTCGCCGGTCAGCTCGGGGTGGAACGAGGTGGCGAGGACGTTGCCCTGGCGCACGGCGACCGTGTGGCCGTCGTACGTGGCGAGCACCTCGACGGCGCCGCCGACGGACTCGACCCACGGGGCGCGGATGAAGACGCCCTCGACCGGGCCGTCCGCGATGCCCGCGAAATCGATCTTGGCTTCGAAGGACTCGTTCTGACGGCCGAAGGCGTTGCGGCGGACGATCATGTCGATGCCGCCCAGGGTCTCCTGGTCCTCACGGCCGTCCAGGAGCTTGTCCGCCAGCATGATCATGCCGGCGCAGGTGCCGTAGACGGGCATGCCGGCGGCCACGCGCTCGCGCAGCGGCTCCAGCATGCCGAAGAGCACGGCGAGCTTCGACATGGTCGTGGACTCGCCGCCGGGGATGACCAGGGCGTCGACCTCGGCGAGCTCCTCGGGGCGCCGGACCGGCCTGGCCACGGCGTCCGCCGCGGCCAGGGCGATCAGGTGCTCCCGTACGTCGCCCTGGAGCGCCAGGACACCGATGACGGGGGTGTGGGTCATGGCTCGACTACCAGCCGCGGTTGGCGTAGCGCTCGGCCTCGGGGAGGGTGTCGCAGTTGATGCCGACCATGGCCTCGCCCAGGTTGCGGGAGGCGTCCGCGATGATCTTCGGGTCGTCGTAGAAGGTGGTGGCCTTCACGATGGCGGCGGCGCGCTTGGCCGGGTCGCCCGACTTGAAGATGCCGGAGCCGACGAAGACGCCCTCGGCGCCGAGCTGGCGCATCAGCGCGGCGTCGGCCGGGGTGGCGACGCCACCGGCGGAGAACAGCACGACGGGGAGCTTGCCGAGCTCGGCGACCTCCTTGACGAGCTCGTACGGGGCGCGCAGCTCCTTGGCGGCGGCGTACAGCTCGTTGTTGTCGAAGCCGCGCAGCTTGGCGATCTCGTTCTTGATCTGGCGCAGGTGGCGGACGGCCTCGACCACGTTGCCCGTGCCGGCCTCGCCCTTGGAGCGGATCATGGCCGCGCCCTCGGCGATGCGGCGCAGGGCCTCGCCCAGGTTGGTGGCGCCACAGACGAAGGGGGTGGTGAACGCCCACTTGTCGGAGTGGTTGACCTCGTCGGCCGGGGTCAGGACCTCGGACTCGTCGATGTAGTCGACGCCGAGGGACTGCAGGACCTGGGCCTCGACGAAGTGGCCGATGCGGGACTTGGCCATGACGGGGATCGAGACGGCCTCGATGATCTCTTCGATCATGTTGGGGTCCGACATGCGCGCCACGCCGCCGTCCTTGCGGATGTCGGCGGGGACCCGCTCCAGGGCCATGACGGCCACGGCGCCGGCGTCCTCGGCGATCTTCGCCTGCTCGGCGTTGACCACGTCCATGATCACGCCGCCCTTGAGCTGCTCGGCCATGCCGCGCTTGACGCGCGAGGTGCCGATGGCCGACTCGGCGGACTGGGGGGAGGTGGGAAGCGTGCTCACGGATTGACCTCACTCGAAGGGAGCTCGAAAGGGACGGGTACTACTGGCAGAGCAAACCTCACGGATCAGGCCACTACAAGGGCCAATGTGGAGCCAGTGGCTCTTCCATTTGTCCCCGGCGGCCCTGGCCCGTCCCCCGCGGACCTATGCGGGCCGCTCGGCCAGGTCCACCGGAGGCTCGTCGTCCATTTCGAAGGCGAGAGGGAAGGGCGCGTGCCCCGCGAGGCGGAACCAGCGGACCTTGCGGTGCCGGCGCAGGGCGCGTGCGGCCCGTACGGAGTCATTGTGGAACCTGCGCGCCATCGGTACCCGGCGAACCGCCGCGGCCAGCTCCTCGGTGGCCTGCGCCCCGCCCGGAGCCGCCTTGAGCAGGTCGACCTGGTCGGCGTCGGCGAAGACCGCCCGCAGCGCCTGGCTCAGCTCGCTCTCGGCGACCTCGCGGTGCTCCTCCTCGGCCTGCCGGGCGCCGTGCGCGGCCTCGTACAGCACCAGGGAGGAGGCGGGGTCGAGCACCCCGGAGGTGGCCACCTCCAGTACCACGGAGGCCCGTCGCACGAGCTGCGCGTCGAGCGCGGCCTTCGCGGCGTCCATCCGCGAGTGCAGCCGGTCCAGCCGGCCGGCGGTCCAGCTGAGGTAGACGCCGATGACACCGAGGGCCAGGGCGATCCAGACAAGGGTTTCGATCACGGGCGGCGACACTACCCCGTGGAGATCGGGCCCGGCGAAATCACCGCGACCGGGCCCCGCATCAGCTCGCCGGGTCCCGCGAGAAGCCCAGGCGGGTGCGCAGCGGCACCCGCTCGTCCGTGTCGACCGCCGCCGCGCCGTCCGTCACCGTCTCGTAGACGGCCAGGATGTCCGCGCCGACCGTGGACCAGTCGAAGCGGCGGACGTGCGCCGAGCCGCGGGCGCTGAGCTGCGCGCGGCGGGCCGGGTCGCGCAGCAGGGTGACGGCCGCCGTCGCGAGGGCGTCGGCGTTCTCGTTGGCGAAGAGGTCGCCCGCCCCGCCCTGGTCCAGGACCTGCGCGAAGGCGTCCAGGTCGGACGCGAGGACCGCCGCGCCCGCCGACAGGGCCTCGACCAGGATGATGCCGAAGCTCTCGCCGCCCGTGTTCGGGGCGACGTACACGTCGACGCTGCGCAGCAGCCGCGCCTTGTCCTCGTCCGAGACCATGCCGAGGAACTCGACCCGCGAACGCAGTTCCGCGGGCAGCGAGGCCACCGCCTCCTCCTCGTCGCCGCGGCCGGCGACCAGCAGCCGTACGTCCGGACAGGCCTCCACGATCTTCGGGAAGGCGGCCATCAGCACCGGCAGGCCCTTGCGCGGTTCGTCGATGCGGCCGATGAAACCGAGGGTCTGCCCGGTCCACTCGGCCTTGGGCTCCGCCGTGGCGAAGAAGTCCACGTCCACGCCGTTGGGGATCACCACCGCGTCCCCGCCCAGGTGCTCCACCAGCGTCCGGCGCGCGTACTCGCTCACCGCGATCCGCGCGCTGATCTTCTCCAGCGCCGGCTGGAGGATCGGGTAGGCGGCGATCATCGCCCGGGACCGCGGGTTCGAGGTGTGGAAGGTGGCCACGATCGGCCCCTGCGCCGCCCAGCAGGCCAGCAGTCCCAGCGAGGGCGAGGTCGGCTCGTGGATGTGGATCACGTCGTAGGCGCCCTCCTGCAGCCAGCGCCGCACCCGGGCCGCCGACAGGAAGCCGAAGTTCAGCCGGGCCACCGAACCGTTGTACGGAACCGGCACCGCGCGCCCCGCCGAGACGACGTACGGCGGCAGCGGGGTGTCCTCGTCCGCCGGGGCCAGGACCGAGACCTCGTGGCCGAGACGGATCAGGTGCTCCGCCAGGTCGCGGATGTGGAACTGCACCCCGCCCGGCACGTCCCACGAGTACGGGCACACGATGCCGATCTTCACTGGGCGTGCTCCTGGCGGTCGGTCAGGTCGTCCAGCCACAGGCGCTGCAGCATGTGCCAGTCCTCCGGGTGCTCGGCGATGCCCCACGCGAAGGCGTCCGCCACCGCCTGGGTCATGGCGGCGGTCTTCTCGGCCCGGGTACCGGTCGCGGGCACCTCCACCTCGGGGTGGAACCGGCCGTACATCTTCGGGGTCTCGCCGTAGTGCAGGGTGGCCGCGAGCAGCACCGCGCCGGTCTGCTGGGCCAGCAGGGCGGGGCCGGCCGGCATGCGGGCCGTGGAGCCGAAGAAGTCCACCTCGACCCCGGAGGCCGACAGGTCCCGGTCGGCGACCAGGCAGACCAGGCCTCCGGAGCGCAGCCGCCGGGCGAGGGTGCCGAAGGCGGCGCCGCCGCTGTGCGGCAGGACCTCCATGCCCAGGCTCTCCCGGTAGGCCACGAAGCGGTCGTAGAGCGTCTCGGGCTTGAGCCGCTCGGCGACCGTGGTGAAGGGCACGCCGATGTGGCCGATGGCCCAGGCCCCGGCGAGGTCCCAGTTGGCGAGGTGAGGCAGGGCGACGATCACCCCGCGGCCGGAGGCGAGGGCCTCGCGCAGCAGGTGCTCGTCCTTGAACTCGACGTCCGTGGCGAACCGTTTCGGATCCATCGTGGGCAGCCGGAAGGACTCCATCCAGTACCGCATGTACGAGCGCATGCCGGCCTTGGACAGTTCGCGCAGCCGCTCCGGCCCGGCCTCGGGCACCACCCGCGCCAGGTTCGACTCCAGGCGCAGCACGCTCTTGCCGCGCCGCTTCCACGCGGAGTCCGCGATCCGCCGGCCCAGGGCCACCGCGGCCGGTTCGGGCAGCTTCTTGACCACGGCCCAGCCGAGCCCGTACACCCCGTCGACCAGCTTGTCCTGTGCGGCGCCCATCAGACCGCGCCGCCTTCGGCGGGCGGGGCCTGGGCGGCCGCCTCGGCGTCGGCCTCCGCCGATTCGCGGCGTACGGTGACGACCCGCTGGATCAGCGTGACGAACGAGCCCACCGCGACCACCCACAGGGCGATCGGCAACAGCACCCCGAGCCAGGACGGCGCCCCGAAGGTCTCCAGTCCCGCCAGGCCGGCCGCGACCAGGGAGATCACCAGGCGCTCGGCCCGCTCGATGAGCCCGTTGACGGCCACCGGCAGCCCGATCGACTCGCCGCGCGCCTTCGTGTACGAGACCACCTGGCCGCTGGCCAGGCAGAAGATCGCCACCGCGCACAGCACGTTGTCGTTGCCGGAGCCCGCGTACCAGAGCGCGAGACCGCCGAAGATCGCCGAGTCGGCCACCCGGTCGAGGGTGGAGTCGAGGAACGCCCCCCACCGGCTGGAGATCCCGGCCTGGCGGGCCATGTTCCCGTCCACCAGGTCGGAGAAGACGAAGAGGGTGATGGTGATGGTGCCCCAGAAGAACTCCCCGCGGGGGAAGAAGACCAGCGCTCCCGCCACCACTCCGGCCGTGCCGATCAGGGTGACCGCGTCCGGGCTCACCCCCCGCCGGAGCAGAAATGCGGCGAATGGCGTGAGAACACGCGTGAAGAATGCACGCGCGTACTTGTTCAGCATGGCCTTCCCGGAGGGTCGCTGGGCCGCACGGCCACCACGGCCACCGGCGGGCCCATCGTAGCCAGCGCGCCGCCGCCCGGATGCCGCGCACCCACCGGTTCGCGCCATGTAAGACCGACTTCTCGTCGCGGACCGGCTCCCGGGGGTCCGCGGGGCCGTCCCCGGCGCGACGTATGGACGCGGTGTGACAGCAGTGCAAAGCTCGAAGAACCGCGTATTCCTCCGTCACCACCGGGAGGCACGAGCACCATGGGAGCCACATCACACCAAGCCGGAGCCGCCGGCAGGGCACTGACGGCCGACCGCCCCTCCGCCATCCGGAACGTCGTGCTGGTCGGCCACAGTGGATCCGGCAAGACCACGCTGGTCGAAGCCCTCGCCCTGACCGCCGGAGCGGTCAACCGGGCCGGCCGGGTCGAGGACGGTGCCACCATCTCGGACCACGACGAGATCGAACACCGCCGGCAACGCTCGATCCAGCTCTCCCTCGTCCCGGTCGAATGGGGCGGAATCAAGATCAATATCCTGGACACCCCCGGATACGCCGACTTCGTCGGAGAGCTCAGGGCCGGTCTGCGCGCCGCGGACGCGGCCCTTTTCGTCGTCTCGGCCTCGGACGGGATCGACGGGGCCACCCGCATGGTCTGGGACGAGTGCGAGGCCGTCGGCATGCCCCGCGCCATCGTCGTGACGCACCTGGAGGCCGCCCGCTCCGACTACACGCAGATGACAGAAGTCTGCGGCGAGATCTTCGGCGCCGACGACCCCGACGCGGTCATCCCGCTCTACCTCCCCCTGCACGGTCCCGCCGGCCCCGACGGGCACGCCCCCGTCACCGGCCTCCTGGGCCTGCTCTCCCAGCGCGTCTACGAGTACGCCTCCGGCGAGCGCGTGGAGCGCGACCCGGACCCCGCCGAGCTCGCCCTCATCACCGACGCCCGCTCCCGCCTCATCGAGGGGATCATCGCGGAGAGCGAGGACGAGGGCCTCATGGACCGCTACCTCGGCGGCGAGGACATCGACGTCAAGACCCTCGTGGACGACCTGGAGCGCGCCGTCGCCCGCGGCACCTTCCACCCCGTCCTGATGGCCGCTCCCGCCGCCGACGGCGCCAAGCAGGGCCTGGGCACCGTGGAACTCCTCGAACTGATCACGGGCGGCTTCCCCACCCCGCCGGAACGCGCCGCCGTCACCGTCAGCGCCCCCGACGGCTCCCCCCGCCCCGCCGTCACCTGTGATCCCGACGGCCCCCTCGTCGCCGAGGTCGTCAAGACCTCCTCCGACCCCTACGTCGGCCGCATCTCCCTGGTGCGCGTCTTCTCCGGCACCCTGAAGCCCGAGGAGACCGTGCACGTCAGCGGGCACGGCCTCGCCGACCGCGGCCACGAGGACCACGGCGTCGACGAGCGGATCGGCGCCCTCAGCTCCCCCTTCGGTAAACAGCAGCGCACCCTGACCCGGTGCATCGCCGGGGACCTGGCCTGCGTGGCCAAGCTCTCCCGCGCGGAGACCGGGGACACCCTCTCCGCCAAGGACGATCCGCTCCTCATGGAGCCCTGGACGATGCCGGACCCGCTGCTGCCCCTCGCCATCGAGGCCCACAGCAAGGCCGACGAGGACAAGCTCTCCCAGGGCCTGGCCCGGCTCGTCGCCGAGGACCCCACCATGCGTCTGGAGCAGAACCCGCACACCCACCAGCTCGTCCTGTGGTGCCTCGGCGAGGCCCACCAGGACGTCGCCCTGGAGCGGCTGCGCACCCGCTACGGCGTCCAGGTCGACCCCGTCCCGCACAAGGTGAGCCTGCGCGAGACCTTCGCGGCCAAGGCCGCCGGGCGCGGCCGGCACGTCAAACAGTCCGGCGGCCACGGCCAGTTCGCGATCTGCGAGATCGAGGTGGAGCCGCTCCCGCCGGGCAGCGGCGTCGAGTTCGTCGACAAGGTCGTCGGCGGTGCGGTACCCCGCCAGTTCATCCCCTCCGTGGAGAAGGGCGTACGCAGCCAGGCCGCCCGCGGGGTCGCGGCCGGGTACCCGCTGGTCGACGTGCGGATCACCCTCCTCGACGGCAAGGCGCACTCGGTGGACTCCTCCGACGCCGCCTTCCAGACCGCCGGGGCGCTGGCCCTGCGCGAGGCCGCCGCCGAGGCCCGCATCGACCTGCTCGAACCGGTCGCCGAGCTCGCGGTGCTGGTCCCCGACGAGTACGTCGGCCCGGTCATGAGCGACCTCGCGGGCCGGCGCGGCCGTGTCGTCGGCACCGACCAGGCAGGCCCCGGCCGCACCCGGGTCCGCGCCGAGATCCCCGAGATCGAGATCGGCCGCTACGCCGTCGAGCTGCGCTCCGTCTCGCACGGAACCGGCCACTTCGCCCGGGCCTACGCCCGGCACGAGCCGATGCCCCCTCAGATCGCGGACAAGGTTCGCGAACAGGCGGAGAAGGGAAACTGACTGACATAGCGTCGGAAGGGTCGCCCACCCAACCCGCTTGCGGTGGGCGGCATTTCCCTGTCCCATGACCATGGGCCCAGATCCGCCGATAGGCTCGTCGGCGCACCAAAAGAGCACGAACGCACAGCGATGGGGGCAGCGGTGGCGGACGACGGATTCGACTTCAGGCCCGGGGCGCAGATTCCTCTCCAGGGTGGCGGTGGGCAGACGGCGGCGACCAACGCCCTCGCCTCGGCCGCGTACCGCGACGGCGGAAACGACAGCAAGCTGGAGAAGATCCTCACCGCCAACAGCGAGAACCACCCCGCGACGGTCAAGCCCCCGAAGATCTCCCTGTTCGAGCCCAGCCTCGGCGAGGCCTTCTGCCGGGCCGTCGAGGCCCGCACCCTGGCCCCGGCCCGCAAACCGCTCATCCAGTCCTTCGGCGCCGACCCCCAGTCCGTCGTGGAGCACTGCCTGGCCGCCTCCCACATCCGCAAGCAGCGCGACCGCAGGCTCCGCCTGATCACACTGGTGTGCGGCGTGCTGTTCCTGCCCGGGCTGCTGCTGTGGCTGGGCCTGTTCCAGCTCCGCAAGAGCCTGACCTCCCAGGACGGCAAGCGCGGCTCCGCGATCAGCACCGCCGTGCTGGTCGTCATCGGCGTCGTGGTGGCCGCCCTGATGTTCAAGCTGCCGCTCACCGGCTTCCTCGGGCTCTACCTGCGCGGCATGATCATCGCCCCGGTCCTGGGCTGGATGCTCGCCCGCCGGACCTGCGAGGCCACCGCCCGCGACCTGCGGTCCCGCTGGGACGCGCTGCTGTCCGGCGGCGGGGTCGGCGCCAAGATCCCGGAGGCCGTGCCGGGCAACCCGGACGAGAAGGCGCGCGAGGACCTGCGCCACCAGCTGGCCAAGCTCACCGCGGAGGACCGCAGCAACCAGGTCTTCTACGCGGGCCCCAAGGGCATACTCGGCATGGGCATCCGGTGGGGCAGCTGGCAGATGGCCGAGGAGCTCGTCCCCAAGGCCGAGGGCATGGAGATCCACCCCTTCCGCAGCTGGGACGTCATACGCGCGATCGACACCCAGCTGCGCAAGCTGGAGCGCGGCCCCCTGCACACGGGCGGTTTCCCGCCCGCCGCGATCCAGCACTGGATCGTCACGCCGGTCGGCGAGGGCGCCGCCGAGGTGGCCCGCCCCACCGGCGAGAACGTCGAGGCCTTCCTCATCAAGCCGCACGAGATCACCCGGATCTGCAACGAGCAGCAGTTCAGCGCCGGAGACCGGCACTACCTGGGCATCCAGTACCCGCTCTGGGACGGCCAGCTGGTCATCAACATGCTGGTCACGGTCACCGTGCTCTACAAGACCCTGCGCGTGGACGTCACCGCGCACGCCCTGGGCCCCGTACACGGCCTGTTCACGACGAAGTCCGCCGCGCCGGTCGTGGAGGTACCCAAGAGCATCCGCTTCTGGGAGACCGTCGAGCGCCCGCTGCCGCTGGTGAACGCCCAGGAGGTGGTGCGCCTGGCCGTGCGCGCCCCGCTGACCTGGTACCCGCCCGTCCTCGACTTCCTCGGCGGCAAGCTGGTCCTGCCCGAGCCCTTCGGCCTGCGCCACGTCTGGGCCAGCTCCATGTGGCGCCACCGGTTCATGGCGGACGACGCGCTGCGCACCGTGGCTCCGGTCCTGCGGTCGATCCACGCGGCGACCTTCAAGGTCCTGGAGGAGAACGGCGTCGACACCGACAAGTTCACCAACCGCTCCTCGATCATGAGCGGCCTCATCCAGGAGCCGGCGCCGCGCAAGGCGGACGTGTATGACGCGTAGGTAGGCTGAGGCCGGGGCGACTCCTGGAGGAGGGACCATGACCGAGCGCAAGCCGCCGGGTGTCAGCGTCGAGTCCTGGGTGGACCGCCAGATCCGGGAGGCCGCCGAGCGGGGCGACTTCGAGAACCTGCCGGGCTGGGGAAAGCCGCTGGCCTCGCTCGACGCGCCCTACGACGAACTGTGGTGGATCAAGGGCAAGCTGCACCGCGAGGGCTTCGCCGTCCTGCCTCCGACGCTGGCGCTGCGCAAGGAGGCCGAGGACGTCATGGAGGCGGTCCGGGCGACCCGTTCCGAGCGCCGCGTACGGGACCTCCTCACGGAGATCAACGAGAAGATCGGCGCGGCCCTGCGCATGCCCCCGCCGGGTCCGCCGCTGGGCCTGACCGAGTTCGACGTCGAGGCCGAGCTGAAGAACTGGCGCGAGAGGCGCACCCCCTAGCCGGGGGGGCGCGTCCGCGGTCACTTCGGGTCGGGGTCGAAGAAGCAGCGGGAGTACACG
The DNA here is from genome assembly GCF_056432025.1 of Streptomyces sp. NPDC045695. Taxonomy (NCBI): domain Bacteria; kingdom Bacillati; phylum Actinomycetota; class Actinomycetes; order Kitasatosporales; family Streptomycetaceae; genus Streptomyces; species Streptomyces sp. NPDC045695. The sequence goes on from NZ_JBWKJU010000007.1 coordinate 78,670, forward strand.
GCGAAGGAGATCAGCGGCTCGCTTCCGCCGGCGCCCTTGAGCGGCCATGGCGCTGACCGACTGGTAGCCGTCGGCGGCCTCGGTGAACTCCGACGGCTTGAACGCCTTCAACGTCGCGTAGTCCATGCCCGTGCTCACCGGCCCCCGCCGTTGCCGCCGGTGGCGGGCGTGTCCTTGTACGCCTCGTTCATGCGGGCGAAGTCACCGCGCAGCGCCTCGTCGTTGGAGACCTGGCCCTTGCCCGCCGACACCATCGGCCCTTGCAGTGCGGTGCACTTGCCGACCAGGCCGTCGAGGTAGGTCTTCCACGACTGGTACAGCTCGCCCTGCGCGGTGGCGCTCTCCACGCCGCTGATCGCGGCGCCCTTCTGACCGGCCTCGAACTCCGTCAACGCCTTCTTGATCCCCGACACCAGGAGGCCGACGTCCTCGGCCCCCTTCTTCCATGCGGCCATGTCGGACTTCAGGTCTCGCCGTCCCCTGCTTGAGTCCCGCCCACTCCGTATCGAAGGAAGACATGCCCACCCGAGCCCCCGTAATGATCTGCGATTGCAATGATCAAGATCCTAATATGCCCACAAGGGCGCACACCCGGGGCCCAGTTGGCCAGTGGGGCTGATCACTGCGGGGACTGCGGGCTCCGCGCGCCGTTTGCGGCCGCGCAGCGCGGGAGGACGCAAGGAGCGGGAGCAGCGGGGAGGAGCAGGACTAGCCGACGGGCCAGGCGTCCGCGAGCATCTGGCGGGTGTCCGCGAGGAGCTGCGGCAGCACCTTGGTGTGGCCGACGACCGGCATGAAGTTCGTGTCCCCGCCCCAGCGGGGCACGATGTGCTGGTGCAGGTGCGCGGCGATGCCGGCACCGGCGGCCGCGCCCTGGTTCATGCCGATGTTGAAACCGTGCGCGCCCGACGCCTTGCGCAGCGCCACCATCGCCCGCTTGGTCAGATCGGCGAGCTCGGCCGTCTCCAGGTCGTCGAGCTCGGTGTAGTCGGCCACGTGCCGGTACGGGACGACCATGAGGTGTCCGCCGTTGTACGGGTAGAGGTTCAGCACGGCGTAGACGTGCCGGCCGCGGGCCACGACCAGGCCCTCCTCGTCCGACATCTCCGGAATCCCGCAGAAGGGACAGCCGTCCCCGGCCTCCGGGCCGGTCGGCTTGTTCTCCCCCTGGATGTAGGCCATCCGGTGGGGCGTCCACAGACGCTGGAACGCGTCCTGCGTGCCCACCCCGATCTGCTGCTCCGGCTCAGTCGTCATGGCGGCAAGCATATGACCTTGCCTTCGGGTACGAGGAAGGCCCCCGGGAAGTGATCACCTCCCGGGGGCCTCCCCCGATGCATCAGACCTGGACGCGGTCCGCGACGACCTTGGCCAGCTTGGCCAGCGCCTCGTCCTTCGGGATGCCGTTCTCCTGCGAACCGTCGCGGTAGCGGAAGGAGACGGTGCCCGCGGCCATGTCCTCGTCACCGACGATGATCATGAACGGCACCTTGAGCTTCTGGTGGTTGCGGATCTTCTTCTGCATGCGGTCGGAGGAGGCGTCCACCTCGACCCGCAGACCCTGCTTCTTCGCCGCGGCGGCGAACTCCTGCAGGTACTCGACGTGGCCGTCGCCGATCGGGATGCCCACCGCCTGGACGGGGGCGAGCCACGGCGGCATGGCGCCCGCGTAGTGCTCCAGCAGGACGGCGAAGAACCGCTCGATCGAACCGAACAGCGCACGGTGGATCATGACCGGCCGCTGGCGCGAGCCGTCCGGCGCGGTGTACTCCAGGTTGAAGCGCTCCGGCAGGTTGAAGTCGAGCTGGACGGTCGACATCTGCCAGGTGCGGCCGATGGCGTCCCGCGCCTGCACCGAGATCTTCGGGCCGTAGAAGGCCGCGCCGCCCGGGTCGGGGGTCAGCGGGAGGCCCTGCTTCTCGGCGACCTGCTGGAGGACCGCGGTGGCCTCCTCCCAGACCTCGTCCGAGCCGACGAACTTCTCCGGGTCCTTGGTGGACAGCTCCAGGTAGAAGTCGGTCAGACCGTAGTCGCGCAGCAGGTTCAGCACGAAGGTGAGCGTGCGGTCGAGCTCCTCGGCCATCTGCTCACGGGTGCAGTAGATGTGCGCGTCGTCCTGGGTGAAGCCCCGGGCGCGGGTCAGGCCGTGGACCACGCCCGACTTCTCGTACCGGTACACGGTGCCGAACTCGAACAGGCGCAGCGGCAGCTCGCGGTAGGAGCGCCCGCGCGCGTCGAAGATCAGGTTGTGCATCGGGCAGTTCATGGGCTTGAGGTAGTAGTCGGTACCACCGTCGAGCTGCATGGGGGGGTACATGCCCTCCGCGTACCAGTCCAGGTGCCCGCTCTTCTCGAACAGGGCGCCCTTGGTGGCGTGCGGGGAGTAGACGAACTCGTAGCCCTCCTCCTCGTGCCGGCGGCGCGAGTAGTCCTCCATCACCCGGCGGATGATGCCGCCGCGCGGGTGGAAGACGGCGAGGCCGGAGCCGATCTCGTCCGGGATGGAGAAGAGGTCCAGCTCGTTGCCGAGCTTGCGGTGGTCGCGCTTCTCGGCCTCGGCGAGGAAGTCGAGGTGGGCCTTCAGCTCCTCCTTCGACGGCCACGCGGTGCCGTAGATGCGCTGGAGCATCGGGTTCTTCTCGCTGCCGCGCCAGTAGGCGGCCGCGTTGCGCATGAGCTTGAAGGCCGGGATGTTGCGGGTGGTGGGCAGGTGCGGTCCTCGGCAGAGGTCCTTCCAGCACAGGTCGCCGGTCTTCGCGTCCAGGTTGTCGTAGATGGTCAGCTCGCCAGCGCCCACCTCGACGTTCGCGCCGTCGTCGGTCGAGGCCGAACCCTTGATGCCGATGAGTTCGAGCTTGTACGGCTCGTCGGCGAGCTCCTCGCGGGCAGCCTCGTCGGAGACCACGCGGCGGGAGAACCTCTGCCCCCGCTTCTGGATCTCCTGCATCTTCTTCTCGATGGTCTTCAGATCATCGGGGGTGAAGGGCTTCGCGACGTCGAAGTCGTAGTAGAAGCCGTCCCGGACCGGCGGGCCGATGCCCAGCTTGGCCTCGGGGAAGAGCTCCTGCACGGCCTGAGCCATCACGTGCGCGGTCGAGTGGCGCAGGATGTTGAGGCCGTCCTCGGAGGAGATCTCCACCGGCTCGACGGTCTCGCCGTCCTTCACCTCGTACGCGAGGTCCTTCAGTTCCCCGGCGATGCGCGCGGCGACGATGGTGCGCTCGCCGGCGAAGAGCTCCGCCGCCGTAGTGCCCGTGGCCACCACGCGCTCGTCCCGCTCGGAATCGCGTTGGATGATCACACGGACGTCTGACACCGGTCTCTCCTGACTCAGGGGGTGCGCGAGTGGACACTGCGCGCCTGAATCGTACCGAGCGCAGTGGCCACGCCGCTAAACGGTTACTTCGCGCACCGCTCTCCCCGCCGGGAGGGCCCGCGGGGTCCGCGCCTCACACACCGGCGGGGCCGCGCGGACGGCCGGGTAGCGTGGCCGCATGCCGAGCCCCCGGATACGCCCCCTGGACCTGACCGACGACGCCACCGCGAGGGCCGTGCACCGGATCGGACTGGCCGCGTACGCGGTGGAGGCGGAGCTGATCGGCTTCCCCGGCATCCCCGCGTTGGGCGAGAGCCTCGCGCAGATGCGGGCGCAGGACCTGAACTGGGTCGGCGCCGTCGGTGAGGGCGGGGAGCTCGCCGGTTTCCTCGCCTGGGAGGAACGGGCCGACGGCGGCGTCTGCATCGACCGGCTCTGCGTGGCCCCGGCCTGGTTCCGCCGGGGCGTCGCCTCCCTGCTGCTGCGCCACGCGCTGACCGAGCTTTTCCCGGACCGCCCGGTCGAGGTCACCACGGGCGCCGCCAACACCCCCGCGGTCACCCTCTACGCGGGCATGGGCTTCACCCGCGGCGACGACTTCTCCCCCGTCCCGGGCCTGACCATGGCGTCCTTCACCTCCGGTCCCGGCGCCGCGTCCGGCCCGTCCGGCGTCTGAGGAGCGGGGGTACGGGAGCGGGGCCCCCGGCGGCGCCGGCGCACCCTACTCGTCGACCGGCAGCACTTCCTCAGGGTCGAACGCCGAGTCCAGCGACTTCATCAGCCGGTCCCGCTCGACCTCGTCCAGCGGGACCGGCGACACCTCCGCCGCATCCGTCAGCCGGCGGAACCCGCCCCGCCGCTGCAACCGGCCGCTGACCCGGATCGGCAGTCCCACCAGGTGCGCGTGACCCGCCACCCGGTACGCCTCCTCGTCGAGCGCGGCCCGTACGTACGGCACCTCCGCCCCGGCCAGGACCCGCAGCCTGACCGTGCCCCCGCCCCCCGGCGCCGAGCGCCGCATGCGGACCACCGCCCCCGCGATCCGGACCTGCACGGCCGGCTCGTCCCGGGTGTAGCGCGCCGCGGCCTCCCGCAGCACCGGCAGGTCGCCCGGCGAGAACTCCACCGGCTCGGGCCGGGCCGCGCAGCCCGCCGGAACCCCGGCCGCCGGCGCCCAGGCCAGCGCGATCCGGGCCCCCTCCGAGCCCCGGACCAGTGCGATCAGCGCGTCGGCGAGCTCCCGGCTGACCCCGGCCTGCACGGCGGCGTCGAAGGCCTCCATGCCGCCGGTGGCCCGCCGGTAGTCCACGGCCTCGCGCGCGGCGTGCAGCGCGTGGTGGAGCCGGGTCATGGTGCCCCGCCCGCCGTCCACGGGCAGGTACGCCGTCAGGTGCCGGCCGCCGGGGTGCGGGCCCACCAGGACCCCGTCCAGGGCCCGCTCGGCCTGGGCCCGGTGCCGGGCCCCGTAGTAGCCGGCCCTCGCCCGCGCGGCGAGCGCTCCGGCCAGCAGCAGCTGCCGGGCGGCCGAGCGCAGCTGTTCCTGCGCCGTCCACGCGGCCTGGCCCTGGAGCCCGTACGCCCCCGGCGGGATCTCCCGGTCCCAGTGGATCTCGTCGCTCGGCACGCTCAGCCCGTAGAGCACCTCCCGCGCGGAGGGCAGCGCGCTGCGCGAGAGCGCGGTGAGCGCCTCCTGGAGCAGGTCGGCGCAGTCCGGGAAGGCCCGGCTCTCGGGGACGAGCAGGCTGGTCCCCGCGTACCCGGGCGGTGTCCAGCGGCCGTAGCGCCCGGCGGCGCCGCCCCGGCGCAGCCAGCCGTGCCGGTGCAGCAGCGCGCCGAGCACCGCCGGGTCGACCTGAGCGGGGTCGGGCGCCCCGGGGGCGAACTCCGGTCCGAACTCCTGGGACGGTGGCGGCGGTTCCAGGTTCGGTGAGTGCGAGTTCCAGTGCGAGTGCCAGTGCGCGTGCGACGGCGAGTGCATCAGGGTGTCCCTCCCGACCCGACCCGGGTCATGATCTCGCACAGCGCCCGGTCGTCGAAGATCCGCGCGGTGGGGATCCGTACGGTGGTCCGGCGCCGGCCGGTCACGGGGTGTCCGGCGAGATTGGTCCAGTAGCAGCAGTGCCTCAGGTCGAGCCGGTCGTGCCCGGCGGCGAGCCACTGCTCGCGCTCCCGCGGGACGAGCATCACGACGAGGATCTTGTGGACGGCGACCGGGGTGCGGGCCAGTTTGACCAGGTGCTCGTTGTCGAGGGTGAAGGCGAAGGTGGGCCCGGCCGGCCTGGGCGGTACCTGGTAGGTCGCCTTCAACTGCACCTTGATGGTGACCTCGTCGTCGACGACGTGCTCGGGGGCGCCGTGGCTGACGTGCCAGTCGATGCCGTTGTCCGGAAAGGGCTGGGAGAGCGAGCAGCCGGCCGCGGCGGCGACGGCGTGCAGGTATCCCACCTGAAGGGTCTCCATACAAGCGGTGGTGGCGAGCGTGCCGCGCAGCGGTGCGGTCGGCGCGTCGTCCGGTGGACCGGTGCGCGGACCGATCTGCCCCGCCAGCACCCCGCCCTGTTCGGGCTGCGCGAGCGCCATGGCCGGCTCCCCCATGCCTGACGGCCCTCAGGTCGTGTCCGGTCGGTGGTGGGTGGGGTGACGGCCGGTCATGTGTGCGGCCCCCCAAGGTTGTTGTCTCCGCACCCGGGTCGCCGCAAACGGCGTACGGGGCAAAGAGCCCGGGTATCACCGATTCGGGCATGGGTGGCACGTTCCGAGGCGGCGGCGCCCGGATGTGCCCATCTGCCGATCGGGGACGAGGAGTTCGCCATGACACGCTGGTACGAGGGCCCGCTGGCCGCATTCGACACCGAGACGACCGGGGTGGACGTCGAGCAGGACCGGATCGTGTCCGCCGCGCTCATCGTGCAGGAATGCGCGGGCGGCCGGATCCGCACCACGCGCTGGCTGGTCAATCCGGGCATCCCGGTGCCGGCGGGCGCGACGGAAGTGCACGGGCTCACCGACGAGCACGTGCAGCGCCACGGGCGCTGGCCGGCGCCGGTGGTGGAGGAGATAGCCCGGGCGCTCGGGGAGCAGCAGCTGGCCGGGCGGCCGGTGGTGGTGATGAACGCGCCGTTCGATCTGACGCTGCTGGACCGGGAGTTGCGCCGGCACCGGGCGTCCTCGCTGTCGCGGTACCTGGAGAACCGGCCGCTGACGGTGCTGGACCCGCGGGTGCTGGACAAGCACCTGGACCGCTACCGCAAGGGCCGCCGGACGCTGACGGACCTGTGCGCGCACTACGGGATCGAGCTGGAGGGCGCGCACGACGCGGCGGCGGACGCGCTGGCCTCGCTGGAGCTCGTACGGGCGGTGGGCCGGCGGTTCGCGTCGCGGCTGGAGCGGCTGACCCCGGCCGAACTGCACACGCTCCAGGCGGTGTGGCACGCGGCGCAGGCGCGCGGACTGCAGGCGTGGTTCGCACGCCAGGGGACGCCGGAGCCGGTGGATCCGCACTGGCCGCTGCGGCCGGACCTGTCGACGGCGGCGTGACGGCGGGGGTACCGCGCCGGCGTGCTCATGGTCACCGTCACGGTCGCCGCCGCAAGACCCCGTACATGCGGAAGGCCGGTCCGTCTCGCGACGGACCGGCCTGTCCCGGTGGGCGATACTGGGATCGAACCAGTGACCCCTTCGGTGTGAACGAAGTGCTCTCCCGCTGAGCTAATCGCCCGGGAACGCACTGAACAATACAGAAGCCCGGGGGCTGGTTCAAACCGCTTCCGGGGCAGCGGCCAGCCAGGCCTGGAGACCGCGCCGGCCGGCCCGCATCATCAGGGCGTGGTTGAGCCGGAACACCGGCCGCGCGAGCAGCGACAGCCGCCGCATCAGCGGCCGCCGCACGTTGACTTCCTGCTCGTACAGCGCGTGGGTGCACCGCGCTCCGCTTCCGGCCCGGGGTTGTACGGTCCACCGCGCCCAGCCGTCGAGATCGCCGTGGAGCGCGACCTCCAGGATCCCGCGCCGGGGGTCGCGGAGGAGTTCGCTGGCGGTGATGCGCAGCGTGTACGGCAGGGCGGCGCGGACGACCGCGGTGCCGGTGCGCTCGTCGGCGCTCTCCACGCGCCGGACCTGGGGCCACCACTGCGGGTACTCCGCCGGCCGCTCCAGCACGGCGAACACACGGGCGGGCGGGGCGTCGAGGTCCCACACACTGCGGAAGCGGTAGTGACTCCAGCGGTCCATGGTCCCAGTCTGGCCCGCACCGGCCCCCGGCATGCCCGCTTCCTCCCGACCGCCGCGTACTCACCTCGCATCTGAGTACGCGCGCCCATGTCCTGATGCCGTGACCGGCGCCACACTCCGGGTATGGACACCCCCTTGCCGCCGGCCGAAGAGCTGGTGCTCATCGACCGCGAGCTGGCGCAACTCGATGCCCGGCGGCTCTACTTGCTGGCCCGCCGGGACTGGCTGCTGCGCCTGCTGAACCAGCCCGCTCCTCCCGCTCCTCCCCGCTGGGCGCCCACCGGGACCGCCGAACCCGCGAAGGAGGCCTCCGCCCCGAGCGCGCAGAACGTGCTGCTGACCTTGGGTGCGGTGCTGCTGGCCGTGGCCGCGCTGGCGTTCACGCTGGTCAGCTGGGGGTCCCTGGGGATCGCCGGGCGTTCGGCGGTGCTGGCCGCGGTGACGGCGGGGGCGCTGGGCGCCCCCGTCCTGCTGCTGCGCCGCGGGCTGCGGTCGACGGCTGAGGCGGTCGCCGCGGTGGGGCTGCTGCTGACGGTGCTGGACGCGTACGCGCTGTACGCGGTCGGCATGCCGGACACCGACGGCACCGGGTACGCGGCGGGGGCGGCCGCGGTGCTCGCGGCGGCGTGGGCCGGGTACGGGCGGGCCCCGTCCGCGCGCCCGCTGCGGATCCCGTTGCCGGCGGCGGTGCTGGCGGCGCAGTTGCCGCTGCCGCTGGCGGCGCTGGCGGCGGAAGGGGGCCCGCTGGAGCTCGGCTGGGCGCTGCTGGCGACGGCCGGGCTGGACGCGGCGCTCGCGCTGCGGGTCCGGGCGGCGGCGCTGCCGGCGGCCGTACTGGGCGCGGGGGCGCTGCTGTGCGGGGCGGCCCAGTCCTGGTCGGCGGCTTCGGCGGCGCAGGCGCTGGCTCCGGCGGCGCTGCTGCTGGCGGCCGCGGCCCTGGGGACGGCGGCGGCCTGGCGGGAGCCGCGCGCCTCGGGGGCGGCGCTGGCGGGCGCCGTGACCGCGGTGGTGGCGCTGGGCGGGGTGGCCCGGCCGCACCTGGAGCCGGGCTGGGCGGTGGTGGTGCACCTGCTGGTGGCCGTGCCGCTGCTGGCGGCCGTACGGGTCCGCGCGCTGCCGGGGGCGGTACGCACCGGGCTGACGCGGGCGGGGGCGCTGGTGGCCGCTCTGGCGGCCCTGTGGGCGGTTTCGGCGGCCGCTGCGGCCCTGCTGGTCCCCCTCCGGGTGCTGGATGAGGTCTGGGCGGCGACGACCCCGGCGTCCGGGCCGCCCCGGCCGGGAGCAGCGGCGGCCGCGCTGACCCTGCTGGTGACGGCCGGCGCCGCCTGGTGGCTGTCGCGGGCGCTGGCCCGGCCGGAGCCCGGGGTGGTGGCGGTGGTCCTGGCCTGGTCGGGGCTGTTCACGGCCCCGGTGCTGCTCGGCTTCCCGGTGGCGGCGGTGTTCACGGCCCAGCTGGCGGTGACGGGCGCGGCGGGGTTCCTCGCGCTGCGCTCCCCCGCCCGCGCAGCCGCGACCGCCGGGATCGTGTGCGCGCTGGCGGGCGCCGCGCACGTGTCGGTGGGCGCTCTGGACGGCCGGGCGGCGACCTTCGCGGTCTGGGGGCTGCTGGGCGCGGCTTGCGCGTCCGCGGCGGCGTACGGGCGCGCCCCGCTGTGGGCCCGCTCCCTCGCCGCCGTGTGGGCCGTCGGGTATGCCACGGGCGTGCTGGTCGCGGTGGGCGCGGTGACGGAGCTCGCCGTGGTCTGGTGGGCGCTGCCGGTGCTCGCGGTCCCGGCGCTGGTCGCGGCGCTCGGGCCGCTGCTGGGCGGCGTACGGCTCCCCGCCGAGATCGCGGCGGCCGTGGCCGGCGTGTCGGCGGTGGGCCTGTCGGCCGGGCGGACCGGGACGCTGGCCCTGGTCCTGGCGCTGGCCGGGGTGATCTGCGCGGGGGCGGCGGTGCGGCCGGACCGGCGCGTGCTGGGCTGGGCGTCGGGGACGCTGTTCGTGGCGGCGACCTGGGTCCGGCTCGCCGAGGCCGGGGTCGCGGCGCCGGAGGCCTACACCCTGCCGGTGACGGTGCCCGCCCTGGCGGTGGGCCTGCTGCGCCGGCGCGCGGACCGCGGCGGGCCCGGCCCGGACGGCGGGGCGCCCGCCGTGGTCTCGTCCTGGACGGCGTACGGCCCCGGTCTCGCGGCGACCCTGCTGCCGAGTCTGCTCGCGGCGTGGGGGGACCCGGACTGGAAGCGTCCCCTGCTGCTGGGCACGGCCGCGCTGGCGGTGACCCTGACGGGCGCCCACCGCAGGCTCCAGGCCCCGCTGCTGCTGGGCGGTGCGACGCTGGCGGCGGTGGCGCTGCACGAGCTGGCCCCGTACGTGGTGCAGGTGGCGGGGGCGCTCCCCCGCTGGGTGCCGCCGGCCCTGGCGGGTGTGCTGCTGCTGGTGGTGGGGGCGACGTACGAGAGGCGGCTGCGCGACGCGCGGCGGCTGCGGGACGCCATCGGAAGGCTGGGGTGAGGCCGGGGGGAGCGCGCGCCGGAGGCCGCGGGAACGCCAGAGGCCCGGAGACGGTGAAAGTCTCCGGGCCTCTGGTCCGGGTGGGCGATACTGGGTTCGAACCAGTGACCCCTTCGGTGTGAACGAAGTGCTCTCCCACTGAGCTAATCGCCCGGACGCACCGCAAACATTACCGCATGTCAGCGGCGTCCCGTGACCATCACTGGTCCTTGAGGTTCCAGGGCAGGACGAGCCCGTACTTCCACAGGTAGAAGCCGATCAGGGCGCCCGCGATGACGAGGCCCGCGCTGGTCAGGATGAGGTTGCGACGGCGGACCTTCGGGTCGAGCGCCTTCTGCGCGGCCTCGGTGACCTTGCGCTTGGTCCAGCGCAGCACGAGGTGCGCCCAGGCGAACTCGGTGGCCCAGATCGCCAGGCCGGCGAAGATCGCGACCCAGCCCGGGCCGGGCAGGACGAGCATGGCGACACCGGCGGCGATCACGGCGAGGCCGACGACGAAGACGCCGACCTGCCAGCTCAGGTGCAGGCCCCTGCGGGCCTTGATGAAGGCGGGTGCCTTCGACACGTGCGTCGCTTCCGTCTCGTCGTGCGTGCCGGACGCGTCGGAGGCAGATGCGGATGCGGAATCGTCTGATGCGGAATCGTTGGTTCCGCGGTCACTCCCCGTATTCATGGAGTCGAATCTACCGGAGCTTCGACCCGAGCTCGAAGCACACGGGAATGGTGCTTTGGATCCGCCGTCCGAGGGACCCAGAGGTCCGCAAAACGGTCAGAGGGGTTTACAACGGCACCGTAGGTGGCATGTCGATTTCGCCGACGTGCGAATCCCCGAGCGCACACTGAGCGAAAGGCCCTGGCGCTTATGAACACCACGGTCAGCTGCGAGCTGCACCTGCGCCTCGTTGTGTCGAGCGAGTCCTCACTGCCTGTTCCCGCGGGCCTGCGGTATGACACGGCCGACCCCTACGCCGTGCACGCCACCTTCCACACCGGCGCCGAGGAGACGGTCGAATGGGTATTCGCCCGCGACCTCCTCGCGGAGGGCCTCCACCGGCCCACTGGTACCGGCGACGTCCGCGTCTGGCCGTCCCGCAGCCACGGTCAGGGCGTCGTCTGCATCGCCCTGAGCTCACCGGAGGGAGAAGCACTGCTCGAAGCACCCGCCCGAGCACTCGAGTCGTTCCTCAAGCGGACGGACGCCGCGGTCCCACCCGGGACCGAGCACCGGCACTTCGACCTCGACAAAGAGCTCTCCCACATCCTGGCCGAAAGCTGAGCCAGGCCCCCCACCGCCCGACACCGTCCGACTCGGGGCGACGGTGCCGTGCGGACAACCACATACGGCAGTGCCGGCGCTGTTCTCGCGGAAGCCACCCGCGAGGACGGCGCCGGTGTGCTGTGCGAGACCCGCTAGAGTCGGGCGGCAGTGGCGGCAGCGGTCCGTCGCCGCAGGCCGGCCCCTGAGGGAGACCCCGTGCAGATCCCCCACGACACTCGACGCGCGCTCGACGTCGTCGTCGCGCTGGTGAACACCGCGGCCGAGGCGGACCAGCCCGACGGGCTCTCGGACATCGGCGAGCTGCGCTCCTTCGTCCAGGAATACGCGATCAGCGACGTCGGCGAACTCGGCGCCCGCGATCTGGCCGGCGTCCGGACCGTGCGCGGCAAATTCGCCCAGGTCTTCGCGGCACCGAACCCCCGCGCGGCGGCCGTACTGATCAACGAGCTCGTGGCGACGGCCGGCACGACCCCGCAGCTGACCGACCACGACGGCTACGACTGGCACGTGCACTACTTCGCGCCCGGCGCGTCGGTGGGCGACCACCTGGCGGCCGACGGCGGCATGGCGCTGGCCTTCATCGTGGTGTCCGGCGAGCAGGAACGGCTCCGCCGCTGCGAGGCCCCCGACTGCCGGCGCGCCTTCGTCGACCTCTCCCGCAACCGCTCCCGGCGCTACTGCGACAGCCGGACCTGCGGGAACCGGCTGCACGTGGCCGCGTACCGGGCCCGGCGCAAGGAGGCCGACGCGGAGGCGTCAGAGCATGAAGAGGTCGTGTACGGCGCCGAGCAGCAGCAGGATGCCGATCACCGCTAGGAAGATCATCAGGGGTGGCTGGGAGAGCGCGAAGAGACAGCCTCGCGGCTCCTCGGCAACAGGGGCGGGTACCGGCGCGGGAACCGAGGGGTCGGTCGGTGAGGTCTTGACCATGTCGGGGCGATGATGGCGCAGCGGACCACCGTCCGTCCGTCAACACGCCACCAACCGCGCGGTACTTCGCCCGATCTTGTGGACCTGCCCCGAAGGGGTGGACCTGGCGGCGCCGGTCAGATGCCGTGCTTCTTGAGGATGGCCTCGATGTCGGAGAAGTCGTCGCCGGGAGCGTCGGCCGGTGCCTTCCCGCGCGCCGCTGGATCGGGGCGTACGCCGGCCCCGGCGGCGCCGAGCGACGGCGCGGAGGCGCCCGGGGCGACGGCCTGCCCGGCGGCGCTCCCCTTGACCTTCCTCCCGGGCTCCCCGGCCCTGCCGAGGCGGCGGCGCTCGACGGCCCGGGTGGTGACGAGGAGCAGCCAGGCCAGTGCCAGCAGTCCGAAGCCGGCCCAGACGGTCGGCTTGAACGCGATCCCGGACACCCACTCCACCAGGCCGGTCATCACGAGGGCCACCGGCACGAGCGCGTACGCGGCGATCCGCGCGGCGGACAGGAAGCGCTTGCGGTAGGCGGTGAGCGCGGCGAGCCCCAGGCCCGCCGCGGACACCGCGGAGCAGATGGTCTCGGCGAGCATGCGGTCCTCCGGGCTTTCGGCGGCTGGGCGGTCTCTCCCCCTCCATCCTGCACCGCCCGGCGCCGCACGGGCCAGGTCCGCGGGCCCCGCCGCCGGGATCTCGGGGGCATCTGGGGGTCCGCCTCCTCCCCAGGTGCCGGTCGGCCGGAGCGGGCGGGGGCTGGGAGACTGTCCGCATGACCGATTCCGTGATCCTCGACGTCTGGTGCGAACTCCAGTGCCCGGACTGCCACAGCGCTCTGGACGACGTGCGCGCCCTGCGGGCCCGCTACGGCGACCGGCTGGACATCCGGCTGCGCCACTTCCCGCTGGAGAAGCACAAGCACTCCTTCGCCGCGGCGCAGGCCGCCGAGGAGGCCGTCGAGCAGGGGCAGGGCTGGCCGTACGCGGAGGCGGTGCTGGCGCGCACCGCGGAGCTGGGTGAGCGCGGCGAGCCGGTGCTGCTGGACGTGGCGCGCGAACTGGGCCTGGACGTGGAGGAGTTCGACACCGCCCTGATCGACGGACGGCACATCCTGATCGTCGACGCCGACCAGGCCGAGGGCAAGGCCATCGGCGTGAGCGGTACCCCGACCTACGTGATCGGAGGCGAACGCCTCGACGGCGGAAAGAGCCAGGAGGGCCTGCGCGCCCGCATCGAGGAGATCGCCGACCGCCTCCTCGGGGCCTAGCCGTCGGCCTAGAGCAGCTCCTTGACGGCGTTCACCGTGGTGTCCCGGTACCCGAGCGACTCGTAGAGCCGCCGGGCCGGGGTGTTGCCCTCGACCACGTACAGGCCCAGGTGGCGGCCGCCGCCGGCCAGTGCGGCGCGCTCGGCCAGCAGCATGAGGGACCGGCCGTGGCCCCGCCCCCGTTGTTCGGGCGCGACCCGGACGTCGTACACGTACGGGACGCTGCCGAGGCCGGGCAGGTCGCGCTCCCCGACCCACACGCTGCCCGCGATCCCGTCCTGCGGCGTCTGGACCACGAGCAGGGCGCTGCCGGGCGTGTCCCGGCCGGCCGGCAGCATCCGGGCGTGCTCCGCGCGGGAGGCGGCCAGGCCCTCTTCGGCGCTCATGCCCGGGGCGACGAGGCGGGGGGCGTACTCCACGACGGCGAGCTCCAGCCAGGCGTCGAACTCCGCCTGGGTCATCGGGCGGCCGGTGCTGCCCTCGGGGAGCGCGGGCGGCTCGGCCGCCAGTTCCTTGAGCATGACGCGCCCGGTCTCCCGGTAGCCGAGGGCCGTGGCCATGCGCAGGGCGGGCGTCGCGTCGGCGGGTACCGACACGGCGACGCCGGTGCAGCGCCAGGAGCGCAGCACTTCCTCGGCGGCGAGGGCGGCGACCGTGCCGCGCCCCCGCCGGCGGTCCGGTTCGTCGATCCACAGGTTCCGGATCACGCCGGTCCGTGGCTCGGCGGCGGAGCGGGTGGCCAGTTCGAGGGCGCCGACGGGCCGGCTGTTGACCCGGACCTCATAGGCCCGGGAGCGGGTGCCGTCGCCGTGGTGCTGGAGCGGCTGTGCGGGCCGCAGGGTGGTGGTCATCACTTGGTGTTCTACCGGCCCCGCGGCTCCGCGTCACGGGTGTTCACGGATCCAGGTCCGCACCGGCCCTCGCTTCGAAGATCCGCATGACCTCGGCCGTGACCGGTCCGGGCGCCGTTCCCAGATCGCGGGAGTCCACCCGCAGCACCGCCTGCGCGTCGCGCAGCGAAGAGGTCAGGAAGACCTCCTCCGCCTCGGCCAGCGCCTCGAAGGGCAGGTCGGTCTCCTTGGCGCCGGCCCATTCGACGACGAGGGCCCTGGTGATGCCGGCCAGGCAGCCGGAGGTCAGGGGCGGGGTGTGCAGTTCCCCGTCGAGCACGACGAAGACGTTGGAGCCGGTGCCCTCGCAGAGCCGCCCGACGGTGTTGGCCAGGAGCGCCTCGGAGGCCCCGGCCCGGTGGGCGGCGGCGAGCGCGACCACGTTCTCGGCGTAGGAGGTGGTCTTCAGGCCGGCCACGCCGGAGCGCTCGTTGCGGACCCAGTCGACCGTGACGACCTCGGTGGTGTCGGGGCGGCGGGGGGACTGCGCGGCGGCGACGACCAGGGTGGGCGCGGCGTCGCCGCGGTCGGAGCCGAGCGGGGAGACTCCCCCGGTGTAGGTGACGCGCAGCCGCCCGTGTTCCATCGGGTTGGCCTCCAGTACGGCCGCGCAGGCCCGGCGCACCTCGTCGAGGTCGGGATCCGGCAGGCCCAGGCCCCGGGAGGAGCGGGTCAGCCGCTCCAGGTGGCGGGTGAGTGCGAAGGCCCGGCCGCCCTGCGCCTTCAGCGTCTCGAAGACGCCGTCGCCCACGGTCAGCCCGTGGTCGAGGACGGACACCTTGGCGTCGGACACGTCTCTCAGCGTTCCGTCGAGCCAGATTCTCATCGTGCGCCTCTCCTGTGGTGCCGTCGTCCTGTGGGGCCGACGTCCTATGGTGCCGTTCGCCCTATGGTGCCGTTCGCCGCGCGGGAGGCGGTCGTCTCCCGGCCGGAGGCCACGCGCAGCAGGCGGGCCGCCTTCAGCTCCGTCTCCGCCCACTCACGGTCCGGATCGGAGCCCCAGGTGATCCCGGCTCCGGTGCCGAAGAGCAGGCTGGGGCCGCCGGGTGCCTCCCGGTCGATCCAGAAGGTACGGATGCCCACGGCGAGCTCGGCGGTTCCCCGGTCGGCGTCGACCCAGCCGATCGCGCCGCAGTAGGGGCCGCGCGGGGCGGTCTCCAGGGCTTCGATGATCCGCAGGGCGGAGGACTTGGGGGCGCCGGTGACGGAGCCGGGCGGGAAGGTGGCGTCGAGCAGCTCGGGCCAGCCGGCGCCGTCGGCGAGCTCGCCGCTGACGGTGGAGACGAGGTGGACCAGGCCGGGGTGCTCCTCGACGGCGCACAGCTCGGGGACGGTGACGGAGCCGGTGGCGCAGACCCGGCCCAGGTCGTTGCGTACGAGGTCCACGATCATCACGTTCTCGGCGTGGTCCTTGGGGAGCAGGTCGGCGACGGTGCGGCCGGTGCCCTTGATGGGGCCGGACTCGACGTGCCGGCCGGCCCGGCGCAGGTAGAGCTCCGGGGAGGCGGTGGCGATCTCCACGCCGTGCGCGGCCAGCCGAATCGTTCCTGCATAGGGTGCGGGGTTGCCGCGCGCCAGCAGCGCCGTGAGGGCGTCGACGTCGGCGCGGTCCGGGTGGGGCAGCGGCGCGGACATCACGCGGCACAGGTTGGCCTGGTAGACCTCACCGGCGGCGATGTGCTCGCGGATGCGGCGCACGCCCTCGACGTACGCGGCGCGGTCGAGCGAGGAGGTCCACTGGTCGGCCTCGGGTCCGGTCCAGGCGCCCGGGACGGGCGTGGGGACGGGGTCGGGGCGCACGTCACCGAAGCGCGCGCAGACGAGCCGCCCTTCGAAGTCGGCGGACACCGCCCAGAAGCCGGTGGAGTCGAGGGCGCCGGGGTCGCCGGTGACGTCTCGGAGGTCGGTCGCGAGGAGGCCGCCGAAGCGGGCCATGGGGGGCAGGTCGTGCACGGCTGCGAGTCTATGACCGGTGACGTGGCGCCGCCGGTGCGGTGACGGCCGGGTGACCTGTGGTGATCGAGCGGCAGCACGCTGCGGAAACGCGTTTTTGAGCTGGCCCCGGAATCCGCTAGAGTTCAACACGTCGCCAGGGAGCGAAGGGGGAGAGCCCCGGAGTGAACACGGTGACCTGCGGACGTAGCTCAGTTGGTAGAGCACCACCTTGCCAAGGTGGATGTCGCGAGTTCGAGTCTCGTCGTCCGCTCGAAGTGGGGGATTTCTTCCCGAGAACCCCTGCAGCTCCATGGTGGAGTGGCCGAGAGGCGAGGCAACGGCCTGCAAAGCCGTCTACACGGGTTCAAATCCCGTCTCCACCTCCAAGGACGATTAGCTCAGCGGGAGAGCGCTTCCCTGACACGGAAGAGGTCACTGGTTCAATCCCAGTATCGTCCACTGATCCGCAAGGATCCCCGCGCGATTAGCTCAGCGGGAGAGCGCTTCCCTGACACGGAAGAGGTCACTGGTTCAATCCCAGTATCGCGCACGCAGCACCTGCACGACCTGCACCACATGTTCGACCTGCGGCTCCAGAGCCGTGGTTCCCGCGCGATTAGCTCAGCGGGAGAGCGCTTCCCTGACACGGAAGAGGTCACTGGTTCAATCCCAGTATCGCGCACAGCCCGAAGCCCCGGCCGTCTCCACGGCCGGGGCTTTCGCGTTCCCCCGTCCGGGCCAGCGGGCACGGGGACGACCATGGGGACGGGCCGGTGAGAAGTTTGAAAAGGGTGCTGCCCGTCCGACTCCCCAGTCGTACGGGCAGCACCCTTCACCTGCCGTCCGTCCGTCACGCCCCCGTCCCCACGGGGTGCGACGCGATGATGTCCGGACCCGGGCCGCTCTCCCGGGCCTGGGGCGCCGCTCAGCGCCCCAGCATCACGCCTACGGACGACGCCTGTGCCGCCAGCTGATCGAAGCCTCCGAAGAGGAAGAGCAGTACGGCGGCCAGGGGGAGCACCATGGCCGCGGCCACCAGTGGGTGACGCGTGCCGGACTCATGGCCGTTGAACGCGAAAGCCTTGCGTCCGTGCCGTGCGATGTCCGCCATGATCCTCTCCCTGTCGTCTGGAAGCGGCGGGCGTTTGACCTCGGGGGAGGGGCACGTCACCCGCCGCTTGTCCTCAACACTAGGCGGGCGCAACCGTCCTGGCCTCATGCCTTCGTACCCCTTGCCGGGCCTCCGGGAGGATGAGGGGGCCTGCCCCGCGTACTCCCCTGGGTGGAGATCGCTCACCCGCTGTCGGGGTCTTCCCGGAGGGGATGACCGGAGGGTAGTGACTTCCCTCACTTTCGTCACTCCCTGTTGATGCGTGTCCGTCCACGGGACCGCAGGAAGATCGACTCGGGTCTGACCTGCGCGCCGACGCGCTTCGGCGCTGCCGGGGGCGCCCACAGGCCCCAATCCCCTTGCGCGAAGGGCGGCTTGGGCCTGTGGCCCGACTGCCGGACGCCACCGGGGACTTTCGCTGAGGCTCCCTCAAGTGTGCTGTGCCGCACTGACGATCGAATCCCACGGCGAGGGCGCGGCCTCTGAGCGCGCATGCCGGATGGTCCGTAAGCTGTGCCAGGTCAACAGGACGACCGGTCAGCGGGGTGGACATGGCGATGATGCGGCTCCGGCGCGAGGACCCGCGTGTCGTCGGCTCGTTCAGGCTGCACCGACGCCTCGGGGCCGGTGGCATGGGCGTGGTCTACCTGGGCTCGGACCGGCGCGGGCAGCGCGTCGCGCTCAAGGTCATCCGGCCGGATCTCGCCGAGGACCAGGAGTTCCGCTCGCGGTTCGCCCGCGAGGTCTCGGCCGCCCGCCGGATCCGCGGCGGGTGCACCGCGCGGCTGGTGGCGGCCGACCTGGAGGCCGAGCGGCCGTGGTTCGCCACCCAGTACGTGCCCGGGCCCTCGCTGCACGACAAGGTGGCCGAGGAAGGCCCCCTGACGGCCGCGCAGATCGCCGCGATCGGCGCCGCCCTCTCCGAGGGCCTGGTCGCCGTGCACGAGGCGGGGGTCGTCCACCGGGACCTCAAGCCCTCCAACATCCTCCTGTCCCCCAAGGGCCCCCGGATCATCGACTTCGGGATCGCCTGGGCCACCGGGGCGAGCACCCTCACCCACGTGGGCACCGCCGTCGGCTCCCCCGGCTTCCTCGCTCCCGAGCAGGTGCGCGGCGCCGCCGTCACCCCGGCCACCGACGTCTTCGCCCTGGGCGCCACCCTGGCCTACGCGGCGACCGCCGACTCGCCCTTCGGACACGGCAGTTCCGAGGTCATGCTGTACCGCGTGGTGCACGAGGAGCCCCACCTCCAGGGGGTCCCGGACGCGCTGGCGCCCCTCGTACAGGCCTGCCTGGCCAAGGACCCCGAGGAGCGCCCCAGCACGCTCCAGCTGTCGATGCGGCTCAAGGAGATCGCGGCCCGCGAGGCGCAGGGGCTGTCCGACGGGCGCCCGCCGGCGCAGCGGGCCCGGACCGAGCGGCCGACGGGGCGGCTGGCCGAGCCGTACGGGGAGCAGCGCACGGAGCGCCGTACGGGCGCAGGCTCCGTGCCCCGGCCGCAGGGACAGGGCCAGGCGTCGCAGAGCGGGCCGCATTCGCGGCCCTCGTCCTCGCGCAACCCGCGGGTGCCCGGGGGGCCTTCCTCGCGCCCGACGGCGGGGCGTACGGGCGGCCGCCCGGCACCCCGTACGACGGGGACGGGGCGGCGGCCTTCGCGGCCCGACCCGAAGCTGATGCGGCAGCGGCTGATCGTGTTCGTCGTGGTGACGCTGATCGTGGCGCTGGGCATCGCGGCGGCGCAGAAGCTCTGACGCCCGGCCACCGCCGCGCCACCGCCCCGCCCGTCGGCCGGGTCCGCGTCCGGCTACTGGCCGTCTGCGCGGCCCTGGGCCACCGCGTAGAAGGCCACCGCCGCCGCGGCGCCCACGTTCAGCGAGTCCACGCCGTGCGCCATGGGGATCCGTACCCACTCGTCGGCGGCGACCAGCGCCTGCGTGGACAGGCCGTCCCCTTCGGCTCCGAGCATCAGCGCGACGCGTTCCAGGGACTGCGGCGCGGCCACGTCGATCGGCGAGGCCTTCTCGTGCGGGGTGAGGGCCAGCAGCTTGAAGCCGGCCTCGCGCACCGAGTCCAGGCTCTTGGGCCAGGCCTCCAGGCGGGCGTAGGGGACGGAGAACACCGCGCCCATGGAGACCTTCACCGAGCGGCGGTAGAGCGGGTCCGCGCAGTCGGGCGACAGCAGCACCGCGTCCATGCCGAGGGCGGCGGCGCTGCGGAAGATGGCCCCGATGTTGGTGTGGTCGTTGACCGCTTCCATGACGACCACGCGGCGGGTCGTGGCGAGCAGTTCCCGCGCCGTGGGCAGCGGCTTGCGCTGCATGGAGGCCAGGGCCCCGCGGTGCACGTGGTAGCCGGTGACGCGTTCGACGAGCTCGGGGCTGACGGCGTAGACCGGGGCCGGGAGTTCGTCGATGACGTCCCGCATGACGTCGACCCACTTGGCGGAGAGCAGCATCGAGCGCATCTCGTACCCGGCGTCCTTGGCGCGTCTGATGACCTTCTCGCCCTCGGCGATGAAGAGGCCTTCCGCGGGCTCGCGCCTGCGCCGCAGTTCGACGTCGGTCAGACCCGTGTAGTCGCGCAGGCGCGGGTCGTCGGGGTCCTCGACGGTGATGAGATCAGCCACAGGGTGATACTGCCTTGTCCTGGGTGTGAAGCCAACGGCCTGTCAGGCGCCGGCGGTGGTGGAGCCGACGCGGACGACCTCGCCGATGACGATGACCGCGGGCGGACGGACCTCCTCGGCGCGGACGCGTGCGCCGACCGTGGCGAGGGTGGCGTCCACCCGGCGCTGGGTGGCGGTGGTGCCCTCCTGGACGACCGCCACGGGGGTCTCGGGAGAGCGTCCGTGGCGCACGAGGGCCTCGGCGATGAGGCCGATCTTGTCGACGCCCATGAGGATCACCAGGGTGCCGGTGAGCTTGGCGAGCGAGGCCCAGTCCACGAGCGAGCGCGGGTCGTCGGGGCCGACGTGGCCGCTGACCACGGTGAACTCGTGGGCCACGCCGCGGTGGGTGACGGGGATGCCGGCGGCGCCGGGCACCGAGATGGAGCTGGAGATGCCGGGCACGACGGTGCAGGAGATGCCGGCCTCGGCGAGGGCCTGGAGCTCCTCCATGCCGCGGCCGAAGACGTACGGGTCCCCGCCCTTGAGCCGGACCACGGCCTTGCCCGCCTTGGCGTGCTCGATCAGCGCGTTGTTGATGGCCTCCTGGGCCATGAACCGGCCGTACGGGATCTTCGCGGCGTCGATGACCTCGACGTGCGGGGGGAGCTCGTCGAGCAGGTCGCGGGGGCCGAGCCGGTCGGCGATGACGACGTCGGCCTCTGCGAGGAGGCGGCGGCCGCGCACGGTGATGAGGTCGGGGTCGCCGGGGCCGCCGCCGACGAGGGAGACGCCGGGGGTGGACTTGTGGCGGTGGGCGGGGGCGGTGAGGGTGCCGTCGCGCAGGCCCTCGACGATCGCGTCGCGCACGGCGGCCGAGCGGCGGGGGTCGTTGCCCGTCAGCACGGCGACGGTGACGCCCTCGACGCGGCCGGTGGCCGGGGTCCAGGCGGTGGCGGCGGAGGCGTCGTCGGCGCGCACGCACCAGACGCGCTCGCGCTCGGCCTCGGCGGAGGCGCGCTCGTTGGCCTCGCGGTTCTGGGTGGCGATGAGCGCGTACCAGGCGCCCACGAGGTCGCCGTCCTCGTAGCGGCGGCGCTCCCAGCGGATCTCGCCGCTCTCGGCCATGGCGTCCACGGAGGGCGTGGCGGAGGGGGAGATCAGCAGGACGTCGGCGCCGGCCGCGATGAGCGCGGGGAGGCGGCGCTGGGCGACCTGGCCGCCGCCGATGACGACGACGCGGCGGCCGGCGAGTCGCAGACCGACGGGGTACGCGGGGTGTTCGGCCATGGCGGTGCGCTCCTGATGCGGCAGTCGTTCTGTCGTGCCGCTGCGGCTTTGGAGCGGCGGGGGTGCTGACGTGCGGGTTCTTGGTGCGAGTCCACCATACGGCCCGGTTCGGTCCGTAGCGCGGACGGGTCCCGGAGCCCCGCGGCGCACACGCCCGCGAGGCGGGTGCGGGTCCGCCTCCGGACGCGGCCGGAGGCGGGCCCGGCCCGACTACTTCTCGGTGACGCCCGCGGAGTCGAACGTGGCGACCTCGTGCATCGCACGGGCCGCGCTCTGGACCAGCGGGAGGGCCAGGAGGGCGCCCGTGCCCTCGCCGAGGCGCAGGTCCAGGTCGACCAGGGGGCGCAGGCCGAGCTTGTTCAGGGCCGCCACGTGGCCTGGTTCCGCGCTGCGGTGGCCCGCGATGCAGGCCGACAGGGACTCCGGGGCGATGGCGCGGGCCACCAGGGCGGCGGCTCCCGCGCTGACGCCGTCCAGGATCACCGGGGTGCGCAGGGACGCACCGCCGAGCAGGAGACCGACGATGGCCGCGTGCTCCAGGCCGCCGATGGCCGCCAGGACCCCGATGGGGTCCGCCGGGTCGGGCTGGTGGAGCTCCAGGGCGCGGCGTACGACCTCGACCTTGCGGGCGTGCGTCTCGTCGTTGATGCCCGTGCCGCGGCCGGTGACCTCGGACGGGTCGACCCCGGTGAAGACGGAGATCAGGGCCGCGGAGACGGTGGTGTTCGCGATGCCCATCTCGCCCGTGAGCAGGGCCTTGTTGCCCGCCGCGACCAGGTCGCGAGCGGTCTCGATGCCGACCTCGATCGCGGCGACCGCCTCCTCGCGGGTCATCGCGGGGCCGGTGGAGAGGTCGGCCGTGCCCGGGCGGACCTTGCGGGGCAGCAGGCCGGGGGTCGAGGGGAGGTCCCCGGCGACGCCGACGTCGATCACGCAGACCTCGGCGCCCACCTGGTTGGCGAAGGCGTTGCAGACGGCTCCGCCGCCCAGGAAGTTGGCCACCATCTGGGTGGTGACCTCCTGCGGCCACGGGGTGACGCCCTGGGCGTGCACGCCGTGGTCACCGGCGAAGATCGCCACGGCCGCGGGCTCCGGGATGGGCGGCGGACAGACCCGCGAGAGGCCGGCCAGCTGTGCGGAGATGATTTCGAGCATGCCCAGGGCCCCGGCGGGCTTGGTCATGCGCTTCTGCCGCTCCCACGCCTCGCCGAGCGCCTTCGCGTCGAGGGGGCGGATGCTGGCGACCGTCTCGGACAGCAGGTCGTGGGGCTCCTCGCCGGGCAGGGCGCGGCGCCCGTACGTCTCCTCGTGGACGACCCAGGAGAGCGGCCGGCGCTGGGACCAGCCGGCCTGGGCCAGCTCGGGCTCCTCCGGGAACTCGTCGACGTAGCCGACGCACAGGTACGCGACGACCTCCAGGTGCTCCGGCAGGCCCAGCTCGCGGACCATCTCGCGCTCGTCGAAGAAGCTGACCCAGCCGACGCC
Organism: Streptomyces sp. NPDC045695; assembly: GCF_056432025.1. Classification (NCBI taxonomy): domain Bacteria; kingdom Bacillati; phylum Actinomycetota; class Actinomycetes; order Kitasatosporales; family Streptomycetaceae; genus Streptomyces; species Streptomyces sp. NPDC045695. The sequence goes on from NZ_JBWKJU010000007.1 coordinate 101,480, forward strand.
GAGGCCTTCGGCGCGCGCGGCGAGCCAGAGGTTCTCGACGGCGAGGGCCGAGGAGTACGGGGCCATCTGCGGCTGGGTGTGCCGGCCGAGGGTGTGGCGGCCGCCGCGGGTGGGGTCGGCGGTGACGACGATGTTCACCGGGGTGTCGAGGATGGCCTCGATCTTGAGTTCCTTGAACTGCTTGGCCCGGGCCTTGGGCAGGGAGTTCGCGTAGGCCTCGCGCTGCCGCTGGGCGAGCTCGTGCATCGTGCGGCGGGTCTCGGCGGAGCGGATGACGACGAAGTCCCAGGGCTGGGAGTGGCCGACGCTGGGCGCGGTGTGGGCCGCCTCCAGGACGCGGAGCAGCACCTCGTGCGGAATCGGGTCGGTACGGAAGCCCTTGCGGATGTCACGGCGCTCGCGCATGACGCGCAGGACGGCCTCGCGCTCGGCGTCGTCGTAACCCGGCGCGGCCTCGCCTGCGGCGGGCTCGGCGGCGGGCTCGGCGGCGGCGGGCTCGGCGGCGGCGGGCTCGGCGGGCGCCGCGTCACCTGCGGTGGGCTGGGCGGGTTCGACTGCGATGACCGCCTCGGCCGCCTCGGCCACCGGCGGCTCGGACTGCGCCGGCTCGGCCGCCGGGGGCTGTACGTCGGCGGGAGCGGGGGTGACCGGCTCCGCCGGTGCCTCGGCGACGGGCTCGGCCGACGGGTGTGCCTCGGCCACGGCTTCGGCGGCAACGGCTTCGGCCGGTACGGGCTCGCCCGGGCCGGCCACCGGGGGCAGGGGCTCGGCGGGGACCGGCTCGGCGGGCGCCGCTTCGGCCGGGACCGGCTCGGCGGGCGCCGCCTCGGCGGGTACCGGCTCGGCGGGCAGAGACTCGACCGGGGCGGGCTCCGGCTGCGCCTCGACGGCGGCGGGCTCGGCTCCGGCTTCGGGGGCGGCTTCGGGGGCGGCGGCCTGGGCGACCGGCGCCGCGGGGGCCGCCTCGGGCTCGGCCGGGACCGGCTCGGGCTCCACGGGCTGCGCCACGGGCTCGGCCGGGGACTCCACGGCCACCGGGGCCGCGGGGAGCGGCTCCGGCTCGGCGGGCGGTGCCACCTGCTCGGCCGGCGCCTCGGGAGCCTGGGGCGCGGGCTCCGGGGCGGCGTCCGGCTGCGGGGCGGCGTCCGGCTGCGCCACGGGGGCGGAGGCGTCCTGCGCCACGGGCTGCGGCTGCTGCTGCTGCTCGGCGAGCGGGGGAAGCGGGGTCCACGGGGCGCCGGTCTGCGGCGGGATCTCGGACAGCTGCGGGCCGGGGCCGGCCGGGGTGTCCAGGTACTCGGGACCGGTGGTGGGCGGACCGGGCTGGCGCACGGGCGCCGGCGCCGCGGCCGGGCCCCGGTCCGCGAGGGACCGTACGACCCCGCCGGTGGCGTCGGGCACGGGCGGGCCCATGTGCAGCGGGCGCCGCACGGGGGCCGCGGGGGCCACCGGGGCCGCGGCGGCGGGCGTCGGGACGACGAGTCCGCCGAGGTCGAGCGAGCCGGAGTCACGGCCACCCGCCTCGTGGGCGCCCGCGCCGTAGGAGGGGAACTCGGGGTAGGCGGCCGGCTCGGTGTACACCGGGGCCTCGGGGTAGGCCTGCTCGGCGCCGTACACCGGGAAGGCGGGGGCCGGCGGGACGACCTGCGGGTCGCTCCAGGCGCCCTGGCCGCTCGGCATCAGCAGCAGTTCCTCGTCCTCCGGCTCGGCCGGGTTGTCCATGAGGTCCTGGAAGGCGTAGCCAGCGGGAAGGGGGGCGGGAATCTGGACCGGAGCGGGGACGCCCTGCTGATCCACCATGCCCGCGCTGTCCGGGTGATTCTCGCCCGGGACCTGGCCGGTGTCAGTCATGCTTACCCCTCGCCCATCGGTGTTGCTCTTCGATCGCCCGGCCGCCCACGGGGCCGCCGGACGGAGTGTTCCTGCGGGGTTGGCGTGTGATGGAGTTCGCCTCGCATACGCCTTCACGACAACCAGTAAGCATTGTCGCGCCCGTTGGCCATCGTGGCGGCCATAACCGCCAGGGTCCTCTGTGGACTGCGCCACGTCGCGCCTCCCGACGGTGTCGCGATGCCCGAATCGTCCGAGGCAGTACGACGATCGGCCAGCCTACCCCGGCCTCGGATCAGCGGGCCACGGGGCGCTGTGCCGCCAGGAGGAACACGACGGAACGGTCCTGTTCGGCCCAGGTCCGGGGGTCCAGGCCGACGGACTGGAGCAGGGCGCACTCGACGGCGTACCCGTGTTCGGTGAGCGTCCTGCCGATGGCCTCGGCCTCGTCGCGCGTGGAGGCGTGGCTGACGATGCGTTCGGGGCGGCGGTCGGCGACGGCCGCGACGACCGCCGCTCCCCCGCCGCCGACGCGGACCACGTCGGGCTCGGGCAGGTCCTCCAGTACGTGCGGTGCGCGTCCGGCGACGACCTGGAGCTGCACTCCTCGCTTGCGGGCGGCGACCGTGACGCGGGCGCAGGCCTCCGGGTCGGCGTCCACGGCGATGACGGCGGCGCCGAGGGCCGCGGCGTCCACGGCCAACCCGCCGGAGCCGGCGCCGATGTCCCAGACGAGGTCACCGGTGCGCGGGCCGAGACGGGCGAGCTGGGCGGCGCGCAGCTGCGCCGACTCCCCCTCCCCTTCCCCGGCGTCGTCCTGCGGCCGGGCCCAGCCGCGCTCGGCGGAGTGGGCGGCGCTCTGGCCGAGCAGCCACCCCGGCTCGGCGGCGGGGGCCTGGACTCCTCCTCCGATGACGATGACGACGTTCGGGTCGCGCCAGCTGTGGTCGGCGGCCTTGTCGGAGGTCAGGACGCTCACCTGCTCGCGGTCGGTGCCGAGTTCCTCGCAGATGACGAAGGTGCGGTGGACTCCGCCCAGGAGCAGCGCGAGTTCGGCGGGCCCGGCGCCGGGCGAGGTGAGGACGGCGACCTTGGCGTGGGCGCGGCAGACGTTGACGGCGCGGCGCAGGGTGCGGGGGTGGGCGACGACGACCTGGGCGTCGTCCCAGGGCATGCCGGCGCGGGCGAAGGCGGCGGCGACGGAGGAGACGGCCGGGACGACCTCGACCTCCAGGCCGTGCTCGGGGGCGCGCAGGGTGCGTACGACGCCGAAGAATCCGGGGTCCCCGTCCGCGAAGACGACGGCGGTGCCGCGGTGGCCAGCGATGCGGCGGGCGGCGAGGCCGAGGCTGCCGAGGCGGATGCGTTCGGCGGCGGGCGGGACTTCGGGGAGGGCGAGGTGGTGGGCGGCGCCGGCCACCAGGGTGGCGGCGGACAGCGCGGACCGGGCGGCCGCGGTCAGGGGCGAGCCGTCCCAGCCGATCACCGTGACCCGGTCGGCCATCGTCGTCAGTCTCCTGGTGTGGGCGGGGGCGCCTCCCGGCGCCGGCTGGGGGGAGGGCGCAGCTTCGTCGAGGGGTCGGGCACGGTGAGACTACCTGCTCATCGGTTCAGGACCAGTCGGCTCCGACGGCGTAGCCGTTCGCTTCGGCCGGCTGTCCGAATCGGGCGCCGCCCGCGTAGTCGTCGTAGCCGTCGTAACCCTCGTATCCGTCGCCTTCGTCGAGGTCCTCGGGGACGAGGCTCCAGACGATGAGGTCGGTGCGGGTGTCGGTCCAGCCTCCGTCGGCGGTCTGTGTGCGCACTATCCAGGCGTTGCGCAGGACGCCCTCGCTGATGCAGCCGATCTTCTGGGCCACTTGCTGGGAGGCGGTGTTGTCGGCGGCGGTGCGCAGTTCGAGTCGCTCGAAGCCCTGGTCGCGGAAGAGCCACTGGGCGACGGCGAGCACGGATTCGCTGGCATAGCCCTCGCCGCGGGCCCAGGGAGCGGTGACGTAGCCGACCTCGGTGGCGCGCGTGCGCCAGTTGGTGTTCTGGAGGTGGACGATGCCGACGAGGCGCTGGGTGAGGAACTCGGTGACGGCGAAGACAATTCCGCGGCCCTCTGTGCGTTCGGCGTGGGAGTGCCGGGTGGCGAAGGCGTGGGCGTCGGCCTGGGTGTAGGGGTGCGGTACGGAGGTCCAGGCGGTGACGTTCTCGTCGTTCATCATCTCGGTGAGCGCGGTGACGTCCTCTTCCTCGAAGGAGCGCAGCACCAGCCGGTCCGTGCTGATGGTGACGTCCGGGAAGGTGGTAGTCATGCGCAGCTCCATGCCGTTGCTGGACCGTTTGCGTGGGTCGTAGGCCACAGCATGCAGCATGGGCCGCGGGAAGCGCATGGCCGGGTTGCCCGGATGCGGGCAGAGTCGGGGGCCGCCCCGTCTTTCCCCCAGCGGGTCCCGAAGCCCCCACCCCCACTCATGGGGGCGGGGGCCTCCTCGGGACCCCGCCCGAGGGTATGGGCGACCAAGGACCAGACGAACAAACCCCTG
>NZ_JBWKJU010000007.1:105850-347199 GCF_056432025.1 Streptomyces sp. NPDC045695
AGGGAGGGGGGGGGGGGGGGGGGGAGGTGGGGGGTTGTGTGTGGGGGGGGGGGGGGGGTGTGGTCCCTTTTTTTTTTGGCCGGGGGTGCCCCCCGGGCCCCGCACGCCCGCGCGGGGGTGCGGGGCCTTCGTCAGGCGCCGGTCAGGAGGTCGGGGCGCCGAGGGCCGGGACGACCGAGCCCTGGTACTTGTCCTCGATGAACTTCTTGACCTCGTCGGAGTTCAGGAGCTTGGCGAGCTTCTGGATGCGCGGGTCGTTCTGGCGGCCGTCCTTGACCGCGAGGAAGTTGGCGTAGGGGTTGCCCTCGGCCTTCTCCAGGAGCAGCGCGTCCTTGGCGGGTGCCAGGCCCGCCTCGATGGCGTAGTTGCCGTTGATGACGGCGGCGTCCACGTCGTTCAGGGCGCGCGGGACCGTGGCGGCCTCCAGCTCCTTGAACTCCAGGCCCTTCTTGTCGGTGATGTCGGACAGCTTGGCGCTGGTGCCGACCCCCTCCTTGAGGGTGATGAGGTTGTTCGCGGCGAGCAGCTGGAGCGCGCGGCCCTCGTTGGTGGTGTCGTTGGGGACGGCGACGGTCTGGCCGGCCTTGATGTCGCCGATGGCCTTGACCTTCTTGGAGTAGAGGCCGAGGGGCTCCAGGTGGACGTTCACGACGGGCACGATGTGCGTGCCGTTCTTCTTGTTGAAGTCGTCGAGGTACGGCTTGTGCTGGAAGTAGTTGCCGTCGACCTGGCCCTGCTCGGTGGCGGTGTTCGGCAGGACGTAGTCCGTGAACTCCTTGACCTGGAGCTTCAGGCCCTCCTTGGCCGCGAGCTGGTCCTTGACGAAGTTCAGGATGTCGGCGTGCGGGCTCGGGGAGGCGGCGATGACGAGCGGCTTGCTCTCGTCGGCCTTGCCGCCGTCCGCCTGGGCGGAGGACGGGTCCGAGGAACTGCCGCAGGCGGTGAGGCCGAGCGCGAGCGCGGTGGCGGTGGCGGCGAGGGCGGTGAACTTGATGTTCTTACGCACGAAGAGTGCCTTTCTTGCATTTTCGGGTGGTGGCCCAAGCACGACAAGTGCGGGCTCTGGGGGGAAAGTTCTGTCAGGCCGTCCGGCCGCGGCGGCCCAGGAGGCGGACCACGCCGTCGCCGATCAGCTGGATCGCCGTGACGAGGACGATCAGGACCACGACGGTGGCGACCATGAATCCGGTCTCGAAGCGCTGGAAGCCGTAGGTGATGGCCTTGGATCCGAGGCCTTCGCCGCCGACGGCGCCGGCCATCGCGGAGTAGCCGACGAGGGTGATGACGGTGGTGGTGACCCCGGCGACCAGGGAGGGCAGGGCCTGGGGCAGGAGCACCTTGCCGACCAGGGTGGGGATGCCGCCGCCCATGGACTCGACGGCCTCGATCAGGCCGTGGTCCACCTCGCGGACGGCGGTCTCCACGAGCCGGGCGAAGAAGGGGACGGCGCCGATGGCGAGCGGGACGATCATGGCGGTGGGGCCGATGAAGGTGCCGACGACCGCGGTGGTGACCGGGATCAGGAAGATCAGCAGGATGATGAACGGCAGCGAGCGGCCTATGTTCACGATCACGCCGAGGACCTTGTTGAGCGGCTGGTTCTGCAGCAGGCCGCCCTTGTCGGTCAGGACCAGCAGGATGCCGAGGGGCAGTCCGCCCAGCACGGTCACCAGGGTGGACCACAGCACCATGTAGAGCGTGTCGTAGGTGCCCTGGGTGAGCAGGGGCTGCATCTCGGACCAGGTCACTTCGCACCATCCTTGACCAGTTCGGCCAGTTCGTTGTCGATCTCGTCGACGACGTCGACCTGGAGGCCCTGCTCGCGCAGGAAGCCGACCGGCACGACGTTGTCCTCGTAGCGGCCGGGCAGCTCGATGCGCATGCGGCCGATCTGCCGGCCGGCGACGGTGTCCATCGCGGCGCCGAGGATCGAGATGTCGATGTTGTAGGTCCGCGCGAGCTGCGAGATGACCGGCCGGACGGCGTCATCCCCGTGGAAGGTGACGTCGACGACCGTGCGGTCGGGTCCGGTGGCGGCGCCGGTGACCGGGAAGAGCTCACCGGCGAGCTCCGAGCCCGGCGTGGCGAGCAGCTCGGCGACGGTGCCGGACTCGACGATGCGGCCCTTCTTCATCAGCGCCGCCGAGTCGCAGACGGTCTTGACCACGTCCATCTCGTGCGTGATGAGCAGCACGGTGAGGCCGAGCTGCTGGTTCAGGTCGCGCAGCAGCCCCAGGATGGAGCGGGTGGTCTCGGGGTCCAGGGCGCTGGTGGCCTCGTCGGAGAGCAGCACCTTGGGGTCGCCGGCCAGGGCGCGGGCGATGCCGACGCGCTGCTTCTGGCCGCCGGAGAGCTGGGTGGGGTAGGCCCTGGCCTTGTCGGCGAGGCCGACGAGGTCGAGGAGTTCGAGCGCCTTGCGCGAGCGCTCGCGGCCGCTGACCCCGAGGATCTCCAGGGGCAGCTCGATGTTGCCCTGGACGGTGCGCGAGGACAGCAGGTTGAAGTGCTGGAAGACCATGCCGATGCGGCTGCGCGCCTCGCGCAGCTCCTTGCCGGCGCGGCGGCCGCGGCCGGCGAGCGCGGTGAGGTCGACTCCGTCGACGCTCACGGTGCCGGTGGTGGGGCGCTCCAGCAGGTTCACGCAGCGGATCAAGGAGGACTTGCCGGCGCCGCTCTGGCCGATGACTCCGTAGACCTCGCCCTCGCGGACGTGGAGATCGACGCCGTCCAGGGCGGTGACCTCACGGCCACGGGACTGGTAGACCTTCGTGAGGCCCGATGTGGTGATCACAGGATTTCCGTCGCTGTCGAGTGCACGGCGCAGCGGGGTGCCGGGCACGGGGCAAACATCTGGGACGCGATACGGGACGAACCGTCAGAAAACGATGGCTTCGACGCGTGCGCGGGGCAGGAACGAGCCGTGCGGTGGATCAGCGGGTGACGCGCCGGCGCGGCTGGTCTCGCTTCGGGGCGCGAGGCTCAGGAAGGGGCCCTCAGAAGGCGCACATTCGACACATACAACGAGCACCGGGCGTCATCGTCGCCTCGGTCGCAAGGGTGCGGCTGCTCGTCGTGGTCATGGGCCCCAGTAAACCAGACACATCCCGTCACCGATCCCTGATGTCCGGATAGCGGACAGATTCCGGCCGCATACCGGACGGTGCCGTCCCGTGCGGACGTCCGGCCCGCTCACCGCACCGTCGTGGCTGACCTGCGCCGACACGGTCGGAGGGGCCCGCACGGCGCCGCTGCGGCCGGAGTGCGCCGACGCGTCCCTGTGGTCAAGACCACGGCGCGCCCGCCGGTCCGCAGGGCTGCGCGGGAGCGGGGTGCCCGCATCGGGTCTTTCGGCCCGTAATACCCTCGCTGCATGCTCGACGCCCTGACGGTGGCCATCGGTGTGGCCGCACTCGCCCTCGCCGCCTGGTGCGGCCACGCCACGTGGCGCGACCAGCCCACCAAGGACTGGCACTTCATCGGCATGGCCGTCGTGACCGTGCTGGCCCTGGCCCAGCTGGTGGTCGGCCTGGTCCAGCTGGCCCGGGGCGAGAAGGCCGACGAGGGCACGGTGATCTTCGTCGCCTACCTGGTGGGCGCCTTCGCCGCGGTACCGGCGGCCGGGATGCTCTCGCTGACCGAACGGACCAAGTGGGGTTCGGTGACGGTGGCCGCGGGCGCGGTCGTCCTCGCCGTCCTCGAAGTACGGCTCTACGACATCTGGGGAACCACCGGTGCCTGACGCGCAGACGACCACCGCCGCCCCCGCCGGGCGCAAGAGGCTGGTCTCCGGACCCGGACTGCTGCTGGTGTGGCTGTACGGGGTGATGGTGGTGGGCGCGGTCTCGCGCTCGGCCTACCAGATCTCCACCGAGTTCGACCGGGCGCCGCTGGCCTACTCGCTCTCGGCCGCGGCCGCGCTCGCCTACGCCTTCATCACGTACTCGCTGGTGCGCGGCGGGGAGACGGCCCGCAGGGCGGCGCTCATCTGCTGCGCCGCCGAGCTGACCGGCGTACTGGTGGTGGGCGCCTGGACACTGGTGAGCCCCGAGGCCTTCCCCGACGCGACGGTGTGGTCGCAGTTCGGGCGGGGCTACCTGTTCATCCCGGTGATCCTGCCGATCACCGGGATGCTCTGGCTGCGCGCTAGGCGCTGACCGCGAACTGCGAGGGGTCCTCGGCTTCCTTCTCCAGGATCACGAGCTGCATGCCGTCGGAGGCCGTGCGGCCGCCGACCTTGACGTAGCCGCACTTGCGGTACAGACGCAGGTTCGACTCGCTCTTGTGCCCGGTGTGCAGGCGGAAGCGGGTGGCGGTGCCGGGGCTCGCGAGGGCCTCCTCGACCGCGCGCAGCAGGCGCGCGCCGAGCCCGTGACCCTGCAGGCGCGGGTGGACGCAGAGCTTGCCGATCCTGCCGGTGCCGTCCTCGTCGACGCTGCCGCGCACGGCGCCGACGACCTCGTCGCCGAGCCGGGCCACGAGGACCGTGTCCGCCGCCAGCTCCGCCTTGAGGGAGTCCAGGGACTGGGTGAGCGGCTGGATGAGGTAGTTGCCGTACAGCTCGGCCTCGCGCTGGAAGGCCAGGTACTGCAGTTTGAAGATCTGCTCTGCGTCCTCGGCAGCCGCCGCCGAAATGGTCACGCTCATGCCCATGTGCGCATGCCTCCAGCTCACCTGGTAGCCCGATGGTCTACCGCTCCTTTCCCCGCAGGCCAGGAGCCGCAACCTCTGCAGCCAGCATTCTGCGCAGACATCCCAGGCATCGGGAACGTACGGGCCCCAAACTTCCTTGTGAGATACCCAACTCTCCTGCGATTTCACGGTAAGTGAGGTCTCTGGGCGAAAGAAGTGCCTTCATGAGCTCGGGGCATCGTCCGGGCAACCGGGCGACCGCCGATCGGAGGGCGCGGTTCTCCTCCCCGTGCAGAAGGGCGTCTTCCGGTTCGGCTCCCCCGGCCGGGACGGCCGACGGGCCGCCGCCCGCTGAGTGACGGCGGTCGCCGTACGGGATCTCCCGGCGGGCGCTGCGCCGCGCGAGGCGGGCCTCCGCCCGCACCGCCCGGCGCAGCCAGCGCGCCGGCTCCGCCGGGTCCGCGGGGTCGGGGGCGCGCCGGCCGCTCTCCAGCAGCCTGACCCAGACGGCCTGTTCCAGGTCGGCCGGGTCCACTCCGGTGCCGGGTGCCTCCGCGGCCGCCTCGGCGGAGAGCAGCGGGGCCAGTTCGTTCAGGAGCTCGGGGTCCTTCAGCAGGTCCATGCCGGGCGGGACGAGCGGGCCGGGCCGTGCGGTTTCGCCGCCGGGCACGGCCCACTCGTACGGGAAGGAGCGCTCAGCGGTTGACGGGGCGCCGGCCCGGTCGGAAGGACTCCGCCGCGAGCAGGGCTGTGTCCGGGTTGTCGGTGAAGATCCCGTCGATGCCCTGGTCGAAGTAGGCCTTGAAGGCGGCGAAGGCGTCGCCGTAGGCGGCCGGGTCCGTGCCCTTGCGGAAATCGGCCGGAAGGAAGCTGTTCTCGTTGCGCGCGGTGTAGGGGTGCAGGAGCAGCCCCTGGGCGTGGGCGTCGCGCACCAGGGTGGTCGGGGCGCCGAGCTTGCCGGCCGCGTCGCGCGGGAGGATCAGGTCCATCGTCGGGCCGATGCCCTGGGCGAAGCCGGCGATCCACTTCAGGCCCTCGGGCTTGACCAGGTCGGCGACCGTGCGCGGGTCCTTGGCCTGTTCGAAGTCCCAGGGGCGGGTACCGGCCGCGGAGAGCAGGACCACGCGGGGCGCGGTGACCAGCCGGGAGAGCCGCTGGATGCTGGAGGGCTCGAAGGACTGGAGGAAGACGGCCGCGTCGCGGTGGTCGCGTCCGTAGCGGCGCAGCAGCTTGGCGAGGGGCTCCTCCAGGCCGAGGCCCAGGCCCCGGAAGTAGCTGGGGTGCTTGGTCTCCACGTGCAGCCAGATCCGCTTGTCGCGGCGGCGGCCCTCCCGGTTGGCCCAGCGCAGGACCTCCTCGAAGGTGGGCACGGCCCACTGGCCGTCGTAGAGGGTGTTGCGCTGGCGGACGGCGGGGATGCGTTCCTTCGCGCGCAGGGTCTTCAGCTCGGCGAGGGTGAAGTCCTCGGTGAACCATCCCGTCACCGCGACCCCGTCGACGGACTTGGTGGTGCGCCGGGAGGCGAACTCGGCGTGGTCGGCGACGTCGGTGGTGCCGCCGATCTCGTTCTCGTGGCGGCACACCAGGTGGCCGTCCCGGGTCGGGACGAGGTCCTGCTCGATGACGTCGGCGCCCAGGTCGAGGGCGAGCTGGTAGGAGCCGAGGGTGTGCTCCGGCCGGTAGCCGCTGGCTCCGCGGTGGCCGATGACCGTCGGGTGGGGAAGGTCCCGGAAGCCTCCGTCGTGGCCTCCGTCGTACCCCCGGTCACTTTCGCCGGCCCCGGCCCCGCTCGCGGCGGGCGCGGCCGATGCGGATCCCGCCGCGAGTCCCGTGATTCCGGTCCCCGCCGCCAGGACGGCCGCTCCCAGGACCGTGCGCCGCGCTGCCCCACCCTGCGTCATGAATGCCACTCCTCGTGTGAAAGGGGCCTGCGGCCCGGGAGCTGTGGTGTCCCTGGTCCCGCGGCCCGCGATCGGCGTGCCGATGGTAGGCACGCGGCGGTGGCCGAGGGGCGTGCGACGGCGGCACATCGGGGGAACGTGGCGCGAACATGCGTCAACATTGCGTATCCGACACGTGAACCCGATGTGCGCTCGGACGTGACCCGCGAGTATCGTCCTCACCTGCACGACCGCCGTGTGGTGGTCGCGCGAACCGCTTTTCGATGCCGGAGGGCCCACGTTGTTCCGTACGAAGCTCATCAAAGCCATTGCCCGACCGGTCATGCGCATGATGTTCCGCACCCGTGTGGAGGGCATCGAGAACATCCCCGGCACCGGACCGGTGATTCTGGCGGGCAACCACCTCACCTTCATCGACTCCATGATCCTTCCGCTGGTGTGCGACCGCACGGTCCACTTCATCGGCAAGGACGAGTACGTGACGGGCAAGGGCGTCAAGGGCCGCGCGATGGCCTGGTTCTTCACCGGCGGCGGCATGATCCCCGTCGACCGTGACGGGGCCAACGGCGGCGTCGCGGCCCTGATGACCGGGCGCCGGGTCCTCGAAGAGGGCAAGATCTTCGGCATCTACCCCGAGGGCACGCGCTCCCCCGACGGCCGGCTCTACCGCGGCCGCACCGGCATCGCCCGCCTGACCCTGATGACCGGCGCCCCCGTGGTGCCGTTCGCGGTGATCGGCACCGACAAGCTCCAGCCCGGCGGCGCCGGCATGCCGCGCCCGGGCCGGGTCACCGTCCGCTTCGGCAAGCCGATGGAGTTCTCCCGCTACGAGGGCATGGACCGCGACCGGTACGTGCTGCGCGCCGTCACCGACTCGGTGATGGCCGAGGTCATGCGCCTGTCGGGCCAGGAGTACGTGGACATGTACGCCACCAAGGTCAAGGCGGCCTGACACCGTCTCACCGCCGCTGGAGCTCACTGTCGCTGGAGTGACCGGCTGACGCCCGCCGCCGTGGTGGTGGCGAGGACCCAGCCGGTCACGATCAGCAGGTACGACAGCCACTGGTACCAGCCGCTCGGCGCGAAGGCCTGCTCCTGGCCGAAGCCGATGATCGGCAGCATCAGGTCCAGCGTGTAGAAGACCGGGTTGAAGTCCGGCGCCTCCCCCTCCTTGATGGGCCGGGGCGGTTGCAGGCCGTACGCGATCCAGCCCGTCAGCAGGAGCGCGAGCAGCCAGCCCGCCGCGCGCAGCGGCCGGAAGCCGTACCCGACGGTGGCGTCCTGGAGCAGCCCCCAGACCCGGGCGTGCCGGGGCTGGGTGCGCCGGTGGCGGCGCAGCTTGGCGAGCTGGACGGTGCGGGCGGCGGCCTCGTCGCCCGCCGTGCGGTAGGCCGCGGCGAGCTGCTCGTAGGCGTACGGGAGGTAGCCCGACTCCTCGCGCTCCAGGGCGGGCAGGCGCTGGTCGGCGGGCAGGTGCGGGACGAGCGTGCGGTAGGTGAGCCCGTCGATGCGGATCTGCTCCGGCCAGGTCTCGGGCGGCATGTGCAGCATGTCGAACTGGGAGCGCCGCAGGTTCACGCTGCCCTGGACGGTCTCGCAGGACCTCAGCCACACCTCGCCGATGACGCAGCTGGACGCGCGCAGGGCGACCCCTCCCGGGTTCACGAAGCGCGCGTAGGCGAGGTTGAGCTGGCCCGGGATCCGGGAGCCGGTGAGGTTGACCCGGCCGTGCAGCTGCGCGCGCATGGCCCGTACGTCGGTGCCCACGGTGAGGGTCTCGGCGTGCAGGGCGGTGGCCCCGGGGGCCAGCAGCCTGGCGCCGTCCAGGTTGACCTTGCCGGCGACGGTGGTGCCGTTGAGCCGGGTCTGGCCGTGGACGGTGATCTCCATGGCGATGACGTCGGTGCCGATGACGGCGTGGCTGATCAGGAGCGGTGGCTCCGGGGTCTCCTCCGGCGGCTCGTCTGCGGTGGGCGGCGTTCCGATGACCGCACGGCGTAAGAAGAGACCGCCGGATATCCGGGCCCCGGCGAGCCGGACCGGCCCGGTGATGCGGCAGCAGGACAGCTTGAGCGCGACGTCGACGCTGACGGAGTTGGCGGTCAGCCCGGGGAGCGTCGAGTCGTTGAGCGCGAAGTACCGCAACTGGGCGCTGTAGAGCAGCGGTTTGCGCTCGAACCAGCAGGCGCGCAGCCGGATCGGGTGCTCGACGGCGGCGTAGCGGAGGTTCAGCTTGCCGGTGATCCGGGCGCCCCTGATGTTGAGCCCGGCGACCCGTCCCCCGGTATTGGGCCCGCTCAGCAGGAGGGCGGTGAGCACCTCGGCGCGCACGGTCCGCTCGGCGCCCCAGGTCTCGCCCGCGGCTCCGGTCTCGTCGGGGTGTGCGCGGAAGTCGACGCCCTCACCTGTCGGGAAGGCCTCCCATACGCGCAGCTCGGCGGGGGTCAGCTCGTTGATCTCCATCGCCGGGATGGTGTCCCGGGGGCCGACGGGCTGTCAACTCAGGGCGACGGGACACCTTCTGGCGGGACGTCAGTGCGTGACGCCGTCCTGGAGTTCCTGCCCCTTCAGCAGGAACCACGCGGCCGCGGCCGTGGCCAGGAGCACCGCCGCGCCGACGCCGGAGGCGAGCCGCAGGCCGTCCACGAAGGCCTCCTGGGCGGCCCCCACCATCGCCTGGGCGGTGTGCGGGTCCAGCGCCTTGGCCGCCTCCACGGCTCCGCCGAGGGACTCGTGCGCGGCGTCGGCCACCGGTCCGGCCGCGGCGGGCGGGGCGGTGAAGCCCTGGTAGACGCCGGTGACCACGGAGCCGAGCAGGGCGATGCCGAGGGCGGCGCCGAGCTCGTACGCTGTTTCGGAGACGGCCGAGGCCGAGCCGGCCTGCTCCTTGGGGACGCTGGAGAGGATCACGTCGGCGGTGACGGTGAAGGAGAAGCCGGCGCCGAGGCCGACGACGAGCAGGGCGGCGCCGAGCAGCGGGTAGCCGCTCTCGCGGTGCAGCGCGGTCAGTGCGGCGAGGGCCAGGCCGATGGCGGCGAGGCCGCCCGCCACCATCACGCGTACCGAGTACCTGCGGGCGAAGCGGCCCGCGACGAGACCGGTGGCCACCGCGCCGACGGCGGCGGGCAGTTCGGCCAGACCGGCCTCCAGGGGATCGCGGCCCTGCACCAGCTGGAGGAACTGGGAGAGGAAGAAGACCAGGCCCGAGAGGCCGAAGACGGTGAGCAGGTCGGCGAGGACCGCGCCGCTGAAGCCGCGGTGCTTGAAGAGGCGCATGTCGAGCAGGGGCGATTCCAGGGTGAACTGGCGGCGTACGAAGGCGTACAGGGCGCTCGCGCCCAGGCCCGCGGTGGCCCAGACCTCCCAGGTCGGGCCGTGGGTGGCGACCTCCTTGACGGCGTAGACCACCGCGATGACGCCGACGAGGGAGAGGCCGACGCTGACCAGGTCCCAGGGGCCGGTGACCGGGTTCCTGGACTCGGGCAGCAGTTTGATGCCGACGATGACCAGGACGATCATCACGGGGAGGTTGATGAGGAAGACCGAGCCCCAGTAGAAGTGCTGGAGCAGGGCTCCGCCGACGACCGGGCCGACGGCCGCGCCGGCGGAGGCGGTGGCGCCCCAGATGCCGATGGCGAGGCTGCGCTCCCTCGGGTCGTGGAAGATGTTGCGGATCAGCGCGAGGGTGGACGGCATCAGGGTCGCGCCGGCCACGCCGAGCAGGGCCCGGGCGACGATCATCATCTCGGGGCTGGTCGCGTAGGCGTTGAGGACCGAGACGGCCCCGAACGCCGTGGCGCCGACGAGGAGCAGCTTCTTGCGGCCGATGCGGTCGCCGAGCGAGCCCATGGAGACGAGCAGGCCGGCGATGACGAAGGAGTAGATGTCGCCGATCCACAGCAGCTGGGTGCCGGAGGGCTTGAGGTCCTCGCTGAGGGACGGGGTGGCGAGACCGAGTACGGTGGCGTCGACCGCGACCAGCAGCACGGCCAGGACGAGTACGGAGAGCGCGAGCCAGCGCCCCTGAATCTTCCCCTCCGCCCCCTGCGGCCGGCTCAGCTGCTCGGTACGGCTCATTTCTCCACGCTCCGTCGTGCGCCACCGAGCAGCAGCTCGATGATCATGTATTGGAAGTCCTTGGCGGCGACCCGGCCGTCCATGACGGCCCAGGCGCAGGTGCCGATGAGCCCGTAGAGGGCCTCGGTGAGCCAGGCGGGGCTCAGGTCGATGCGGATGTCGCCCTCTTCCTGGCCGCGCCGGAACAACGCGCCGACGCGGGCGTCGAGCCGGGCCCAGCCCTCGTGGATCTCGTCGCCCTCGAACAACTGGTTCTCGGTGACGAGGAAGGCCAGCAGCTCGGCATTGGGCTCCGCTTCGGCGACGAGCCGCCTGAGCGCGTCCACCGCCGTGCCCTCGTCGAGGCGGGCGTTGTCGAACGCCACCTCGAACTCGCGGATCCCGAGCTCCTCAAGGGCCCGTACGAGGGCGTCACGCCCCGCGAAGTGCCGGTGGAGGGTCGCGCGGCCGATTCCGGCGGCGCGGGCGACCTCGTCCATCGTGGCGGTCGATTTGCGGGAGAGCAGGGCTGCCGCGTCGCGGAGCACCTGGTCACGATCCATAGCCATGAGACAAGCATACCCCGAATGAGACATCGACGTCTCAAGCGGGTGACGGAAAAGGAGCTGCCCTCGGGCAGCCGGAAGGGAATCCTGCCGACATGAAGCCCCTGCTGCTGATCGACGTCGACGGACCGCTGAACCCCTACGCGGCCAAGGCCCAGCGCCGCCCCGAGGGCTACACCACGCACCGGATGCGGCCGACCGGCTGGACGGTCGCGCAGAGCGCGAAGCCGCTGCGGGTCTGGCTGAATCCCGGCCACGGCGCGGAGCTGCTCGCGCTGGCGCGGACGTACGAGCTCGTCTGGGCCACCACCTGGAAGGACGAGGCGAACGACTGGATAGGTCCGCATCTGGGCCTGCCGCGGCTCCCGTACGTCGACTGGCCGGTGATGCACGGACGCGCGCCGCGCGGCACCTTCTGGAAGACCCAGTACGTCCTCGATTACGCGGGCGAGCGGCCCTTCGCGTGGATCGACGACGACATCACGGACCTGGACCGCGAGTACGTCGACCAGCGCCACCCCGCACGGGCGCTGCTCCTGCGGATCGACGAGCGGATCGGGCTGACGGGGCCCGACTTCGACGCGCTGCGCGACTGGGCGGCGTAGGCCGGGCCCCGCCGGCCCGGGCCGTCGCGGGGCCCGGCGGGCCCTCGGCGGGGCCCGGCGGGGCGCCGGGTTCAGGTGAGGGTCGCGGCCAGCAGTCGGGCGGTCTTGGCCACCAGTGCGCTGTCCCGGGGGCCGGCCGGGGAGCCCGGCTTGGTGGTCAGGACCGCCATCACGATCGGCGGGCCGGCCGGCGGCCACACCACGCCGACGTCGTTGGCCACGCCGTACTCGTGTCCCCCGCCGGTCTTGTCCGCCAGGATCCAGTCCGCGGGGAGGCCCGCCTTGAACCGTTCGACGTTGGTCGTGTTGGCGACCAGCCAGCCGCTCAGCATCCGGCGGTCGCGGGGCGGGAGCACGTCGCCGAGGAGCAGGCGCGCGTACGTCCGCCCGATGGCCCGGGGGCTGGTGGTGTCGGTGACCCGCCCGGGCTCCGCCGAGTTCAGTTCGGGTTCGTAGCGGTCCAGCCGGGTGACCCGGTCCCCCACCGAGCGGCTGAAGCGGGTGATCGCGGTGGGGCCGCCCAGTTCCTCCAGCAGCAGGTTGGCCGCGGCGTTGTCGCTGAGGCTCACGGCCGCGGAACACAGCGCCTCGACCGTCATGCCGCCGGCCACGTTCTCGGGCTTGCCGGTTTCCGGGCCGAACCCCGACTTCGTGACGTACTCCTGCGTGTACCGGATCCGCCGGGCGAGGAACTCGCCGTCCGCGTCGAGGTCCCGCAGGACGGCCGCCGCGGCGAGGCCCTTGAAGACCGAGCACATCGGGAACCGCTCGTCGGCGCGGTACACGACCGTGCGGCCCGTGGCCGTGTTGCGGGCGAACACGCCCAGGCGCGCGGAGTGTTCACGCTCCCACTCCTCCAGCTGCCGGTTCACCGCGGCCGGCGGCTGCGCGGCGTGCGCCCGGCCCCCCGCCACCGCGGCCAGGCCCGTGAACAGCGCGGTCCCCGCGCCGAGAGCCAGTAAGGCGCGCCGGGAGGGACCGGCTCCTGTGGTGTCCACCATCGTCTCCACGTCTCCTCGTCTTCCATGATCGGAACACCCCTCCAACGCTTCCAGCGGGCCGGACGGTTCCCTCGGAGCCGGGCGACGGCGCGGCGCACGACGAGGAGGGCGGCCCGGGCGCGTTCGCCCCGGCCGCCCCCCCCTCGGGACGGTCGTGCTACTGCTTGTGGGCCGCCCAGGCGTGCTGGATGACCAGATCGGCCTTCAGCTCGGTGAGCTGGGTCGCGACCGCCGAGGGGGCGGTGCCGCCGCGGCCGTCGCGGGAGGCCAGGGCGCCCTTGACGTTGAGGACGGTGCGGACCTCGGGGGTCAGGTGCTCCGAGATCTTCGCGAACTGCTCGTCCGTGAGCTCGTCCAGCTCGATGCCGAGCACCTCGCACACCTTGACGCACTCGCCGGCCACCTCGTGCGCCACCCGGAACGGGACGCCCTGCTTGACCAGCCACTCCGCGATGTCGGTGGCGAGCGAGAAGCCCGCCGGGGCCAGCTCCTCCATCCGCTCCCGGTTGACCGTGAGGGTGGCCATCATGCCGGTGAAGGCCGGCAGCAGGACCTCAAGGGTGTCGCAGGAGTCGAAGACCGGCTCCTTGTCCTCCTGGAGGTCCCGGTTGTAGGCCAGGGGCAGCGCCTTGAGGGTCGCGAGGAGGCCCGTGAGGTTGCCGATGAGGCGGCCCGACTTGCCGCGCGCCAGCTCCGCGATGTCCGGGTTCTTCTTCTGCGGCATGATCGACGACCCCGTGGAGAAGGCGTCGTGCAGGGTCACGAAGGAGAACTCCTTCGTGTTCCAGATGATGATCTCCTCCGCGATCCGGGACAGGTTGATCCCGATCATGGCGGTGATGAAGGCGAACTCGGCGACGAAGTCGCGCGAGGCCGTGCCGTCGATGGAGTTGCCGACCGAGCCGCGCTCGAAGCCCAGGTCGGCGGCGACCGCCTCCGGGTCCAGGCCGAGGGAGGAGCCGGCCAGGGCGCCCGAGCCGTACGGGGAGACCGCGGTGCGGGTGTCCCACTGCCGCAGCCGCTCCGCGTCCCGCGACAGGGCCTGCACGTGGGCCAGTACGTGGTGGGCGAAGAGCACCGGCTGCGCGTGCTGGAGGTGGGTGCGGCCGGGCATCGCCACGTCCGCGTGGGTCTCGGCGAGGCCGACCAGCGCGTCCTGGAGGTCCGCGAGCAGTCCGCCGATGATCCGGCCGTGGTCGCGCAGGTACATCCGGAACAGGGTGGCCACCTGGTCGTTGCGGGACCGGCCGGCCCGCAGCTTGCCGCCGAGCTCGGCGCCGAGCCGCTCCAGCAGGCCCCGCTCCAGGGCGGTGTGCACGTCCTCGTCGGCGATGGTGCCGGTGAAGGACCCGTCGGCGACGTCGACTTCGAGCCGGTCCAGCCCGGCGGTCATGCGGTCGAGCTCGTCGGCCGTCAGCAGACCCGCCTTGGCGAGCACACGGGCGTGGGCCCGGGAGCCGGCGATGTCGTACGGCGCGAGGCGCCAGTCGAAGTGGACCGACGCGGACAGCTTCGCGAGGGCCTCGGCGGGGCCGTCGGCGAAGCGCCCGCCCCAGAGCCGGACGTCACCGTTGTTGCTGCTCACAGCTGCTGCTCCTCAAGACTGCATGACTTTGACTGCCCGTGGGGCCGTGTAGGTGCAACCGCCTGCCCGCCGCGGAGGTAACGCGGAGGGGGTACGACCGGAAGCGATAGGCATAACTATGCATTACTCCGTATGTTTCGTCAACGAAAACGACACTGGTCGCTCTCCGGCCCGGCTTGACCGGAATCGGTCCCGGTGTGGTGAACCGGCTGCCTCGGACGGTCACTTCGTCAGGGGCCGTGCCCAGCTGCCCGGTCATCTCGTCTGCGGAGACCTGCCGGCTCGACGTCGACGAGTACGACCTGACCGGCGACGACGAGGACGACGGCTGAGCACCTGACGCAGCCCGAATATCCAGAGCACGGCGCCGGGACTCCCCCTACGATCAACGGGCATGACGATCCGGGGAGGGACCGTGCGGGGCACACGTCGGGACGTGGAACAGGGGCGGCACGTGGCGGCGGGGCTACTGGACGGGGACACGACTCCCGTCGCCGCCGGGCTCGCCCGGAGCGGGCCGGACGCCTGGATCGCCTTCGACAAAGAGGTGAGGCGCGTGCACTCCCGTTCGTACGGGCCGCTCAGCACCAGTCGGATCGAGGCGCGGCTGTGCGACCCCGACGGGCGGATCCGTGCGGCCGCGCTCGCCGCGTGGCGCAACCCGCCGCTCCAGCTCGTCCTGATCCGGTGCGCCGACTGGGTCCCCGCCGTACGGGACCGCGCCCGGCGGGTGCTCGGG
This sequence comes from Streptomyces sp. NPDC045695, assembly GCF_056432025.1. NCBI lineage: Bacteria > Bacillati > Actinomycetota > Actinomycetes > Kitasatosporales > Streptomycetaceae > Streptomyces > Streptomyces sp. NPDC045695. The sequence continues at coordinate 120,933 of NZ_JBWKJU010000007.1, forward strand.
CGGGCCGTGGCCAAGGACCCCGTCGGCGCACTGATCGCACTCGCCCCGCTCGTCCTGCGGCTGGGCCGGCGTGAGCACGGCGCCTGGGGGCTGGAACAGCTGGAGGCCGCCCTCAGCGGCCGGTACTCCCTCCTCGCCGCATGGTGGCGCCCCGGGCAGCCCTCCACGACGTGGAGCTGGAACGCGCTGACCGGCGGGCAGCGCGCCTTCATCCTGTCCCGCCTGAGCGAAGGGGCGGACCTGCCGGCTCGGCGGTTCGCCGCCCGCGTGACCCTGGCCGCCGGGCGCGTGGACGTACGGGAGAGCGCCCGGCGGGCCGCCGCGGAGCGCGATCCGCTGACGAGCCGGATATGGACCGACGGCGCTCTGGCGGCCATGGCCGCCGACGGGCCGGACGACGCGGCGGTCGACGCCCTGCTCGGCGCCCACCTCCCGATGGCCCGGGCCGCCGGGGTCACCGCGCTGCGCCGGGCGGGACGGGCGCGGGAGGCCGCGGACCACCTGGCCGACCGGTCCGGCATGGTCCGCGCGTGCGCGCGCTGGCTGATGCGCCAGGACGGCGCGGACCCCTGCGCCCACTACCGCGCGCTGGTCGAGGACCCGGCCCGCGTCACCGGGTACGCCGTGACCGGCTTCGTCGAGTGCGGCGGGCTCGGCGGGAGCGAGGACGCCGCGGCGCTGCACGCGCTGCTGTCCCACCCCGCGGGCGCGGTGCGGGCCGCCGCGGTCGCCGGACTGAGCGAGCGGGGCGGCTGCGGCCAGACCCTGCTGCTGGCGATGCTGGACGATCCCTCGGCGAGCGTCGCGCGGGAGGTCTCCCGGAGCCTGCTCGACTCGGCCGGGCGGCTGCCCACCGCCTGGCTGGCCGAGTGCGCCGCCGCCGACCGGCCCCTGCACACCCGCCGGGCCGCCTTCCGGCTGCTGCGCGCCCAGGGCGGTATCGGGGCGCTGCGGGCGGCCGTGGACCTGCTGACCGTTCCCGACCCGGCGCTGCGCGCGCTGGCGGCGGACACCGTCTGGGACTCGCCCGACCCGCACCGGCTGGCCCGGCACTTCGCCCGGCTGGGCCTGGCGGGGTGAACCCGCCGTACGGGCGGGAGAGCGCCGTCGGCCAGCCTGCCCGGCCGCCGGGCCCGCGCCCCGTACCGTCTGACGCGTGCTGCGTACCGCTCTCGTCACCGGCGTGACGATCGTCGTCACCGCCCTCCTGCCGCAGGGCGCCGCGCCCCTGCCCGCCCGGCTCGCCGACACCGGTGGCGGCAGTCAGCTGATCACCGCCGTCGCGCCGGCCCCCGGATCGACCACCGGCCGGCTGACCTGGTGGGACCGGCGGGCCGGGCGCTGGTTCGAGGCCGGGAGCGCGCCCGCCCGCTTCGGGGCGAACGGCCTCACCGAGGGCGCGACCCGCACCCAGGGCACCAACACCACACCGGCGGGCCTGTACGCGCTTCCGTACGCCTTCGGGATCCGGCGGGCACCGGCCGGGACGGAGTACGGCTACCGGCGGGTGACCGGCGACTCCTGGTGGTGCCAGGACAACGCGTCCGGGGCCTACAACCGCTGGGTGGAGCCGCTGCCCGCGGACTGCGCGCCGGGCGAGGCCGAGCACCTGGTGACGTACGAGAAGCAGTACGCGCACGCGCTGCTCATCGCCTTCAACTACGACCGGCCCGTACGCGGCCGGGGCGCGGGCATCTTCCTGCACGTCAACGGCAAGGGGGCGACGGCGGGTTGCGTGTCCGTGCCCGAGCGGGCCATGCGGGCGATCCTGCGCTGGGCGAACCCGCGCCGCCGCCCGCACATCGCGATCGGTACCGAGTCGGGGGACCTGGCCGTGACCCGCTACTGAGCGGGTCAGCCCTCCTTCTGCGCCAGACGCAGGAGGTGGTCCGCGAGGGCCTGACCGCCCGCCGGGTCGCGGCTGATCAGCATGAGGGTGTCGTCGCCCGCGATGGTGCCGAGGACCGCGTGGAGCTCGGCCTGGTCGATGGCGGAGGCCAGGAACTGCGCCGCGCCCGGCGGGGTGCGCAGGACCACGAGGTTCGCGGAGGCCTCCGCCGAGATCAGCAGTTCCCCGGAGAGGCGCCGCATGCGCTCCTCCTTCGCGGACTCGCCGAGCGGGGCCTGCGGGGTGCGGAAGCCGCCCTCGCTGGGCACCGCGTAGATCAGCTCGCCGCCGGTGTTGCGGATCTTCACCGCGCCCAGTTCGTCGAGGTCGCGCGAGAGCGTCGCCTGGGTGACGCTCAGGCCGTCGTCGGCGAGCAGCTTGGCCAGCTGGCTCTGGGAGCGGACCGGCTGCCGGTTGAGGATGTCCACGATCCGGCGGTGACGCGCGGTGCGGGTCTGCGGGACGGCTTGGCCGCCTTGCTCGTTGTCCTGCGCCTGGCTCATCGTCGTCTCATTCTCCGGATCGGTCCCCGTCGGCTGCGTCGAGGATGCCGGGCAGGGCCCGGAGGAACGCGTCCGCCTCGGCTTCGGTGAGCACGTACGGGGGCATGAGCCGTACGACGTCGGGGGCGGGCGCGTTGACCAGGAAGCCGGCGTCCTGAGCCGCCTTCTGCACCCGGGGTGCGAGGGGCTCGGTCAGCACGATACCCAGGAGCAGGCCGGCGCCCCTGACGTGGGAGACCAGCGGGTGGCCCGCGGCCTCGATTCCGGAGCGCAGCCGCTCGCCGCGCACCTTGACCCGGTCGAGCAGGCCGTCGGCGGCGATGGTGTCGATGACGGCGAGGCCGGCGGCGCAGGCGACCGGGTTCCCGCCGAAGGTGGTGCCGTGCTGGCCGGGCTGGAGCAGGTCGGCCGTGGCGCCGAAGGCGGCCACCGCGCCGATCGGCAGTCCGCCGCCGAGCCCCTTGGCGAGGGTGACCAGGTCGGGCTCGACGCCCTCGTGGGCCTGGTGCTCGAACCACTGGCCGCACCGGCCGATGCCGGTCTGCACCTCGTCGAGGACGAGCAGGGTGCCGGTGGCCCGGGTGATCTCGCGGGCGGCCGTCAGGTACCCGGCGGGGGGCACGACGACGCCGTTCTCGCCCTGGATCGGCTCGATGACGACGAGGGCGGTCTCCTCGGTGACGGCGGCCCGCAGGGCTTCGGCGTCGCCGTAGGGGACGTGGGTGACGTCGCCGGGCAGCGGCCGGAACGGGTCCTGCTTCTTCGGCTGGCCGGTGAGGGCGAGGGCGCCCATGGTCCGGCCGTGGAAGCCGCCGTCGGTGGCGACCATGTGGGTCCGCCCGGTCAGCCGGCCGATCTTGAAGGCGGCCTCGACGGCCTCGGCGCCCGAGTTGCAGAAGAAGACCTTGCCGGGGCGGCCGAACAGCTGGAGCAGCCGCTCGCCGAGGGCGACGACCGGTTCGGAGATGAAGAGGTTGGAGACGTGGCCGAGCGTGGAGATCTGGCCGGTCACGGCCGCCACGATCGCCGGGTGGGCGTGGCCGAGGGCGTTGACCGCGATCCCGCCGACGAAGTCGGTGTACTGCTTGCCGTCCGCGTCCCACACCTGGGCGCCCTCGCCGCGCACGAGGGCGATCGCGGGGGTGCCGTAGTTGTCGGTCAGCGCGCCCTGCCAGCGCGCCGCGTATTCCTGGTTGCCGGTGGCCTGCGTCATGCTGCTCCCCCTGACGGTTCGGCGGTCTGCGGGTCGGGCACGACCATCGTGCCGATGCCGGAGTCCGTGAAGATCTCCAGCAGGATCGAGTGCTGGACCCGCCCGTCGAGCACGCGGGCGGTCTTCACGCCGTTGCGCACGGCGTGCAGGCACCCCTCCATCTTGGGCACCATGCCGCTGGACAGCTCGGGCAGCAGCTTCTCCAGCTGGCTGACGGTGAGGCGGCTGATGACCTCGTCGCTGTGCGGCCAGTCCGCGTACAGGCCCTCGACGTCGGTGAGGACCATCAGCGTCTCCGCGCCGAGCGAGGCGGCGAGCGCCGCGGCCGCCGTGTCGGCGTTGACGTTGTAGACGTGGTGGTCGTCGGCGCTGCCGGCGATGGAGGAGATGACCGGGATCCGGCCGTCCGCCAGGAGCGCCTCGATGGCGCCGGTGTCGATGGAGGTGATCTCGCCGACCCGGCCGATGTCGACGGACTCGCCGTCGATCTCCGGGAGGTGCTTGGTCGCGGTGATCGTGCGCGCGTCCTCGCCGGTCATGCCGACGGCGAGCGGCCCGTGCTGGTTGAGCAGCCCGACCAGCTCGCGCTGGACGTGGCCCGCCAGGACCATCCGTACGACGTCCATGGCTTCCGGGGTCGTGACGCGCAGGCCCGCCTTGAACTCGCTGACCAGGCCCTGCTTGTCGAGCTGGGCGTTGATCTGGGGGCCGCCGCCGTGGACCACCACCGGCTTGAGGCCGGCCTGGCGCAGGAAGACGACGTCCTGGGCGAAGGCCGCCTTCAGGTCCTCGTCGATCATGGCGTTGCCGCCGAACTTGATGACGACGACCTTGCCGTTGTGGCGGGTGAGCCACGGCAGGGCCTCGATGAGGATCTGCGCCTTGGGCAGGGCGGTGTGCTTGCGGGCGGTGCCGGAGGCGCCGGGCTGGCCGGCCTTTTCGTCGCTCATGAGGAGTAGGCGCTGTTCTCGTGGACGTACTCGGCGGTCAGGTCGTTTGCCCAGATCACGGCCGAAGCGCTGCCGGTGGCCAGGTCGGCGGTGATGCGTACCTCGCGGTCCTTCATGCTGACCAGGTCGCGGTCCTCGCCCACCTGGCCGTTCTTGCAGACCCAGACGCCGTTGATGGCGACGCCCAGCCGGTCCGGGTCGAAGGCCGCCTTGGTGGTGCCGATCGCGGAGAGGACGCGGCCCCAGTTGGGGTCCTCGCCGTGGATGGCGCACTTGAGCAGGTTGTTGCGGGCGATGGAGCGGCCGACCTCGACCGCGTCGTCCTCGTCGGCGGCGCCGACGACCTCGATGCGGATGTCCTTGCTGGCGCCCTCGGCGTCGCCGATCAGCTGGCGGGCCAGGTCGTCGCAGACCGTGCGTACGGCCTCGGCGAACGGCTCGTACGCCGGCACCTGGCCGCTGGCCCCGGAGGCGAGCAGCAGCACGGTGTCGTTGGTGGACATGCAGCCGTCGGAGTCGACCCGGTCGAAGGTGGTGCGGGTGGCGGCGCGCAGGGCCCGGTCGAGGGTGGCGCTGTCCACGTCGGCGTCGGTGGTGAGGACGACGAGCATGGTGGCCAGGCCCGGGGCGAGCATGCCCGCGCCCTTGGCCATGCCGCCGACGGTCCAGCCCTCCTGGGAGACGGTGGCCGTCTTGTGCACGGTGTCGGTGGTCTTGATGGCGATGGCGGCGGCCTCGCCGCCGTCCTCGGAGAGGGCCGCGGCGGCCGCCTCGACGCCCGGGAGCAGTTTGTCCATGGGGAGCAGGACGCCGATCAGGCCGGTGGAGGCGACCGCGATCTCCCCGGCGTTGAACTCCTCGCCCAGGACCTCGGCGGCCTTCTCGGCGGTGGCGTGGGTGTCCTGGAAGCCCTTGGGGCCGGTGCAGGCGTTGGCGCCGCCGGAGTTGAGGACGACCGCGCTGACGGTGGCGCCGCGCAGGACCTGCTCGGACCAGTGCACGGGCGCGGCCTTGACGCGGTTGGAGGTGAAGACGCCCGCGGCGGCCAGGCGCGGTCCGTGGTTGACCACGAGGGCCAGGTCCGGGTTGCCGTTGGCCTTGATCCCGGCGGCGATGCCGGCTGCCGTGAATCCCTGTGCTGCCGTGACGCTCACGGTGCGACTCCGATCGTGGAAAGACCCAGGCTCTCGGGGAGCCCCAGGGCGATGTTCATGCTCTGCACGGCGCCGCCGGCGGTGCCCTTGGTCAGGTTGTCGATGGCGCTGACGGCGATGATCCGGCGGGCGGACTCGTCGTAGGCGACCTGGACGTGGGCGGCGTTGGAGCCGTGGACGGACTTGGTGGACGGCATCCGGCCCTCGGGCAGCAGGTGCACGAAGGGCTCGTCGGCGTACGCCTTCTCGTAGGCGGCGCGCAGCGACGCCGCGGTGGTGCCGGACACGGCCTTGGCCGAGCAGGTGGCGAGGATGCCGCGCGACATGGGGACGAGGGTGGGGGTGAAGGAGACGGAGACCCGGCTCCCGGCCAGCGGGGAGAGGTTCTGCACCATCTCGGGGGTGTGCCGGTGCCCGCCGCCCACGCCGTACGGGGTCACGGAGCCCATGACCTCGGAGCCCAGCAGGTTCGTCTTGAGCGCCTTGCCGGCGCCGGATGTTCCGGTGGCGGCGACGATCACGGCCTCCGGTTCGGCGAGCTGCTCCTGGTAGGCGGGGTACAGCGCGAGCGAGACGGCGGTGGGGAAGCAGCCGGGGACGGCGATGCGCTTGGTCCCCGCCAGTGCGGAGCGCCCGCCGGGCAGCTCGGGCAGCCCGTAGGGCCAGGTACCGGCGTGCGGGGCACCGTAGAAGGCGTCCCAGTCGGCGGAGTCCTTGAGCCGGTGGTCGGCGCCCATGTCGACGACGAGGACGTCCTCGCCGAGCTGGGCCGCGACGGCGGCGGACTGGCCGTGCGGGAGCGCGAGGAACACGACGTCGTGACCGGCGAGGACCTCCGCCGTGGTCGCCTCCAGCGTCCGTCCCGCCAGCGGCACGAGGTGCGGCTGCAGGGAGCCGAGGAGCTGTCCGGCGTTGGAATTGCCGGTCAGCGCGCCGATCTCCACTTCGGGGTGTGCCAGCAGCAGGCGCAGGACTTCTCCGCCCGCGTACCCGCTCGCTCCGGCCACCGCTACACGTACCGCCATCGGACCCTCCTCATCGATGGCATGACTATACGTACGGTCGCACGTTTATGCAACGCTCTGGATCTCTGCCACCCGACTCCGGGGAGATGTCTAGCAGGAAGGGACCGGTCCCGCCGGTGTGGTGCGGTCCGGACAATCAATTCCGGGCGCCCGTCGGCGGCAGGGCGCGCGGCGGCCTTACGCCGGAGACTGCAAGGACAGGTGCCAGCGCCCGGACCAGCCCGTCAGGGTGATGGTGGACAGCGGCCGGACGTCCACGTTCCAGTAGGTCAGCGGGGGTGCCTGGAGCGCGTAGACCAGGGCCGCCCGGACCACCGAGGGCTCCGCCACGGCGACGATCGCGCCGCCGTCGTCGGCGGGCCGGGTGTCCAGCCAGCCGCCGATCCGGGAGATGAAGGCGAGCAGGGACTCCCCGCCGTGCGGGGCGGCCCGTGGATCGCTGAGCCACAGGTCCACCGCCCCGGGCTCGTGCGCGGTCACCTGGGCCAGGGTCAGGCCGCGCCAGCGGCCCATGTCGCACGCGCGCAGCGCGGGCTGCGCGAGGGGTGCGTACCCCAGGGCCTCGCCCGTGGCCCGGCTGCGCGGGGTCGGCGAGCAGTAGCGCAGCTCGGCGGCGCCCAGCGGTACGAGGTCCCGCGCGGCGGACTCCACCGCCCGCCAGCCGGCTCCGTCCAGCGGGCGGTCCTCGTCGAAGCGCTCGGCCAGCAGCGAGGAACTACGGGCTGCGGCGACCAGCGAGACCCGAACATGCATGCGGTGATGGTGAGCCGCGGGCCGTCGGCGGTCAAGCGTCCTGACCGAGCCCGCCGTCGAGACCGGCACCGAGCCCGCCTTCGAGACCGCCACCGAGCCCGGCCCGCAGCCTGCGCACCGCCTCCACCAGCTCCTCGGCGCCCGAGACGCCGGCGAAGCTGAGCCGGACGTACGGACCCGGCGGTTCCGCGCAGAAGTAGGGGCGGCCGGGCGCCACCGCGACCCCGGCGCGCAGGGCCGCCTCCGCGAAGGCGGAGTCGTCGCCCCCGCCGGTCCGCAGCCACAACTGGTAGCCGCCGGACGGCAGATGGGGCAGCTCCAGCTGCGGCAGCTCCCTGCGCAGCGCGCCCGCGAGGACGTCGCGCCGGTGGCGCAGCTCGGCCGCCACGGCCCGCAGGTGGCGCGGCCACGCGGGCGCGCCGACCAGCTCCAGCGCGGCTTCCTGGAGCGGGCGCGCCACGAAGAAGCTGTCCACGACCTGGATGGCGCGCAGCCGGTCCACGACCGGGCCGCGGGCGGCCAGCGCGCCCACGCGCAGGCTGGGCGAGGTGGCCTTGGTCAGGGACCGCACGTGCACGACCACGCCGTCGGGGTCCTGCGCCGCCAGGGGCGGGGGCAGCGGCCCCGAGTCCTCGTGCCCCAGGGCCCGGGCGTAGTCGTCCTCCACCACGAAGGCCCCGGCCGCCCGGGCGATCCGCAGCACCTCGGCCCGCCGCCCGGGAGCCAGCACCGCCCCCGTCGGGTTCTGGAACAGCGGCTGGCATACGAAGACCCGCGCCCCGGTCGCCTCGAAGGCGGCGGCCAGCAGCTCTGGCCGGACCCCCTCGGCGTCCACCGGAACGGGCACGGGCCGGCACCCGGAGGCCCGGGCGATGGCCAGCAGCCCGGGGTAGGTCGGGGACTCCACCAGGATCGGCGCCCCGGGAGGGGCCAGCGCCCGCAGGGCGGTGGTCAGCGCGCTCTGCCCGCCCGCGGTGATCAGTACGTCGGCGGCGGCGACCGCGCCGCCGATCTCCCGGGCGAACCAGTCGCGCAGCTCGGGCAGCCCCTCCATGGGTGGCCGGCTCCACGCCCCGGGCCGCCGCCCGGCCCGGGCCAGCGCGGCGGCCATGGCCCGCTCCGGCTGGACGGAGGGGTGCAGGTAGCCGCTGTTGAGTCCGATCACGCCGGTCGCCGGGGCGGCCAGACAGGCCATCACCCCGGAGGCGTCCACCGAGCGCGGCACGATCTCGCCCCCGCCCTCCGCACTGAGGGCGACCTCCTGCCAGGAGGTGTCCGCGGCCGCGGCCGGCGCCGTGCGGGGCCGGGCACGGAAGACACCCGCGCCGGGCCGGGTGACGACGAGCCCTTCGGCGGCGAGCTGCGCGAGGGCCCGGGAGACGGTGACCGGGCTGACCCGGTAGTGCTCGACCAGAGCCCGGCTCGACGGCAGCTTTCCACCGACCGAGTAGCGGTCGAGCCCGGACCGCAGGGCTTCGGCCAATTCCGCCACACTGCTACGCTCGTACATGACAGCACACAATAGCGCTACTCTCCCGGCTCCGATAGCGGTCAAGGGCTTCCCGGGCCGGGGCACCGCCCTCGCCTCGCTGGGCGTCCTCACCTTCTCGCTGACCTTCCCCGCCACCGCCTGGGGACTGGAGAGCTTCGGTCCGTGGTCGCTCGCGGCCCTGCGCAGCGTCCTCGCCGCCGCCCTCGCCGGAGCCTTCCTCCTGGCCCGGCGGGCCCCGCTGCCCGGCCGGGAGCACTGGGCGGGCCTGGCGGTCGTCGCGGCCGGCGTGGTCGTCGGCTTCCCGCTGCTGACCACCCTCGCGCTACAGACCTCCACCACCTCGCACGCCGCCGTGGTGGTCGGCCTGCTCCCGCTGACCACGGCCGCGCTGTCGGCGGCGCGCACAGGTGTGCGGCCCTCGCGCACGTTCTGGGCCGCCGCCGCGGCCGGGGCGGCGGTCGTGCTCGGTTTCACGCTCGCCCAGAGCGGCGGCTCCCTGTCCGCCGGCGACGCCTACCTGTTCGCGGCCCTGCTGGTGTGCGCCGCCGGGTACACCGAGGGCGGCCGGCTGGCCCGGACCCTGCCCGGCTGGCAGGTGATCGGCTGGGCCCTGGTGCTGTGCCTGCCGCTCAGCCTGACGGGTTCGGTGCTGGGGCTCGCGTACGAACCCGTGCACCTCGGCGGCCACGGGCTGGCCGGCCTGATCTGGGCGGCGGCCGGCTCCACCTTCCTCGGCCTGTACGTCTGGTACCGCGGCATGGCGGAGATCGGCGCGCCCCGGGCCAGCCAGCTCCAGCTCGCGCAGCCGCTGCTGACCCTGGTCTGGTCGGTTGCGCTGCTGGGCGAGCACCTCTCCCCCGCCGCACCGGTGGCCGCCTGCGCCGTGCTCGCCTGCATCGTCGTGACCCAACGGGTCAAATAGCAGCGGAACGACCTAAACTGCTAGCACCGGATCGGACCGCCACCGAGGAGGTCAGTTATGCGCGCGACCGAGGGCGACCAGCTGGTGCAGCACGGCAGGATCGTCGGACAGCACGACAAGGTGGGCGAGATCACCCAGGTGCTGGGCGAGAACGGAACCCCCCCGTACCGGGTCCGCTTCCAGGACGGACACGAAGCCCTGATGGCCCCCGGACCCGACTGCGTGGTCCGCCACCCCTCGGAGCCCGAGTCCTGAGTCAGCGCCGGGCCGCCGCCGAACCGTAGTGGTCGGCGACTACCCGGGCCATCGCCCCGTTGGGGTCCGCGGCCACCTGCTTCGCCGAGAAGTAGGCGTGGCCGCGGACCTCGGGGTAACCGCGGGCGAGCCGCAGGTGCTTCGACAGCTCCGCCGGATCGCGCCAGGCGGCGGTCGGACTGTCCGCGTCGCAGCGGTACAGCGCCTCCCCCACGTACAGCTGGACGCCCGTGCCCGCGACGGTCCGCGCCCACCAGGGGACGAGGGCGGCGTAGTCGGCGGTCGGGTGCCCGATGTGCCAGTAGGCCTGCGGCACGATGTAGTCGATCCAGCCCTCCTTGACCCACTTGCGGGTGTCCGCGTACAGGTCGTCGTAGGTGGCCAGGCTCTGCGTCCGCGAGCCGAGCGGGTCCCGGTCGGCGTTGCGCCAGATCCCGAACGGGCTGATGCCGAACCGCGCCGCGGGCCGGACCGTCCGCAGCCGCTCGGACATCTCGCGCACCAGGGTGTCGGTGTTGTGGCGGCGCCAGTCGGCCCGGGAGTCGAAGGAGCCGCCGTACTCCTCGTAGGCCTCGTCGTCGTCGAAGTACTCCCCGTCCACCGGGTACGGGTAGAAGTAGTCGTCCCAGTGCACCGCGTCCACCGGATAGCGCGACACCGCGTCGAGCATGGCCTCCTGGACGAAGAGGCGCACCTCGGGCAGGCCCGGGTTGTAGTAGAGCTTGCCGCCGTACTCCACCGTCCAGCCGGGATTGCGCCGGGCCGGGTGCGTGGACACCAGCCGGTCGAGGTCGGTGTGGTTGGCCACGCGGTACGGGTTGAACCAGGCGTGGAGCTCCAGTCCGCGCGCGTGCGCCTGCGCGACGGCCGTGCCCAGCGGGTCCCACCCCGGATCGACCCCCTGCTCCCCGGTCAGCCACTGCGACCACGGCTCCAGCTTCGAGGGCCACAGTGCGTCGGCGGCGGGCCGGACCTGGAGGATCACCGCGTTCAGCTTCCGCTCGACGGCGGTGTCGAGGAGGGCGAGCAGCTCGGCGCGCTGGCGGGCGGCGGACAGACCGCTCTCGGAGGGCCAGTCCACATTGACCACGGAGGCGATCCACATGCCCCGGAACCCGGTGGCGGCGGCCCGTGCCCCCGCCGGGCGCGCGGCGGCCGGCCCCGCCGTGGCCGCGGCGGCCACTCCGGCGGCCGCGGCCAGCAGTGCCCGTCGACTGATGTACACCATGTGACGATCCCGTCTCGCTGAGTGACATTGCGTGATGTGCGATCAGCATGCCCGCCCCGGCCCCCCGCCCGGCGCAAGGTCGGGAGTAACGTCGGGGGGCGTGGCGGGCGCCGGAATCGTACGGGGGACCCGCCGAGGATGAGCTGCGAAAGGCACGAAGTGACTGACCTCCCTTCCGACATCACACGAGTCGGCGTAGTGGGCTGTGGCCAGATGGGCGCGGGTATCGCGGAGGTGTGCGCCCGCAGCGGCCTTGAGGTCAAGGTCGCCGAGACCACCGGCGAAGCCCTGGAGATCGGCCGTACCCGGCTGCACAACTCGCTGACCAAGGCCGCCGAACGCGGCAAGATCACCGAGGAGGAGCGGGACGCCACCCTGGCCCGCCTCAGCTTCACCACCGACCTCGGCGAGTTCGCCGACCGTGATCTCGTCATCGAGGCGGTCGTCGAGAACGAGCAGGTCAAGACGGAGATCTTCCAGGTCCTCGACCAGGTGATCACCCGCCCGGACGCGATCTTGGCCTCCAACACCTCCTCGATCCCGCTGGTCAAGCTGGCTGTGGCGACCTCCCGGCCCGACCAGGTCATCGGCATCCACTTCTTCAATCCGGCCCCGGTGCAAAAGCTCGTCGAGCTGATCCCGGCGCTGACGACGGGCGAGGAGACGGTGAAGCGGGCCGAGGCCCTGGTGCGCGACGTGCTGGGCAAGCACGCCGTGCGCGCCCAGGACCGTTCCGGCTTCGTCGTCAACGCGCTCCTCGTCCCGTACCTGCTCTCCGCGATCCGGATGTTCGAGTCGGGCATCGCGAGCCGCGAGGACATCGACAACGGCATGGAGCTGGGCTGCGCCCACCCGATGGGCCCCCTCAAGCTGTCCGACCTGATCGGCCTGGACACCATCGCCTCGATCGCCGACTCGATGTACGCCGAATACAAGGAGCCGCTGTACGCCGCTCCCCCGCTGCTCCAGCGGATGGTCGACGCGGGCCGCCTGGGCCGCAAGACGGGCTCGGGCTTCTACCCGTACGGCTGACCTGTACGGCTGACCCGTACGGCTCACTCGTACGGCTGACCCGTACGGCTCACTCGTACGGCCGGCCTGGACGGCCTACGGGCGGCCGCCGAGCCTGAGATGGTGCAGGAGCAGCAGCCCGGCCGCCATGTTGGCGGCCGGGACCTCGCCGCGCGCGATCATGTCCGGCACCAGCTTGAGCGGGACCCATTCCCGGCGGGAGGACTCGAACGCGTCCTCGGGAGGGCCGGTGTACGTGGCCCCGTCCGCCCAGTAGAGGTGGTGACGGGCGTCGGTCAGGCCGTTGGACGGCTCGACGGTCATCAGGTGGCGGAGCGGGCCGGGCCGCCAGCCCGACTCCTCCTCCATCTCCCTCGCGGCCGCGCTCTCGACGGACTCGCCGTCCTCGACCACCCCGGCGGGCAGTTCCCAGCCCCAGCTGCCGGTGATGAAGCGGTGCCGCCAGAGCAGCAGCACCTCGTCCGCCTCGTTGACGGCCGTGGCCACGGCGACCGGGCGCAGCCGGATCACGAAGTGGTCCAGGTGCCGGCCGTCGGGGAGTTCCACATCGGCGAGGTTCACGTCGAACCAGCGGTTCTTGTACACGGTCTGCTCACTCAGGTTCATCCACTGCACGGTTGTGCCACCTTCCGTTCGAGTAGGTGGCACACATGGCAGCAGCTGGCCGGTCAGAGCGGAACGCGCAACGCCCCGTCGATGAGCTGCGCGGTCTCCTCCGCCTCCGAGAAACCGCTGGTCAGTAGCTGTTCGCGGACCGCCCGCAGCCGGTCGCGCAGTCTCAGCGACTCCATGCCCTTGGCCCGCTCCGCCATTTCGGCCGCGGACGCGGCGGCCCGGTCCGCCTCTCCCTGACGCAGCTGGATCTCGCACAGCATCGCCAGCCGGTGCACCCGGCCGCGGTCGTGTGCGGGAGTGTCCACGGCGGCCGCCGCCTGGACCCGCGCGGCCTCCAGATCGCCCAGGCTGAGCAGCGCCTCGGCGACCTGGACGTTGACGAGCCCCGGCTGTACGTATCCGGTCTCGTCCGGTTCGGCGCCCGGCGAGATCCGCTCGGCGGCCGCCTCGGCCTTGCGGATGCAGGACAACGCGGCCGCCGTGTCGCCGAGTTGGGCATAGGCCTTGGCCTGCATGGCGTACAGGTCGGCGGCCAGCGCCGGGGTGGTGTGCCGGCCGGCGGCGCGCAGCGCGGCCTCGGCGAAGGCCACGGCCTGGCGGTACTCCCGCAGGTGCAGGGACTGGTTGACGAGCAGCGCGATGACGTAGGCCCCGAGGCCGCGGTCCCCGCTCGCCTTGGCCAGCCGCAGCGCCTGGTGGAAGTAGCGCTGGGCGAGGCCGTGGGCGTCCGAGTCGTACGCGCAGATCCCCGCCACGGCCACGAGGGACCCGGTGGCGCGGTGCAGTTGGCGGCCGAGGCCGTCGGGATAGCTCCCCCGCAGCATGGGCGCCGTCTCACTGCCGAGGAAGCGGACGATCCGGTCCCGGGTGGCGACTCCCCCGGCCCGGCGGTACATCAGCTCGTAGTGCGCGCGGGCGGCCCTGAGGATCTCGATGTGCTCGGGCCCTATCCGGTTCGGGCCCTCACGGGAGACGTCGGCGTCCTCGGGCGGATTCTCCCACTCCCAGACCGGGATGACGGCGGGCGTCCCGGTGACCGCCTCGGCGGTCAGCAGCTGGGGACGGGCCTGGCCGTCCGAGCGCCAGAGGGCCGCGGCCCGGTCCACGAACCCGCTGAGCGGCGAGGCGTGCGGGGACAGCGGCCGGTCCGCGGCGCCGAGCCCGATGTCGTCCAGCGCGACGGGCCGTCCCAGGCGGCCGCCGAGCACCTCGCAGATCAGGTCGGGCACCCGGCCCCGCGGGCGCTGTCCCTTCAACCACCGCGACACGGCGGTGTGTTCGTAGCGCAGCGCCAGACCTCGGGTGCGGCCCGCCTGGTTCACGTACGCGGCGAGTCCGGCATGGGACATGCCCGCCTCGGCGAGGAGGGCGTCGAGCAGGACATTGGGCTGCATGGGCCGCTCCAAGGGCTCTTCGGACTCAGGCTAGTGGGTGCGCGGTTCACCCGGGGCGCACTGCCTTCAATTCACACGGGGTGTGAAACGAGTACGCGCATAAATGCGATGCGCACTCTGCCGCGCGGGGCCCCCGGAGCGCTTCACTGAAGAGCCTCGCCAAGAGGTAGCCCGGGTCGTCGGCTCCCCCTCGAACAGTGCGACGACCCGTCACCGCGCCGCCCGCCCTGCTGTCTGCCCGACACTCCATGGCAGGCGGGCGGCGCCGCCCGGCTCCGCCGGTGCCAGGTTGGTCGCCTGGCCCCGGCCGGAGCCGGGCCTTTCGCATCGCCGCCACCGTGCACCCCACCCTCATCCGAACGGGTGAGGGGCGTACCCGGAATCCGGATACGCCCCTCACGGCACAGCGGTAACGGCTACGCGCCCCGGAGCACCGCCCCGGTCCGCTCGCCCGCCAGCGCCACGGCGGCGTCGCGCGCCGCCGTGGACTCCTCGGCGGTCAGCGTCCGGTCGGTCGCGCGGAAACGCAGCGCGTACGCCAGGGACTTCTTGCCCTCGCCGACCTGCTCACCGGTGAACACGTCGAACAGCCGCAGCGACTCCAGCAGTTCGCCCGCGCCCTTGCGCAGCGCGGCCTCCACCGAGGACGCCGGGACCGACGCGTCCACGATCAGCGCGACGTCCTGGGTGGCCACCGGGAAGGAGGAGATCCTGGGCGCCTGGAGGGCCTCGCCGCCGGCCGCCGCGAGGCGGTCCAGGTCGAGCTCCATCGCGCTCGTGCGGGCCGGCAGGCCCATCGCCTTGACCACGCGCGGGTGCAGCTCACCGGCATGGCCGATGACCGTCTCCACCCCGTCCAGGGTGACGATCAGCTCGGCGCAGCGGCCCGGGTGCCAGGGACCGTACTGTCCCTGGCGGACCACCAGTTCGGCACCCGCCTCGACGGCGAGGACGCGCGCGGCCTGGACCGCGTCGGCCCAGTCCGCCGGGCGGCCCTTGCCCCACCAGCCGGCCTGCTCGCGCGCACCGGCCAGCACGACCGCGGCGTACCGCGGCTGCGCGGGCAGGGCCGCGTTCAGAGTGGCGATCTCCTCGTCCGTGGGACGCCGGTCGACGGGCAGCCGTACGGCGACGCCCGGCTGCGCGGCGGCCCGGAAGACCGAGCCGGTCTCGAAGAGCGCGAGATCGTGGCTGCCCCGGCTGTCGTTGCGGCGCAGCGCGCCGAGCAGACCCGGCAGCAGCGTGGTGCGCAGCGCCGGCTCCTCGTCGGAGAGCGGGTTGACGAGCTTGACGACCTGGCGGGCGGCGTCGTGCGCCGGCAGCTGGAGCTGGTCGAAGACGCCCTCACCGATGAACGGGTAGCTCAGCGCCTCGACGTAGCCCGAACCGGCCAGCGCGCGGCCGACCCTGCGGTGCAGCCGCTGCCGGTCGGTCAGACCGCGGCCGGAGGGCACCTGCGGGAGGGTCGAGGGAAGGTTCCCGTAGCCCTCCAGCCGGATGACCTCTTCGGCGAGGTCGTTGGGCGCGGCGAGGTCGGGCCGCCACGACGGGACGGTGACGACGAGCTCGTCCTGGCCGTAGACGTCGCAGCCGACCTCCTGGAGGCGGCGTACGACGGTCTCGCGGCCGTACTCCATGCCCGCGACCCGGTCGGGGTGGTCCGCGCGCATCGCGATGGTGCGCGGGGCCCCGGGGGCGGTGACCTCGGTGACGCCGGCCTCGGCGGTACCGCCCGCGAGGAGCACGAGCAGGTCGACGGTGCGCTGCGCGGCCGCGGCGGCGGCCTGCGGGTCGACGCCCCGCTCGAAGCGCTTGGAGGCCTCCGAGGAGAGCTTCAGGCGGCGGGCGGTGCGCGAGATCGACACGGAGTCGAAGTGCGCGGCCTCGATGACGACGTCCGTGGTCCCGGTGACGGCGCCCGTGTCGGGGTCGGTCACGGAGTCGGCGATCTCGGTGTTGGCGCCGCCCATGACACCGGCGAGCCCGATCGGCCCGCTGTCGTCGGTGATCACCAGGTCCTCGGAGTCCAGCGTGCGCTTGACCCCGTCGAGGGTGGTGAACTTCTCGCCCTGCTCGGCGCGGCGGACGCCGATGGCGCCTTCGATCCGCGTGCGGTCGTAGGCGTGCAGCGGCTGGCCGAGCTCCAGCATCACGTAGTTGGTGATGTCGACGGCGAGCGAGATCGGCCGCATGCCCGCCTTCTGCAGGCGGCGGGTCAGCCAGATCGGAGAGCGCGCGTCGGGGTCGAGGCCGGTCACCGTGCGGGCGGTGAAGCGGTCGCAGCCGGCCGGGTCGTCGATCGTCACCGGGTAGCCGTACGAGTTCGGCGCGGGGACGTCGAGCAGCGCCGGGTCGCGCAGCGGCAAACCGTAGGCGGTGGCCGCCTCGCGGGCGACACCGCGCATGGACATGCAGTAACCGCGGTCCGGGGTGATGTCGATGTCGAGGACCTCGTCGACGAGCTGCAGCAGCTCGATCGCGTCGGTGCCGACCTCGTGCTCGGGCGGCAGCACGATGATGCCGTGCGTGCCGTCGTCGCCCATGCCCAGCTCGTCGCCGGAGCAGATCATGCCGTGCGAGGTGCGGCCGTACGTCTTGCGCGAGGCGATCGCGAAGTCACCGGGCAGCACCGCGCCGGGCAGGACCACGACGACCTTGTCGCCGACGGCGAAGTTGCGGGCGCCGCAGACGATCTCCTGCGGCTCACCGGTGCCGTTGGCCTGGCCGACGTCGACCGTGCAGAAACGGATCGGCTTGCGGAAGCCCTCGAGCTCCTCGATGGTCAGCACCTGGCCGACGACGAGGGGGCCCTTGAGGCCTCCGCCGAGCTGCTCGACGGTCTCGACCTCAAGGCCGGCGTCGACGAGCTTGGCGGCCACGTCACGACCGGTCTCACCCGCGGGGAGGTCGACGTACTCCCGCAGCCAGGAAAGCGGGACGCGCATCAGATCTCACTCCCGAACGGCCGGGTGAAGCGAACGTCACCCTCGACCATGTCTCGCATGTCTTCTACGTTGTGGCGGAACATCAGCATCCGCTCGATGCCGAACCCGAAGGCGAACCCGCTGTACTTCTCCGGGTCCACACCGCAGGCGACGAGCACCTTGGGGTTGACCATGCCGCAGCCGCCCAGCTCGATCCAGCCCTCGCTGGAGCAGGTGCGGCACGGACGGTCGGGGTTGCCCACCGACGCGCCGCGGCACACGTAGCACTGCATGTCCATCTCGGCGGACGGCTCGGTGAAGGGGAAGAAGTGCGGGCGCAGGCGCGTGGTCGTGCCCTCGCCGAACAGCTCCTGGACCATGTGGTCCATGGTGCCCTTGAGGTCGGCCATGGTCAGGCCCTCGTCCACGGCGAGCAGCTCGACCTGGTGGAAGACCGGCGTGTGCGTCGCGTCGAGCTCGTCGGTGCGGTACACCCGGCCCGGGCAGACGATGTAGACGGGGGGCTTGCGCTCCAGCAGCGAGCGCGCCTGTACCGGGGAGGTGTGGGTGCGCAGCACGACACCGGACTCGTCGCCCTCGGTGCCTTCCGGCCCCCGGACGAAGAAGGTGTCCTGCATCTGGCGCGCCGGGTGGTCGGGCGTGAAGTTGAGGGCGTCGAAGTTGAACCACTCCGCCTCGACCTCGGGTCCCTCGGCGACCTCGTACCCCATGGCCACGAAGATGTCCGCGATGCGGTCCATCAGCGTGGTCAGGGGGTGCCGGGCGCCGGCGGGCACGCGGTCGTAGGGCAGCGTGACGTCCACGGCCTCCTCGACCAGCACCCGCTCGTCGCGCTCGGCCTCGAGCTCGACGGTGCGGGCCCCGAAGGCCTTGTTCACGGCCCCACGGGCCTGACCCACGCGCTTGCCCGCCTCGGCCTTGGCCTGGGGCGGCAGGGCGCCGATCTCGCGGTTGGCGAGCGCCAGGGGCGAGCGGTCGCCCATGTGCGCGGTCTTCGCCTCCCGGAGCGCGTCGAGGTCGCCGGCGGACGCGAAGGCGGCGAGCGCCTCGTCCCGCATGCGCTCGATCTCTTCCGGTTTCAGTGCCTCGACCTCGACAGGGTCGTACGACTTGTTCGGTGCCGACATCTCTTCCCGTACTTCCGATGGCTGGCTGGTGGTCCCCGACGACTCGATCGACCTGATCGGACCAGGACACAAAGGTGCCAAAGGACGAGTCTAAAGGTCGCTGGGGGTGAAGGAGCCCGTGGGCCGCCTGGCGAGACCCTCCGCAGGACTACTGCGTGAGGTACGCCGGGGCGCTCACGGGCAGGATAAATCGGAACTCGGCGCCGCCACCCGGGCCGCGGCCGACGGTGATGGTGCCGCCGTGGGCCTCCACGACGCCCTTGACGATGTAGAGGCCCAGGCCGGTGCCGCCGCGCTTGCTCCCCCGCCAGAAGCGGGTGAAGACGCGGCCCATCGACTCCTCGGGGATCCCGGGGCCTTCGTCGGTCACGGTGACGGCGGTTCCCTTCTCGTGCGGCGACACGTCGATGGTGACCGTTCCCTCTCCGTGGCGCACCGCATTTTCGAGGAGGTTACCGAGGATCTGGTCGATCTTGTCGGGGTCGGCCCACAGGTCGGGGAGGGGGCGGCTGACGCGTACGAGGAACCGCTCGGGCGCCTGGCCGTTCGCGGTGAGGGCCTGGACGTGGCGGCCGACGGCGGTGGCGATGTCCACCGGCTGGCGGCGCACCTCCAGGCGCCCGGAGTCGATGCGGGAGATGTCCAGGAGTTCGGCGATGAGGCGGGTGACGCGGTTGGCGTCGGCGTCGACGGTCTCCAGCATCAGCCGCTTCTGGTCGTCGGTGAACCGCTCCCACTTGGCGAGCAGGGTCGCCGTGAACCCCTTGACGGAGGTCAGCGGGGAGCGCAGCTCGTGCGCGACGGTGGCGATCAGCTCGGCGTGGCTGCGCTCGGTGCGGCGGCGGGCCTCGGTGCCGCGCAGGGTGACGACGAGGCGCCGCAGGGGCCCGGTGGGGTGCGTGCGGACGTAGCTGGCGGAGACGAGCACCTCGCGGCCGCCGGGCAGCAGGAGGTTGCGCTCGGGCTGCCCGCGGCGGGTGGCGAGGCCCCCGTACGGGTCGGTCAGGGCCCACCAGCGCCGGCCTTCGAGGTCCTCCAGCGGGAGCGCGGCGTCGATGCGGGCCCCGAGCGCCTGGTCCGGCGCCAGGGCGGTGATGCGGGCCGCGGCGGCGTTGAAGCAGATCACCCGGCCGGTGTCGTCGGCGACGACGAGCCCGTCGGGCAGGTCGTCGGGGTCGACGCCGAAGCCCTCGCCCGCCGCGCCGTGCGGCGCCTGCCCGTCCGGCCGCGCCGGTCCGGCGGGGTCCTGGGCCCGCGACGGGGGCACCGCTCGGGGCCGGGGCCCGGCGGCGCGGCCGCGCTGTCCCGAGGGCGCGGTTTCCGCGGCCCCCGGTGAACTGTTCGTACCGACGGTCATGTCCCCGTACCCCACATCTCCGAGTCGCGCAGTGGGCCCCCGGGCCGCCACATTACTAGCTGGGGGTCACGGAGCGGCACCCTCCGGGCGCCCGCTGTGCACGCGCCGACGCGTAGAGGCACACGGCGGCGGCCGTCGCGAGGTTCAGGCTCTCGGCCTTGCCGTGGATCGGGACGCGCACCACGGCGTCCGCCAGGGCCCGGGTCTCCTGCGGCAGGCCCCAGGCCTCGTTACCGAAGACCCAGGCCGAGGGCCCGCCCATGGTGCCCGCGTCCAGCTCGGCGTCGAGGTCGTCCTCCCCCGCCCCGTCGGCGGCCAGGATGCGTACGCCGGCGGCCCGCAGGCCCTCGACGGCCTGCTCCACCGGGACGCCGACCGCGACCGGGAGGTGGAAGAGGGAGCCCACGGAGGCCCGTACGGACTTGGGGTTGTACAGGTCCACGGAGGCGTCGGTCAGCACCACCGCGTCGGCGCCGGCGGCGTCCGCGCAGCGCAGCACCGTACCGGCGTTGCCGGGGTCGCGGACGTGCGCGAGCACCGCGACGAGCTTGGGCTCGGCCTTGAGGATCTCCTCGAACGGGGAGTCCAGGAAGTGGCAGACGCCCACGAGACCCTGGGGGGTGACGGTCTGCGAGACCTCGGCGAGCACCTCGTCGGAGGCGTAGTGCACGCGCGCGCCCGCCGCGAGGGCGGCGTCGACGATCTCGCGGTAGCGCTCGGCGGCCTCGACGGTGGCGAACAGCTCGATCAGGGTCGACGCGCCCGAGGCCCCGCGGTGCTCCACGGCCTCACGGACGGCCTGCGGACCCTCGGCGATGAACCGGCGCTCCTTGGTGCGGAAGTTGCGCCGCGCCAGTCGCCGGGCGGCGGCCACCCGGGGGGATCGGGGGGAGATCAGCTCGTCGGGGTGACCCAGGTCAGCCATGGTCTCTGCGGTTCTCTCTCGGGGTGCGGAGCGCGCGGGGCGCGGGCGGGGCGGGCGCGGGCGGAGCGGGGCGCGGGCGGGACGGGGAAAGCACTCGGACCCGCAGGCGCAGGGCCTGCGGGTCCGAGGGTGCCGACCGCTCATGCGGCCGGCGAAGCCTTACGCGGCAGCCTTGGGGGCGTTCACGTCGGCCGGAAGCGCCTTCTGCGCGACCTCGACGAGCGCGGCGAACGCGTTGGCGTCGTTGACGGCCAGCTCCGCGAGGATCTTGCGGTCCACCTCGATGTTGGCGGCCTTCAGACCCTGGATGAGGCGGTTGTACGTCATGCCGTTCTGGCGGGCAGCGGCGTTGATGCGCTGGATCCACAGCTGACGGAAGTCGCCCTTGCGCTTCTTGCGGTCGTTGAAGTTGTAGACCAGCGAGTGGGTGACCTGCTCCTTGGCCTTGCGGTACAGGCGCGAACGCTGACCGCGGTAGCCGGAGGCCGCCTCGAGGATCGCCCGGCGCTTCTTGTGGGCGTTTACTGCCCGCTTGACGCGTGCCACTTTTTAACTCCTTGTAGCGGGGCCGTGGGTGTCTTCACACGGCCCGAATTCGATGGGGTCCCGGTCTCGACGTCACCGCTCCCGGCAGGGGGAGCGGAGGACGTCACTTGCCGAGAAGCTTCTTGATCTTCGCGGCGTCGCCGGGGGCCATCTCCGCGGTGCCGGTCAGGCGGCGGGTGACACGGGACGACTTGTGCTCGAGCAGGTGGCGCTTGCCGGCGCGCTCACGGAGCACCTTGCCGGAGCCGGTGATCTTGAAGCGCTTCTTGGAACCGCTGTGCGTCTTGTTCTTCGGCATAGCGCCGTTATCTCCTCGTCGGTGGCACTCCCACCGGTCCCGCTCGGGGACCGGCTTCCGGGAGCGTCATGTTGTATAGGTGACCCGAGGCGGGCTGCCCCGGAATCAGGCCCCGGCGTTGGTCTCGTCGGCCGGCGCCTCGTCGGCGGCGGCCTCGGTGACCTCGGCGGAGGCGACCTCGGTGTCTTCCTCGACCTCGACTGCTGCTTCCTCGGAAGCGGCCTCGTCGTCGGTGTGGGCGACACCCTGGCGCTCGGCCTTGCGGGCGGCCTGCGCCTCGCGGGCTTCGGCCATCGCCTCGGTCTTCTTCTTGTGCGGACCGAGAACCATGATCATGTTTCGGCCGTCCTGCTTCGGGTTCGACTCGATGAACCCGAGGTCCTCGACGTCCGAAGCGAGACGCTGCAGCAGTCGGTAGCCGAGTTCCGGCCGGGACTGCTCGCGACCACGGAACATGATCGTGATCTTGACCTTGTCGCCCTGCTTGAGGAACCGAACGACGTGACCCTTCTTGGTGTCATAGTCGTGCGGGTCGATCTTCGGCCGGAGCTTCATTTCCTTGATGACCGTGTGCGCCTGGTTCTTGCGCGCCTCACGGGCCTTCATGGCCGACTCGTACTTGAACTTGCCGTAGTCCATGAGCTTGCAGACCGGCGGGCGTGCGGACGCCGCGACCTCGACCAGGTCGAGGTCGTACTCCTGCGCGAGCTCGAGCGCCTTGGCAAGCGGCACGATGCCGACCTGCTCGCCGCTGGGACCGACAAGCCGTACCTCGGGAACGCGAATCCGGTCGTTGATGCGGGGCTCGGTGCTGATGGATCCTCCTCGGTAGCACCACACGACTGCCTGGCAGACAGCCGCTGACGTGTATTTCCGTCAGACCTACCGCGGCGGGAGAATGAAAAAAGCCCCACCGGGCACAGGCAGGGGCTCCAAAACAACCGGAACACCGCCGCATGCACACCGCGGGGCGTAGACTCGGGCAGCTTTCCATCGTCCGTACGGAACGATGGATACCGCCTGACCGGGTGACCCGCCGCCCCGGAGGGCAGTCAGGTGGGAGAACGGAGCCTCCACTTGTGGGCCGGGCACGTGAGTGTCCGGCCGGTCGAAGTACATACTAGCACCCCCGTTACAAGCCCGCCGCACGGCATATCGTGGGTCGCATGACTGACGCGACACCCTCCACCGACCCCGCTGCCGACGGCGCCCCCGACTACGACGCCATGACCCGCGACATCGCGGACGTCCCCGCCGTCGAGGTGATCACCACGGTGGCCGTGCACCTGCTGAGCGCCGCGGCGGTCAACCTGGGCCTGGACAAGCCGGACTCCGAGCACAAGGACCTCGACGAGGCCCGCAAGCTGATCACGGCCCTCGCGGGCCTGGTCACCGCGAGCGCCACCGAGATCAGCTCCTTCCACGCCGCCCCGCTGCGGGACGGCCTGAAGTCGCTCCAGCTGGCCTTCCGGGAGGCGTCGATCGTCCCGGACGAGCCGGGCCAGGGGCCGGGCGAGAAGTTCACGGGCCCCGTCTACGCCTGATCCGACGAGAAGGCCGCAGGGCCGAGAAAGCCGCAAGGGGCGGGCCCCTCCGTACGGTCACGGAGGGGCCCGCCCCTTGCTGTGTTCTTCTGTGGCCCAGCTGGGCGGTTCAGCGGGCGAACAGCGGCTCGCCGGGCGGAGCCGGCGCGTCCGGCGGCAGCAGCGCCAGGTCCAGGCCGCGCACCAGCCGCGCCCGCAGGGTGGTGTCCGCCGCCAGGGCCTCGGCGACGCGGCGGGCGGCGGCCGCCGGCGCCTGCGCGTCCGCGGCCAGCACGATCGCGAGGGTCCCGTCGGCGTCCGCCCCACCGGGGCCGAGGTGCGCGCGGAGCACGGCCGGCTCCGCGATGACGGCCGCCCGTACGGCCTCGCGTACGGCGGGATCGGCCAGCGGGCCCGCGTCCGTACGGCCCTCGGCGAGGGCGAGCAGCGCGGAGCCGGTCAGCTGGTAGGCGACCGGGCCGGCCAGGTCCAGCACCACGGTGTCGGCCTTCTCGTGCGCGGCGGCCGCCAGGGCCTGGTGCAGCGGGACCGCCACCGGGCGGGCCGCCGGGTCCCACAGCGCGAGCGAGGCGGTCGAGGTGAAGGCGGGCAGGGCACGCCGGTCGCCCGCCCGCAGGGTCGGGACGGCCATGTCGCTGGTCTTCTCGCGCCGCAGGCCCGTCTGCGGGTCGGTCTCCACCTCACCGAGGACGGCGACGACCGGCACCAGGAGACGGGCGCCCTTCAGGGCGGCCAGCACCTCCGGCTCCTTCGTCCTGTCCTCGGCCCAGGCGGCCAGTGCCGCGGTCAGCCGGGGGTCGGCGGAGCCGTCGTCGCCGGAGAAGCCCGGGTCGGGAATGTTCTTGTTCGCCATGTTCGCCACAGTTACCCGACCCTACTGTGCCGGGTGCGCGTCCCGGCGCGGGGTGCCCCGTCGCGGCCGCCGGGCCAGTACGGCGGCCAGTACGAGCAGCGCCGCCCCCGCGGCCGCGGCCGCCGCGGGACCCAGCCGGGCCCCGCGCTCGGACGGGCGGACCGGCTCGGGGCCGGGGCCGAAGTAGGTGCCCCCGGCCGCGGCCGGCGCGGGCACCGGCGCCTCCGGCCGCATCGCCTCGGCGACCTGGAGGGCGGCGACGGGATCCACGGTGCCGTAGCCGCGGGCGTCGTCGCGGCCCCCGGCCGGGCTGTCGGCGGCGGTGTCCTCCAGCAGCTTCTTGATCTGGGCCGGGGACAGCTCCGGATGGGCGGCCCTGACGAGGGCCGCGGCGCCGGAGACGAAGGCCGCGGCGGCGCTGGTGCCCCAGCCCTCGTAGTACGCGCGGTCGGGGTCGGCGATGACCACGTCGACGCCGGGGGCGCTGACGGTGGCGTACCAGTTGCGGGTGGAGAAGGCGGCCTTCCTGCCGCGGCGGTCGACGGCGGTGACGGCGATGACCCCCGGGTAGGCGGCCGGGTAGGAGACGCGGTCCCCCGACTCGCCGCCGTTGCCGGCGGAGGCGACGACGACCACGCCCTTGGCGAGGGCGTACTGGACGGCCTCGTCCTCCCCGGCCTCGTGGTGGGCGGAGTCGCTGTCGTCGCCGAGCGACAGGTTGATCACGTCGGCGCCGTGGTCCGCGGCCCAGCGGATCCCGTCGGCGAGGGCGCCGCCCTTGCTCGCGCGGGCCTGGGCGCGGCCGGGGTCGCCCTCTTCCAGGATGACCCGCACCGGCAGGATCTTCGCCTGTGGGGCGATGCCGAGGACGCCCTGGCCGCGGCTGGGGCCGTGACCGTGTCCGGCGATGATGCCGGCCATGGCGGTCCCGTGGCGGGCCCAGGCCTTGTCGCCGCGGCCGGCGCCCATGCCGATGAGGTCGGTGCCGTCGAGCACCTGCCCGGCGAGGTCGGGGTGGGAGTCGTCGACGCCGGTGTCGAGGACGGCGACGGTGACCCCGTCGCCCCGGGTGGTGCCCCAGGCCTCCTCGGCGCGTAGCGCCAGGAGGCCCCACTGGCGGTCCCGGATGGTGTCGGCGGCGGCCGGGGACGCGGTCGCACCGGCGAGGAGCGCGGCGGCGGTCAGGACGGCGGCGCCCCGGCCGAGCGCGCGTCGGGGGGTCATCGCGCGGCCTCCCGGGGAGTGTGGGCGGAGGGCGCGGCGGGCGGTAGGGAGGCGGTGGGCGGCAGGGCGAGGGCCGCCACGCCGTGTCCGATGCGGTCGGCCACCGCCCCGGCCTCGTGGCCGAGGCCCGCCTGGGCGACGGCTCCCGTGGCGTCCTTCTTCATCAGGTCGGCTGCGGGGCGGGGCGCGTCCAGGGGCCGGCCGTCGGCGAAGGCGGAGACGGTGTAGACGACGACGGGGGCCTCGCCGACGACCGTCGCGGCCCAGG
Source organism: Streptomyces sp. NPDC045695 (assembly GCF_056432025.1). Lineage (NCBI taxonomy): Bacteria > Bacillati > Actinomycetota > Actinomycetes > Kitasatosporales > Streptomycetaceae > Streptomyces > Streptomyces sp. NPDC045695. The sequence goes on from NZ_JBWKJU010000007.1 coordinate 146,444, forward strand.
CGGCGCGCTGGGCGTCGGCGAATCCGTACGCGGGCGGGGCGGTGAACCGGCCGGTGAGGGCGGTCATGGCGGAGGCGTCGGCGGGGGTGAAGACCATGCCGACGGTGATCAGTGAACTGCGGGTGGCGTCGGTGTAGGTGGCGCGCAGCACCCGGGTGCAGCCGGTGGCGGCCAGCAGGCTCTGCCACTCGGCGGCGAGCGCGGCCGCGCAGTCGGCGTCGGGGGCGAGCGCGATGCGGGTCCAGGTGCGGTCGGCGCCGCCGGGGCCGGTGGCGGGGCCGTCGAGTACGGGGGGGAAGAGGCTGTCCACGGGAGCGGTCCGCCACAGCGACCCTGCCTTGCGGTGGGCGGCGTCGGCGGGCATCGGCCGGTGGGCGGCGCGGTGTTCGGCCCAGGCGGTGAGGCCGGCTCCGCCGACGAGGCCGCTCCCGAGGAGGGCGCAGAGCGCGGCGGCGAGGACCCGTCCGGGGCGGCGGCGCGCTCGCGCGTGCGCGGGCTGGGGGGACGGGAGGGGGCCGGGCTCGCCCAGGAGCGTGGTCCGCGGTGTCGTCGTGGTCATCCGGCGGCTCCGCCCCCCGTTCCGTACGGCTGCCTGTCCGTACTCTACGGGGTCCCCGGCGGCGTCCGGTGCGGTCCCCGGCGGGCTGCGGCCCGCGTGGGGGCGGGGTCGGGCCCGCGCACCCCTACCCACCGGTAGAGACCTCTGGCAAGCTGCCGCCCATGAACTCCCCCGCCGCCGACCGCGCCCGGTACGACCGGGCGACCGCGCACCTGGACGCGCCGCTGGCCGTCGTGGACCTCGACGCGTTCGACGCCAACGCCGACGACCTGGTGCGCCGGGCCGGCGGGAAGCCGGTCCGGGTCGCCAGCAAGTCGGTCAGGTGCCGGGCGCTGCTCGAACGGGTGCTGGCCCGGCCCGGGTTCGCCGGGATTATGTCGTACACCCTCGCCGAGTCGCTCTGGCTGGCCCGGTCGGGGTTCGATGACGTCCTGCTCGCCTATCCGTCCGCGGACCGGGGCGGGTTCGGTGAGCTGGCGAACGACGCCAAGCTCGCCGGCGCCGTCACGGTGATGGTGGACGATCCCGCGCAGCTGGATCTGATCGACGCGGCCCGGGACGGGGGCGCCGAGGTGATCCGGGTCTGCTTGGAGCTGGACACCGCCCTGCACCTGCTCGGCGGCAGGATACGGGTCGGGGCGCGGCGCTCCCCGCTGCGCGAGCCGGGGCAGTTGGCCGCGCTGGCCCGTACGGTCGCCACCCGGCCGGGGTTCCGGGTCGTCGGCCTGATGGCGTACGAGGGCCACGTGGCCGGGGTCGGCGACGCACTGGCCGGCCGGCCGCTGCGCTCGCGGGCCATCCGGCTCATGCAGGGCGCGGCCCGCAGGGAGCTGGCGGCGCGGCGCGCCGAGGTGGTGCGGGCCGTCCGCGCGGTGGTGCCGGACCTGGAGTTCGTCAACGGCGGCGGGACCGGCAGCGTGCAGCACACCGCCGCCGAGGACGCGGTGACGGAGATCGCCGCCGGGTCGGGACTCTACGTGCCCCGGCTCTTCGACAACTACACCTCGTTCAGCGGGCGTCCGGCGGCCCTGTTCGCGCAGCCGGTCGTGCGCCGGCCGGGTGTGGGCGTGGTGACCGTGCTCGGCGGCGGCTACCCGGCCTCCGGCGCGGCGGGCCCCGACCGGCTGCCGGTCCCCTACCTGCCGCAGGGGCTGCGCTACGACCCCCAGGAGGGCGCGGGCGAGGTGCAGACCCCGCTGCTGGGCGGCCCGGCCGACGATCTGCTGATCGGCGACCGGGTCTGGTTCCGGCACGCGAAGGCGGGCGAACTGTGCGAGCGGTTCGACACCTTGCACTTCATCGAGGGGGACCGGGTCACGGGCACCGCCGCGACGTACCGGGGCGAGGGCCGGACGTTCCTCTGAAGACGGCGTCGAGAGGCCGCGTCTAGAAGACCACGTCGGTCTGGTCGGGGATGACGCTCGCGTCGCCCCGCAGGACCGGGCCCTTGGTGCCGTCGGATCCGACGTAGCCCGTCGTCGCGCACGGGTAGGGGCCGGTCTTCTGCTTCTTCGGCTCGATGAACATGGGGTTGACGATCCAGCGGCCGTCGCCGTTGTCGTACGCCCGGCACATCAGCTCGTTCTTGTTGCGGTTCACGACGAGCCGCAGCGCGGTCGCGTCGCGCAGGAACGAGACGTCGGTGTCGGAGTCCCCGGCGGCGAAGACCGGCCGACGGGCGGGCGGCTGGACCGTCTCGGCGGCCGCGCCGCGGATCCCGTAGACCTCCTGGTTGATCCAGCAGCGCTTGCCGTCGATGTAGGTGGTCATCGTGTCGGCTCCGTCGGGGACGGATCCGCAGCCCTGCAGGTGGGAGGTGAACTTCCCGCCGCGCTCGGTCGTGGTGCGGATGCCGATGACGTGGTCGGCGTCGATGCCGACGCCCTTGGCCCACACCTCGACGACCGGCTGCGGGGAGGCCGAGCTGATCCACACGTCGAAGCCGGCCTTCCGCAGGGTGTTGACCAGGTCCTTCTGCTGGTCGTAGTAGCGGACCCAGCCGGTGGCGGTGCCGCTGCCGACCTGCTGGACGGCGCCGACGGGCGCGGCGAGGTTCTCGGTGCGGGCGGCGGCGGCGAAGCCGCGGACCTCGCGGGCGGTCCAGCCCTGCATCAGCTGGGGCAGCCAGGCGTACGAGGGCTCCGTGGTGCGGCGGTCCCAGCCGGCGAAGGCGGCGGCGCCGGTGCGGGTGGCGGCGGTCCCGTAGACCGCGTTGATCTCGTCGGCGCAGGCGGCGCCCTCGGGGGTCCCGGTGGGCAGCGGTGTGCCGGGGCGGGCGAGCGGGCCGCAGGCGTCGGCCAGGGCGGTGGCGGCGGCCGGGGTCAGGAAGCGGCTGGTGGTGGACCAGTCCCGGGCGGCGGGCTGGCGGATCCTGCCGTTGCGCAGCAGCCAGAACATGGTGGCGTCGCCGACGTCGTTCTTGACGACGGTGTTGTCCCAGTCGAAGACGGCCACGGGTTTGGGCTGCCGGCCGCAGCTGCGGTACCGGTCGACGAGCTGCTGCAGCCGGGCCTGGTTGTCCCCGTACCAGCCGGATCCGACGGCCGCCCGCCGGCAGGAGGTGTGGTCCGCCTGGGCGGGCGATGCCAGGACGAGGCCGGAGCCGGTGGCGGCCATGAGGGCGAGGGTGGCGGTTCGGCTTCTGCGCATGCTGCTCCTCGGGATGCGGGCTCGGGGTCGGGGTCCGGGTTCGGGGTCCGGGACGGGAACGGCCGGGCGCCTGGTGGGGCGCCCGGCCGGGTGGGAAGCGGGGCGGGTCTACAGCGGGGTGACGTACGCGCCGGAGATGCCGCCGTCGACGAGGAAGTCGGTGGCGTTGATGAAGGAGGAGTCGTCGCTGGCGAGGAAGGCGACGGCGGCGGCGATCTCGGTGGGCTCGGCGAACCGGCCCAGCGGGATGTGCACGAGGCGGCGGGCCGCGCGCTCGGGGTCCTTGGCGAACAGCTCCTGGAGGAGCGGGGTGTTGACGGGGCCCGGGCACAGGGCGTTGACGCGGATGCCCTCGCGGGCGAACTGCACGCCGAGCTCGCGGGACATGGCGAGGACGCCGCCCTTGGAGGCGGTGTAGGAGATCTGGGAGGTGGCGGCGCCCATGATGGCCACGAAGGAGGCGGTGTTGATGATGGAGCCGCGGCCCTGGCGCTGCATGTAGGGCAGGGCGGCCTTGCAGCAGAGGTAGACGGAGGTGAGGTTGACGTCCTGGACGCGCTTCCAGGCCTCCAGGCCGGTGGTGAGGATGGAGTCGTCGTCCGGGGGCGAGATGCCCGCGTTGTTGAAGGCGACGTCCACGGAACCGTAGGTGTCGAAGGCGGTCTTGAAGAGGGCCTCGACCTCCTCGGGGCTGGTGACGTCGACCTTGACGAAGGTGCCGCCCACCTCTTCGGCGGCGGCCTTGCCGGCGGTCTCGTCGATGTCCCCGCAGACGACGTTGGCGCCCTCGGAGGCCAGTCGGCGGGCGGTGGCGAGGCCGATGCCGCTGCCGGCTCCGGTGATGACGGCCGTGCGGCCGACCAGGCGGCGGCAGACGGTCTCTTCAGTGCTCTGGCTGGTCATGTTCTTCAGGCCTCCGTGCTGATGAAGACGTTCTTGGTCTCGGTGAAAGCGGTGAGGGCGTCGGGTCCGAGCTCGCGGCCGAGGCCGGACTGCTTGTAGCCGCCGAAGGGGGTCCAGTAGCGGACGCTGCTGTGGGAGTTGACGGACAGGTTGCCGGCGGCGACGGCGCGCGAGACGCGCAGGGCGCGGCCGATGTCACGGGTCCACAGGGAGCCGGAGAGGCCGTACTCGGTCGCGTTGGCCAGGCGTACGGCGTCCTCCTCGTCCTCGAAGGGCAGGACGACGGCGACCGGGCCGAAGACCTCCTCGGCGGCGACGGGCGCGGTGGGGGCGACGTCCGTGACGAGGGTCGGCGGGTACCAGAAGCCGGGGCCCTCGGGGGCGGCGCCGCGGATGGCGGTGAGGTCGTCGGTGACGTAGGACCGCACGCGCTCCAGCTGGGTGCGCGAGATCAGCGGGCCCATCTGGGTCTTCTCGTCGAGCGGGTCGCCCACGCGTACGGATGCGATGCCGGGGGCGACGAGTTCGAGGAACCGGTCGTAGACGGAGCGCTGTACGAGGATCCGGGTGCGGGCGCAGCAGTCCTGGCCGGTGTTGTCGAGGAAGGCCATGGGGGCGGCGGCCGCGGCTGCTTCGAGGTCGGCGTCGGCGAAGACGATGTTGGGGCTCTTGCCGCCGAGTTCGAGGGTGACGCGCTTCACCCGGTCGGCGCACTTGGCCATGATCTGCTTGCCGACGCGGGTGGAGCCGGTGAAGACGATCTTGGCCACGCCGGGGTGTTCGACGAGCGCGTCCCCCGTGACCGCCCCGTGGCCGGGGAGCACCTGGAAGAGGTGCTCGGGGATCCCGGCTTCGAGGGCGAGTTCGGCGAGGCGCAGCGCGGTCAGCGGGGTGGTCTCGGCGGGCTTGAGGAGGACGGCGTTGCCCGCGGCGAGGGCGGGGGCCAGGCCCCAGGCGGCGATCGGCATGGGGAAGTTCCAGGGTGCGATCACGCCGATGACGCCGAGGGGTTCGAGGAAGGTGACGTCGATGCCGCCCGCGACGGGGATCTGGCGGCCGGAGAGCCGTTCCACTCCGCCGGCGGCGAAGTCGAGGAGGTCGCGTACGTTGCCCGCTTCCCAGCGGGCGTTACCGATGGTGTGGCCGGCTTCGCGGACCTCCAGCTGCGCGAGTTCCTCGATGTGCCCGTCGACGACCGCGGCGAAGCGGCGCAGCAGCCGGGCCCGGTCGGCGGGGGCGGCCGCCGCCCAGGCACGCTGGGCCGTGGCGGCCCGGGCGACGGCGGCGTCGACGTCGTCCCGTGTGGCGGCCGGGACGATGGCGACGGTTTCCTCGGTGGCCGGATTCAGGACCTCCACGTGGGGAGGGGCCAGCACAGCGGACACGTGGTGCCTCACAGACGTTCGGGGTTCGGGTCGGTCGGGCGCGGTTACAGGCGTTCGAAGGAGCGGCGCAGCTCCCAGTCGGTCACCGCGGAGTCGTAGGCGTCGAGTTCCACGCGGGCCATGTTGCGGTAGTGGGCGACCACTTCGGGGCCGAACGCGGCCTTGGCGATCTCGCTGTTCTCCCAGAGCTCGGCGGCTTCGCGCAGGGTGGCGGGGACGTGCGCGTAGTCGGCGGTGTACGCGTTCCCGGCGCAGCCCTCGGGCAGCTCCAGGCGGTTCTCGATGCCGTAGAGCCCGGCCGCGATGAGGCCGGAGACGGCGAGGTAGGGGTTGACGTCGCCGCCGGGGAGGCGGTTCTCGAAGCGCATGGAGCGGCCGTGGCCGACGACGCGCAGCGCGCAGGTCCGGTTGTCCACGCCCCAGGCGACGGCGGTCGGCGCGAAGGATCCCGGCCGGAAACGCTTGTACGAATTGATGTTGGGGGCGTAGAGAAGGGAGAAGTCGCGCAGTGCGGCCAGCTGACCGGCCAGGAAGTGCCGCATCACCGGTGACATTCCGCCCGGTCCGTCCCCGGCCATGGCGTTGTGTCCGTCGGCGTCACCGAGCGAGAGGTGGATGTGACAGGAGTTGCCCTCGCGCTCGTCGTACTTGGCCATGAAGGTGAGCGAGACACCTTCCTGGGCGGCGATCTCCTTCGCACCGGTCTTGTAGAGCGAGTGCTGGTCGCAGGTGGTGAGCGCCTCGTCGTAGCGGAAGACGATCTCGTGCTGGCCGAGGTTGCACTCCCCCTTCGCCGACTCGACGACCAGGCCGGCGGCCTGCATCTCGTTGCGGATGCGGCGCAGCAGGGGTTCGACGCGGCCGGTCCCGAGCACGGAGTAGTCGATGTTGTACTGGTTGGCGGGGGTCAGGCCGCGGTAGTTGGCGTTCCAGGCCTGTTCGTAGGTGTCCTGGAAGAGCATGAACTCCAGCTCGGTGCCGACCATCGCGGTGTACCCGTGCTCGGCGAGGCGCTCCAGCTGACGGCGCAGGATCTGCCGGGGTGCGGCGACGACGGGCGAGCCGTCGTTCCAGGCGAGGTCGGCGAGGACGAAGGCGGAGCCGGGGTTCCAGGGGATGCGGCGCAGGGTGGCGAGGTCGGGGTGCATGGCGAAGTCGCCGTAGCCCCGGTCCCAGGAGGACATCTCGTAGCCGTCGACGGTGTTCATGTCGGTGTCGACGGCGAGCAGGTAGTTGCAGCCCTCGGTGCCGTGCCGGAGGACCTCGTCGAGGAAGAACTGTGCGGCGAACCGCTTGCCCTGGAGGCGCCCCTGCATGTCGGGGAAGGCCAGGACGACTGTGTCGATCTCACCGCTGGCGACGAGGGAGCGGAGCTCCTCGGGCGCGAGCGGCGGCTTGCGGTCTACCACTGGAATCTCTCCTTCGGTGAGCCGAGGAGGCCTAAGGTATTGAATAGAACCATTGCTTGGGAAGGGGAGGAGCCGATATGACCGACACGGCGAGCGAAGGTGACGCCGCCCGGCGGCTGAATCCCGTACTGCGGCAGGTGCGGGCGGGCAACGGGTTCGAGGAGGCCCTGGAGCAGATCCTCCAGGTGGTCCGGCTGGGTCTGGTGCCGGGCGGCGAACGCCTGCCGCCCGAGCGGGAGCTGGCGGAGCGCATGGGGATCAGCCGGGTGACCCTGCGCGAGGTGCTGAAGGTCCTACAGGACCAGGGCCTGGTGGAGGCCCGGCGCGGACGGTACGGAGGAACGTTCGTCCGGCCCCGCCCCGACTTCCCGGCGGGCGGGGCCGAGGAGGAGCTGCGCCGGCGCGTCGCGGGCGTGGACATCGAGGACGTCCTGCGGTTCCGCGAGGTCCTGGAGGTGGGGGCGGCCGGACTGTGCGCCTCCCAGGGACTGACCGAGGAGGGCACCGAGCGGCTGCTCGCGGCACTGGGGGCCACCCACGACGCCCCGCTCGCCGAGTACCGCCGCCAGGACACCCTCTTCCACCTCACCCTGTGCGAACTGGCCGGCTCCGCCACCCTGACGGCCCAGTACGCGGCGGTCCGGGCCACGGTCAACGACCTGCTGGACTGCATCCCGCTCCTGGTGCGCAACCTGGAGCACTCCCAGCAGCAGCACACCGCCCTGGTGGAGTCGGTGCTGGAACGGGACGCGGCCGGGGCGCGCGAGACGATGCGCGAGCACTGCTGCGGCACGGCGGCGCTGCTGCGGGGGTTCCTGGCCTGAGCCCCTCCGGGCCGGGCCGGGCGGGGCGGGGCGCGGCGCGGCGGGCGCGGCCCGAGAGGCTTTCGTAACTTCTGTTTAACGCAGAGGTCTTGCGCACCCCGCTCCACTACGGCAAAGGTACGGCCCACAACCATTGCCCTGAGGCAGGAGCGCACGATGGCCAACGACATCGAGCCACGGCGGACAGCCGTAGCCGAATCCACCGGGTCCCCCGAGGGCGGCGATGCCTACCTGGAACGCCGCACCCTGCGCCGCGGCAGCGCCGGCTGGCTGCTGCTCACCGGCCTCGGAGTCGCCTACGTCGTCTCCGGGGACTTCGCGGGCTGGAACGTGGGCCTGGAGAAGGGCGGCTTCGGCGGCCTCGCCATCGCCACCGTCCTCATGGGCGCGATGTACGCCTGCCTGGTCTTCTCCCTGGCGGAGCTGTCCAGCATCCTGCCGACGGCGGGCGGCGGCTACGGCTTCGCCCGCCGCGCGCTGGGCCCCTGGGGCGGTTTCCTCACCGGCACCGCCATCCTCATCGAGTACATCCTGGCCCCGGCCGCGATCGTCATCTTCATCGGCGACTACGTCGAGTCCCTCGGCCTCTTCGGCCTGACCTCCAGCTGGCCGGTCTACCTCGGCTGCTTCGTGATCTTCATCGGCGTGCACCTCTGGGGCGTGGGCGAAGCCCTGCGCTTCAGCCTGGTCGTGACCGCCGTCGCCGTCGCCGCGCTGCTGATCTTCGCGGTGGGGGCCTTCACCGAGTTCGACACCGCCGGCCTGAACGACATCGCGGTGGACGAGACCGCCTTCGGCTCGAACTCCTGGCTGCCGCTGGGCGTACTGGGCATCTGGGCCGCGTTCCCCTTCGGCATGTGGTTCTTCCTGGGCGTGGAAGGCGTACCGCTGGCGGCCGAGGAGGCCAAGGACCCGGTCCGCTCCATGCCGAAGGCGCTCGCCACCGCCATGGGCGTGCTCGCCCTGCTGGCGCTGATCACCTTCTTCGCCGCGACGGGCGCCCAAGGCGCGGACGCCGTCAAGGCGGGCAACCCGCTGATCATCGCGCTGGAGGGGGACGGCGGCCCAACCGCGCTGAGCCGGTTCGTGAACTACGCGGGCCTGGCCGGGCTGGTGGCCTCCTTCTTCTCCCTCATCTACGCGGGCTCGCGCCAGCTCTTCGCCCTTTCGCGGGCCGGCTACCTGCCCCGCTTCCTGTCCCTCACCTCGAAGCGCAAGGCCCCGTACCTGGGCCTCGTCATCCCCGGCGCGATCGGTTTCGCCCTCGCCGCGGCCACCGGCAACGGCGAACGCATGCTCAACATCGCGGTGTTCGGCGCCACCATCTCCTACGCGCTGATGGCCCTGTCCCACATCGTGCTGCGGCGCCGGGAGCCGGGCCTGGAGCGCCCGTACCGCACCCCCGGCGGGATCCTGACCTCCTCGGCGGCCTTCGCGCTCGCCCTGTCGGCCCTGGTCGCCACCTTCCTGGTGGACAAGGACGCGGCGTTCATCGCACTGGCCGTGTACGCCGTCGCCCTCGCCTACTTCGCCCTCTACAGCCGGCACCACCTCGTGGCCTCCGCTCCCGAAGAGGAGTTCGCGGCTCTCGCCGAAGCCGAGGCGGAACTGTCCCGCGACTGACACCCTGACCCTGCTGTCCGCTCCCGCTGGAGGTATCGAACGTGCCCAGGCCGCTCATCGGCATCACCACCTACGTGGAGGAATCCACCCGCTACGGGGTGTGGGACATCCCGACGTCCCTCGTGCCCTCCGGGTACTACGAACTCGTCCAGGCGGCGGGCGGCTCGGCCGTACTGCTCCCGCCGGACGAACCCGGGGCGGCGGCGGAGGTGCTGAGCCGGGTGGACGGCCTGGTGGTCGCGGGCGGCCCGGACGTGGACCCGGTCCACTACGGCGCCGCGCGCGACCCCCGTACGGGAGCCCCCGCGACCGTCCGCGACCAGTGGGAGCTGGCCCTGCTCACCGCGGCGCTCGACTCGGACACTCCGGTGCTGGGGATCTGCCGGGGCATGCAGGCACTGAACGTGGCCCTCGGCGGCACGCTGATCCAGCACATCGACGGCCACGCCGACACCCCGGGCGTCATGTCCTGGCACCCGGTCCACCCGGTCCCGGGCACCCGGTACGCGGCGCTGGTCCCCGAGGTGGCGCAGGTCCCGACCTACCACCACCAGGCCGTCGACCGCCTGGGCCGCGGCCTGCTCGTCTCGGCCCATGCGGTCGACGGGACGGTGGAGGCGATCGAACTGCCCGACCCCGAGCGATGGGTCCTGGGCGTCCAGTGGCACCCGGAACGGGACGAGGACACCCGCGTGATGTCGTCCCTCATCGCTGCGGCCACGGCCCGCACGGCAATCCCGGTGGCCTGACCATCCAGCCCCGTCGGCGTTTGAGGCGCGGGGGTCCGGGGGCAGCGCCCCCGGCCCGCCTCCGGATGGGGCGGCGGGGTGAAAGACCGCGGCTCCGCCCCCGACCCCGCGCCTCAAACGCCGGCGGGGCTGGATGTGCGGCGACGCGTGAGCGACAGCAGGTCACGGGCAGGCCCACCGGGCCGCGCCCCCGTCGGCCAGACGGCCCGCAGCTCGCGCCCCAGCCCGGCCCCGCCCACCGGCACCTCCACCAGCCTCCGCGCCGCCAGCTCATCGACCACCGCCAGCTCCGACAGCACGCACGGCCCGGCACCGCTCAGCGCCGCCGCCTTCACCGCGGTGGTCGACGCCAGCTCCAGCAGCGGCGCCGCCAGGCCCCCGCTCGCAGCCAGCGCGGCGTCCAGCACCTGCCGCGTCCCCGACCCGCGCTCCCGCAGGATCAGGGGGGTCGACGCCAGTTCCGCCGCCTCCACCCCCCGCGAGCGCCCCGCCCACGGATGCCCCGGCGCCACCGCCACGACGAGCCGGTCCTGCGCGATCACCGCCGAGTCCAGGCCGTCCGGCACGGTCAGCCCCTCCACGAAGCCGAGGTCCGCCTCATGGGCGAGGACGCGTTCGGCGACCACCGCCGAGTTCCCCGCGTGCAGCGACACCGCCGTGTCCGGCCGCTGCCCGCGCAGCGCGATCAGCCACCCCGGCAGCAGGTACTCCGCGATGGTCATGCTGGCGGCCACCCGCAGCCGCGAGTCCCGCTGCCCCCGCAGGGCCTGCGCGCCGGCGTCGAAGGCCTCCGCGGCCTCCACCACCCGCCGCGCCCAGTCGGTGACCAGCGCGCCCTGCGCCGTCAGCGTCGACCCCCGGGGAGAACGGTCCACCAGCGCGACGCCGAGCCGCGTCTCCATCGCCCGGATCCGGCTGCTCGCCGCGGGCTGGGTGATGCCCAGCCGCCGCGCCGCGCCGCTGAGGCTGCCGTCCCGCGCGACCGCGAGCAGCAGTTCCAGCGAGCCCAGGTCCGGCACCCGGTGGGCCAGCGGAATCCACGTCTCGTCAGTCATAACGTCAGTTTATGACCTCATAGCCAGATGACCTCTGCCGCCCCGGCCGCCCCGGCGCGAGGCTGGGTCCATGGCCACCACCCTCGTGCGACCCCGCACCCTCACCACCTCCCGGCTGCCCCGGGCCCACAAGGCCCTGCGGCACCTCGGCCCCAACTGGTACGCCTCCGTCATGGGCACGGCGATCGTCGCCAACGCCGGCGCGGCCCTCCCGTACCAGGTGCCCGGCCAGCGCGTGGCCTGCCAGCTCCTCTGGACCCTGTCCGCGGTCGCCCTCGCCGTCCTGCTCGCCGCCCGCGCCGGCCACTGGATCCACCACCGCGACCAGGCCCGCGCGCACCTCCTCGATCCCGCCGTCGCCCCCTTCTACGGCTGTCTCGCGATGGCGCTCATAGCCGTCGGCAGCGGCACCCTCATCGTCGGCAAGGACCTCGTCGGGGCCGGCGCCGCCATCGCCGCGGACGCCGTGCTCTTCACCGCGGGCACCGTGATCGGCCTGGTCACGGCCGTGGCCGTGCCCTATCTGATGGTGGTGCGGCACAAGGTCGAGGCCCGGCAGGCGACCCCCGTCTGGCTGCTCTCCCTGGTCCCCCCGATGGTCTCCGCCGCCGCCGGCCCCCTGCTGATCCCCCACCTGCCCGCCGGCCAGCCCCGCGAGTCCCTGCTGCTCGCCTGCTACGCCATGTTCGGCGTCAGCCTGCTGGCCGTCCTGCTGATGCTTCCCCTGGTCTTCGGGCGGCTGATCGTGGGCGGTCCCCTCCCCCTGGTCCTCACCCCCACGCTGTTCCTGGTCCTGGGCCCCCTCGGCCAGTCCACCACCGCCGTGAACCAGCTCGCCGACGTGGCTCCCCAGTCGATCGGCGCCCCCTACGCCGGAGCGCTCGGCGCCTTCGCCGTCGTCTACGGGGTGCCCGTGATGGGCTTCGCCCTGCTGTGGCTGGCCCTGTCCGCGGCCATGCTGGTCCGTGCGGCCCGCCACGGCATGGGATTCGCCATGACCTGGTGGGCCCTGACCTTCCCCGTCGGCACCTGCGTGACCGGCGCCACCGGCCTGGCCCACCACACCGGCCTGACCGCCTTCGCCTGGCTCGCCGCCGTCCTCTTCCTCGGCCTGGTGACCGCCTGGCTGCTGGCCGCCGTCCACACCGTGCGCGGCCTGCTCTCCGGCCTCCTGCTCGCCGCTCCCCGCTAGGCAGACCGCAACGGCTCGCGCAGGGCCCGGCCCAGGACCTCCGGGGCCTGCGCCAGCGAGGGTCCGTACCAGGTCAGGTGGTGGCCGCTGACCAGCGCGGCGGCCAGGCCGGGGAAGGCTTCCGGGCCGTCCTCGGCCGTGAAGCGGTACGGCTCGTCCGGGAGCACCACCAGATCGCAGCCGCTCGCCGCCAGCTCCTGCGCCGGGACCCGGGGATAGCGCTCCGGGTGCCCGGCGTACGCGTTGCGCACACCCAGCCGTGCCAGCAGGTCCCCCGCGAAGGTGTCCCGGCCCAGCACCATCCAGGGCCGGCGCCACACGGGCACGAAGGCGGTGAGCGCGCGGGCCGGCTCCACCCGGGCCCAGGCGGCCTCCACGTCCGCCAGCCAGCCCGGCCGCGCCAGCCCCAGCGCCCCCACGAGCACCCGGTCCAGCTCCCGCACGGCCGGCGGCAGGTCCCGGATCTCGGTGACGAGCACCTCCACCCCGGCCGCGCGCAGCGCCGCCAGGTCCGGGGCCCGGTTCTCCTCCTCGTTGGCGATCACCAGGTCCGGCCGCAGCTCCGCGATCGCGCTGACGTCGGGGTTCTTCGTCCCGCCGATCCGGACCGCGTCACCGAGGTCCGCCGGATGGGTGCACCAGTCCGTCACCCCGACGAGCAGGCCCGGGGCACTCTCGGCCACCGCCTCGGTCAGCGAGGGGACCAGCGAGACGACGCGCCGCACCCGTTCAGTGCCCCGGCGAGGGGGGCTCGGACGTCGCGTGGATGTGGTCGCCCACCGCGACCACCAGGATCCGGGTGTCCTCGGTGACGGCCCGCCAGCGATGGCGTACGCCTCCCGACAGGAACAGCGCGTCCCCGTTCTCCAGCCGGTACGCCCGTCCCTCCGCCTCCACCTGGCAGGCGCCCGCGACCACGTACATCAGCTCGTCGTTGCGGTGCTGGTACTCGCGGCCGGCGTCCTGGTCCCCCGTAAATTCCAGGGCGTGCAGCTGGTGGTGCCCGCGCACGAGGGGCCGTACGCCGGGGATCGGGGTGAGCCCGGGCTCGTCACCGGCCCGTACGAGGTCCACCGTGCGCGCGGTGTCGGAGGCGGCCAGCAGTTCCACGGCCGTGGTCTCCAGCGCGTCCGCCACCCGCTCCAGGGACCGCATGCTGGGCCGGGCCCGCTCGTTCTCTATCTGGCTCAGGAAGGGCACCGACAAGCCGCTGCGCGCCGATACGGCGGCCAGCGTGAGGTGGAGCGCGCGGCGCCGCTTGCGCACGGCGACGCCCACTCGGAGCGGCTCTTTGCCGTCCTTGTCCTTGTCCTTGGTCTTGTCGTTCCTGTCGTCCAGCTTGTCGACCAGGCCGTCCGTGCCGTCCCTGCTGTTCATGTCGGGGCTGCCCTCCCCTTGTCCGGCGCACATGGGTGTGCTGTAAGCACCATACGCAGCAACCGGCTCCGGTTTCGCGTGCACGGCCCTTCCCGTACCCCTGTGCTGACCGTCCGCTCACCGTCCGTGGCGGGTGCGCGGTGCGGCATCATCGACTCCGTGACGACACGACGCCTGATGCTCCTGGACACCGCATCCCTCTACTTCCGCGCCTACTTCGGTGTGCCGGACTCCGTGAAGGCTCCGGACGGCACCCCGGTCAACGCCGTGCGCGGGCTCCTGGACTTCATCGGACGGCTCGTCCAGGACCACCGGCCGGACGACCTGGTGGCCTGCATGGACGCCGACTGGCGCCCGCAGTGGCGGGTGGATCTGATCCCCTCGTACAAGGCCCACCGGGTCGCGAGCGAGACCGAGACGGGCCCCGACGTGGAGGAGGTCCCGGACACACTCGCCCCGCAGGTGCCGATCATCGAGACGGCGCTGGACGCCTTCGGCATCGCCCGTGTGGGGGTGGCCGGATACGAGGCGGACGACGTGATCGGCACATTGACCGCGCGCGCGACGGGCCCGGTGGACATCGTCACGGGCGACCGGGACCTGTACCAGCTGGTGGACGACGCCCGCCAGCGCCGGGTGCTGTACCCCCTCAAGGGGGTGGGGACCCTCCAGGTGACCGACGAGGCCTGGCTCCGCGAGAAGTACGGGGTGGACGGTCCCGGATACGCCGACCTGGCGCTGCTGCGCGGCGACCCGAGCGACGGGCTGCCGGGCGTGCCGGGGATCGGCGAGAAGACGGCGGCCAAGCTCCTCGACGCCTACGGCAGCCTGGCGGGGATCATCGCGGCGGTCGACGACCCGAAGTCGAAGCTGACCCCCGCGCAGCGCAAGCGGCTGGACGAGTCCCGGCCGTATCTGGCGGTGGCCCCGAAGGTGGTGCGGGTGGCCGGTGACGTCCCGCTCCCGCCGTTCGACCCGGCCCGCCCGACGGCGCCCGCCCAGCCGGAACTGGTCGACGCGCTAGCCCATCGGTGGGGCTTGGGCGGAGCGGTAACCCGCCTGAGCAACGCTTTGCGCGCCTGAGGTGTTAACTTAGGTAAGGCTAAGTTTCAGGGGAGTCAGGGGAAGCACCGTGGCAGAAGGACGCGCCCGCAGCGTCGGTACCGCTGTTGTCGTACGCACCGAGCGGCTCTCGCCGCACATGGTGCGGATCGTGCTGGGCGGTGAGGGCCTGGCCGGCTTCGGCGCGGGGCAGTTCACCGACCACTACGTCAAGATCCTCTTCCCCGCGGAAGGCGTCACCTACCCCTCGCCGTGGAACCTGGAGCAGATCCGCACCGACTTCCCGCGCGCGCAGTGGCCGCGCCAGCGCGCGTACACCGTACGGAGCTGGGATGCGGTGCAACGGGAGCTGACGCTCGACTTCGTCGTCCACGGCGACGAGGGCCTGGCCGGCCCCTGGGCGGCCCGGGTCGAGCCGGGAGAGCTCGTGCGCTTCCTCGGCCCGGGCGGCGCCTACGCGCCCGACCCGACGGCCGGCTGGCACCTCCTGGTGGGCGACGAGAGCGCCCTTCCGGCGATCGCCGCGTCGATGGAGCGGATGCCGGCGGGCGCGCGGGTCCACGCCCTCGTCGAGGTCGAGGGGCCGCGGGACGAGCTGAAGTTCGCCACCCCGGACGGCGTCCTGCCGGTCTGGCTCCACCGGGGCGGGCGCCCGGTGGGCGAGGCACTGGTCGAGGCGGTCACCGCCCTGGAGTTCCCCTCCACGGACGTCCACGCCTTCGTGCACGGCGAGGCGGGCTTCGTCAAGGAGCTGCGCCGCCACCTGCGCCTGGAACGCGGCGTCCCCCGCGAACGCCTGTCGATCTCGGGCTACTGGCGCCTGGGCGAGACGGACGAGGGCTGGCGCGCGATCAAGCGCGACTGGAACGCCGCGGTGGAGGCCGAACAGGACCGGGCCACGGCCGCCTAGGCTCCTGCACCTCAGCGCACCTGGGTGCCTTCGCCCGGCGGCAGGGCTGCCCGCATAGCCTGTCCCCGATGAGACGCAGAGCCCAGCCACCCCCCTCCCCCCTCCCGCAGCGGGCCGGAATCGACCCGGTCCGGCTGCGCCTGCCGCCCGACCCGGACGGGCAGTGGCCCGACCTCGGCAGCTACCTCACCGCGCGCTACGCCGGCACCCGCGGCGCTCTTTCCATCGCGCACCTGCTGGCCGCCGGCCGCGTCCTCGGCCCGGGCGGGCGGGTCCTGGACGCGCGGGACCCGTACGAGCCGGGGGGCTACCTGTGGTTCCACCGGGACATGGAACCCGAGCCGCCGGTTCCCTTCGCGGTCCGCGTCGTCTACCGGGACCCGCACCTGCTGGTCGTGGACAAGCCGCACTTCCTGGCGACCACCCCGCGCGGCAGCCACATCACCCAGACCGCCCTGGCCCGGCTCCGCGAGGAGCTGGACCTGCCCGCGCTCAGCCCGGCGCACCGCCTGGACCGGCTGACGGCGGGTCTGGTGATGTTCAGCATCCGGCCCGAGGACCGTGGCGCGTACCAGCTCATGTTCCAGCGGCGCGAGGTGCACAAGGAGTACGAGGCCCTCGCACCCCACGATCCGGCGCTCGCCCTGCCGCGCACGGTCCGCAGCAGGATCGAGAAGGCCCGGGGGGTCATCGCGGCGACCGAGGTCCCCGGGGGCGAGCCGAACGCCGAGAGCCTGATCGAACTCGTCGAGGCCCGCGCGGGCCTGGGCCGCTACCGGCTGACCCCGCGCACCGGCCGCACCCACCAGCTGCGGGTGCACATGAACGGCCTCGGCCTGCCCATCCTCGGCGATCCGGTCTATCCGCGGGTCACCGATCCGGCCCCGGACGACTACCGCAGGCCCCTGCAACTCCTCGCCCGGGTCCTGGCGTTCACCGACCCCGTCACCGGAGCGGCACACCGCTTCGAGAGCGGCCGCACCCTGCGGGCCTGGGACGACCGCGCGGGCTGGGAGGCCGGCAGCGCCGATGAGGAGCAGTGATCCCCCGAGCCCGGCCGATCGCCCGGACCGGTGAACGGCCGGCCGCCGCGCAGGGCAGTCCCCGCGCGGCGGCCGCCCGCTCTACGGGGTCAGCCGACCGAGCTGTAGGCCACGACACCGCGCAGCAGCGCGTCCACGGCCTTGCGGGCGTTCTTCGCCACCGTGCTCCCGCCCTCCCCGGAGGACGGGGGCGCGGCCGCCGCGATCTGCCCGAGCACGTCGATGACCTGCTTGCACCAGCGCACGAAGTCGCCGGCCGGCATCTCCGCCTCGCGCAGCACCTCGTCCAGGCTCCTGTCGGAGGCCCACTGGTAGGCCGCCCACGCGAAGCCGAGGTCCGGCTCCCGCTGGCCCACGCCCTCCGCCTGGTTGATGCGGTGCTCCTCCTCCAGCGCGTCGAGCCGGCCCCAGATGCGGACCATCTCGCCCAGTGCCGCCTTCGCCGCGCCGCCCGGCACCTTCGGCGCGACCGCGTCGTCGGACTGCCGCGCCTCGAAGACCAACGCCGAGACGCAGGCCGCCAGTTCGGCCGGGCTCAGACCCTCCCAGACCTTGGCGCGCAGGCACTCGGAGGCCAGCAGGTCCAGCTCGCCGTAGAGCCGGGCGAGCCGCTTGCCGTGCACCGTGACCTCGTCCTCGCGCAGGTAGTCCAGCTCGGTGAGCAGTGCGTGGATCCGGTCGAAGGTGCGCGCGATGGTGTTCGTGCGGCCCTCGATCCGCCGCTCCAGCTGGAGGGTGTCCCGCTTGAGCCGGTGGTAGCGCTCCGCCCAGCGGGCGTGGTCCTCCCGCTCGTCGCAGCCGTGGCAGGGGTGCGCCCGCAGCTCGGCGCGCAGCCGGGCGATCTCGCGGTCGTCGGCGGCCGCGGCCCGGCCGCGGGCGCGCCGCTCCGGCGTGATGTGCCCGGCCTTGGTCCGCAGCTGGGAGGCCAGGTCGCGGCGGGAGTGCGGCGAGCGCGCGTTGAAGGTCTTGGGGATCCGCATCCGGTCGAGGGCCTCGACCGGGACCGGGAAGTCGATCGCGGCGAGCCGCTTGACCTGCCGCTCGGCGGTGAGCACCAGCGGGCGGGGGCCCTCCGCGTACTCGTACCCGCGGTGCCCGTTGACCCGCCCGGCCGGCACGCCCGGGTCCAGGACCAGCGCGAGCCCGGCGAACTTGCCCGTCGGCACGTGGATGATGTCGCCCGGCTTGAGCTTCTCCAGCGAGCTGACCGCCTGCACCCGCCGCTGGGCCGCGCCCTGCTTGGCCAGCTCCGTCTCACGGTCCTTGAGGTCGCGGCGCAGCTGCGCGTACTCCTCGAAGTCGCCCAGGTGACAGGTCATGCCCTCCTGGTAGCCCTCCAGGCCCTCCTCGTTGCGCTGGACCTGCCTGGAGATCCCGACGACCGAGCGGTCCGCCTGGAACTGCGCGAAGGAGGTCTCCAGCAGCTCGCGCGAGCGGTGCCGCCCGAACTGGCTGACCAGGTTCACGGCCATGTTGTACGAGGGCTTGAAGCTGGAGCGCAGCGGATACGTACGGGTACCGGCGAGCCCGGCGAGACCCGCCGGGTCCATGCCCCGCTGCCAGAGCACCACCGCGTGGCCCTCGACGTCGATGCCGCGCCGCCCGGCCCGGCCGGTCAGCTGCGTGTACTCGCCGGGGGTGATGTCGGCGTGCTGCTCGCCGTTCCACTTGACGAGCTTCTCCAGGATCACCGTGCGCGCGGGCATGTTGATGCCCAGCGCCAGGGTCTCGGTGGCGAAGACGGCCTTCACCAGGCCGCGGACGAACAGTTCCTCCACGACCTCCTTGAAGGTGGGCAGCATGCCCGCGTGGTGCGCGGCGATGCCCCGCTCCAGGCCTTCGAGCCACTCGTAGTACCCCAGGACGTGCAGGTCCTCGGTGGGGATGGAGGCGGTCCGCGCCTCGACGAGCTCGCGGACCTTGAGCCGCGCCGGTTCGTCGTTGAGCCGCAGGCCCGCGAACAGGCACTGCTGGACCGCGGCCTCGCAGCCGGCCCGGCTGAAGATGAAGTTGATCGCGGGCAGGAGCCCGTCGCTTTCGAGGCGGGCGATGACCTCGGGCCGGGACGGGGTCCAGATCCGGCCGCGGGAGCGCCGCTCGCGCTCGCGGTCGGCCTCGCGGATCATCTTGCCGCGCCGCCGGTCCTTGGGGATGTAGGTGCGGCTGTTCTCCTCGCGCGCCATGCGCAGCAGGTCGGGATTGACCTCCCGGCGGGCGGAGCCGCGGCCGCCGTGGTCGGACTCCTCCTCGAAGAGGTCGTAGATCCGGCGGCCGGCCATGACGTGCTGCCACAGCGGTACGGGCCGCTCCTCGGAGACGATCACCTCGGTGTCCCCGCGGACGGTGTCCAGCCAGTCGCCGAACTCCTCGGCGTTGGACACGGTCGCCGACAGTGACACCAGGGTCACCGACTCGGGGAGGTGGATGATCACTTCTTCCCAGACGGCTCCGCGGAACCGGTCGGAGAGGTAGTGGACCTCGTCCATGACGACGTAGCCGAGGCCCCGCAGCGCCTGCGAGCCGGCGTACAGCATGTTGCGCAGGACCTCGGTGGTCATCACGATCACCGGCGCATCGCCGTTGACGCTGTTGTCACCGGTCAGCAGGCCCACCTTGGCGGCGCCGTAGCGCTTGACGAGGTCGGCGTACTTCTGGTTGGACAGGGCCTTGATCGGCGTCGTGTAGAAGCACTTGCGCCCCTGCTGGAGGGCCAGGTGCACGGCGAACTCGCCGACGATCGTCTTGCCCGAGCCGGTCGGGGCGGCGACGAGGACGCCCTTGCCCGCCTCCAGTGCCTTGCAGGCCTCGACCTGGTACGGGTCCAGATCGAATTCGTACATCTCGCGGAAGGGAGCCAGGGCGGAGGCCTCTTCGGCGGCGCGGATCCGGGCAGCGGCGTACCGCTCGGCGGGTGAGAGTTCTTCGGTCATCTTGAGATCGAGCCTACCCGTCACCTCTGACAACAGTCGCGGTCATTTAAGCGGGCCGGGACACCCCCCTCCTAGGTCAGGACGCGGACCGCCCCGGGTACGCACCGCGCGGTCACCGGCAGCGGCCCCAGCGGCTCGCCGTCCGCGTACGCGGTCAGCCCGGCCGCCTCCAGGGTCACCTTCCGCGCCCGGTGGACGCTCACCTTCGGGTGGCTCAGGTGCGTCCCCTTGTAGACCCGGGGGAAGACCTTGAGCAGCGTGGTCCGGCTGCAGTCACCGACCACCGTGATGTCGAAGAGCCCGTCGTCGGTGACGGCGTCCGCGCAGATGCGCATGCCCCCGCCGTAGGTGGAGCCGTTGCCGACGGCCACCAGCGTGGCCTCGGTCTCGATCACCGGGCCGTCGTCCAGGGTGATGCGGTAGGCGACCGGCCGGAAGGCGGCCAGCTCCGCGATCATCGCCAGGTCGTACTTGAAGCGGCCGGCGGGCAGCCGCATCCGGTTGCCCCGGTCGTTGACCCGCGAGTCGAAGCCCGAGGCCAGCACGGTCCCGTACCAGGTGGCCCCGACCCGCCCCAGGTCGACGTCCCGGATCCGGCCCTCCTTCAGGGCGTCGGCGGCCATCCGCCCCGCCCGGGCCGGCTCCCGTACGGGCAGCCCCAGCGCCCGCGCGAAGTCGTTGCCGGTGCCGACTGCGACCACGCCGAGCGGCACCGAGGTCCCCGCCAGGGCTTGCAGTGCCAGGGAGACCACCCCGTCACCGCCCACCGCGATCACCGCGCCGGTGCCCTCGCGGACCACGGCGCCGAGGCGGGCCAGCGCGTCGGCCCCGTCGGTACCGACGACGGTCCTCACCGAGAAGCCCGCCGCACGCAACGCGGAAGCGGCCGGCTGCGCGGCGTACGCGCCCCGGCCGCGTCCGGCGGTGGGATTGACGAAGAGGGTGATCTCAGAGCTCACCCACCGGAATGTACCTGTCAGGTCGCGTCGTCGTAACCGTTGATCCGCTGGCGCCCGCCGTCGGCTTGCCCGGGCAGCGCCGCCGGCGCCGCGACCGCTTCCATGGCACCGATCGGGGCCGGTGTCAGGTCCAGCACGGAGGCCTCGTCGTCGTCCAGGCCCGCGTCGGGGTCGTTGCGCTTGCGCCTGCGGTCGTTGACCAGGCAGATGCCGAGCGCGATGAAGTAGAGCGCCACGATCGGGACGGCCAGCGACAGCATCGTCAGCGGGTCACCGGTCGGCGTGGCGAACGCGGAGAAGACCGTGATGCCCAGCACCATGCCGCGCCACCAGCCCCCCAGCCGCTTCGCGGTCAGGACGCCGGTGAAGTTCAGCAGGATCAGCAGCAGGGGCAGCTCGAAGGCCAGGCCGAAGACGATGACCATGCGGGTGACGAGGTCGAGGTAGTCGTCGACCGGCAGCAGGTTGCGCGCGTGCTCGGGCGTGAAGTCGAGCAGGACCATCGCGGTCTGGGGGAGGATCTTGTACGCGAGCACCGCGCCGGCGCCGAACAGGGGCGCGCCGACCGCGACGAAGCTCATCGCGTACTTCTTCTCGTGGCTGTGCAGGCCGGGGGCGGTGAACGCCCACAGCTGGAAGAGCCACACCGGCGCGGAGAGCACCACGCCGGCGGTGAGCGAGACCTTCAGGGCGATCGAGAACGGCGCGATGAGGCCGTTCACGGTCATGTCGGCGCAGGGCCGGCCGTTGCGCTGCGAGACCACCCCGTCGGTGCAGCCGACGGAGTCCAGCATCGGCTTCAGCATGAAGTCGATGAGGTCCTTGTAGAAGAAGGCGGACACCAGCGTGATCAGGAGGATCGCCAGGACCGACTTCAGCAGACGGTTTCTCAGCTCACGCAGGTGCTCGACAAGAGGCATCCGCCCTTCGGCGTCCTTGTCCGCTTTCCCCTGCTTGCGGGCAGACTTGAGCAACCCACGTCCCTTGTCTCGTTGCAGATGACTGGCGCGTACGGCTGGCGTCAGCCCTGGGCGGTGCGGTTCGGCTCGCTCACCGGCCGGGAGCTCGTGACGTCACCGGGCGCCGCCTGGATGGTGCGCGGGACGACGGGCTGCTGCGCGGAGGCGTCCGCGGCGGGAGCGGCCGCGGCGGCGTCGTCGGCCTCGCCGTCCTTCTTCATGGCCTTGGCCTCGCTCTTGAGGATGCGGGCCGACTTGCCGAGGGAGCGGGCCATGTCCGGCAGCTTCTTCGCGCCGAACAGCAGGATGACGACCCCGAGAATGACGAAGATTTCCCAACCCCTGAGGTTGCCGAACATAGGTATCTTCCTTTGCTGCGAGGTTCACTGCACACCCGACGGGCGCCTGGGACGGTCTCTACCGAGGATCGTAACCCCAGGTGGTGAACGCCCGGCAATCCCCCGGCGTCTTCCGGCTTGCCGCCGACACCCTTTTCCCCGCCCCGGTCACACCGATTCGTCCCGTTCTAAGGACGCACGTCGCGGCCCGCCCGGGCCAGGTCGGCCGCCGCCCGCTCGAGATCCCCCGAAGCGTCACCGATCCGGCGACTGGCCTGCCCGACCTGTACGGACAGGCGGCGCACCTCCACGTAGACCCGTGCGGCCAGGACGGCGAGCACGGCGACGGAGAGGAACCCGAGGGCAATTGCGAACATCGGCCACAGCATGGGGCCGAGCCTAGCCCCTGTCCGCGCGGCTCCTGCGCCCCGCCCGCGCGGGCCGCGGCCCGACCCCGGTCAGACGCTGCGCAGGGTGCTCACCCCGCCACCGGTCAGCAGCTCCACGATGCGCTCACCGGCCGGCTTGCGTACGACCGCGCCGCACTCGGGGCAGGTGAAGGAGTAGAAGGTGGTCCGCCGGCTGCCGCCTATGACCAGTCGCAGGGCGCCGGCCTCCAGCTCGAAGCGGGCCCGGCACTCGGGACAGGCCGCCTTGAAGGCGACGGACCCGTGGGCAGACGACATCGACCACTGCTCCCCTCAGACCTGTTCCCCGTACCCCGCCAATGCTTCCCGCGCGGCGCTGCGGGCACTCTGCGCCAGCTCGGCGGGAGCCACGATCCGCCCTTCGCGGCCCAGCCGCAGCGCGAGCCGGCGCAGCGAGGCCGGGTCCGGGCTGCGCAGGGTGATCCGCAGTCCCCCCTCGGCCAGCTCCTCCGCACTGTCGTGCGGGTAGTACTCGGCGACCCAGCGGCCGCCCGGCCCCACCTCGACCACGACCTCCGGGTCCTCGGCGGCGGGCTGCACCAGCCCCTCGGACAGGTCGCGCGGCTCGATGGCGGGCGGCTCCGCCCGCTCGTCCAGCAGCCGGATCTCCGCGACCCGGTCCAGGCGGAAGGTGCGCCGGGCCTCGGAGAGGTGGCACCAGCCCTCCATGTACGTGTGCCCCACCGCGAACAGCCGGATCGGATCGACCTTGCGCTCGGTGAGCTCGTCGCGCGCGGGCGAGTAGTAGCGCAGCCACAGCCGCCGGCGCTCCGCGATGGCCCGGTCGACGTCCGCGAAGACCCCGCCCTCCGACTCGAAGGTCACCGACAGCCGGGAGCTGGCCCCGGCCGCCTCGCCCGCGGCCGCCTCCAGCTTGGCGGTGGCCCGCAGCAGGGCGTCCCGGTCGCTCTCGCGCAGACCGGGCAGGGTCGCCACCGCGCGCGCGGCCACCAGCAGCGCGGTCGCCTCGTCGGCGGCCAGCCGCAGCGGCTCGGCGGTGGACTCCCCCGACGCGTCGGGGTTGCGCCACCAGATCCGCTCCCCGTCGGTGTCGATGTCGAGCAGGTCCCCACCGCGGAAGCTGGTCCCGCACATGGGCAGCACGTCGAGGTCCGAGATCAGCTCGTCCTCGGTGATCCCGAACGCGCGCGCGACGTCCGCGACGTGCGCACCGGGGCGCTCGCGCAGGTACGTCACCAGGGACAGCATCCGGCGGGTCTGGTCGATGGCGTTGGCAGCCATGCTGGTACGTCTCCCCCTCAGGGCACGTCGTGTGATGTCGCGAATCTCAGGTGGGCGGCCCGCGCGGCCGCCGGACGGTGTGCCGGCCGGCCGAAGGACGCCCCGTCGGACCGTCAGGCCCCGGCGACGGCCCGCAGCCGGTCCACCACGTCGGCCCGCAGATCGGCCGGCCCGACCACCACGACGTCCGGCCCGAACTCCACCAGCCAGGCGTCCAGCCCGTGCCCGTAGGGGATCTCCAGCTCGTCCCAGCCGTCCGCGCCCTCACGGACCGCCGTGGCCTTGGCCCGCAGCGGATACCCCGCCCCGGCGCGCAGCCGGATCAGCGCGGAGCGCTCCGCGCTCTCCCCGGCCCACCTCGCCACGGTCTCCCGTACGGTCACCACGTCGGGCACCTGCGCGGTGTACTTCGCCGCCCGGGAGCGGACCTTACCGGTGATCCGGGAGAGCCGGAACACCCGCTCCGCCCCCCGGTCGCGGTCGTAACCCGCCAGGTACCAGTGGCCGCGCCAGCACTCCAGCGCCCACGGCTCCACCTGACGGGTCTCGGGCCGGGCCGCGGTGGACTTGCGGTAGTCGAAGACCACCGGCCTGCGGTCCCGGCAGGCCAGCATCAGCGGCTCGAACGCCGCCTCGTGGACCGGGATGCGCGGCTCGATGGCACTGTGCTGCCCCTGGTACGGGTCCCCCGCCTCCGGCATCCCGCCCGCGCGCAGCTTCTGCAGCGCGCCACTGGCAGCCCCCGCGAGGCGGGCCTGCTGCCAGACCTTGGCCGCGAGGCCCAGGGCGGCGGCCTCCTCGGCGTCCAGGGAGACGGGCGGCAGCCGGTTGCTGTCCCGGCGGGCCATATAGCCGGTTTCGCCCTCCAGGTTCTCCACCGTCTCGATGACCAGGCCGAGTTCGCGCAGATCGTCCTTGTCCCGCTCGAACATGCGGTTGAAGGACTCGTCGTTGCCGGCCTCCATGTAGGCCTCGATGGAACCGCGCAACTCGCGCTTGCTGAGCGGCCGGCGCGTCCCGAGCAGACACAGCGCCAGATTCATCAGCCGCTCGGCCTTGGCAATCGCCATCGACGCCCTTCCGCCCTTCTCCGCGTACACATCCGTCGGACCGTCACACCACGCGCGGACCGCCGCCTGCGGCGCACGGACCCGTGACCGTGACCGTACCGCCCCGGCGCGCCCGGACAAAAGCGAGGGGCCCCCGCCGGACGGCGGGGGCCCCTCCACTGATCGCGGATGTCCGGATCAGCCGACCTTGACGAGGTCGCAGACGAAGATCAGCGTCTCGCCCGGGGCGATCGCAGCGCCCGCGCCGCGGTCCCCGTAGGCGAGGTGGGCGGGGATCGTCAGCTTGCGACGGCCACCGACCTTCATGCCCTGGACACCCTGGTCCCAGCCGGCGATGACCTGGCCGACACCGAGCTGGAACTGCAGCGCGGAACCGCGGTTCCAGGAGGCGTCGAACTCCTCACCGGTGGAGAAGGCCACGCCCACGTAGTGGACGGAGACCCTGTCGCCGGCCTTGGCCTCGGCGCCGTCGCCCAGCCAGATGTCCTCCTTGACCAGGTCGGTCGGAACCGGACCCTCGGGGAAGTCGATCTCGGGCTTCTCGAGCTTGTCGCTCACGGAACTGCTCCTCATACGTACGAACCGGTCAACCGGAACAGTCTTACATCACCGCGAGGATGTCGAGGCTGAAGACCAGCGTCGACTTCGCCGGGATCGTCCCCTGCTCCTTGTCACCGAAGCCCTGGTCCGGCGGGATGACCAGCAGGATGCGGCTGCCGGCCTTCTTGCCGACCAGGCCGTCCTTCAGGCCCGCCACCGAAAGCTCCTTGAGCGGCCAGGTGACCGTCTGGTCGGTGGTGTAGGTGCTCTCGAAGGTCTTGTCGTCCTTCCAGGTCTTGCCGTTGAACTTCACCACGACGGTGTCGGTGTCCTTGACCACCGCGCCGTCACCCTCCAGGACGTAGTTCGAGACCAGCTTGGCCGGCTCGGCGGTGTCCTTCGGGACGGTCACGGAGACTTCCTTGCCGTCCGCGTTCGTACCGACCTTGGGCAGGTCCTTGTTCTCCTGGGCGACTTCCTTGCCCGTGGCCGAGGCCGGGACGGTCGCACCCTTGACGATGTCCACGACGAAGACCAGCGTGGCGTTCGCCTTGATCTTCGGGGGCGAACCCTGCGCGCCGTAGCCGAGCTCCGGCGGGATCACCAGCTCGACACGGCTGCCGACCTTCTGGCCCTCCAGGCCCTGGTCCCAGCCCTTGATGACGGCGCCGGCGCCGATCGTCAGATCGAACGGCGCGGGCTTGCCGAAGCTCTGGTCGAACGGCTCCTTGCCGTCCCACACCTGACCGAGGTAGTTCACCTGCGCGATGTCGTTCTTCTTCAGCACCTGCCCGGTGCCCTCGCTGATGGTCACCACCTTCAGCTCCTTGGGCGGCTCGCCCTTCCCCTTCGACAGGGTGGGCGTCTCCCCGAACTTGGCGCCCTTCGTGATGGCGGGCACCCCGTTCTTCATCTGGGCGGAGTCGGAGCCGCTGTCGTCGCCACACGCTGCTGTCGTCAGCAGCAGAAGGGGTACGACCAGCAGGCCGGCAAGTCGGCGCACGTGTTCCTCAGATCTCAGACGGCAAGGCGGTCGCCCGCCACTCTAAGCCGTGCGCAGGGCCCCGTACGAGAGACGTACGGGGCCCTGCCGAGAGTGCGATGTCACACCGCGGGTCCTACATGCCGGCGATCAGCTTCTCCACCCGGTCGTCAACCGACCGGAACGGGTCCTTGCACAGCACCGTCCGCTGCGCCTGGTCATTGAGCTTCAGGTGCACCCAGTCCACCGTGAAGTCCCGCCGCTGCTCCTGCGCCCGGCGGATGAAGTCACCCCGCAGCCGCGCCCGCGTCGTCTGCGGGGGCACCGACTTGCCCTCGAAGATCTTCAGGTCGTTGCAGATCCGCGCCGCCTGCCCCTTGCGCTCCAGCAGGTAGTACAGGCCGCGACGCCGGTGGATGTCGTGATACGCGAGGTCTATCTGAGCCACCCGCGGATTCGACATGGTCATGTTGTGCTTGGCCCGGTACCGCTCGATCAGCTGGTACTTCATGACCCAGTCGATCTCGGTCCCGATCCGGTCCAGGTCCTCCGCGTCGATGGCGTCGAGCGTGCGGCCCCACAGCTCCAGCACCTGGTCCACCACACCGGTACGGATCCCCCGGCGCTCGGCGAAGTCCACCGCCTTGTCGTAGTACTCCCGCTGGATCTCCAGCGCGGAGGCCTCCCGGCCGCTCGCCAGCCGCACCTTGCGCTGACCCGTGATGTCGTGGCTGACCTCGCGGATCGCCCGGATCGGGTTCTCCAGGGTCAGGTCCCGCATCACCGTGCCCGCCTCGATCATGCGCAGCACCAGATCGGTGGCCCCGACCTTGAGCAGCATGGTCGTCTCGGACATGTTCGAGTCCCCGACGATCACGTGCAGCCGCCGGTAGCGCTCGGCGTCCGCGTGCGGCTCGTCCCGGGTGTTGATGATCGGCCGCGAACGCGTCGTCGCCGAGCTCACGCCCTCCCAGATGTGCTCCGCCCGCTGGCTCACGCAGTAGACCGCACCCCGGGGGGTCTGCAGCACCTTGCCCGCGCCGCAGATCAACTGCCGCGTGACGAGGAACGGAATGAGAATGTCCGCCAGGCGGGAGAATTCCCCGTGCCGGGCCACCAGGTAGTTCTCGTGGCAGCCGTACGAGTTGCCCGCCGAGTCGGTGTTGTTCTTGAAGAGATAGACGTCGCCCGCGATTCCCTCCTCGTGCAGGCGCCGTTCGGCATCGACGAGCAGTCCTTCGAGAATGCGCTCGCCTGCCTTGTCGTGCGTGACCAGTTCGGTCACGTTGTCGCATTCGGGTGTTGCATATTCCGGATGCGAACCCACGTCGAGGTACAGACGGGCACCGTTCCGCAGGAAGACATTGCTGCTGCGGCCCCATGACACAACACGGCGGAAGAGGTAGCGCGCCACTTCGTCAGGAGACAGTCGGCGCTGTCCCCTGAACGTGCACGTGACGCCGTACTCGTTCTCCAGCCCGAAAATGCGGCGGTCCATGACTGAACATTACGCCTTCTGCCCTCTTCTGAAACCGGGATCGGGAGCGCCGTTTCGATCAGTTCCGCGAAACGGCCGGAGAACAGCCCCCCGAGCCCCCGGTTCAGCCCGCCGAAGAGGCCCCCGACGGCGCCCCGCTCGCCCCGTCCGACACCCCGTCAGCCGAACCGGCCACCGTGCGGCTCCTGCCCGCAGTTGCCATCACCCGCTGAGTGACCGTCAGCACCGCCAGCGCCGCGCCGCCCGCCACGCTCGCCACCCCGAAGCCCGCCGCCGTACCACCGAGCTCCACCACCGGACCCGCCACCGCCGTACCGATCGCCGCACCCACCCCGAAGAACGTCACCAGCCACGAGAACGCCTCCGTCACCGTGCCCGCCGGCGCATGTCGGTCCACCACGATGAACGCACAGGCCAGAGCAGGCGCCAGGAACACACCCGCGAGCGCCGCCAGAGCCGTCATCGCCACCGGACCCGGCGTCAGCGTCAACGGCAGGTAACCGGCCGCCAGCAACGCCACCAGCATCCGCAGCCGCCGCTCCGGCGCACCCGCCCACCGGCGCGCCCCGTAGGCCACCCCGCCGACCAGCGCCCCCAGACCCACGGCCGCCATCAGCCAGCCGTACACCGCCTGGTCCCCGTGGTCGTCCGCATACGCCACACCCGCCACCGTGATCGAACCCAGCGCCGTCCCCACGAAGAAGAACGCACCCAGCAGCGCCAGCAGCCCGCGCGAACGCAGCGCTCCCAGCCAGTGCGCCTCCCGGGGCGCCGAACGCCACCGCCGCGACGGCTCACTGACCACCACCGACAGCGCCCCCAGCACCCCGATCACATTGAGCGCCACCAGCGCCCCCGCGGGCGACCACAGCGCCACGAACAGCGTCACCAGCAGCGGACCGACCGTGAACATGACCTCCTGGGCCACCGCGTCCATCGCGTACGCCGCGTGCACGTTCTCCTCGCGCCCGCCCAGCACGCCCGGCCACAGCGCCCGCAGCCCGCCCTCCAGCGGCGGCGTGAACAGCCCCGCCACCACCACCGCGGCATAGGCCGTCACCACCGACCCGGTACCCGACAGCGCCAGCCACACCATGCCCAGCGCCGACACCACCGCCGCCGGCAGCTGCACCCGCGGCTGCCCGAACAGGTCCACCGCCCGGCCGAGCAACGGCTGACCCACCGCATTGGCCACGCCGTACGCGGCGGCCAGCGCCCCCGCCAGCGTGTAGCTGCCTCCCTCCGCGCGCGTGAACAGCACGATCGCGATCGGCGCCACCGCGTTGGGCAGCCGGCCCACCAGCGTGCCCACCAGCAGCCTCGCGGCGTGCCGGGTCCCGAGCAGCTCCGCGTACCCCGCGGCCATGACCGCCCCCTTCCTGCCCGGAACCAGCCGGGGTAATACGTATAACGCGACGCGTTATACGTACCATGGCCCCAACCCACCGGTCCACCCGACCGACCCCCACCACACCGCACACCCCCACCGGACCACGCACTCCAGGAGCCCCCTGTGACGAGACCCACCAGCCGCGACGTCGCCACCGCCGCCGGGGTCTCCCAGGCCACCGTCTCCCTCGTCCTCGGCGACAAATGGCCCGGCCGCGTCTCCGAACGCACCGCCACCCACGTCCGCGAAACCGCCGCCCGCCTCGGCTACCGCCCCAACCTCGCCGCCCGCAACCTCCGCCTCGGCTCCACCCGCACCGCCCTCCTCGTCGTCCCCGCCCTCACCAACGAATTCTTCGCCCGCGTCTACACCGGCGCCGCCCGCGTCGCCGCCGAACACGGCTTCGGCGTCGTCCTCTACCCCTCCCCCGACGGCACCGGCCCCGCCCGCGACCCCTTCGCCTCCGCCAGCGCCGCCCTCGACGGAGTCATCGCCTCCTCCATGGCCGCCGACGCCCTCCACGCCATCGGCGGCAACACCCTCCCCCTCGTCATGCTCGACAGCGACCCCACCGCCGACAACGCCGCCGCCCACGTCAACCTCGCCATGGCCGACGGCATGCGCCAGATCACCGCACACCTCCTCACCCTCGGCCACCGCCGCTTCCTCCACCTCGCCTCCGCCATCGACTCCTGGACCTTCGACACCCGCGCCCAAGCCCTCAGAGCCCTCCTGGGCCCCCACACCCAGCTGCGCACCGTACGGTCCCCCCTCACCGTCCACGACGCCCGCACGGCCATGGAAACCGCCCTCAGCACCCCCCAGGACCGGCCCACCGCCATCGTCTGCGACGACGACATCCTCGCCGCCGGCGCCTGCAAGGCCGCCCGCCGCCTCGGCCTGCGCGTCCCCGAGGACCTCTCCGTCACCGGCTTCGACGACCTCGCCCTCGCCACCGCCGTCGAACCCGAACTCACCACCGTCCACCTCCCCGCCGAACGCGTCGGCGAACAAGGCATGAACGCCCTCCTCACCGTCCTCG
The DNA here is from genome assembly GCF_056432025.1 of Streptomyces sp. NPDC045695. Lineage (NCBI taxonomy): Bacteria > Bacillati > Actinomycetota > Actinomycetes > Kitasatosporales > Streptomycetaceae > Streptomyces > Streptomyces sp. NPDC045695. The sequence continues at coordinate 176,562 of NZ_JBWKJU010000007.1, forward strand.
AAAAAACCCCCTGGACCGCCCCCGACATCCCCGTCCAACTCGTCGTCCGCGACTCCACCGGCCCCGCCCCCACCCCCTGACACGACGAAGCCCCGGACACGACCCCGGACACGACGAAGCCCCGGCCCGCCGCGAACGGCGAACCGGGGCCCCGGCACCTCAACCCACGCCCTACTCGGCGTCATCCTCCGGCGCCTCGTCATTCGACACCGCATCCGCCTGCGCCGCCGCCGGAACATCAGCCTCCAGCAACCGCGCCAACTGCCGGCCGCGAATCCGCTTGAACTTCCGCTGCTGCGCCCGCGTCCGGTCCAGCACCGCGACCTCCAGCCGCTCCGCCGGAATCGCCTTGTCCGTACCGTTCGCCTGGCTCGACAGCGCCTGCACCGCCAGCTTCAACGCCTCGGACAGCGTCATCCCGTCCCGATGCCGCTGATCCAGGAACGTACTGATCTGCTCGGCATTCCCACCGACCGCGACCGAACCGTGCTCGTCCACGATCGACCCGTCATGCGGAAGCCGGTAGATCTGATCCCCGGCAGCCGTCGCACCCACCTCCGCGACGACCAGCTCCACCTCGTACGGCTTCTCACCCGCACTGGAGAAGATCGTGCCGAGCGTCTGCGCGTACACGTTCGCCAGCCCACGGGCCGTCACATCATCACGGTCATAGGTGTAACCACGCAGATCCGCGTACCGCACACCACCGATCCGCAGGTTCTCGTACTCGTTGTACTTACCGGCCGCCGCGAAGCCGATCCGGTCGTAGATCTCACTGAACTTGTGCAGCGCACGGGACGGGTTCTCACCGACGAACACGATGCCGTCGGCGTACTGCAGCACGACAAGGCTGCGACCGCGGGCGATGCCCTTGCGGGCGTATTCCGCCCGGTCGGCCATGGCCTGCTGGGGTGACACATAGAACGGAGTCGACACCGGTAGTCCGTCCCTTTCTTCTGGGCTCCTACGGAACGGCGGATGGTCAGAGCAGGGCGGCGCGCGGCCCGTCGGGCTGCTCCATGCGCCGCTCCGTGATGGCGCGGGCGAGCTCGGAGGACTCCTCCTCGCTGAGCCTGCGGAAGCCCTCGTCGGTGATGACGGTGACGATCGGGAAGATCCGGCGGTACAGGTCCGGGCCACCGGTCGCCGAGTCGTCGTCGGCGGCGTCGTACAGGGCCTGCACGACGAGGGTGGTGGCCTGCTGTTCCGTCAGGTCGTCGCGGTACAGCTTCTTCATGGAGCCACGGGCGAAGATCGAGCCGGAACCGGTGGCGGCGAACCCGTGCTCCTCGGAGCGGCCGCCGGTCACGTCGTAGGAGAAGATCCGGCCCTTCTCCTTGGCCTCGTCGTACCCGGCGAACAGCGGCACCACGGCCAGCCCCTGCATCGCCATGCCCAGATTGCTCCGGATCATGGTGGACAGCCGGTTCGCCTTGCCTTCCAGCGAAAGGGTCGTCCCCTCCACCTTCTCGAAGTGCTCCAGCTCCAGCTGGAACAGCTTCACCATCTCCACGGCCAGGCCGGCCGTACCGGCGATGCCCACCGCGGAGTACTCGTCGGCCGGGAACACCTTCTCGATGTCCCGCTGCGCGATCATGTTCCCCATGGTCGCCCGCCGGTCACCGGCGAGCACGACCCCGCCGGGGAAGGTGGCCGCGACGATGGTCGTCCCGTGCGGCGCCTCGATGACACCCTCCGGCAGCTTGCGGTTGCCGGGCAGCATCTCCGGCTGGTGCGCGCCCAGGAAGTCCATGAAGGACGACGACCCCGGCGTCAGGAAGGCTGCCGGTAGACGCCCTGTGCTACGAGTGTTGGGTTCCACAGGTTTCCTTCCACGTAAGCGGCTGCACGCCGTATGACGTCCGGCCGATCCTTGAACTGCCCCAGGGCTGCGTTACAGCTGAAGCACAGTACGCCTCGGACCTTACCCGTCTGATGATCGTGATCAACATGCTCTGCCGGAGCCGACTGGCAGATCACGCAGGCCCCGCTCTGAGCGGCGATCATCTCGTCGCGCCGAGCCTCGGTGAGGCCGTAGGACCGCTTGAGGCGACCGGTCCGACCGTCGATGGCACGGCACGCCTTGCAACGCGTCGCCAAACCATCGACGGCTGCCTTGTTGCGATGCCACTCAGCGTGCGGCTTCACCTCACCGCACCCGAGGCAGTACTTATAGCCGTCTCCGGCGGTCGGCCTGGGCTGCCTACCCATTGCCTTCTCGCGCTTGCGTTGAGACTCGGCACCGCAGTCACGGCAATGCCGTTGCAATCCGTCCAGATTCGCTCGCGTGGGAGCGAACTCCCGATGCGGCTTCTCCTCACCGCATCGGGTACATCGCTTCGTTCGCCTCGACTCGACCGACTGCAGATTCACCTTCGAATCGAAGGTAAACAGGCTCTACTGCCCACCCTTTTGCACGAAGGACCGCACGAAATCCTCGGCATTCTCCTCGAGCACATCATCGATTTCGTCAAGCACGGAGTCGACGTCGTCGGAGAGCTTCTCCTGGCGCTCCTTGAGGTCGGTCGATTCCTCGACCGCCGCCTCCTCGACCTCCTCGGTCGAGCGCGTCGCCTTCTGCTGTCCGCCGCCGGTGTCCTTGGTCGCCATGTCTACCTCACCCCGCTCGGTTCGCATGCTCATGTCGAAAGACCCCGGGATTCGGGATCTCTCAAGATCAGACCCTACGCCGGACCCTACAAGCCGGGCCCGATATTCGTCCCCGCACTTTCATAACGTCCGGCTGATTTCATGATTCCCTGACCGGAGCCCTTTCAGGCCCCTTCAGGCCCTCTCACTGTCCCGAAAGCACCCGCACCAGGTCCTCCGCCGTGCGGCAGCGGTCCAGGAGCTCCTTGACGTGCTTCCGCGTCCCGCGCAGGGGTTCCAGCGTCGGGACCCGCTGGAGCGAGTCGCGGCCCGGGAGGTCGAAGATCACCGAGTCCCAGGAGGCCGCGGCCACGTCGTCCGCGTACTGCTCCAGGCAGCGGCCGCGGAAGTAGGCCCTGGTGTCCTCCGGAGGCTTGCCGACCGCCCGCTCCACCGCCGACTCGTCCACCAGCCGCTTCATCTTGCCGCGGGCCACCAGGCGGTTGTACAGGCCCTTCTCGGGCCGTACGTCCGCGTACTGGAGGTCCACCAGGTGCAGGCGCGCCGCGTCCCAGCCCAGGCCGTCACGGCGCCGGTAGCCTTCGAGGATCTCCCGCTTGGCGACCCAGTCCAGCTCTCCCGACAGGCTCATCGGGTCGGTCTCCAGTCGGCCGAGGACGTCTTCCCAGCGGACCAGCACGTCCTTGGTCTGCTCGTCCGCGTCGGTCCCGAAACGTTCGTCCACGTACTTCCTGGCCAGCTCGAAGTACTCCATCTGAAGTTGCACGGCCGTGAGCGTCCGCCCGCTGCGCAGCGTGATCAGGTGGTGCAGGTCCGGGTCGTGGGAGACCTGGTGGAGGGTGCGTACGGGCTGGTCGACGGCCAGGTCGACGTTGATGAAGCCGTCTTCGATCATGGACAGGACGAGGGCGGTGGTGCCCAGTTTGAGGTAGGTGGAGATCTCGGAGAGGTTGGCGTCTCCGATGATCACGTGGAGCCGGCGGTACTTCTCGGCGTCCGAGTGCGGTTCGTCCCGGGTGTTGATGATGGGGCGCTTGAGGGTGGTCTCCAGGCCGACCTCGACCTCGAAGTAGTCCGCGCGCTGGCTGATCTGGAAGCCGTGCTCGCGGCCGTCCTGGCCGATGCCCACGCGTCCGGCGCCGGTGAAGACGAGGCGTGAGACGAAGAAGGGGGTCAGGTGGCGCACGATGTCCGAGAAGGGGGTTTCCCGCTTCATCAGGTAGTTCTCGTGCGTGCCGTAGGAGGCGCCCTTGTTGTCGGTGTTGTTCTTGTAGAGGTGGATCGGCTGGGCGCCGGGCAGCTGGGCGGCCCGGACGGCGGCTTCGGCCATGATCCGCTCGCCGGCCTTGTCCCAGAGGACGGCGTCGAGCGGGTTGGTGATCTCGGGCGAGCTGTATTCGGGGTGTGCGTGGTCGACGTAGAGCCGTGCGCCGTTCGTGAGGATGACGTTGGCGAGGCCGATGTCCTCGTCGGTGAGCTGGCTGTTGTCCGCGGCCTCGCGGGCGAGGTCGAAGCCCCGGGCGTCCCGCAGCGGATTCTCCTCCTCGAAGTCCCAGCGGGCGCGGCGCGCCCGGTGCATCGCCGCCGCGTAGGCGTTGACGATCTGGGACGAGGTGAGCATGGCATTGGCGTTCGGGTGGCCCGGGACGGAGATCCCGTACTCCGTCTCGATCCCCATTACTCGCCGTACGGTCATGCGGCCCTCCTTGCCCGGCGGCGCTCCCCTGCGGGAGCGGCGCTCAAGTACCGCTGGTGCTCCGGTGCGCGTGCTGTGCCTGTTTCGGTGCGGTGCCCGTCCCCGCACTGCGCGTCCCGCTGCGGTATGGAAGAGCCTAGAACCACATCGCGCTCGTGGGGAGATCGTTTCCGTCATTGAATTCGCCTCGTCACCGGCTGGAATCTGCCGGTAAAGCAGTCGGCTGCGGATGCCCGGGGAGGGCATCCGCAGCCGCTCCGCCGGGTCAGAGGTACTGACCGGTATTCGCCACCGTGTCGATGGAGCGTCCGGTGTCCGCGCCTTGCTTTCCGGTGACGAGGGTGCGGATGAATACGATCCGTTCGCCCTTCTTGCCGGAGATTCGGGCCCAGTCGTCGGGGTTGGTGGTGTTGGGCAGGTCCTCGTTCTCCTTGAACTCGTCCACGCAAGCCTGGAGGAGGTGGGAGACGCGCAGGCCCTTCTGGTTGTGTTCGAGGAAGGCCTTGATGGCCATCTTCTTCGCGCGGTCCACGATGTTCTGGATCATGGCGCCCGAGTTGAAGTCCTTGAAGTAGAGGACTTCCTTGTCGCCGTTGGCGTACGTGACCTCAAGGAAGCGATTTTCCTCGGTTTCGGCGTACATCTGCTCGACGACGGTCTGGATCATGCTGTGGACGGTGCCGGCCGGGGAGCCCTGGTGTTCGGACAGGTCGTCCGTGTGCAGGGGCAGGGAGGCCTTGAGGTACTTCGCGAAGATGTCCTTGGCGGCCTCGGCGTCCGGGCGCTCGATCTTGATCTTCACATCCAGGCGGCCGGGGCGCAGGATGGCCGGGTCGATCATGTCCTCGCGGTTGGAGGCGCCGATGACGATGACGTTCTCCAGGCCTTCCACACCGTCGATCTCGGCGAGCAGCTGGGGGACGATGGTGTTCTCCACGTCCGAGCTGACGCCGGATCCGCGGGTGCGGAAGAGGGATTCCATCTCGTCGAAGAAGACGATGACGGGGGTGCCCTCGCTGGCCTTCTCGCGGGCACGCTGGAAGACGAGGCGGATGTGCCGCTCGGTCTCGCCGACGTACTTGTTGAGGAGCTCGGGTCCCTTGATGTTCAGGAAGTAGGACTTGCCCTGGGCCTGTCCGGTCACCTCGGCGACCTTCTTGGCAAGGGAGTTGGCGACGGCCTTGGCGATGAGCGTCTTGCCGCAGCCGGGGGGGCCGTAGAGCAGGATGCCCTTCGGCGGGCGCAGTTCGTGTTCCTTGAAGAGGTCGGGGTAGAGGTACGGGAGCTCGACCGCGTCGCGGATCAGCTCGATCTGGTCGCCCAGACCGCCGATCTTGTCGTAGTCGATGTCGGGGACCTCTTCGAGGACGAGGTCTTCGACCTCGCTCTTGGGGACCACTTCGTAGACGTAGCCGGAGCGCGGTTCGAGCAGCAGGGCGTCGCCGGGGCGGATGGTGACGTCCAGGAGCGGCTCGGCGAGCCTCACCACCCTTTCCTCGTCGGTGTGCCCGACCACCAGGGCGCGCTCGCCGTCCTCGAGGATCTCCTTGAGGGTGACGATGTCCCCGGCGCGCTCGTAGGCCATGGCCTCGACCACGTTGAGTGCTTCGTTGAGCATGACCTCCTGGCCGCGCCGGAGGTCTTCCGGTTCGACGCTGGGGCTCACGTTCACGCGGAGCTTTCGACCTCCGGTGAAGATGTCGACGGTGCCGTCCTCGTTCGCCTGCAGGAAGACACCGAAGCCGGCCGGCGGCTGTGCGAGCCGGTCGACTTCTTCCTTGAGGGCCACGATCTGGTCGCGGGCCTCACGGAGGGTATTCGCGAGTCGTTCGTTCTGTGCGGAGACGCCGGCCAGATTTGTCTGTAGCTCGACGATCCGCTCTTCGAGAATCCTCGTGTGTCGCGGAGAATCGGCGAGCTTACGTCGCAGGACGGCGATTTCCTGCTCGAGATAGGCAACCTGGCCGGCGGGGTCCTCGGACCCTCGCCCGGGCCGGATGCCGCGGTTGATGTCGTCGTCGTGGGCTGCCACGGTCCTCACCTCCTCCAAGGGGAGCTGGACGCTTCCTGACCCTACCTGGGCTGGTGGTGATTGAAACCCCTAGATCACAAAGACGGTAGGGGTGTGTCCGATCTTCACCCTTGCGTACTCCCTCACCCCAAGGAAATACCCACCCATCAAACTCGGGAAGCGGCCGGTTGTAAGGTCGAAGTGTTCAACACCCGTCGAAGCTCGCGCGACTTGCTGCGGGCGGTGACCGGGATGGATCACTCAGCGCAGGAAACGGCAGGAGATATGACCGTGCACCAGGAGGCTCCGGCGGGCGTCGTCGGTGAGGCCGGGGAGCCGCTCGAGGTCTGGATCGACCAGGACCTCTGCACCGGCGACGGCATCTGCGCGCAGTACGCGCCCGAGGTGTTCGAGCTGGACATCGATGGTCTGGCGTATGTGAAGAGCGGGGACGACGAGCTGCTGACGGAGGCGGGGGCGACGACTCCGGTTCCCTTGACGCTGCTGCGGGACGTGGTCGACTCGGCGAAGGAGTGCCCGGGGGACTGTATTCACGTAAGGCGCGTTTCGGACAGGGTGGAAGTCTTCGGCCCCGACGCGGAGTGACGCTTCAAACACGCGTGGCGGACGAGTCCGTCAGCTCCTGGCGGAATTTGGCGTCGCTCCAGCGCCACTTGGCGAGCTGTTTTTTGTCCGGGCAGCAGCGCGGGACCTGGGGTGTGGAGTAGCCGAGGAGGCTCGCGGTGACGACGCGGTCGCGCACGGTGAGATCGGTGACGCTCTGGCGTTGCGGAGTGTCGAGCAGGGTGGCGACGACGCGGGGGCGGGAGCCTTCGGCGCGGTCCTGGGTGAGTACGTAGATCGCGTGGGGCGGGGTGCCGGAGCCGGCTTCGCAGCGGACGGCGGCCACGGTCTCGGGGCGGCCGTCGCCGTCGAGGTCGCCGTCGGCGGTGGCGGTGACGGTCTGCGGGGCGCCCTTGCAGTCGAGGGGGTAGGTGACCCCCGCGGGGTCGGGAGCGGTGGCCTGGGGGCCGTTCGCGGCGGGTTCTGCCGCGGCGGCCGTGGCGGTGCCGGCGGCGCCGGTGGCCGGCTGGAGGAAACCCGCGGCGGCTATGACGGCCGCCATGGCGGTGGCCGTGGCGAGCCAGTGGAGGGGCCGGGCGTGGCGGTGCGCCAGGTCGTCCAGCGCCGGGTTCGGCTCGGCGGGGCTGTGCAGCACGCGGGGTGTCTCCTTGTGAAGGGTGACGGGGAGCCAGCATCGTGCCACACCTCACATGCGGGTGGAACGGCCGGGTCCGGCGCGGCTGGTCCCGGCGGTGCCCGGCACCGGGCACAACGAAAAGGCGCTGTGGCGCAGTTCCCGCCGGGTAGGGGGAACTGCGCCGCAGCGCCGTCGTGTTGGGGTGGTCGGGAGGGTTACGCGGAGCGGTCGCTGCCGGGGCCGTCGTAGTCCTCGCCGTAGGCGCCCTTGGCGGGGCGGCGGCGGCGCATGGGGGCTTCGACGCCGTCCGCGAGGCGGCGGGCGGTGACGAGGAAGCCGGTGTGGCCGATCATCCGGTGGTCCGGGCGGACGGCGAGGCCTTCCACGTGCCAGTTGCGGATCATCGACTCCCACGGCTGCGGCTCGGCGAAGCAGCCGATCTCGCGGATGGACTCGACGGTCTTGGACAGCTGGGTGGTGGTGGCCACGTAGCAGCACAGGATGCCGCCGGGGACCAGCGACTTGGAGACCGCGTCGAGGCATTCCCAGGGGGCGAGCATGTCGAGGATCACGCGGTCGACGTCGGTGTCGGACAGGTTGTCCTGGAGGTCGCCCACGGTCAGCTGCCACGCGGGGTGCGGGCCTCCGAAGTAGCGCTCGACGTTGGCGGTGGCGATCTCGGCGAAGTCCGCGCGGCGTTCGTAGCTGTGGAGCATGCCCTGGTCGCCGATGGCGCGCAGCAGGAAGCTGCTCAGGGAGCCGGAGCCCACGCCTGCCTCGACGACGCGGGCGCCGGGGAAGATGTCGGCGAAGGCCAGGATCTGGCCCGCGTCCTTGGGGTAGACCACGGCGGCACCGCGGGGCATGGACAGGACATAGTCGGGGAGCAGGGGGCGCAGCGCGAGGTAGGCGACGTTGCCCGTGGTGCGGACAACGCTGCCCTCGGGTGCACCGATCAGCTCGTCGTGCGGGAAGGAACCCTTGTGGGTGTGGAAATTCTTCCCGGCTTCGAGCGTGAACGTGTAGTGGCGGCCCTTGGGGTCGGTCAGCTGAACCTGGTCCCCGACCTTGAAGGGCCCGCGTCGGCGGGCGGCACCGGTCGGTTCGGACATGTGACCAGTGTATTGGCTTCAGGACTGGGGCCGTGCCATGGCCTTCACGAAGGCCTTTTCGACGTCGAGGGTGGACAGGACGCCGTAGATGGTTCCGCCGGGTGCGAGGACGAGGTATTCGGTGGCGGGGTGGGTGCGCAGGTGGTCGAGGAGTTCTTCGCCGGTGAGCTCGGCTGAAACCTTCATGCCGTCGGTGAGGTCCTGGGCGAGGGTGCTGACGGCGACCCAGGGGCGGCGGTGTTCGGGGACGGAGGCGATGGCGCTTTCGCGGACGATGGCGGTGGGGTCGCCGTGGCCGTCGACGACGACGAGGGCGCGGGCGCCGGCTTCGTTGGCCCGGCGCAGGGCCTCGGAGAGGGGGGTGGCGTTCTCGACGGGGATGGCGCGCCGGGTGAGGTTGCGGGCCTGGAGTTCGGGGAGGTGTTCGCGCAGCCGGGCCATGCGCAGGCTGTTGCCGGCGCCGGTCCAGATGATGCCGGCGAGGATGGCGGCGAGGAGGGCGTCCATGACGGTGTCCATGCCGCCGATCTCTTCGGTGCGGTTGCCGAGGATTCCGGTGTGGGTGAGCAGGGGCAGGCCGAGGAGGACGGCGATGGCGAGGCCGCGTCCGACCCAGGCGGCGGCGACGGTGCCGGCCATGGGCTTGCCGGTGATGCCCCAGATGACGGCGCGGAGCATGCGGCCGCCGTCGAGGGGCAGGCCGGGGAGCAGGTTGAAGGCCGCGACGAGCAGGTTGGAGATCATCAGTCCGGCGAGGAGGACGCCGGGGACGGTGGCGGGGTCGACGGCCTTCATGCCGAGGTAGAAGGCTCCGGCGAGGAGGAGGGAGAGCAGGGGGCCGACGAAGGCGAGGACGAATTCGCGGCCGGGGGTCTCGGATTCCTTCTCGATCTCGGAGACTCCGCCGAAGAACTGGAGCTGGATGCGGCGCACGGGGAGTTTGAAGCGCAGGGCGGCGACGGTGTGCGCGAGCTCGTGGACGAGGACGGAGGCGTAGAAGGCGACGGCGAAGAAGAGGGAGACGAGGTAGCGGACGGCGCCGAGGTCGGGCAGGACGCGGTCGAGCTGGTCGCCGAAGACCCAGGTGATGAGGGCGGCGACCAGGAACCAGCTGGGCGAGACGTAGACGGGTACGCCGAAGGGGCGGCCCATGAGGAGTCCGCCGCCCGGTGCGGAGCGCCGGCCCGCGCGCTCGCCGGTTTCGTCGGTGTCTGCCACGGCTGTCCTTCGTTCGGTCGTGCGGTGCGTGTCTCTGCGTGTCTGTGCGTGTCTGTGCGTGTCGGTGCGGTGTCGTTCGGTGGTGCTGTTGGTGTGTGGTCCTCCGATCATGCAGTGCGAGGGGGCTCGTCGTCGATGGTATGCGCGTGCTGTCGGTGGCGGGTCGTAGGGTTTTGTCCATGACGACGAGCCCCGGGGCTGTGCCAGGTGCAGCCGATGCCGACGCGAGCCCGAGCGCTGTGGCGCCGACCTCGCTCTCCCCTTCGCGGGCGAGCGATTTCATGCAGTGCCCGTTGCTGTACCGGTTCCGGGTGATCGACAGGCTGCCGGAGAAGCCGAGTGCGGCGGCGACGCGGGGGACGCTGGTGCACGCGGTGCTGGAGCGGCTCTTCGACCATCCCGCGCAGGAGCGGACGGCGCCGCGGGCGAAGGCGTTGATTCCGGGGCAGTGGGACCGGTTGCTGGAGGCGAGGCCGGAGCTGACGGATTTGTTTCCGCCGGGTGATGAGGGGGCGGGGCTGGCGCGGTGGCTGACGGAGGCCGAGGCGCTGGTGGAGCGCTGGTTCACGTTGGAGGACCCGACGCGGCTGGAGCCGGTGGAGCGGGAGTTCTTCGTGGAGACGGAGCTGGAGTCGGGGCTGCGGTTGCGGGGGATCATCGACCGGGTGGACGTGGCGCCGACGGGTGAGGTGCGGATCGTCGACTACAAGACGGGCAAGGCGCCGCGGGCGGAGTACGCCGAGGGTGCGCTGTTCCAGATGAAGTTCTACGCGTTGGTGGTGTGGCGGCTGAAGCAGGTGGTGCCGCGGCGTCTTCAGCTGGTGTATCTGGGCAGTGGTGACGTGCTGACGTATGACCCGGTGGTGGCGGATCTGGAGCGGGTGGAGCGCAAGCTGCTCGCGTTGTGGGAGGCGATCCGTGAGGCGACGGAGTCGGGTGAGTGGCGTCCGCGGCCGACGAAGCTGTGCGGCTGGTGTGATCATCAGTCGGTGTGTCCGGAGTTCGGGGGGACTCCCCCGGCCTATCCTCTGATGATCATCCCGAGGCCCGCGGCGGAGTCCGGGGGGCCCGGGGCGGTCCGCCCGGACGGTTCCTGATCGTCCGGTCAGGGCACAATGGGCGCCGTCCGCCGAAGCCGTCCGACGAATTCGAGGTAGAGCCCGTGGCCATCCGTGTCCTTCTGGTCGATGACCAGCCACTGTTGCGCACCGGCTTCCGGATGATCCTGGAGGCCGAGGGCGACCTGGCGGTGGTCGGGGAGGCCGGGGACGGTCTGCAGGCGCTGGACCAGGTGCGGGCGCTGCAGCCCGACGTGGTGCTGATGGACATCCGGATGCCGCGGATGGACGGCGTGGAGGCGACCCGGCAGATCACCGGTCCGGGCCGGGACGGTCCGGCGAAGGTGCTGGTGCTGACCACCTTCGACCTGGACGAGTACGTGGTGGAGGCGCTGCGGGCGGGGGCGAGCGGGTTCCTGCTGAAGGATGCGCCGGCCAATGAGCTGGTGCAGGCGATCCGGGTGGTCGCGGCGGGTGAGGCGATGCTCGCGCCGAGCATCACGCGGCGGCTGCTGGACAAGTACGCGGGGCATCTTCCGTCGGGTGACGAGAGCGTGCCGAACACGCTGGGGACGCTGACCGAGCGGGAGGTCGAGGTGCTGAAACTGGTGGCCCGGGGCCTGTCGAACGCGGAGATCGCGGCGGATCTGTTCGTGAGCGAGACGACGGTGAAGACGCATGTGGGGCACGTGCTGACGAAGCTGGGGCTGCGCGACCGGGTGCAGGCCGCGGTCTACGCGTACGAGAGCGGCCTGGTGCGTCCCGGCGCCCAGTAGCGGCGGGGACGGGCGCGTACGCGAGCGGGCCGGCGGTCGCCTGGTGCGACTGCCGGCCCGCTCGCGCGTGGGGCCCGGTCCGGGTCAGCCCTTGCTGATCTCCCAGAAGCGGAAGACGGTCGAGGCGTCGAGGGACCACTGGAGGCCGTTGACGTTCTGGCGGGTGACGGCGTACTGCTTGCCCTGCCAGAGCGGGAGGATCGGGACCTCCTCGGCGACGATGTCCTGGAGGCGGTTGTAGTCCGTGTTGGCCGCGGTGCGGTCGGACTTGGCGGAGGTCGACGGGATGATCGTCCCGGTGATCTCCTTGTTGTCGTAGTTGTTCTTCAGGACGTTGCCCGGGCCGAAGAACGGCTGCGTGAAGTTGTCGGCGTCGGGGTAGTCGGGGACCCAGCCCTTGACGTAGACGCCGTACTTGCCGGCCTCGATGTCCTTCTCGTACTGCTCGTACTCGACGGACTTCATGTCGGCCTCGAAGAGGCCGCTGTCGTTGAGCTGCTTGGCGATGACCTCGAACTGCTGGTCGGTGGAGGGACCGTAGCGGGACGGGGTGGACCACAGGGTCAGCTTGATCTTGCCGTTGATGCCGGCGGCCTTCAGGACGGCCTTGGCCTTGTCCACCTGCGGGCTGCCGCCGTAGCGGTCGAAGAACGGGGTGGTGTGTCCGGCGATGCCGGTCGGGACGATGGAGTAGAGCGGGGTGGCGGTGCCCGCGTACACGTCCTTGACGAGGGCGTCGCGGTCCACGAGGTAGGCGATGGCCTTGCGGACGGGCAGCTTGCCGACGACGGGGTCGTTGAGGTTGAAGACCATGTGCTCGACCTCGGCGCCGGTGCCCTGGACGACGTCGACCTTGTTGTCGCCGGTCTTGGTGGAGGCGAGGGCGGCGATGTCCTTGGCGGCGAGGCCGCGGAACGCGAAGTCCACGTCCCCGCGCTCCAGGACCGCCTTGAGGCCGGCCTGGTCGCCGTTGAAGAACTTCAGCGTGACGCCGGTGTTCTTGGCCTTGGCCTTGCCGCTGTAGGACCCGTTGACGGAGAAGGTGGCGCTCTTCTCACCGATCGCGTCCAGCTTGTAGACGCCGGAGCCGATCGCCTTGTTGTCCGTACGCAGCTTGTCCGCCGGGTACTCGCTGTGGTCGACGATGGAGCCCGCACCCGAGGCGATCTTGCTCGGGAAGGTCGCGTCGGAGGTCTTGAGGCGGAAGACGACGGTCTTGTCGTCGGGGGCGTCGATGCCCGCTATCGACGAGAGCATCACGGCCGGGCCGTTCTCGTCGTTGATCTTCAGGGTGCGCTCGAAGGAGAACTTGACGTCCTTCGAGGTGAGGCTGTGGCCGTTGCTGAACTTCAGGCCCTCCCGCAGGGTGCACTTGTAGACCTTGCTGTCGCCTCCCTCGAAGGCGCAGCTCTGCGCGGCGTCGGGCTCGGGGGTGGTGCCGCCCTTGGGGAAGCTCAGCAGCGACTGGAAGACGTTGTTGAAGAGCAGCCAGGAGCCCGGGTCGTAGCCCGAGGCGGGGTCGGTGGACTTCACCTTGTCGGATATGCCCATGACCACGCCCTTGCCGCTGCCGGCATTGGAGCCATCGGTCGATCCGCAACCGCTGAGCAGCGCGGCGGCGGTGGCTGCGCCGAGCGGGGCCGCCAGCCACTGGTTACGTCGATTCACGCGAACGTCCTTCACAGTCGAACTGTTTCGTTGCTCCGGCCCGCGACACCCGCTGCCGGTCCTTGCCGCTGTCAGCCGCTTACGCCACGGCCGAGCTCCCACAGCTGGAGGTCGGAGATGGCGTTGACCGACCACTCCACTCCGGTGATCCCGTCGCGTGCGGCGACGTACTGCTTGCCCTGCCACAGGGGCAGGACGGGCACGTCCTCGGCGACGATGTCCTGTATCTCCGTCAGCGCGGGGACGGCGCCGTTGCGGTCGGCCGCCCGCCGGGATTCGGGGATGAGCCTGGTGCGCACCGCGCTGTTGGCGTAGGGCGTGCCCAGGAAGTTGTCCTGCTCCAGGAACGGGGCGAGGAAGTTGTCGGCGTCCGCGTAGTCGGGGAACCAGCCGAGGCCGTAGGCGGCGTGGTCGCCCTTCTTCTGCGCGGGGCGGAAGTCGGCCCACTCGCTGCCCTGGACGGTGATGTCGAAGAGCTGGGTGGAGTTGAGCTGGGCCTTGAGGGCCTCGAACTCGGTGGCCGTGCCGTCGCCGTAGTGGTCGCTGGTGTAGTGCAGGGTCAGCTTGACCGGGGTCTTGATGCCGGCTTCCTTCAGCAGGGCGGCGGCCTTGGGCGTGTTGGCCTCGCCGTACTTGTTGTAGAAGGAGTTGACGTGGCCGTTCACGGTGGTGGGGACCAGCGAGTAGAGCGGCTGCGCGGACTTGCCGTAGACCTTGGAGATGAGTGCGCCGCGGTCGACGGCGGCGGCCAGCGCCTGGCGCACGGCCTTCTCCTTGACGACCGGGGCCTCGGTGTTGAATCCGAGGTAGCGGATTTCCAGGCCGGGCATCGGGACCAGCTTGACGCCCTTGGGGGGCTGCGCGGAGAACTCGGTGATCTGGGCGGGCGACAGGGTGCGGGAGACCATGTGGATCCTCCCGGCGGTCAGCGCCTTGCCCATGGCCGCCGAGTCGGCGAAGGTGCGCAGTTCGACCTTGTCGTTCTGCAGCTTGATGTCGCCCTTGTAGTGGGGGTTCTTGCTGAAGACGGCGCGGACGAGCTGGTTGTCCTTGACCTCCGCCTTCATGGTGTAGGGGCCGGAGCCGTCCACGGCGAAGCCCTCGCGGAGCTTGCCGGCGTCGTAGTTCTTCTCGCTGACGATGCCGGCGGCGGGGGTGGAGAGCTTGTACGGGAAGGTCGCGTCCGGGGTCTTCAGCTGGAAGACGACGGTGTCGGCGCCCTTGACCTCGACCTTGTCGAGGGTGGACAGCAGCGAGGACGGGCCGTTCTCGTCCTTGATGGCGCGGACGCGGTCGATGGAGAACTTGACGTCCTGGGCGGTGAGCGGGTCGCCGCTGGCGAACTTCAGCCCGGGGCGCAGGGTGCAGCGGTAGCTCTGGTTGCCGGTGTCGGTGAAGCGGCAGGCGGAGGCTGCTTCGGGGACGGGCTGGCCGCCGCCGCGCGGGGTGTGCATGAGCGTCTGGACGGTCTGGCGCAGGACGTTCCAGGCGCCGGCGTCGTAGGCGTAGGCCGGGTCGAAGGGGGCGGGAGCGAACTCTGCGGCCTCGAACCGGTCGGTGGTTCCGACGACGATCGCTCCGGAGCCCGCTCCTCCGCCGCTCGCGGCGCCGCATGCGGCCAGCGTGGGGGTGAGCAGTCCGGCCGCGGCCGTCAGCACCATGGTCTTGCGGTTCATGCTGGAAGTACTCCCTGTAACCGGCACTTGTTCAAAGCGGCGTAGAGGGCACGTCGCGGCGGTCGCCCGTTCAGGGCGGAACGATCGGGCCGGTGGTGTGACGATCGGTCCACGCGCTCCCGGCACAGGGGTGTGTGTCCGGGAGGCTGAGGTGCGGCGCAGTGCCCGCGCTGACACTAGTGGTCCGGGGCGGGATGGCTGGAACTGGCCGGACATGGGAGGTAATCGCACCGTGACGGGAGTGAACCGGCTGTTCACACGACGCTCCGTCCGGATTCGGTCAGTAGCTGATCAATCCGGACACAAGGGAAGGTGTGCGGGTCGCGTGACAGGCCTCTAGGGGCTGTGACGGGTGACCAAGGTCACCTGAGGCAACTCCCACGGGAGGGATGGAATTTCGGCCTCCGGAGGCTGTGGCGGAAGATTCTCCCGCCCAGCCTCTGCCCTGCGGTTGTTCTGTTCGGCACAGAGCGTGTGCCGGTGTGTGCGTTCAGTTCATCGGGGCGATGAGGGAGCGCAGGAACGCCAGGTCCACGTCCTCCAGCGAGCGAACGACCGTACGTCCCGGCGCGGCTTCGATGCGGCCGACGGAGGGGATGGCCACGACCCGGCAGCCGGCGGCCTCGGCGGCGGCGACGCCGGTGGCGGTGTCCTCGATGACGGCGCAGCGCGAGGGGTGCGCGCCGAGCGCGGTCGCGGCCAGCAGGTACGGGTCGGGGTGCGGCTTGGTGCGGGCGACCTCGTCACCGGCGACGGTCATGGTGAAGCGGTCGTGACCCAGGGTGAGCAGGACCCGGTCGATGACGCGGCGGTGGGAGGCGGAGACGAGGGCGGTAGGCACGTTGTGCCGGGCCAGCTCGCTCAGCAGCCGCTCGGCGCCGGGCATGAGCGGGACCCGGTCGGCGATGCGGGCCTCGAAGCGCTCGTTGAGCAGGACGCTGAGCTCGGCGAGGCCGATGGCGGCGCCGGTGGCCTCGATCAGGAAGGTCGCGCTGCGGCTCATGGGGCCGCCGACGACCACGTCCCGCCAGGCCTCGTCCAGCCGGTGGCCGAGCTCGTGGAAGATCTCCGCCTCGATCTCCCACCAGAAGCCTTCGGTGTCGACCAGGGTGCCGTCCATGTCGAGCAGCACCGCCTGGAGGGCCGAGCCGTGGGCCGGACGGGCGACGGCGGCGGGAACGGTGCTCGTCATGCGCTTTCCTCTCAGAGGGACGAGAAGGCCGGTCACCTCTTCCCGCGGGGGCGTTCCCCGGGGAACAGGCGACCGGCCTGGTTGGGACCGACAAGTGTACGTCGGCGGAGCTCAGCGCGCGTTGAAATACTTCGCTTCGGGGTGGTGAATCACGATGGCGTCGGTGGACTGCTCCGGGTGGAGCTGGAACTCCTCCGACAGGTGGACGCCGATCCGCTCCGGCTGGAGGAGGTCGGCGATCTTCGCGCGGTCCTCCAGGTCGGGGCAGGCGCCGTAGCCGAGGGAGAAGCGGGCGCCGCGGTACTTGAGGTCGAACATGTCCTCGACCTCGTCCGGGTCCTCGCCGCCGAATCCGAGCTCGGCGCGGACGCGGGCGTGCCAGTACTCGGCCATGGCCTCGGCGAGCTGGACGGACAGGCCGTGCAGCTCCAGGTACTCGCGGTAGGAGTCGGACTCGAACAGCTTGGCCGTGGCCTCGCCGATCCTGGAGCCGACGGTGACGACCTGGAGGCCGACCACGTCGGTCTCGCCGGACTCCTCGGGGCGGAAGAAGTCCGCGAGGCACAGGCGGCGGCCGCGGCGCTGGCGCGGGAAGGTGAAGCGGGTCCGCTCGTTGCCCTGCTCGTCGAGGATGATCAGGTCCTCGCCCTTGGAGACGCAGGGGAAGTACCCGTAGACGACCGCGGCTTCGAGGAGGTTCTCGGTGTGCAGCTTCTCCAGGAGGCCGCGCAGGCGCGGGCGCCCCTCGCTCTCGACGAGCTCCTCGTACGTGGCTCCGCCCGCGCGGGCCTGCTTGAGGCCCCACTGGCCCTTGAAGAGGGCGCCCTCGTCCAGCCAGGAGGCGTAGTCCTTGAGCGGGATGCCCTTGACCACGCGGGTGCCCCAGAACGGCGGGGTGGGGACCGGGTTGTCGACGGAGACGTCCGAGCGGCCGCCGGGCTCCTGCGGCTCCTCGACTTCGAGGAGCGGAGTGTCCTTCTTGGCGACCCGGCGCTGCTTGAGCTCGGGGAGGGCGGCTCCCGGCACGCCGCGCTTGACGGCGATCAGGGCGTCCATCAGGCGCAGGCCCTCGAAGGCGTCGCGGGCGTAGCGGACCTCGCCCTCGTAGATCTCGTGGAGGTCCTGCTCGACGTAGGCGCGGGTCAGGGCCGCGCCGCCGAGGATCACCGGGTAGTCGGCGGCCAGCTTGCGCTGGTTCAGCTCCTCCAGGTTCTCCTTCATGATCACGGTGGACTTCACGAGGAGGCCGGACATGCCGATGACGTCGGCCTTGTGCTCCTGCGCGGCTTCGAGGATCGCGGAGACGGGCTGCTTGATGCCGATGTTGACGACGTTGTAGCCGTTGTTGGTGAGGATGATGTCGACGAGGTTCTTGCCGATGTCGTGGACGTCGCCGCGGACGGTGGCGAGCACGATCGTGCCCTTGCCCTCGTCGTCGGTCTTCTCCATGTGCGGTTCGAGGTAGGCGACGGCCGTCTTCATGACCTCGGCGGACTGCAGGACGAAGGGCAGCTGCATCTGGCCGGAGCCGAAGAGCTCGCCGACGACCTTCATGCCCTCCAGGAGGGTGTCGTTGACGATGTCGAGGGCCGGGCGGGTCTGCAGGGCCTCGTCGAGGTCGGCCTCCAGGCCGTTCTTCTCGCCGTCGATGATGCGGCGCTGCAGTCGCTCGTCCAGGGGCAGGGCGAGGAGCTCCTCGGCGCGGCCGGCCTTGAGGGACTTGGTGTTGACGCCCTCGAAGAGGGCCATCAGCTTCTGCAGCGGGTCGTAGCCCTCGGTGCGCCGGTCGTAGATCAGGTCCAGGGCGGTGCCGACCTGCTCCTCGTCGAACCGCGCGATCGGAAGGATCTTGGAGGCGTGGACGATGGCCGAGTCCAGGCCGGCCTTGACGCACTCGTCGAGGAAGACGGAGTTCAGCAGGACCCGGGCGGCCGGGTTCAGGCCGAAGGAGATGTTGGACAGGCCGAGGGTGGTCTGGACGTCCGGGTGGCGGCGCTTGAGCTCGCGGATCGCCTCGATCGTGGCGATGCCGTCCTTGCGGGACTCCTCCTGGCCGGTGCAGATGGTGAAGGTGAGGGTGTCGATGAGGATGTCCGACTCGCGGATCCCCCAGTTGCCCGTCAGGTCCTCGATGAGACGTTCGGCGATGGCGACCTTGTGTTCGACGGTCCGGGCCTGGCCCTGTTCGTCGATGGTCAGCGCGATCAGCGCGGCGCCGTGCTCCTGGGCCAGTCGGGTGACCTTCGCGAAGCGCGACTCCGGCCCGTCGCCGTCCTCGTAGTTCACGGAGTTGATGACGGCGCGGCCGCCGAGCTTCTCCAGGCCCGCCTGGATGACGGGGACCTCGGTGGAGTCCAGGACGATCGGCAGGGTGGAGGCGGTGGCGAAGCGGCCGGCGAGCTCCTGCATGTCGGCGACGCCGTCGCGGCCCACGTAGTCCACGCACAGGTCGAGCATGTGCGCGCCCTCGCGGATCTGGTCGCGGGCCATCTCCACGCAGTCGTCCCAGCGGGCCTCCAGCATGGCCTCGCGGAACTTCTTGGAGCCGTTGGCGTTGGTGCGCTCGCCGATCGCCATGTACGAGGTGTCCTGGCGGAACGGGACCGTCTGGTAGAGCGAGGCGGCTCCGGGCTCCGGCTGGGGGCTGCGCGCGGTGACGGCCGTGCCGCGGACGCGCTCCACGACCTGGCGCAGGTGCTCGGGGGTCGTACCGCAGCAGCCACCGACGAGCGAGAGGCCGTACTCGCGGACGAAGGTCTCCTGGGCGTCGGCGAGCTCGGGGGCGCTCAGCGGGTAGTGCGCGCCGTCCTTGGTCAGGACGGGCAGGCCGGCGTTGGGCATGCAGGAGAGCGGGATGCGGGCGTTGCGCGCGAGGTAGCGCAGGTGCTCGCTCATCTCGGCGGGGCCGGTGGCGCAGTTCAGGCCGATCATGTCGATGCCCAGGGGCTCCAGCGCGGTCAGGGCCGCGCCGATCTCCGAGCCGAGCAGCATGGTGCCGGTGGTCTCGACGGTGACGGAGCAGATCAGCGGGACGGTGACGCCCAGGGCCTCCATGGCGCGGCGGGCGCCGATGACGGAGGACTTGGTCTGCAGGAGGTCCTGGGTGGTCTCGACGAGCAGCGCGTCGGCGCCGCCGGAGAGCAGGCCCTCGGCGTTGATCTGGTAGGCGTCGCGGATCTTCGCGTAGGTGATGTGGCCGAGCGTGGGAAGCTTGGTGCCGGGGCCGATGGAGCCCAGGACCCAGCGCTGCTGCCCGGTGGAGGCGGTGAACTCGTCGGCGACCTCGCGGGCGATGCGTGCGCCGGCCTGCGACAGCTCGAAGTTGCGGTCGGCGATGTCGTACTCGGCCAGTGCGGCGAAGTTCGCGCCGAAGGTGTTGGTCTCGACGCAGTCCACGCCCACCGAGAAGTACGCCTCGTGCACGGTGCGCACGATGTCGGGGCGGGTGACGTTGAGCACCTCGTTGCAGCCTTCCAGCTGCTGGAAGTCCTCCATGGTGGGGTCCTGCGCCTGGAGCATCGTTCCCATGGCTCCGTCGGCGACGACCACGCGGGTGGCCAGTGCCTCTCGGAGGGCATCGGCCCGGGTCTGGGTGTCAGCGGACGGGTTGGGCGACGAGGCCATGGTGGAGCTCCCTGGGATGCGACGGCTGTCGGCTTTGCACCCCCTCTGTGTCAAGGGTGCACGCGGCCAGCGTAACCGCGAGGCCCCGGACCCGGTGCGGGTGTCCCACGTGGCGGACTGCATTCTGTGCGGGGGCCGGCAGGGGTGTTCCCGGCGAGGTCGGGCGCGAAGAGTTCCCCAACGCTGCGCGAGGTCGGCATCGACCGATAGTGTTCAGCATTGTCGAACCGCGTCAAGACGGTCACCATGGACAGCAAGGTCAGCAGGAGGCTGCACGATGGCACGGAACATCCAGTCGCTCGAACGAGCCGCTGCGATGCTGCGACTCCTGGCCGGCGGCGAGCGCCGGCTGGGGCTCTCCGACGTGGCCTCCTCCCTGGGCCTGGCCAAGGGCACCGCGCACGGCATCTTGCGCACCCTGCAGGCCGAGGGCTTCGTGGAGCAGGACCCCGCCTCCGGCCGCTATCAGCTGGGCGCGGAGCTGCTGCGCCTGGGCAACAGCTACCTCGACGTGCACGAGCTGCGCGCCCGCGCCCTGGTGTGGACGGACGACCTGGCCCGCGCGAGCGGCGAGAGCACGTACGTGGGCGTGCTGCACAAGAGCGGGGTGCTGATCATGCACCACGTGTTCCGGCCCGACGACAGCCGTCAGGTGCTGGAGGTCGGCGCCATGCAGCCGCTGCACTCGACCGCGCTGGGCAAGGTGCTGTCCGCGTACGACCCGGTCGCGCACACCCAGGCCCTGGAGGTGGAGCGCGAGGCGTTCACCCCCCGTACGGTCACGGACGGCGCCGGGTTCGAGGAGATCCTGAGCCTGACCCGGGCCCGGGGCTGGGCCGCCGACGTCGAGGAGACCTGGGAGGGCATCGCCTCGGTGGCGGCGCCCATCCACGACCGGCGGCGCATGCCGGTCGGGGCGGTCGCGGTGGCGGGCGCCGTGGAACGGGTCTGCGGGGAGTCCGGAGAACCCCACGCGGCCCTGGTGGCCTCGGTGCGGGACTGTGCGCGCGCGGTTTCACGCGACCTCGGCGCGGGCCGGTTCTGACCTTCCTTTAACACCTCAGAGCCGCCATCTGGCTGCTTTCTGCCCACTTTTCGCCATATCCCGACCACAGGTTGGCCGGATTTGGGCGATCGTACCTAGTGGTAACGATCCGACACCTTGGCATGGCGAGCCCTTGACGCATTCTTCACTTGGGCGGAAAACTGCCGTTCACCGGTCGGCATTGTCGAACACCTGACGGCAATACGCGCTAGGATGCGACAAGGCCAAGGACCGGTGCAGCACTCACCGAGTGCGCGGACCCACCGGAGGGACCCGGTGTCCGCCCACCCCTGGACGTACGTAAGGAGTCGCGGGTGTCCAGCTCCGACATCTTCATCGGCGAGACCATCGGTACCGCCCTGCTCACACTGCTCGGCGGTGGCGTCTGCGCCGCAGTGACACTCAAGAGCTCCAAGGCCCGCAACGCAGGCTGGCTCGCCATCACCTTCGGCTGGGGATTCGCCGTACTGATCGCCGCCTACGTGTCCGCGCCGCTCTCCGGTGCGCACCTCAACCCGGCGGTCACGGTCGGCATAGCCGTCAAGACCGGTGAGTGGGGCGACGTGCCCCTCTACTTCGCCGGTCAGCTGCTGGGCGCCATGCTCGGCGCGGTCCTCATGTGGATCACCTACTACGGCCAGTTCCGCGTGCACCTGGCGGACCCGGAGCACATCCGCGACGCCAAGCTCGGTCCCGAGGACCCGCACCCGCACGACGTGGCCGGTCCGGTGCTCGGCATCTTCTCCACGGGCCCCGAGATCCGTAACGTCGTACAGAACCTCGCGACCGAGATCATCGGCACCGCCGTCCTGGTCCTGGCCATCCTGACCCAGGGCCTCCAGGCCGACGGTCAGGGCCTCGGTGTCATCGGTGTCCTGATCACCTCGTTCGTGGTCGTCGGCATCGGCCTCTCGCTGGGCGGTCCGACCGGCTACGCCATCAACCCGGTGCGCGACCTCGGTCCGCGCATCGTGCACGCCCTGCTGCCGCTGCCCAACAAGGGCGGCTCCGACTGGGGATACTCCTGGATCCCGGTGGCCGGCCCGCTCGTCGGTGCCGCGCTCGCCGGTGGTCTGTACAACATCGCGTTCGCCTGATCAGCACCGGCAAGATCGCAAGATCCGTACCGCCCTCCTGATTCCGCCTACTCATCAGACCTGCCAGGAGCAGCCACATGACCAGCAGCACCGGCCCCTTCATCGCCGCGATCGACCAGGGCACCACCTCCTCCCGCTGCATCGTCTTCGACCGCGACGGCCGCATCGTGGCCGTCGACCAGAAGGAGCACGAGCAGATCTTCCCGAAGCCGGGCTGGGTCGAGCACGACGCCACCGAGATCTGGACCAACGTCCAGGAGGTCGTCGCGGGCGCCATCGCCAAGGCCGAGATCACCGCGGCCGACGTCAAGGCCGTCGGCATCACCAACCAGCGCGAGACCACGCTGATGTGGGACAAGAACACCGGCGAGCCGGTCCACAACGCGCTGGTCTGGCAGGACACCCGCACCGACGCCCTGTGCAAGGAGCTCGGCCGAAACGTCGGCCAGGACCGCTTCCGCCGCGAGACCGGCCTGCCGCTGGCGAGCTACTTCGCCGGCCCGAAGGTCCGCTGGATGCTCGACAACGTCGAGGGCCTGCGCGAGCGCGCCGAGGCCGGCGACATCCTCTTCGGCACCATGGACTCCTGGGTCATCTGGAACCTCACCGGCGGCGCCCAGGGCGGTGTGCACGTCACCGACGTCACCAACGCCTCGCGCACCATGCTGATGAACCTCCACACCCTGGCCTGGGACGAGAAGATCGCCGAGTCCATGGGCGTCCCGCTCAACGTCCTCCCGGAGATCAAGTCCTCCGCCGAGGTCTACGGCCACGTCAAGGACGGCGTCCTCGCCGGTGTCCCGGTCGCCTCGGCGCTCGGTGACCAGCAGGCCGCCCTGTTCGGCCAGACCTGTTTCGCCGAGGGCGAGGCGAAGTCCACGTACGGCACCGGAACGTTCATGCTGATGAACACCGGCGACAAGATCATCAACTCCTACAGCGGCCTGCTGACCACGGTCGGCTACCAGATCGGCGACCAGAAGCCGGTCTACGCGCTGGAGGGCTCCATCGCCGTCACCGGCTCGCTCGTCCAGTGGATGCGCGACCAGATGGGCCTGATCAAGTCCGCGGCCGAGATCGAGACCCTGGCCTCCTCGGTCGAGGACAACGGCGGCGCCTACTTCGTGCCCGCCTTCTCCGGTCTCTTCGCCCCGTACTGGCGCTCCGACGCCCGCGGTGTGATCGCCGGCCTCACCCGGTACGTCACCAAGGCGCACATCGCCCGTGCCGTCCTGGAGGCCACCGCCTGGCAGACCCGCGAGATCACCGACGCCATGACCAAGGACTCGGGCGTCGAGCTCGCGGCCCTGAAGGTCGACGGCGGCATGACCTCCAACAACCTGCTGATGCAGACGCTCTCGGACTTCCTGGACGCCCCCGTGGTGCGCCCGATGGTCGCCGAGACCACCTGCCTCGGCGCCGCCTACGCCGCCGGCCTGGCCGTCGGCTTCTGGCCCGACACCGACGCCCTGCGCGCCAACTGGCGCCGCGCGGCGGAGTGGACCCCGCGGATGCCCGCCGAGCAGCGGGACCGCGAGTACAAGAGCTGGCTCAAGGCCGTGGAGCGGTCCATGGGCTGGGTCGACGACGAAGACGCCAGCTGACCGCACTCAGCTGAGTCAATCGACGAGGAGCTAAAGAGATATGAGCAGCCTGCAGAGCGTTCCCGCCCTGGGTACGCACCCGACCGCCGGTTCGAACGCGAGCCGCGCCGAGACCCGTGAGCAGCTGTCGAAGGCCACGTACGACCTGCTGGTCATCGGCGGTGGAATCCTGGGCACCTCGGTGGCCTGGCACGCCGCGCAGTCGGGCCTGCGGGTCGCCATGGTGGACGCCGGCGACTTCGCCGGCGCCACCTCCTCGGCCTCGTCCAAGCTCGTCCACGGCGGCCTGCGTTACCTGCAGACCGGCGCGGTCAAGCTGGTCGCGGAGAACCACCACGAGCGCCGGGTGCTGGCCAAGGACGTGGCCCCGCACCTGGTCAACCCGCTCACCTTCTACCTGCCGGTCTACAAGGGCGGGCCGGTCGGTGCGGCCAAGCTGGGCGCGGGCGTCTTCGCCTACTCCGCCCTCTCGGCCTTCGGCGACGGCATGGGCAAGGTCATATCCCCGGCCCGTGCCGCCGCCGACAACCCCGGTCTGAAGACGGACAACCTCAAGGCCGTCGCCGTCTACTACGACCACCAGATGAACGACTCCCGCGTCGCCGTCATGACGGTCCGCGCGGCCGTCGAGTCCGGCGCGGTCGTCCTCAACCACGCCGAGGTCACGGGGCTGCGCAAGACGCGCGGCCGGGTCACCGGCGCCGAGCTCAAGGACCGCCTGGACGGCACCGAGTTCGGGATCGACGCCCGCGTCGTGCTCAACGCCACCGGCCCGTGGGTGGACCACCTGCGGCGCATGGAAGACAAGCACTCGATGCCGTCGATCCGCCTGTCCAAGGGCGCGCACATCGTCATGAAGCGCAAGTCGCCGTGGAAGGCCGCCATGGCCACCCCGATCGACAAGTACCGCATCACCTTCGCCCTCCCGTGGGAGGACCAGCTGCTGCTCGGCACCACCGACGAGGTGTACGAGGGCGACCCGGCGGACGTGCGCGCCACCGAGTCCGACATCCAGCAGATCCTGGACGAGGCGGCCTTCTCCGTGAAGGACGCGGACCTCGACCGCTCGCTGATGACGTACGCCTTCGCAGGCCTGCGGGTGCTGCCCGGCGGCCCCGGCGGCGTGGAGAAGGCCAAGCGCGAGACGGTCGTCTCCGAGGGCGCCGGCGGCATGCTGTCGGTGGCCGGCGGCAAGTGGACGACGTACCGCCACATCGGTCGCGTGGTCATGGACAAGCTGGCCAAGCTCCCGGGCAGCCCGCTCACCGAGGACATGGAGCCGGTGAAGTCCCTCGTACGCCGGATCGCGCTGCCCGGTGTCGCCAACCCGAACGCGGTCGCGCACCGGCTGCTGGTGGACCGCGAGCCGGGCAGCCGGATGGACCCGCTGACCGCGCGCCACCTGGCCTCGCACTACGGTTCGCTGGCCTTCGACATCGCGCGCCTCGCGAACGAGGACCCGGCGCTGGCCGAGCGCATCCACCCGGACGGTCCGGAGATCTGGGCGCAGGTCGCCTACGCCCGTGACAACGAGTGGGCCGAGACGGTCGACGACGTGCTGCGCCGGCGCACGACCGTGACGATCCGCGGCCTGGACGACGCGGCCGTGCGCGCCCGGGTCGAGGAGATGCTGGCCCACAAGGCATAGCTGCGACGCAGGTGGGGAAGAGGGGCGGTTCCGGGGGGAACCGCCCCTCTGTCGTGGGCTGTGGCCGGTGTCCCCTCAAGGCTTAGGCTGACCCACGTACGCAAGGAACTTCGGAAGGAGACCTGGGTGATCGAGCTTGAGGGCGTGCCCGAGCTGATCGACCCGGTCATGGTGGCCGCGTTCGAGGGCTGGAACGACGCGGGTGACGCGGCCTCCGGTGCGGTCGCACACCTGGACCGGGAGTGGAAGGGCGAGGTCTTCGCGGCTCTGGACGCCGAGGACTACTACGACTTCCAGGTCAACCGGCCGACGGTGTGGCTGGACAACGGGGTACGGAAGATCACGTGGCCGACGACACGGCTGTCGGTGGTCCGGATCGGCGGGGCGAAGCCGCGCGACCTGGTGCTGGTCCGGGGGATCGAACCGTCCATGCGGTGGCGGTCGTTCTGCAACGAGATCCTGGGCTTCGCCCACGAACTGGGCGTGGAGATGGTGGTCATCCTGGGGGCGCTGCTCGGCGACACCCCGCACACCCGGCCGGTGCCGGTGAGCGGGGTCACCTCGGACGCGGACCTGGCGCGGACGATGGACCTGGAGGAGACCAAGTACGAGGGCCCGACCGGCATCGTCGGCATCCTCCAGGAGGCCTGTACGCACGCGGGCGTCCCGGCGGTGTCGCTGTGGGCGGCGGTGCCGCACTACGTGTCGCAGCCGCCGAACCCCAAGGCGACGCTGGCGCTGCTGAACCGGCTGGAGGACCTGATCGACATCCGGATCCCGCTGGGCGAACTCCACGAGGACGCGCGGGCGTGGCAGCTGGGCGTGGACCAACTGGCCGCCGAGGACAGCGAGGTGGCGGAGTACGTCCAGACGCTGGAGGAGGCGCGGGACACGGCGGACCTGCCGGAGGCCTCGGGCGACGCGATCGCGCGGGAGTTCGAGCGCTACCTGCGGCGGCGCGACCCTTCCGCGGCCGCGGGGGGCGAGCCGGGTGACGGGTCGTACCTGCGGGACACCTCCAGCGGCCTGACCCGCCCTCCGAGGCGCAAGCCGGACCCCTCTGCGGAGGAGCCGCAGCCCCCGGCCGTGACCCCGCCGGAGGACGAGACCCCGCCGGAGCCCCCGGAGGCGTAGCCCGCGCGGGCCGCTTCCCGGGGCGCTGCCCCGGACCCCGCGCCTCAAACGCCGGCGGGGCTGGATTCTCCAGCCCCGCCGGCGTTTGAGGCGATCTTTCAGCGGCGCCGCCGGTTACAGGGCCACGCCCAGGAGGGCGTCGACCGTGCGGGAGATCAGGCCGGGGGCCGACTCGTCGTCGCCGTCCGAGGCGTTCTGCGCGTCGACCCAGCGGTCCACCGCCGCCAGTGCGGCGGGGGCGTCCAGGTCGTTCGACAGGGCCGCGCGGACCTCCTCGACGACCGCGTCTGCCGGCAGGCCGTCCGGGCGGGACACGGCCGCGCGCCAGCGCTCCAGGCGGGCCACCGCCTCGGCGAGGACCTCGTCCGTCCACTCCCAGTCGGCCCGGTAGTGGTGCGAGAGGAGGGCGAGGCGGATCGCCGCCGGGTCCACCGCCGCGCGCCGCAGCGCGGACACGAAGACGAGGTTGCCCTTCGACTTCGACATCTTCTCGCCGTGCAGCGCCACCATGCCCGCGTGCACGTACGCCTTGGCCATCGGGAACTCGCCCGTCAGGACCTGCGCGTGCGAGGCGCCCATCTCGTGGTGCGGGAACGCCAGGTCCGACCCGCCGCCCTGGACGTCGAAGCCCATGCCCAGGTGGTCCAGGGCGATGGCCACGCACTCGATGTGCCAGCCCGGCCGGCCGCGGCCCAGCGAGCCGCCGTCCCAGCTCGGCTCGCCCGGACGCGCGGCCATCCACAGCATCGGGTCCAGCGGGTTCTTCTTCCCCGGCCGGTCGGGGTCGCCGCCCCGCTCCGCCGAGAGCAGCCGCATCGCCTGCGCGTCGAGGTTGGAGACCCCGCCGAAGTGCGGGTCGGATTCGACCGAGAAGTAGACGTCGCCTTCGAGCTCGTACGCGGCGCCCGCGTCCCGCAGCCGCTCGACGAGCGGCACGATCCCGGGTATGGCCTCGACGGCTCCGATGTAGTGCTGCGGCGGCAGCATCCGCAGGGCCGTCATGTCCTCGCGGAAGAGCGCGGTCTCGCGCTCCGCCAGCTCGGTCCAGTCGTGGCCGTCTCGCAGCGCCCGCTCCAGCAGCGGGTCGTCCACGTCCGTGACGTTCTGGACGTAGTGGACCTGCCGCTTGGTGTCGAGCCACACGCGTTGCACGAGGTCGAACGCGTTGTAGGTCGCCGCGTGACCGATGTGGGTCGCGTCGTACGGAGTGATGCCGCAGACGTAGATACGGGCGACGGGACCGGGGGCGAGGGTGATCGTCCCCTGGGTCGCGGTGTCGTGGATCTTGAGGTCGCGGCCCTTGCCAGGAAGGGCGGGGACCTCAGAAGCGGGCCAGGCATGCATGTCACGAGCCTAACCGGACGGATGTTCCGGAAACGAACCGGACCTGCGGTGTTGTCTTGATCGGCACTCTTGCGGTCTGGCCGGAAATATGCGTGCGGCCGATGGCCGGTTCAGACCGGTGGCCAGGGGATCGACGGCCACTGACCGGACGGCTGCGGGTGGGTGCCGGTGCGCAGCAGGTGCGCCACCCGGTCCCGTACGGCGGCCAGCTCGGCCGCCGTGATCAGTTCGGCCAGCCGGGTGGCGAGGGGGGCGCCCTCGGCCAGCTCGGCGGCCAGCTTGGCCAGTACCTCACGCGCCTCGTCCGTCAGCGGCTCGCCCGCCCAGCCCCACAGCAGGGTGCGCAGTTTGTCCTCGGCGTGGAAGCTCACGCCGTGGTCGATGCCGTAGAGCCGCCCGTCGGGCGCGGTCAGCAGGTGGCCGCCCTTGCGGTCGCCGTTGTTGATCACGGCGTCGAGCACGGAGAGCCGGCGCAGGTCCGGGTGGTCGGCGTGCACGAGCAGGGCCGTGCGGCCCTCGGCGACCTCGGCGAGCGCGACGGGCTTCCAGCCCTCCCCCGCCTCCTCGCCGTCGACCAGCGCGAGCAGCGGGGGCGGCGCGGACGCCCCGCCGTCCTCCTGCGCCGCCTCGACCCACCACTGGACCATGCCTTCGCCGTAGGGGCCGTCACGCAGCACGGTGGGGGGTACCAGGCCCCATCCGGTTGCCTCGGAGACCAGGTAGGCCGCGACCTCGCGCCGGGCGAGGTTCCCGTCGGGGAAGTCCCACAGCGGCCGCTCCCCCTTGACCGGCTTGTACACGCAGTCGGCGCCGGCCCCCTCGTGCTCGACCCTGCACAGCAGGACGGCGTTGGACGCCTCACGGATCCGGCCGACGACCGTCAGCTCGCCCTCGGCGAGCAGGTGCTCACGCTCCCCCGTGTCGCTCACGCCTGGCGCCGGTAGCCGTTCTGGCGCGGGCACACGTGTCCCTCCGGGTCCAGCGGCAGGCTGCACAGCGGGCACGGCGGGCGGCCGGCGTTGACCACGTCCAGGGCCCGCTTGGCGAAGGCCCGGGCCTGGGCGCCGGTGAGGCGGACCCGCAGCATCGGCGGGCCGTTCTCCTCGTCCTGGAGCATGCGCTCCTCCGCCTCGGCGAGGTCCTCGTCGGAGTCGGCGTCGAGTTCCACGAGGGCCTGGGCCTCGACGATCATCCGCTGTTCCTCGCCGTCCCAGGCGAGGGCCATGGTGCCGACGCGGAACTCCTCGTCGACGGGGACGTCGAGGGGCGCGGTGTCGGCTGCCTCGGCCGGGGCGACGGCCGGGACCGGGGCGTTGCCGCCCGTCCGCCGTACGACCTCGTCCAGCAGCTCGTCCATCCGCTCGGCCAGCGCCGCTACCTGGGTCTTCTCCAGGGAGACGCTGGTGACCCGGGGGCCCGCGGAGGCCTGCAGGAAGAACGTACGGCGTCCCGGAAGGCCGACCGTGCCGGCCACGAAGCGGTCCGGGGGGTCGTAGAGGAACACCTGACGGGGCACGTCCAGTCTCCAAGTCTCGGCGGCGGGGCAGGTCTGCCCCCGTGTGTGGGCCCGTCCACCCTACTGCGCCGTCCGATCATGCCGCGCCCGAGCCGCCGCCCACGACGGCGTTCCCAGCGGCTTCGGCGTCTTTGTCCGATGCGACGGCCTCCGGCGCGGCCGGGCGCACCACGAGCGAGCCGAAGTCCCCGGTGTCACCCAGCCGGAACAGGAACGGCCGCGTGGGCGTGTAGCGGACGGCGGTCACCGAGCACGGGTCGACGTGGATCCGCTGGAAGAGGTCCAGGTGCATGCCCAGGGCGTCCGCGACGAGGGACTTGATGATGTCGCCGTGCGAGCACATCAGGAAGACCGCGTCGCTCCCGTGCGTCTCCTCGACGCGCGCGTTCCACTCCCGTACGGCTTCCACGGCGCGCGCCTGCATGGCGCGCATGGACTCCCCGCCGGGGAAGGCGGCAGCGGACGGGTGCTGCTGGACGATCTTCATCAGCGGTTCGTCGGAGAGTTCGGCGAGTTTGCGGCCCGACCAGTCGCCGTAGTGGCACTCGCCGATCCGCTCGTCGGTGTGCAGCTCCAGCTCCGGCCTGGCGGCCAGCAGGGGCGCGAGGGTCTCCCGGCAGCGTTGCAGCGGGCTGGTGACGGCGGCGGCGAGCGGCACCCCGGCCAGTCGTCCGGGCAGCGCGGCGGCCTGTTCGGCGCCGCGCTCGTCGAGGGCCACTCCCGGGGTCCATCCGGCGAGCAGCCCAGCGGTGTTGGCGGTGGACCGCCCGTGTCGTACGAGGATCAGCGTGGCCATGGACCCCAGCCTAGGTGGTGTCCTGTGGATCAGACCGTGCGCGGTGTCACGTGCGTGCGGGGGCCGTGGCAGGGAAGAATGCGCCGCGTGATTGTCGACTGCGCGATTTACCGGGACGGCCGCCGTACCGACGGACCGGAGGACTTCTCCGACGCCCTCGACGAGGCGAGGGCGACCGGTGACGCCTTCCTCTGGGTCGGCATGCACGAGCCGT
The DNA here is from genome assembly GCF_056432025.1 of Streptomyces sp. NPDC045695. Classification (NCBI taxonomy): domain Bacteria; kingdom Bacillati; phylum Actinomycetota; class Actinomycetes; order Kitasatosporales; family Streptomycetaceae; genus Streptomyces; species Streptomyces sp. NPDC045695. The sequence continues at coordinate 206,802 of NZ_JBWKJU010000007.1, forward strand.
CGGCCGAGGAGTTCGACCACGTCCGCCGGGAGTTCGGTCTGCACCCGCTGGCGGTGGAGGACGCGCTGACCGCCCACCAGCGCCCGAAGCTGGAGGTGTACGACGATTCGCTGTTCGTCGTGCTCAAGCCGGTGCTCTACGACGAGGCCGCCGACCGGGTGAGCGCGGGCGAGCTGATGGTTTTCATAGGCGACTCGTTCGTCGTCACCGTCCGGCACGGCCAGGGGGCCCCGCTGGCCGCCGTGCGCCACCGGCTGGAGCAGGAGCCGCAGGTGCTGCGGCACGGCCCGACGGCGGTGCTGTACGCGGTCTGCGACGCGGTGGTCGACCACTACATCGAGGTGGCGGCCGAGCTCCAGGCCGACCTGGAGGAGCTGGAGGCCGAGGTCTTCGCCCCGAACGCCTCGGACACCAAGAACACCGCCGCCCGGATCTACGCGTTCAAGCGCCAGGTGCTGGAGTTCCGCAGGGCGACGAGCCCGCTCCTCCAGCCGATGGACCGGCTCGCCTTCGGGCAGGTGCCCTTCGTCCACGGACACGCCCAGCCGTTCTTCCGCGACGTCGCCGACCACCTGACCAAGGCGAACGAGTACATCGAGGGGCTGGACCGGCTGCTGTCGGACGCCTTGTCGGCGCACCTCGCGCAGATGGGCGTCCGGCAGAACGACGACATGCGCAAGATCTCGGCGTGGGCCGCGATGGCGGCCGTCCCCACCATGGTGGCGGGGATCTACGGGATGAACTTCGACCACATGCCCGAGCTCAGGCACACCTGGGGCTATCCCGCGGTGCTGGTGGTCATGGCGGCGGCGTGTCTGGGCCTGCACCGGATGTTCAAGCGCCGGGGCTGGCTCTAGGGAGCCCGGCGCCCCGCGCGGGCTACGCGAATTCGGGCGAGGTGACCGGTGCGCCGCCCAGGGCGTCACGGCGCTCCGGCATCCGCAGGTTCACCATCCGGTGCCAGCCGCTGAAGCGCTCGTAGGCGTACATCGCGCGGATGCCGGCGGCGAGCACGGCCGCCTTCGGTGCGGGCCAGTGCAGCAGCCGCCCCATGTGGTCCATGACGGCGAGGCTGACGTCGCGGTAGACGGCGATCTCGGTGAGCGCGCTCTCGCGGAGCACCCGCTGGATGGTCCGGCCGTGGCCCGCGCGGGCCAGCCGCAGCAGTTCCTCGTGGCAGTAGGAGAGGTGGTTGTCCTCGTCGTTGCTGATCATGTGGATGGCCTTGCCCACCTCGGGATGGTCGCCGAAGTAGGTGACCAGCATGTCCATCTGGTCGGCGGCGCGCTGTTCGGTGACCCGGCTGTGCGCGAGGTAGACGACGATGTCCTCCTCGCTCAGCGCTTCCTGGCGGCGCAGTTTGTCGTGCGCGAGCCCGATGCCGCGGCGTTCCAGCAGCATCGTGTAGTCGGTCTCGGGCGGTACCGGGACGGGCGGCAGGCCGCGCTTGCGCAGCAGGGCGTTGAAGATCCGGCCGTGCTTGTCCTCGTCGGCGCCGTGCCGGACGATCTTGGGGGCGAGGTAGCGCATGCCGTCGGGCACGAGGGCTGCGATACGGGCGTTCTCCCAGCCGCCCTGGGTCTCGCCGCTGGCGGCGATGGAGCAGAACAGCTGGAAGGAGTCGTCGTGGTCGACGATCTCCTGGAACAGGCTGCGGGCAGAGAGCATGCAACGAGTCAAACGCCGCCAGCCGGGGCGGGCAACCGATAGGTCGCACTACTCGTCCGAATGAACGAAACGAGGCGATGGCCCGCGGCGCGTAACCCCACGGGCGCCCGGCGCGTTGTTGGCTGTGTCGGCCGTGGCGGGGAAGACCCCCCGAGCCCCCACCACGGCCGCAGACCTCTTCCCCCTACCGCGTGCGCTCAGGCGAGACCGGCCAGCTCCATGGCCTCCGTGCCGGCGCGCAGGGCGGCGATCCGCTCGTCCAGGGTGAATCCGGCGGGGGCCAGCGTCAGGGTGGTGACCCCGGCTTCCGCGTAGGCCCGCATGCCGTCCGCGATCCGCGCGACCGGGCCGAGCAGCGTGGTCGAGTCGATCAGCGAGTGGGGGACGGCCTCGGCCGCGCCCGCCTTGTCCCCGGCCAGGTACTTGTCCTGGATCTCGGCCGCTTCCTTCTCGTACCCCATGCGCTGGGCCAGCTGGTTGTAGAAGTTCTGCTTACGGCTGCCCATGCCGCCCACGTACAGGGCGGTGTACGGGCGGAACATGTCCGCGAGCGCGTTCACGTCCTCGCCGACGGCCAGCGGCACGGTCGGGCAGACGTCGAAGCCGTCCATGCTCAGCCCGGCCTTCTCGCGGCCCGCCCGGATGTGGGTGAGCGCGGTGGCCTCCAGGTGCTCGGCGGCCGGGAAGATCAGCAGCGCGCCGTCGGCGATCTCGCCGGTCTGCTCCAGGTTCTTGGGCCCGATGGCGGCGATGTAGAGGGGGATGTGCTCCCGCTCGGGGTGGACGGTCAGCTTGAGCGGCTTGCCCGGCCCGCCCGGCAGCGGCAGGGTCCAGTGCTCGCCCTCGTAGGAGAGGCGCTCGCGGCTCATCGCCTTGCGGACGATCTCCACGTACTCCCGGGTCCGGGCGAGCGGCTTGTCGAACTTGACGCCGTACCAGCCCTCGGAGACCTGGGGGCCGGAGACGCCGAGGCCGAGCCGGAAGCGGCCCTTGGTCAGGGAGTCGAGGGTGGCCGCGGTCATGGCGGTCATCGCGGGCTGACGGGCCGGGATCTGGAGGATCGCCGAGCCGACGTCGATGCGCTCGGTCTGGGCGGCGACCCAGGCCAGCACGGTCGGGGCGTCGGAGCCGTAGGCCTCGGCGGCCCAGCAGACGTCGTAGCCGAGACGGTCGGCCTCCTGGGCGACGGCGAGGTTGTCGGCGTCCATGCCCGCACCCCAGTAACCGAGATTGATACCGAGCCGCATGTGTCGTCCCCTTACCGGTTTACCGATCAGTAACGTAGGTCTGCGGGGACTGTAGCGCGCCCGGGACCTCCGCGGCAGTGCCCCAGTAGTCTCAGCCCTCATGGAGCAGAGGCATCTCGGCCGCACCGGACTGCGCGTCTCCCGGATCGGCCTCGGCACCCTCACCTGGGGCCGTGACACCGGCGAGGAAGCCGCCGCCGAACAGGTGAAGACGTTCTGGGAGGCGGGCGGCACGCTCGTCGACACCGCCGACGTCTACGGAGGCGGGGAGGCGGAGTACCTCCTCGGGCGGCTGATGGCCGGCCTCGTCCCGCGCCGGGACCTGGTGATCGCGACCAAGGCGGGCAGCGTCCCGGACCCGGACCGGCGGTTCGACGGCTCGCGCGGACATCTGCTCGCCGCCCTCGACGCCTCGCTGGACCGGCTGGGCACCGACCACGTGGACCTCTGGCAGGTGCACGCCTTCGACCCGTCCACGCCGCTGGAGGAGACCCTGCAGGCGCTGGACCTGGCCGTCAGCAGCGGCCGGGCCCGGTATGCCGGGGTGGCGGGCTTCTGCGGCTGGCAGCTGGCGAAGGCGGCGACCTGGCAGCTCGCGGCGCCCGGGGTACGGACCCGGCTGGCCTCGACGCAGATGGAGTACTCGCTGCTGCAGCGCGGCGTGGAACGGGAGGTGCTGCCGGCCGCGCTGGACCTCGGGATCGGACTGCTGCCCTCCTCCCCGCTGGGCCGCGGGGTGCTGACGGGCAAGTACCGGGACGGCACCCCGGCGGACTCCCGGGGCGCCTCGGAGTCCCTGGCCGCCCTCGTGGACCCCTACCTCGACGAGGCGGCGGGGCGGATCGTCGACGCGGTGGCGACCGCCGCCCAGGGCTTGGCCGTGACCCCGCTCCAGGTGGCCCTGGCGTGGATCCGGGACCGGCCGGGCGTGGTCGCCCCGGTCGTCGGCGCGCGGACGTCCGACCAGCTCGCGGCGGCATTGTCGGTGGAGGCGCTTAGTCTTCCCGAGGAGATCTGCCGGGCGCTGGACGATGTTTCGGCCCCGGTGCACCGCTATCCCGATCAGGACTGGAGCACGCTGTGAGTACGGACCGCCACGCCGATACCGCTGCCGCGGAGGAAGCCGGCCCCGACTCGGCCCAGGCCGGACCGAGCAGCACGGAGGACACCCCCATGACCACAGCCGCCGACCCGGGCGAGGCCAGCGAAGCCGAGGAGCGGGGTCCAGGGGCCGAGCCCGTGGTTTCGGGAAGGGGCGGGGCGGGGGAAAGCCCCGCAGGGCCCGCTGCCGAGGCGGGGACGGACGCCCCCGCGGGAGCCGATGACGCGGCCGGCGCCGGAACCGGGACCGAGCCCGGCGCGGGCGAGAGCGCACTTGGCACGGAAGGGCCGGCCGGCGCCGGTCCGGGCGAAGCCGGTGACGCGGGGCCCGGGGCCGAGCCCCTCACCCCTGCCGAGCCCGCCGCCGGCGCCGCGCTCAGCGAGGCCCAGGCCGAACTGGCCGCGCAGAAGGTCGAGCGGGAGCGGATCGCCCGGCGCAAGGCCGAGCGCGAGGCGCCCGTCGAGGCCGGGGCGAAGCTCAGCGGGAAGGCCGCCGACCTGCTGGCCGCCGTACGGGCCGTGGAGAGCGGAGCGAAGCCGCCCGCCGTGTACTTCGACGAGGCCCCGGCCGCCCCGCGCCGGGCGGCGCCCGCGCCCGCGCAGCCCCAGCGGCCCGCCCCCGCGCCGCCGGCACCGGCGCCCGCCGTCGCGGACGTCGGCGCCGTCCGCGAGGTGCTGGCCCGGGGCGGCGCCCCCGAGGCCCTGGCCGGGGCCGCCGCGGCGGCCCTCGGTGACGGCGCCGCCGAGCAGCTCTCCGAGAACCCCTGGCGGCTGCTGGCGGTCCCCGCCGTGCGCCCGGCCCAGGCGGACGGTTTCGCACGGGCCCTGCTGGGCCCGGGGGCCGGTCCCGGTGACGAACGCCGCACGACGGCCCTGGTGGGCTGGCTGCTGGCCCAGGCCGGGCTCAAGGGGCACACGGCCCTGGAGGCTCCGGTCCTGCAGAAGGCACTGGCCCAGTACGCCGTACCGGATCCGGCCGAGGCGCTGGAACAGGCCATCGCCGAGGGCTCGGTGCTGGTCTTCCACGAACCCCTCGGACCGCCCGTCGCCGAGGACGAGGAACAGCCCGTGAGGATCCTCGTGGGCCTGGAGGGCGCCGCGATGGCCGAGGAGAGCCTGGCCGACGGCCTGGCCCGGCTGGCCACCACCTTCGAGGGCCCGGCGGACTGGGACGAGGTCGCCACGGGCGCGGGCGCCGAGCTGGTCCGCGCCGCCGCGGGCCACGGCCTGGTCACCCACACCGGCGGCGAGGCGGCCCGCGCCGAGCCGCTCGCGCTGGCCGCGGCCGCCCGGGAGCTGGGCCTGCGCGTCTGCCTGGCCGGCCACGCGCCCCGCGAGGGCGCGGTGACCGTGGCGGGGCTGCTGGCCGGGGCCGAGGGGCCCGGGCGGGACGCGGACGGGCAGTTCGAGCTGGACCTGCTCGTGGTGCTGGACGCCCCGCAGCTGGACGTGGAGAGCGCGGCGGCCCTCGTCGAGTCCGTCCCGGACGGGGCCCGGCTGGTGCTCTCCGGGGACCCCGCAGTGCTCGGGTCCGCGGGGGCCGGCCGGGTGTTCGCCGATGTGCTGGCGGCCCGCACCTGCCCCCAGGTGGTGTCCCGCACCCCGGATCCGGGCCCCCTCGGCGAGCTCGTCTCCGGAGTGGGGATCGGGGAGTTGAACCAGGTCGACGCCCCCGGCAAGGAGGTCGTCATCGTCCCGGTGCAGGACGCCGGGGAGGCCGTGCACCGGGCCGTGCAGCTGGTGGCCGAGTCCGTTCCGCGGGCCTTCGGGATCCCGGCGGACGGCGTGCAGGTGATCACCCCGGGCCACGGCGGCTCCGCGGGCACCCGCGTGCTGAACGCCGCCCTGAAGGAGCGGCTGAACCCAGGTCCCGGCCGGTTCGGCGGCTTCGATCCCGGCGACCGGGTCGTCCACGTGCCGTCCCCCGGGCGGGCACTGGCGGCCCGGGTGGTGTCGGCCGACGCGCAGGGGCTGCACCTGGACCGCGCGGGCGCGCGGATCGTCGTACCGAAGGACCTGGTCGAGTCGCAGGTGCGCCACGGCTGGGCGGTGACGGCGCATCAGGCCGTCGGCCTGCGCTGGCCGGCGGTGGTCGTCGTACTGCCGGGTGACGCCGCGCAGACGCTGTCGCGGGACTGGGTCTACACCGCGTTCGGGCGGGCCGAGCGGCACCTGTCGGTGGTGCACGGCGTCGACCAGGCGCTGGCGCACGCGGTGGCGCAGGTGCCGGCGAAGCCGCGTACGACGCGGCTGACGAGCCTGCTGACGGCCCTGGCGGCGGCGGGCGGCCAGCCGGAGTAGGAGCGGGGTGGCGGCGTGGCCCCGCCCTGCGGGGCGGGGCCACGGCGGCCGGTGCAAACGGGGCGTACGGGGCGTGATCAGGCCCTGGTCAGACCCTGCTCCGCCGCGGTCTCCCCGTCGTCCTCGTCCTCGTCCTCCTCTTCGTCGTCGCCCTCGTCGAAGACGGAGCTGACGTCGAACCGGTGCAGGACGTCCTGCGGATCGATGTGCCCGAAGGGCGCGCTCAGCCACTCCCCCGGTTCCGCCACCTCCTCCGAGGCCGCGATCCAGAGGGTGGAATCGTGCTCCTCCAGCCCGAAGTCCTTGGAGCGGGCGGCGATCTCGTCGGGCTCGTACTCCCCGAACAGGACGCCCAGCGCGTCGGCGGTACCGCCGTCATGGACGAATTCTGCGTCCCGGTCGTGCGCGGCGACGCGCTCGGCCTGGGCGATCAGCCGCGGCGGTTCGACCACGGCGTAGTCGCGGCGGATGAGCACGCTGAAGGCGGCGGGCTCGGCGGGGCCGGTGTACGGGACACCGTCCTCGGGCGTGGGGATCTCGAAGGGGGTGACCTCGTCGTAACGGTCGTAGAGGAGTTCGTCGTACTCCTCGGCCGCGGCGGCGAGTTCGTTGAAGGCGGCGTAGACGTCCGGGTCCTCGTCCCCGGTCCTGCGCTCGACCGCGGCGAGGTGACGGTCGAGCGCGGCCTTGACCGCCTCGGCGGCGGCGCGTACCTCGGCAACAGTGGGCAGAGCGGCATCAGACATAGGGGAGACGCTATCCGTAGCAGGGCTCTGCCCGCACAATAGATGCGATGCCGGAATACGAATTCGTCGACGTGTACGTGCCCCGCGGCGTTCCACGCGAGGAGGCGACCCGCCTGCTGACCGACCATGCCGAGTACGGGAACTGGGAGATCGACCGCCTGAGCCTGCACCGCGACGGCAGCCGCCGCGTGCGACTGCGCCGCCGGATCATCCGGCAGGTCCGCGCGACCTGGTGACGCGGGTCCCGGTGGGGGGCACCTCCCGGCGGCAGCCGGGCGAGGGACCCGCGTCGTGAGCGACCGTCAGGCGGCGTTGCGGGCGCGCCTGTAGAGCACGGTGCCCGCCAGCAGCAGTCCGCCGGCGAGCGGGAGACCGGCGGTCAGCACGTCACCGCTGCCGGTGGCGGCCAGGACCGGTGCACCGCTGGTCCCGGTGCCGGTGGCCGGTCCGGGGTGGGTGACCGGGGTGACGGAACCCGCGCCGGGGCCGGTGGGCGTCCCGGGCGTGCCCGGGGTGCCCGTGCCCGGCGTACCGGGGTGGCCCGGGGTGCCGGGGTGGTGCCCGCCGGGAGTGCCCGGGTGACCGGGGTTGCCGGGGTGACCGGGGTTGCCGGGGTGACCGGGGTTGCCGGGGTGACCGGGGTTGCCGGGGTGCTGCCCGCCGGGAGTGCCCGGGTTACCGGGGTGACCGGGGTTGCCGGGGTGACCGGGGTTGCCGGGGTGGTCCGGACGCCCGGGCCGGGCCGGGCCGTTGGAACACTGGTTCCCGAAGGCCGGGTTGAGCAGCGCGATCACGTTGACCGTGTTCCCGCATACGTTCACCGGCGCTTCCACCGGCGCCTGCACGTTGTTCCCAGACAGCACGCCCGGAGAGTTCACGGCATGTCCCGTGGCGGCGGAGTCCGCGTGTGCGTACCCCCCGCCCAGGGCCAGAACACCCCCCGCGGCGGCCATGGTGATCAAGGTCTTCCTGGTGGCCTGTGCCTGTCGTCGCATCTGTACTCGTCCCCTGGTGTGTACGTTTTCGGCCAGGCTCCCCCGCCTGCTGCGCCGAAGATGAGATTCTGTGCCGGAAAGCCCGGCGGCCCCGGAACGCTGGAATGCGTTCCGGGGCCAGGTCTTCAGACGCGTCAGGCGTTGACGCAGGTGTTGCCGAAGGCCGGGTTCAGCAGCGCGATGACGTTCACCGTGTTGCCGCAGACGTTCACGGGGACGTGAACCGGAACCTGGACGACGTTGCCGGACAGGACACCGGGGGAGCCGATGGCCGCACCCTGGGCACCCGCGTCGGCGACAGCCAGGCCCGCACCCGCGAGAACCAGACCACCGGTGGCAGCCGCAGCAGCAGCAACCTTCTTGAGCATTGTTCCTCCTAGTAGGCAAGTGCGGTCCCAGCCGCGGACCGCACCACCTGTAACGAGGAGGGATCACCGGGGCTACGAGCGTATGAGTGCGTTCACTCTTCTCAGTGGAATGCGCACACCTTCGCGATTCTCAGGCGTTGTCGATGAATCGGTCGAGCACCCGCACGCCGAACTTCAGCCCGTCCACGGGTACGCGCTCGTCCACGCCGTGGAACATCCCGGCGAAGTCCAGCTCCGGCGGCAGCTGGAGCGGCGCGAAGCCGAAGCAGCGGATGCCGAGGTCGTCGAAGGACTTGGCGTCCGTGCCGCCCGAGAGCATGTACGGGACCGCCCGCGCGATCGGGTCCTCGGCCCTCAGGGCGCCCTGCATGGCGTCCACGAGCCGGCCGTCGAAGTCCGTCTCCAGCGCCTTGTCGGCGTGCACGTCCTCGCGCTTCACGCGCGGGCCCAGGATGCGGTCCAGGTCGGCGAAGAACTCGTCCTCGTAGCCCGGCAGGAAGCGGCCGTCGACGTGGGCGGTCGCCTGGCCGGGGATGACGTTGACCTTGTAGCCGGCGCCGAGCATCGTCGGGGCGGCGGAGTTGCGCAGCGTCGCGCCGACCATCTTGGCGATGCCGCCGAGCTTGGCGAGCGTGGCGTCCATGTCGTCCGGGTCGAGCGGGGTGCCCAGCGCGTCCGAGAGCTCGTCCAGGAAGTGCCGGACGGTCTTGGTGACGCGTACGGGCCAGGTGTGGCGGCCCAGCCGCCCCACTGCCTCGCAGAGCTCGGTGATCGCGTTGTCGTTGTTGGTCATGGAGCCGTGGCCCGCGGTGCCCTCCACCGTGAGCCGCATCCAGTGCATGCCCTTCTGGGCGGTCTCCACGAGGTAGAGCCGCAGGTTCTCGTTCACGGTGAAGGAGAAGCCGCCGACCTCGCCGATCGCCTCGGTGACGCCCTCGAACAGACCCGGGTGCTTGTCGACGAGGTGCCGCGCCCCGTAGACGCCGCCCGCCTCCTCGTCCGCGAGGAAGGCCAGCACGATGTCGCGCGGGGGCTTGCGCCCGCTGCGCATCCGGTCGCGCACGACGGCGAGCGTCATCGCGTCCATGTCCTTCATGTCGACCGCGCCGCGGCCCCACACGCAGCCGTCGGCGATCTCGCCCGAGAAGGGGTCGTAGGTCCAGTCGGCGGCGTTGGCCGGGACCACGTCGGTGTGCCCGTGGATCAGCAGCGCGGGCCGCGAGGGGTCCTCCCCCTCGATCCGCGCCACCGTCGAGGCGCGCCCCTTGTGCGATTCGAAGATCTGCGGCTCCAGCCCGACCTCGGCGAGCTTCTCGGCGACCCACTCCGCCGCCTTGCGCTCTCCGGGGCCCGAGTGGTCTCCGTAATTGCTGGTGTCGATCCGGATGAGGTCCCGGCAGAGGTCGACGACCTCGTCCTCACCGGAGACGGTCCTGCCCGCGCTCGACTCGCTCACGCTGCTTCCTCCCACTGATCGGTACCGAACGCCTCCATCCTCCCGCTCCCGGCCGCTCCGCCCAAGGGCGATCCCCGGCCGACGGGGGGTGTGATCGAGGCCCCCGGAATGTTTGGTAATGTTTTCCACGTCGGAACGGCCCGCGAGGGACGCGAGACAGACACCTTGTCCGGGTGGCGGAATGGCAGACGCGCTAGCTTGAGGTGCTAGTGCCCTTTATCGGGCGTGGGGGTTCAAGTCCCCCCTCGGACACAAGAGAAGGACCCCGCTTCGGCGGGGTCCTTTTGCGTGGGCCGGGTTTCGTTGCGCGGGGTGTGCGCAAAAGCCCGTACGGAGCCCTGCGCGCGGGGCTCCGTACGGGCTCGGGGACGTCAGTCGCGCGAGGCGGCGAGGTCGGCCACCCGGCCGCGCACCAGGTACCAGCCGCCGACGAGGGCGGCGCCGATGACCGGGACGAACATGACCGTGGTGCGGCCCACACCGCCGTCGCACCACATCAGGACGAGCACCGCCACGAGGAAGACCAGCGTGACGACCTGGGTGTACGGGGCCCAGGGCAGCCGGTAGGCGGGGCGCTGGAGGCGGCCCTGCCGGGCGCGGCGCCAGAAGTGGAGCGAGCAGATCATGACCATCGCCCAGGTGCCGAGGATGCCGAGCGAGGCGAAGTTGAGGACGAGCTCGAAGGCCTCGTCCTCCATGAAGTAGTTCAGGCCGACGCCGGCGACGCCGAAGGCGGCGGTGAACAGGACGCCGCCGTAGGGGACCCTGCCCTTGTTCATGCGGGCGGTGAACTTCGGGGCGGAGCCGGAGATGGCCATGGAGCGCAGGATCCGGCCGGTGGAGTAGAGGCCGGAGTTCAGGCTGGAGAGGGCCGCGGTCAGGACGACCAGGTTCATGACGCCCGCGGCGCCGGGGACGCCGAGCTTGTCGAAGACGGTGACGAAGGGGCTCTGGTCGGAGCTGTACTCCGTGTACGGGAGCAGCAGCGCGAGCAGGACCACGGAGCCGACGTAGAAGAGGCCCACGCGCCACATGATCGAGTTGATCGCCTTGGGCATGATCTTCTCGGGGTTCTCGGTCTCCCCGGCGGCGACTCCGCAGAGCTCGACGGAGGCGTACGCGAAGACCACGCCCTGGATCACCAGGAGCATCGGCAGGACGCCGGAGGGGAAGAGTCCGCCGTTGTCGGTGACGGAGGCGAGGCCGGGGGTGTGGCCGCCGATCTCGTGGCTGGTGGCGACGAGCCAGATGCCGACGATCAGGAAGACCACCAGGGCGGCGACCTTGACCAGGGAGAACCAGAACTCCATCTCGCCGAAGTACTTCACCGAGATCAGGTTGGCGGTGAGGACGACGGCGAGGGCGATGAAGGCGAGGACCCACTGGGGGACGTCGGTGAACAGCGACCAGAAGTGGGCGTAGGTCGCGGCGGCGGTGATGTCGGCGACGGTGGTCGTGGACCAGTTCAGGAAGTACAGCCAGCCGGCCGTGTAGGCGCCCTTCTCGCCCATGAACTCACGGGCGTAGGAGACGAAGGCACCGGAGGAGGGGCGGTAGAGGACGAGCTCGCCGAGCGCACGGACGACGAAGAAGGCGAAGACTCCGCATACCGCGTAGGCGATCGCGAGGGAGGGGCCGGCGCCGGCGAGGCGTCCGCCGGCGCCGAGGAACAGGCCGGTGCCTATCGCTCCGCCGATCGCGATCATGTTGATGTGGCGGGACTTGAGGTCCTTGCTGTAGCCCTCGTCACCGGCGTCGACGTGGCGGGACGACGCCGGGGCGGGTGCCTCGGTCAAGGTGCGGTCACTCAGGTCACTCAGGTCACTCATGTATGACTTCGCCTTCGTGGGTCGGGCGGGCAGGCCGGACCGGGCGCAGGGGAGCTGGGTGGTGTCCCCTGTGTCATGGTCCGGTGATTTTGTCGCCCCAGGAGACCATGAGGGTCCGCCCCCCGCCAAAATCGCCCCTCACATGACGAAGCCCCCGATGACCTTGGAAACGGTTGTCGGGGGCTTCTCCTGAGGAGGAAAGCGGGGTCAGTCGCCGGGAGTGGTCTCCGCCGCCTGATCGAGGCGGAAGGCTTCGTTCCCCAGGCCGATACGGGCGTGCACCTCGGGGCGCTCGCGGCGCAGCACCACTCCGTAGAGCAGCCCGATCACGACGGCGGCGCCGATGATGCCGGGCAGGACCCAGCTGAGCGCGGAGCCCTTCTCGGCGCCGACCAGGACGTCGAAGTCCTTGACGGTGTAGGCGGCGATGCCGAGGAGGGCCAGGCCCGCGGCGCCGGCGGCGACGAGCCGCCAGACCTGGGCCGCGGCGGTGCCGCGGCGGACGAAGAAGGCGATGACCGCGAAGGAGGCGGCGGCCATGAGGAGGGTCACACCGAGCGCCCCGACGTTGCCCATCCAGGTGAACAGGTGCAGGACGGGGGTGGTCGGGTCGGGCAGCTGCACCGGCAGGCTGGGGTCGGCGGGCGCCTCGTCGCCGGTGACGGCGAAGGCGATCACGACGAGGGCGGCGATGACGGTCTGGAGGAGGGAGCCCGTGGCGGGGGCGCCGGTGCCGGGGTTGGTGCGGCCGAAGGCGGCCGGGAGCAGGCCCTCGCGGCCCATGGCGAAGGCGTACCGGGCGACCACGTTGTGGAAGCTGAGCATGGCCGCGAACATGCCGGTCACGAAGAGGACGTGCAGGACGTCGGTGAAGGTGGCGCCGAGGCGGGTCTCGGTGAGCTGGAAGAGCAGGCCGGGGCCGGCCTCCCCGGCGGTCTTGACGACCTCGGCGGGGCCGGTGGCGACGGTGAGGGCCCAGGCGCTGAAGGCGAAGAAGAGGGCGACGAAGCCGACGCCGAGGAACATCACGCGGGAGACGACGATGTGCGGCTTGCTGGTCTCCTCGGCGTACACCGGGGACTGCTCGAAGCCGACGAAGGCGGCGATGCAGAAGCACAGGGCGGTGCCGAGGCCCGCTCCGCTGAGCGTTTCGGGGTTGAAGGCGTGGAGCGAGAGACCTTCGGGGCCGGGCTCGGTGAGGGCGGCGACGTCGAAGACCACGACGAGGGCGCACTCGATGAGGAGGAGGACGCCGAGCACCTTGGCGTTGAGGTCGATCTTGAGCCAGCCGAGCCCTCCGGTGACTGCGACCGCGAGCAGGGCCGGTATCCACCAGGCGAGCTCGACCTCCAGATAGGTGGCGAAGAGGCTGGAGATCTCGAAGCCGAGGATGCCGTACACGCCGACCTGCATGGCGCTGTACGCGATGAGGGCGACGAGGGAGGCGGCCGCGCCGGCGGTGGGTCCGAGGCCGCGCGCGATGTACGCGTAGAAGGCGCCGGCGTTGTGGACGTGCCGGCTCATCTCGGCGTAGCCGATGCTGAACAGCGCGAGGACGACGCCGAGGATGACGAACAGCAGCGGCTGGCCGACGATGCCCATGACCCCGAAGGTCGTGGGCATGACACCGGCGACCACCATCAGCGGCGCACTGGCGGCGAGCACGGAGAGCAGCAGGCCCGCGGTGCCGAGCCGGTCGGCGCGCAGGGCCCGGTCCTGGCCCTTGTAGGTACGGATCTCGGCCGGGTCTTGGAGCGTGGTGGATCTGCCCGTCGGCATGGCGCCGTCCTTTCGGGGGTGGGGTCCTTCGGGGGCTCCGGGGAGCCTGGGGGTCGTCCGGTGCCGCGGAGGAGGGGGTCAGGCGGTGCCGAGCGCGACCCTCCGCGCGGCGAGGAAGGCCTTGTGCGGGTCCCGGTCCGGATAGGACCAGGGGGCCCGGGTGGCGTGGCTGCCGATGCGGTGGAAGAGGGCGGCGGCCTCGGCGGGGCGGCCCTCGCAGAGTTTGGCGTGGGCCAGGAAGTTGAGGTCGACCCGGTTGCGGGGGTGGTCCTCGCGCTCCCACTCCAGCCACCAGTCGAAGGCGGAGCGCAGGACCTGGCGGGCGCGGCGGCCCGCCCAGTGGGCGGCGGCCGCCTCGGGGTCGTGGCCGTACGTGGCGGCGAGCACCCGGTAGCGCTCGGCGTGGGCGACGACGGGGAGCACGGCGAGCGGGGAGTCGGCGGGGGACTCCTCGGCGGCCCAGGACGCGAAGTCGTAGACCTCGTGGAGCGGGTCGTGGCCGGAGGTGAGGGCCCGCTCGGCGAGCCGGGCGACCATCAGGTGGTGGGCGTGGTGGTGCTCGCGGTGGCGGGCCCGGACCTGGTCGAAGTGGCGGCTGAACTCCTCCTCGGTCCCGAAGGTCCGGGAGAGGAGGAGCAGTCCGAGCCAGGGCGTGGGGTCGGCGGGCAGCAGGGCGGCGGCCCGGCGGCAGGCTTCCTCGGCGTCGGCCGGCGCGCCCTGCTGGCGCAGGGCGTCGAAGACGGCGGCGCAGGCGAGCAGGGCGGCGGCGTCGGCGCTCTCCGGTTCGGCGAGCAGCCATTCCCGGGCCCAGGCGGTGGCCGCCCGGGTCTGGGCGAGCACGACGACGCGGTGGCCCCGGCGGTCCCAGTCGTCGCCGGTGCCGACGAGGAGGGAGCGGGCACTGGCCCAGCGTCCCTGGTTGAACTGGCTCCGCACGTCGACGAGTTCGGCGTCGCACAGGGCAGGGTCGAACAGCTGGGCGTCCCGCTTGCGGGCGCGGCCGAGGGGCGGAGGCGGGGACATCCGCGGGTATCCCTCCAGGACGCGGGCGGCCGGTGATCACGCACAGCAAAGCGGTACGCACAGCTCCACGTCAAGGTCCAGTCCACTGCCTGGCGGGTTTCAACTGGTCTGGAGGTCGTGTGAGTTGTGTCGGTTGCGCCGCTTCGGGGCCTTCGCCCGCGCGCCGTAGAGTGGGCCGCATGACGGCACCCGACGCCCTCCCCCCGTACCTGCTGGGGTTCCCCGGCCCGTTGCGCGACCGGTTGGTCGCGGCCGCGCTGAGCGGGGCGAAGACCAGTACCACCGGCCTCCTCGCGGAGTACGAGGCCGAGGGCGAGGCCCTGCCGGAGCCCGGCGCCCGCAGCCTGCTGGTGGACTCCGGGGAGCGCGGGGTGGCGGTGGTGGAGGTGACGGCCGTGGAGGTGCTGCGGCTCGGGGACGTCGGGCTGCGGCACGCGCTCGACGAGGGCGAGGGGTACGCGTCGGTGGCCGAATGGCGTAGGGCGCACGAGGAGTTCTGGCACAGCGAGCCGATGCGCGCGGCGCTCGGTGACCCGCGGTTCACGGTCGACGACGACACGCTGGTCGTCGCGGAGCGGTTCCGGGTCACCGAGCGGCTGTCCGCCTGACGGTCGGGCGGCGGCACGGGCGGTCAGGCGGCGGCACGGGCGACGGTCAGGCGACCGCGTCGGCGGCGGCGCGGCCCGCCGCCCGGCCCGAGAAGATGCACCCGCCGAGGAAGGTGCCCTCCAGGGCCCGGTAGCCGTGGACCCCGCCGCCGCCGAATCCCGCCGCCTCGCCCGCCGCGTAGACGCCGGGCAGCGGTTCGCCGTCGGTGGTCAGGACGCGCGAGGAGAGGTCGGTTTCCAGGCCGCCCAGGGACTTGCGGGTCAGGATCGAGAGCCGTACCGCGATCAGCGGGCCGGCCGCGGGGTCCAGGATCCTGTGCGGGGCGGCCGTGCGGATCAGTTTGTCGCCGAGGTACCTGCGGGCGCCGTGGATGGCCGTCACCTGGAGGTCCTTGGTGAAGGGGTTGGCGATCTCCCGGTCGCGGGCGACGATCTCGCGCCGGACGGCGGCCTCGTCGAGGAGGTCCTCCTTGGTCACCGCGTTCATGCCGCGCACCAGGGCGGACAGGTCCCGTTCGACGACGAAGTCGGCGCCGTTGTCCATGAAGGCCTTGACCGGGGCGGGCACGGCCTGACGGGCGCGGGAGATGACATCGCGGATAGACCTGCCGGTGAGGTCGGGGTTCTGCTCGGAGCCGGAGAGGGCGAACTCCTTGCCGATGATGCGCTGGTTGAGCACGAACCACGTGTGGTCGTGGCCGGTCTTCATGATGTGGTCGAGCGTGCCGAGGGTGTCGAAGCCCGGGAAGAGCGGCACGGGCAGCCGCTTGCCGGTCGCGTCCAGCCACAGCGGGGACGGGCCGGGCAGGATGCGGATGCCGTGCCTTGCCCAGATCGGGTTCCAGTTCTCGATGCCCTCCGTGTAGTGCCACATCCGGTCCTTGTTGATGTGGCTGGCGCCCGCGGCCTCCGCGACGCCGAGCATCAGGCCGTCCACGTGGGCCGGGACCCCGGAGAGCATCCGCTGGGGCGGGGTGCCGAGCCGGGCGGGCCACTGCGCGCGCACCAGATCGTGGTTGCCGCCGATGCCGCCGCTGGTCACGATGACGGCCTGGGCCCGCAGGGAGAAGGCCCCGGTGCTCTCCCGGCTGCTCGCGGTGCCCCGTACGGCGGCGGAGGGCTCCAGTATCTCGCCCGTCACGGTGTCCACGGCGCCGGCCGTCGCGCCGAGGCCGGTGACCCGGTGGCGGAACCTCAGCTGGACCAGGCCGCGGGCCACCCCGGCCCGCACGCGCCGCTCGAAGGGTTCCACCAGGCCGGGGCCGGTGCCCCAGGTGATGTGGAAGCGGGGGACGGAGTTCCCGTGGCCGTTGGCGTCGTAGCCCCCGCGCTCCGCCCAGCCGACGACGGGGAAGAAGCGGACGCCCTGCGCGTGCAGCCAGGGGCGCTTCTCCCCGGCCGCGAAGTCGACGTAGGCCTCGGCCCAGCGGCGCGGCCAGGCGTCCTCGGCGCGGTCGAATCCGGCCGTGCCCAGCCAGTCCTGGAGGGCGAGGTCGTGACTGTCCTTGATCCGCATCCGGCGCTGTTCGGGCGAGTTCACGAAGAACAGGCCGCCGAAGGACCAGTGCGCCTGCCCGCCGATCGACTGCTCCGGC
Source organism: Streptomyces sp. NPDC045695 (assembly GCF_056432025.1). Taxonomy (NCBI): domain Bacteria; kingdom Bacillati; phylum Actinomycetota; class Actinomycetes; order Kitasatosporales; family Streptomycetaceae; genus Streptomyces; species Streptomyces sp. NPDC045695. The sequence continues at coordinate 223,518 of NZ_JBWKJU010000007.1, forward strand.
TCCTGGTCGAGCAGGATGACCTTGCGGCCCGCGTCGACGAGCTCGGCGGTGGCCACGAGGCCCGCGAGCCCGGCTCCGATCACGATCACGTCTGCGTCGTACGTCATGCGGTTACCCGTCCTCCGTCGATGGTGGGGCAGATCCTTGGCTACGGAGCGGTAACCAGTCAACAGCGGTGATTGGATGACCTGTGTGAGTGCCGCTGATGAAGTACTGGACGTGGTGGACCGGGACGACCGGGTGGTCGGGCAGGCCCCGCGCGGCGAGGTGTACGCCCGTGGGCTGATCCACCGCTGTGTGTTCGTGCAGGCGACGGACGCGCGGGGCCGGGTCTTCGTGCACCGGCGGACCGCCTCGAAGCTCGTCTTCCCCTCGCACTACGACATGTTCGTGGGCGGGGTGGTGGGCGCCGGCGAGAGCTACGCGCGGGCCGCGCTGCGGGAGGCCGAGGAGGAGCTGGGCGTCTCGGGGCTGCCGCAGCCCGTCCCGCTGTTCAAGTTCCTGTACGAGGGCCCGGGCGGGGCCTGGTGGTCCTACGTGCACGAGGTGCGGTGCGAGCCGGCGGTGGCTCCGCAGGCCTCGGAGGTCGCCTGGCACGCGTACCTCTCGCGGGAGGAGCTGGACCGGCGGGTCGGGGACGGGCAGTGGCCCTGGGTGCCGGACGGGCTGGAGGCGTACCGGCGGCTGCGGGAGTTCCGGGGGCTCCACCAGTAGATTGGGCGGGTGATCGACTTCGTCAAGGACGCGCGCCTCTGGTTCGCACCGTCGCGGCTGAAGGACGAGGGCGAGACCCCCGACTACCGCTTCTCGCTGGCCAACGAGCGGACCTTCCTGGCCTGGATCCGGACCGCGCTGGCCCTGGTGGGCGGCGGTTTCGCCGTCGACCAGTTCCTGCCCGACCTGCGGTGGGGGGTGCGGGTCGGGATGGCCTTCGCGCTGCTCGGGGTGGGCGCGGGCTGTGCGCTGCGCGCCGTGAACCACTGGGTGCGGTGCGAGCGGGCGATGCGGCGGGGTGAGGACCTGCCGGTGTCGCGGTTCCCCGTGGTGCTGAGTCTGGGCGTGGGGCTGGTCGCGGTGACGATGGTGGTGGTCGTGCTGCTGGGCTGGACGAGGGGCCGGTGAGGCCTCCCGGCGGGGGCGGCGGGGGCCCGGCCGGTGAGCTGCGCGATGCCGGGTTGCAGCCGGAGCGGACCCGGCTCGCCTGGCGGCGGACGACGCTGGCCTCGTCGGTGGTGTTGGTGCTGGCGCTGCGGCAGACGTTGCGCGGGTCAGGCGCTGCGCCGGAGCTGGTGGGGGCAGCGGTGATCGCGCTGTCCTGGCTGGCGTTCCTGGGGGTGGCGCACCGGCGGATCCGGGCCCTGGCGGCGGGCCGGCCGACGGCTCTGGCGCCGCGGGCGGCCCTGGCGGCGGCGGCGTGCACGGTGGCCCTGGCGGTGTGCGCGATGGCGGTGATCGTCTGACCCGTAGGTCCGATGATCAGGGTTCTTCACGCCACCAGGAGAGCCACTCGGAGTGCCATTCGGAGCACACTCGGAGCGCCACTCGGACACAACGGGCGATATCCGGCGATCGGCACTAACGTCGGCGCCATGACGACCATGCACCACGAACATCCCACGCACCAGCACACGCACGGCGCGGACTGCGGGCACCGGGCGGTGCCGCACGGCGATCACACCGACTACGCGCACGACGGGCATCTGCACCGGGAGCACTCCGGGCACTGGGACGAGTGCGAGCCCTCGGGGCACACCGCGCACGAGGGCCACGCGCACGCGCACGGCGCGGACTGCGGGCACGACACGGTCCAGCACGGTGATCACGTCGACTATCTGCACGACGGGCACCGGCACGCGGCCCACGACGGGCACTACGACGACCACTGACTGAAGGATCAGTCTGTACAGGGGATCAGTCGGCACAGGGGATCAGTCAGTACAGGGCACCCCCTCTCCCCCGGCGCCGCGACGGCTGGCAGGATGCTGACCGCCCGTCAAGCGATGTGGGGAGAGCCCGGATGCCCGTCGATGAGCCGTATCTCGTCCAGCCCGCGCCGGGCGTGTACGCCTATGTCCAGCCGGACGGCGGCTGGTGCCTGAACAACGCCGGTTTCGTGAGCGACGGCGGGCGCACCCTGCTCGTCGACACCGCCGCCACCGAACGCCGGGCCCGGGCGCTGCGCGACGCGGTCGTGGCGGCCGGGGTGCCGCTCCCCCGCACCGTGGTGAACACCCACCACCACGGCGACCACACCTACGGCAACGGCGTGTTCGCCCCCGAGGCGCTGATCCTCGGGCACGACAACGCACGGTCCGAGCAGCTCGCCGCGGGGCACCAGCTGGAGATGATCTGGCCCGCCACCGACTTCGGCGCGATAGAGATCACCCCGCCCGATCTCACCTACAGCGACCGGGCGACCCTGCACGTCGGCGCGACGGAGGTGCAGGTCGTGCACCCGGGCGTGGCCCACACCACCGGCGACTCGGTCGTGTGGCTCCCCCGGCAGCGGGTGGTCTTCACCGGGGACCTGGTCTTCGCCGGCGGGACGCCGTTCCTGGCGATGGGCTCCCTCGCCGGCTCCCTGCGGGCACTGGAGCTGCTGCGCTCGCTGGACGCGGAGACGGTCGTACCCGGGCACGGGCCGCTGACCGATCCGTCAGCCTACGAGGCCACCGAGCGCTATCTGCGGTACGTGGCCGAGCTCGCCCGGGAGGGACGGGCGAAGGGGCTGACCCCGCTGGAGGTGGCGCGCCAGGCCGATCTCGGCGAGTTCTCCGCCTGGCGGGACAGCGAGCGGCTGGTGGCGAACGTGCACCGGGCGTACGCGGAACTGGCCGGGGAGCCGGAGGGCGCGCCCCTGGACATCCTGGCGGTCCTGAAGGACATGACGGTGATGAACGGCGGAACGCCGATCCTCTGCCACGCCTGATCCCCGAGGATCCCGTACCCGCGCGGCCGGAGGTGTTCCTCCGGCCCGCGCTCTGGACGGCATACCGACTGGTCGGCATGATGTCTCACGAACACCCGTCGTCCACCCCGCACGGAGGTGCACCCCATGAGCCCAGCCTCAGCCTCGGCAGCGGCCGGCCCGCCGGGCCTCGACCTGGAGCGGCTGCGCGGCCATCTCGACCGGGCCCGGCCGGGACTCGTGGCCGGGTCCCTTCGCGGCCGGCTGATCGAGGGCGGCCGGTCGAACCTCACCTACGAGATCACCGACGGGACCGCCCGCTGGGTGGTGCGCCGGCCGCCGCTGGGCCACGTCCTGGCCACCGCCCACGACATGCGCCGCGAGCACCGGGTCATCGCCGCGCTGCACGGCACGGCCGTGCCGGTGCCCGAGCCGGTCCTGCTGTGCGAGGACGAGGCCGTGCTCGGGGCGCCGTTCTACGTCATGCAGTACGTGGACGGGGTGCCGTACCGCACGGCCGGCGAGCTCGCCGCGCTCGGCCCGGAGCGCACCCGCCGGGCGGTGCTGGGACTGGTGGACACCCTGGTCGAGCTGCACGCGGTGGACCCGCAGGCGGTGGGTCTGGGCGACTTCGGCCGGCCCGAGGGCTTCCTGGACCGGCAGTTGCGCCGCTGGGGCAAGCAGCTCGCGGCCTCGCGGGGGCGGGAGCTCGCCGGGATCGACGCACTGCACGCCGCGCTGGGCCGGGCGGTGCCCGCGTCCCCCGCCCCGACCGTGGTCCACGGGGACTTCCGGCTCGACAACGTTCTGATCGGCGGCCCGGAGGACACGATCCGGGCGGTGCTGGACTGGGAGATGTCCACGCTGGGCGATCCACTGACCGACCTCGGGCTGCTGGTCATGTACAGCTCGGACCTGGGCCTGACCGAATCTCCCGTCAGCACGACGAGCGGGGCGCCGGGCCACCCGGCCCCCGCCGAGCTCGTCGAACGGTACGCCGCCCGCTCCGGCCGGGACACGGACGCCATCGCCTGGTACACGGCCTTCGCCTGGTTCAAGCTCGCCGTGATCCTCGAAGGCATCCACCACCGCTACACCCTCGGGCAGACCGTGGGTGCGGGCTTCGACCGGATCGGCGAGCTGGTCCCGGTCTTCATCGAGCACGGACTGACCACCCTCCAGGAAGGCTGAGGCACGCACCCATGGACTTCGCATTCGACGCCCGGACCGAGGAACTCCGCGAACGGCTCCTCGCGTTCATGGAGGAGTACGTCTACCCGGCGGAGCCCGTCGCCGCCGAGCAGCGCGCACGGCTGGCCTCGCCCTGGGACACCCCGGCCGTCTTCGGTGAACTGAAGGCCGAAGCACGCCGCCAGGGATTGTGGAACCTCTTCTACGTCAACCGGCACGGCCACACCGAGGACGGGCACGGAGCCGGTCTGACCAACCTGCAGTACGCCCCGCTCGCCGAGATCACCGGCCGCAGCCCGCACCTGGCGCCCATGGCGACGAACTGCGCTGCCCCGGACACCGGCAACATGGAGCTGCTCGCGCACTTCGGCAGCGAGGAGCACAAGAAGCAGTGGCTCGAACCCCTGCTGGCCGGGGAGATCCGCTCCGCCTTCGCGATGACCGAGCCCGAGGTGGCCTCCTCGGACGCGACGAACGTCGAGACCCGCATCGAGCGCGACGGGGACGAGTACGTGGTCACCGGGCGCAAGTGGTACATCTCCGGGGCCATGAACCCGGACTGCAAGATCTTCATCGTGATGGGCAAGACCGACCCGCAGGGCGCCGATCCGCGCCGCCAGCAGTCGATGATCCTGGTCCCGCGCGACACCCCGGGGGTGGAGGTGCGCCGGGCGATGACGGTGTATGGCTACGCGGACCACGACCACGGCGGCCACGCCGAGGTGGTCTTCCACGGGGCGCGGGTCCCGGCGGCGAACCTGATCGGTGAGGAGGGCGGCGGCTTCGCCATCGCCCAGGCCCGGCTCGGCCCGGGCCGCATCCACCACTGCATGCGGCTGATCGGCATGGCGGAGCGGGCCATCGAGCTGATGTGCCGGCGCGCGGTGGACCGTACCGCCTTCGGCAAGCCGCTGGCGGCGCAGGGCGTCGTACAGAACTGGATCGCCGACGCCCGGGTCACGGTGGAGCAGTTGCGGCTGCTCGTGCTGAAGACGGCGTGGCTGATGGACACGGTCGGGAACCGGGGCGCGCACACCGAGATCCAGGCCATCAAGATCGCGACCCCGCGGGCGGTGGTGGGGATCCTGGACCAGGCGGTGCAGCTGCACGGCGCGGGCGGGGTGAGCCAGGACTTCCCGCTGGCCGAGCTGTGGGCGGCGGCGCGGACCCTGCGGCTGGCCGACGGCCCGGACGAGGTGCACCAGCGGTCGCTGGCGCGACGGGAGCTGAAGCGCCACCAGTAGCCGGTCTCCCGGCCGGCGGCGCCCGCTGCGGACGCCGCCGGACGCCGCCCGCGGTCGCCCGTTACGGACGCAGCGCGCGCAGCAGCAGGTCGGCGAGGTGGTCGGCCACCTGCTGCGGCGTGAGCGGACCGTCCGCCCGGTACCAGGTGGACAGGTGGTGGACGGACCCGAAGTGGTAGTCCACCACCAGGTCCGCGGGGGTGGCGGTGGAGAACACACCCGTGCGCTGGCCCTCCTCGACCAGGGCCCGGAAGCGCTCGTGGTAGCGCCGGCGCTCCGCCCGCACCTGCTTGAACTTCTCGGGGCTGAGCTGGTGCATCGAGCGGAAGAAGATCATCGCGTCGTCGAGGTTCTCGATCGTGGTGACGACCACGTCGGCGGCGGCCGCCCGCAGCCGTTCCTCGACGGGGGCGTCGGATCCGGCCACCGCGTCGAGCCGCTGCTGCTGGAGGCGCAGCATCCGCGCGTACACCTCGTGCAGCAGATCGTCCTTGGACCCGAAGTAGTGGTAGAGCGCGCCCTTGGTGACGCCGGCCGCCTCGACGATCTCCTGGACCGAGGTGCGGTCGTAGCCGCGCTCGGCGAACAGCCTGGTGGCGACGGCCAGCAGCCGCTGCGGTACCGGGGCTTCGTGGGTGCCTTCGGGCTCCGTGCTCTTGGCCGCCATGGTGCTGGCCTTCCCTTCCTCGTTCCTGCCTGGCCGTCGCGACCAGCTGTACGACCATCCGACTGTATTCAGCCGCGCTCGCGCAGTTCCCGTCGCAGGATCTTGCCACTGGTCGTCTTCGGAAGGACAGGCAGGATCTCCACCTGGCGCGGGTATTTGTACGCGGCGATGCGCTCGGCGCAGTGGGCGGAGAGCTCCTGCGGTGCGGCCGAGGTGCCGGGGCGCAGGCTCACGTACGCCTTGACGCTCTCTCCCCGGTACGGGTCGGGGACTCCGACCACGGCGGCCTCGCGCACGGCGGGGTGGGTGTAGAGGACGTCCTCGACCTCGCGCGGCCAGACCTTGAAGCCGGAGGCGTTGATCATGTCCTTCTTGCGGTCGACGACGTAGAGCCAGCCGTCCGGGTCCATGAAGCCGACGTCGCCGGTGCGCAGTTCGCCGTCCGGGAAGGCCTCGGCGGTCTCGGCGGGCAGCCCCCAGTAGCCGGGCACGACCTGGGGTCCGCGGACGGCTATCTCGCCGGTCTCGCCGAAGGGGACCTCGGCGCCCTGCTCGTCGAGGATGCGCACGACGGTGTCGGCGCCCGGCAGACCCACGGAGAGGGTGCCGGTGGCGGGGTCGACGGGGGCTTCGAGGTGCACGGGCACGGAGGCGCAGGCAGCGGTGGTCTCGGTGAGGCCGTAGCCGTTGCGCAGCGAAAAGCCGAAGGCGGTGCGCAGGCGCGCGACGAGCGCGGGCGGGAGGGGGGCTCCGCCGCAGGAAACGACCTTGAAGGAGGCGAAGTGGTCCGGGGTGACGCCGGGATGGGCGGCGAGGGCGATGAAGGCGGTGGCCGGTCCGACGGTGTAGGCCGGGCGGTGTTCGAGGAAGGCGTCGAGGACGACTCCGGCGTCGAAGCGGTGCGCGAGGGCGAGGGTCCCGGCGTTGACGAAGCAGGCGGCGAGCTCGCACACCATGCCGGTGATGTGGAAGAGGGGCGCCAGGGCGAAGTAGGTGGCGCCCTCGGACAGGGGGTGGCCGGCGACCTGCCGGCCGGCGTTGTGGGTGAGCGCGCCGTGCGGGTTCATCGCACCCTTGGGGGCGCCGCTGGTGCCGGAGGTGTAGCTGATCAGGGCGGTGTCGGCGGCGGTGAGGGCGGGGGCGTCCGGCGCGGGGTGGCCGAGGCGGGCCACGGTGGCGAAGTCGTCGACGGCGGGGGCCGACGGGCCGGCCTCGGGCGCCTCGGGCGCCGGAGTCTGGGCCGCGGGGGCCTCGGGCGCCGGAGTCTGGGGCGCCGGAGCCTCCGGCGCCGGGCTGAAGAGCCGCGGGTCGTGGCGCGTCTGGAAGTCCGCGTCGGAGGCGGTCAGGACCGTCCGTACGGCGCTGCCGTCCACGGCCCCGCGAAGGTACGCGCTCCACGCGCGGCCCTCGCAGACCAGTGCGGCCGCCCCGGCGTCGCGGAGGATGTGCCCGACCTCGCCCGCTTTGTACATGGGATTGAGCGGGACGACCACGGCCCCGGCCTTCCAGGCGGCCAGTACGGCGAGCACGAAGTGCGGGGTGTTCTGGAGCATGACCGCGACCCGGTCCCCGCGGCGGACGCCCCGCGCGGCGAGGTGGCCGGCGACGGAGTCGGAGAGCGCGTCGGCCTCGGCGTATCCGATCCGGCCGTCGAAATAGGCCAGCGCGGTGCGCCCGGGGGCGCGGGCGGCGGCCGCACGGAAGGCGTGCAGCACGGTGGCCGGCGGCGTGTGGGGCGCCCGCTGGGCCGGGCTGAGGAGGGCGAGCCAGGGTTTGGCGGCGTACGAGGAGATCACCTGGTCTCCCATTTCTGCTGGAGGTGGCTCATGTTGCTCAGCCAGCGGTCCGGCTCGGTGGCGCGGGCGGCGTAGTAACCGGCGACCTCGGGGTGCGGCAGGATCAAGAAGCGTCCCTTCTCCATGCCGTCGAACAGCGCATCCGCGACCGCTTCCGGCTCGATCGCGGTCGGCGCGAGGACGAGTTCGCCCGCCGAGCCCGCGGCGGTCAGCATGTCGGTGCGCACCCCCTGCGGGCAGATCGCGTGGACCTGGACGCCGCGGTGGCGGTAGGTCAGCGAAAGCCATTCGGCGAAGGCGAGCGCACCATGCTTGGTGACACTGTACGGGGCCGCTCCGATCATGGTCAGCAGCCCGGCGGCGGAGACGGTGGACACGAACCGGCCGCCGCCCCGCTCCAGCCAGTCCGGCAGCAGCAGGCGGGCGGCGCGCACGTGCGCCATGACGTTGGTGTCCCAGGCCGCCTCCCAGACGGCCTCGTCGGCGAACGCGTCTCCGCCCGAGGCGAGCCCGGCGTTGGCGCAGTAGGTGTCGACCGTGCCGCCGAGCGCCTTGCGGGCCTCGGCCACGATCTCCGACGCGTCCCCGGCGAGCGGGATCGCCCGCGGCCCGATCGCTGCCGCCACGGCGGCGGCCCTGGCCGGGTCGAGGTCGTTGACCACCACCGTGGCGCCCTCGGCCGCGAAGCGGTGGGCGAGGGCGGCGCCGATGCCACCTCCCGCTCCGGTGACGACGACTCGCTGGTCCTGGTACGCGCTCACGGGGATCACCTCTCGTACGGCCGGATGCGGATGCCCGGTGGGGGCGTGCTGGGTCCGGACGTCGAGCAGACTAACCAGTCGGTATGTTCGGGCGGAAGGGGTGTGCCTCGTAGCGTGGCCGGATGACGGTGTCACGACGCGGGGTGCTGGGACTGGCGGGGGCCATGGGCGCGCTGGGGACGGTGGGAGCCGCCGAGCCGGGCGGGACCGCCGGGGCGAGCGGGCCGCGGGGCGGCCGGGTCAGGACCGGTTTCGAGCGTCTGGCCGCGGACGGTTACGGCGTGCTGGCCGGTCAGAAGGTCGGGGTGGTCACCAACCCCACCGGGATCACGGCCGACGCCCGGCACCTGGTCGACGTCCTGCACGCGGACGCCCGGGTGGAGCTGGTCGCGGTGTTCGGGCCCGAGCACGGGTTCCGCGGCACGGCGCAGGCGGGCGACGCCGAGGGGGCGGGGCGCGATCCGGCGACCGGGCTGCCGGTGTACGACACGTACGGCCTGAGCGGGCAGCGGCTCGCGGACGTGTTCACGGCGGCCGGGATCGACACCGTCGTCTTCGACATCCAGGACGTCGGGGCGCGCTTCTACACCTACATCTGGACCCTCTACGACTGCATGCGCGCCGCCGCGCTCGCCGGCAAGGCGGTGGTGGTGCTGGACCGGCCCAATCCGGTGGGCGGCCGACGGGCCGCGGGACCCGTGCTGCGACGGCCGTACGCGAGCTTCGTCGGCCGGGAGCCGATCGCCCTGGCGCACGGGATGACGGCGGCCGAGCTGGCCCTGCTCTTCAACGGCGAGTTCCTGAACGGCGGGTCCTTTCCCCGAGGGCCGGTCAGGCTCCGGACGGTGTCGATGTCCGGGTGGCGGCGGGGGTCGTTCTTCGGGGAGACCGGGCTGCCCTGGGTGCCGCCGAGCCCGAACATGCCGACCGCGGACACGGCTCTGGCGTATGCGGGCACCTGCCTGTTCGAGGGGACGAACCTCTCCGAGGGGCGCGGGACGACCACCCCGTTCGAGGTGCTGGGCGCGCCGGGCGTCGACCGCCGGTGGGCCGAGGCGGCGAACGCACTGGAGCTGCCCGGCGTGTGGTTCCGGGAGGCCTACTTCACACCGACCTTCTCCCAGCACGTGGGGAAGGTGTGCGGCGGTGTGCGGCTGATCGTCCATGACCGGGAGTCCTTCGACCCCGTGCGGGCCGGGATCGGACTGCTGGTCACCGCCCGCCGGGCGTGGAGCGGCTTCGGCTGGCGCGCGGACCACTGGATCGACCGGCTGACCGGCTCGGACCGGGTGCGGACGATGGTGGACGCGGGGGCCGGGGTGGAGGAGATCGTGGGCGACTGGGCGGCGGAGCTGGCGCGGTTCGAGGCGGTGCGCCGGCAGTACCTGCTCTACGCGTGAGCCGACCGTGCCGGGGGGCTGGCCGGACGGGCACGACAGCAGGATGCTGGCCAGTGCTGCGGCTGGAGGCAGGGCGTTGAGGGGGTCGTCATGGCGGGGATCGGTGGCGGGGCCGGGATCGGGGCCGGGATCGGGGCCGGGATCGGGGCCGGGATCGGGGCCGGGATCGGGGCCGGGATCGGGGTCGGGCCGTACGCGGAGCTGACCTTCGACTCCGAAGGGGACGTCGACCGGGCGACGCAGGGGATGGTGGCCCGGATGGAGGCCACGGACGTCCTGGTCTTCGCGCACGGCTGGAACAGCGACCGCTCCACGGCGACCCGGCTCTACGACCGCTTCTTCGCCCCCTTCCCGGGGCTCGTCGGGCCGGGGGTGCGCCTGGGCTACGTGGGCGTCGTATGGCCCGCGATGCGTTTCTCCGACGAGCCGATACCCGACTTCGACGCGCCCGGCGCCGTCGCCGTACCCGCCGTACCCGCCGACGCCGGTACGGCGCTGGACCCCGCCACCCGGGAAGCACTCGACGCGTTCTGGCCGGGGCGGCGGGCGGAGCTGGACAGGGTGGCGCAGCTGCTGGAGGAGCGGCCCGACTCGGCGGTCGCCTTCATCGAGTTCGGCGCCCTCGTCCGGGAGCTGGCGGGGGTGGACGCGGTGGCCACGGCGGCCGCCCCGTCGGTTCCCGCGATCTTCGTGGACGACGTACTGGAGGTCTGCCGGACCCTCACCCTCGCCCTGGTCGAGGCGGGCGCGCCGGCCAGGGGCGCCGACGAGCCGGGCCTCGCGCTCGGCGGCGGGCTGCGCGGCCTGTGGGGAGGCGCCAAGGAACTGCTGCGGCAGGCGACGTACTACAAGATGAAGAAGCGGGCCGGAGTGGTCGGCGAACGCGGGCTCGGCCCGGTCCTGGCAGAGCTCGCGGCCAGCCGTCCGGCGCTGCGCTTCCATCTGATCGGGCACAGTTTCGGGGCGCGGGTGGTGTCGTTCTCGCTGCGCGCGGTGCCGGCCGGAGCCCGTTACGTGAAGTCCGTGACCCTGCTCCAAGGGGCCTTCTCCCATTACGCGTTCGCCGACCGGCTGCCGCACGACGAACGCAACGGCGGCGCCCTGCGCGGCCTCCACGGCAGGGTCGACGGACCGGTGGTGGCCTGCCACTCACCGCACGACTCGGCACTGAGGGTGTTCTACCCGCTCGCCGCCCGGATGGCAGGCGATTCGGCCGGTCTGCTCGGCTTCGACGAGCGCTGGGGCGCGGTCGGGCACGACGGGGTGCGGGCGGTGCCGGGCGCGCCGCGGCTGAGCCTCGACGCGGCCCTGCGCGAGGGGGTGCCCGCGACCGGTTGCGTCAGTGTGGACGCGGGCTCCGTGGTGCGGCGCGGCGGCGCCCCCTCGGGGGCGCACAGCGACATCTGCCACGAGGAACTGGCCCGGCTCGTGGTGGGAGCGGGGCGCATGGGGCGCTGACTTCCGGCCACGTGCCACCCGCACGCCTCGACCGCCCCCGCATGCGCCCACCCCCGGCCGGGCATGTTGGGCACATCGGCGGAGGTGATGGTGTGATGGCGGGATTCCGGAGTCTGGCCTATCAGGTGCGCGACGCGCGCAACGACCGCGCCCTGCGGCGCCATTCGCTGCGCCGCTGCCTGGAGCGGTTCGCGCCGTACGGGCACCGGGCCACCTGGTGGCACCTGTGCGACCGGCACGGGATCGCCCCCGAGGACCGCGGGGCGGATCCGCTGCGGCTGGTCGCCGCGCTGGAGGAGCTGGAGGAGGCGCGGGCGGTGTGGCTGGAGTACGAGCGCCAGTTCGCGGAGCGACGCAGACGGGAGAAGCACCACGGCCTGCGCCGGCCCGAGTGGGCGTGGGGCGGGAGCGGGGACGCGGTGGTGCGGTGCGCGGATCCGGGCGTGCGGCCGGAGGGGGCGCTGGGGGAGGTACTGCGCAGGCTGGTGCGGGCACTGGAGTCGGAGCCGGGCACCGGGTGCCCGGTCTGCGGGGAGCAGGAGCTGCGCTGGCCGCCGGTGACGGCGGCGCCGAGGCGCGTTCCGTCCGGGGCCGACGGGAGCTCCGGGCACGGCCCGTGGGAAGGGGCCTGGGCTTGGGACGGTCCGGTGTGCGCGGGCTGCGGGATCGTGGTGCCGAGGCCGGCGCTGGCGGACACCCCCACGGCGGGGGCGGCGTGAGCCCGGGGCACGGCACAAGTACGGGACATGACGCGAGCCCGGGGCACGGCGTGAGGCCGCGGCACCGCGCGAGCCCGGGAGCCGCGTGAGCCCGCGCCCCGGCGTGGGTCCTGCGCTGCCGGTGTCGCTGAACGGCTCCCGGAGTGCCGCCGACGGGCCGGCCGTGCCGATGTCGCCGGGGGACCTGGCGCAAGCGGCGTGGCGGGCGGTCGCCGCCGGGGCCGGGGAGGTACTGGTGCACCCGCGGACCCCGTGCGGGAGGGAGAGCCTCTCGCCCCGGGTGGTCGGGCCGGCGCTGGAGGCGCTGCGGGGCGCGGGGGTCGGTGTGCCGCTCTCGGTGTGCGCGAGCATCGGGGCAGAGCCCGATCCCGCGGGGCGCCTGGAGCGGGTGCGGTCGTGGTCGGTGCTGCCGGACCGGGCGGTCGTGGACTTCGCGGAGCCCGGGGCCACGGACTTGGCCGAGGTCCTGCTGGCGCGGGGCGTCGCGGTGGACGCGGAGGTCGCGCTGGGCGGAGCGGCCGGGCCGGAGCCGATGCGACGGTTCCTGTCCTGGCCGGTGCGCGAGCCCGCCCGGGTCCGGCTCCTGGCCGAGCTCGCGTCGGCCGATCCCGCCCTGGTGGCCGCGCTGCCCGGCCTGCCGCCGGTGGCGGTGCTGCTGTACGGGCGGGAGGCGGCCGCCTGGCCGGTGCTGCGGCTGGCCGTACGGTGCGGCGCGGGCGCGCGGACCGGCGTAGGAGACGTACTGCACCTGCCGGACGGGCGGCCGGCGCGGTCGAACGCCGAGCTGGTGACGGCGGCGCTGGAGGAGCGCCGGCCTACAGCCGCGAGCCGGTGAGCCGGTCGCCGAAGGCGTCGTCCGGGTTGGACAGGGCGCAGGTTTCCAGGGACAGGCAGCCGCAGCCGATGCAGTCGGTCAAGTGGTCGCGCAGGCGTCCGAGTTGGCTGATCCGCTGGTCGAGCTCGGCGCGCCACGCCTCGGAGAGGCGGGCCCAGTCCTCGCGGTTGGGGGTGCGCTCCTCGGGGAGGCGGGCGAGTGCCTCGCGGATGCTGGCCAGGGGGATGCCCACGCGCTGGGCGGCGCGCACGAAGGCCACCCTGCGCAGTGCGTCGCGGGTGTAGCGGCGCTGGTTGCCGGAGGTGCGGCGGCTGCTGATCAGGCCCTTGGCCTCGTAGAAGTGGAGCGCCGAGACGGCCGCGCCGCTGCGGGCGGACAGCTGGCCGACGGTGAGCTCGTGGATGTTCTCGGGAATCTGCGGCACCCGGCCGAGGGTAGTCGGAGGTCCGTTGACATACCCATACCGTCCCACCATGCTGAGCAAGCGCTTGTTCGCCCGGTCGCACACCAGCGGCAGTCGCCCGCACGTCAGTCGTAGTCGAGAAGACAGGAGCAGGGCATGGCCGAGCCGAGGATCTTCACGTCCGCCGAGGAGCTGCACGCCGGGATCGGCGCGCCGCTCGGCCCCAGCGAGTGGCTGAAGGTGGACCAGAAGCGGATCGACCTCTTCGCGGACGCCACCGGGGACCACCAGTGGATCCACGTGGACCCGGAGCGGGCGGCGTCCGGACCCTTCGGTTCCACCATTGCGCACGGCTACCTGACGCTGTCCCTGCTGCCCAGCCTGGTACCGCAGGTCATGCGGGTCGAGGGCATGCGGATGGGCCTCAACTACGGGGCGAACAAGGTGCGTTTCCCGGCTCCGGTGCCGGTCGGCTCCCGGCTGCGCGCCACGGCCGTGATCACGGAGGTCGCGGAGGCGGGCGGCGGCGTGCAGGTCACGGCCACCGTCACGGTCGAGCGCGAGGGCGGCGACAAGCCGGTGTGCGTGGCCGAAGCGGTGTCCCGCTACTACTTCTGAGGGCGCGGCCGCTACTTCTGAGGGCGCGGCCGCGCGGCCACCATGCGCAGCACGAGGTCGGCGTAGAGCGCGCCGACCTCGTCGGGCGTGCGCTGCCCGGCCACGTTGAACCAGCGGGCCACGTCGATGCACAGCGACAGCACGGCGAGGGTGGTGCCCGGCACGTCGGGCACGTCGAACTCCCCCGCCGCGACCCCCTCCACGAGGATGCGGCGCACGACGGCGTCGCTCTGCCGGCGCAGCGCCACGATCTCGGAGCGGTGCTCGGCAGCGAGGGCGTCGAGCTCGTACTGGACCACGCGCGCGGTGGTGTGGTGCGCCGCGTGCCACAGGACGAACGACCGCACGGCGGCGTCGAGCCGGTCGGCGGCGCAGCCGGGGCCCTCGGCCGCCGCGGTGAGGATCTCCAGCGCCTTGTCGTGGCCGATCCGGCTGATGCGGTGGAGCAGCTCTTCCTTGGTCTTGTAGTGGATGTAGAGCGCGGCCGGGCTCATGCCGGCGCGACTGGCGATGTCACGCGTGGTGGTGGCGTGGTACCCACGCTCGGCGAAGGCCTCGACGGCGGCGACGAGCAGCCGCCGCGCGGCGTCGGGGGTGACCTCCGACCACGGCTGGTAGCCGCCGGTCTCCACCGCGCTGTCCATCTCTCGCTCACCCTCTTCGCCTTGCAGGAATGAACACCTTACCGGAGGGTGAGCAAGCGCTTAGCGGAGATCGGCCCTCCGATGGAGGCGAAGGACGGCCGGGGGGGCTCAGAAGGCGGACACTCCCGTGCGGGCGCGGCCGATGAGCAGCTTCTGGATCTGGCTGGTGCCCTCGTACAGGGTCATCACGCGGGCGTCGCGCAGCAGCTTGCCCGCCGGGTACTCGTCGATGTAACCGTAACCGCCGTGCACCTGGAGGGCGTTGCTCGCGGCGCGCACGGCGGCCTCGGAGGCGAAGAGCTTGGCGGTGGAGGACTCGACGGCGAAGGGCTGGCCGCGGTCGATGAGGTCCGCGACCCGCCAGGTCAGCAGCCGGGCCGCGTCCACGTCGACGGAGATGTCGGCGATGAGCTCCTGGACCAGCTGGTGGTGGGCTATCGGCTTTCCGAACTGCTCGCGCTGGGCGGCGTACGAAACGGCCGCGTCCAGCGCCGCCTGGGCGATGCCCACGCAGCCGGCGGCGACCGACATCCGGCCCTTGGCCAGGGCGGACATGGCGACCGAGAAGCCCTTGCCCTCGGGGCCGAGCAGCGCGGAGGCGGGCACGCGCACGCCGTCGAGGGTGATCTCGGCGGTGGCCTGGCCGCGCAGGCCGAGTTTGCCGTGGATCTCGCGGCGGCTCAGACCCGGGGTGTCCGTGGGGACGAGGAAGGCGCTGACCCCGCGGTGGCCGGGCTCCTCGCCGGTGCGGGCGAAGAGGAGCACCACGTCGGCCCAGGTGCCGTTCGTGATGAACATCTTGCTGCCGTCGAGGACGTACGAGTCCCCCTCCCGCACGGCGCGGGTGGTGAGGGCGCCCGCGTCGGAGCCCGTGCCGGGTTCGGTCAGGCCGAAGCAGCCGAGCGCGTCGCCGGAGCACAGCCGGGGCAGCCAGGCGCGCTTCTGCTCCTCGGTCCCCCAGGCCGCGATGGTCTTGGCGACGAGGCCGAGGGAGACCGAGACGATCCCGCGCACGGCGGAGTCGCCGCGCCCGAGCTCCTCGGTGACCAGGACGTAGGCGAGGTGGTCGCCGCCGGAGCCGCCGTACTCCTCGGGGACGGTCATCCCGAGGAAGCCCAGGGCCCCGAGCTTCTTCACGACGGCCCGGTCCACGCTCTCGGCACGGTCCCAGGCGGCGGCGTACGGGGCCACCTCGCGCTCGGTGAACTCGCGGGCGAGCCGGCGTACGGCGGCCTGCTCCTCGCTCAGCTCCATGTTCACCGGGCACCTCCGGGCACCTCGTCCGGGCTTTTAACTAGCGCCGGTAGTTTATGGCGGGCAGGGCCTACTATGTGGCGCATGGCCAGACCGCGCAAGCCCCTCCTCAGCAGAGCCCGGATCGTCGAGGCGGCGGGTGCGCTGGTGGACGCGGAAGGGCTGGAGGCGGTGTCGACGCGTCGGCTGGCGGCCGCGCTCGGGGTCAGCGGACCCTCCCTGTACAACCACTTCCGGACCAAGGACGAGATCCTGGAGGCGGTGGCGGACGCGGTGAGCGCGCGGGTCGACTTGTCGATGTTCGAAGGGGCCTGCCAGGACTGGCGCGGGGCCCTGCACGCGTGGGCGCACTCCTACCGGGACGCCCTGTCGGACCATCCGCACATCGTCCCGGTGCTGGCGCGCGGGCCGGGCCGCCGCCCGGCCGGACTACGGGTGGCGGACGCGGTGTTCGGCGCGATGACGGCGGCGGGCTGGCCGCCGGCGCAGGCGACCCGGATCGGCGCGCTGATGCGCTACTTCATCCTGGGCTCGGCGGTCGCCTCGTTCGCCCGGGGGTTCGTGGACGACCGCACGGCATACGACCCGGCGGACTACCCCCACCTGGGCCAGGCCCACCTGCTGGCCGAGCGGCAGCGCGAGGTGGACGAGGGCGCCTTCGAGACGGGCCTGGCGGCGCTGCTGGACGGGCTGGCGCTCCAGTACGCGGCTCTGAAGGACGCCCGGCTGGACGCCCCACCGGAGCGTCCAGCCGGGTGAAGAGCTGAGAACGGGCTAGAAGACGACCAGCGAGCGGCCGCCCTTGCCCGCGAGCATCGCGTCGAAGGCCGCCGGGATGCCGTCGAGGGTGATGCGGTCGGTGACCAGCGCGCCGAGATCGAGGCGGCCCGCGCGGACGTGCTCGGCGATCACCGGGAGGTCCACGGCGGGGTCGCTGTTGCCGTAGACGCAGCCCGTGAGGGTGCGGGCGAAGTGGAAGATCTCCAGGGCGTGGAAGGTGATCTGCTGCTCCTTGCCCCCGATGCCGACGACCGTGGTGCGGCCGCCGCGACGGGTGGACTCCCAGGCCGCGCGGATGCTCTGCGCCCGGCCCGCGCACTCCACGGCGACGTCCGCGCCGTGCCCGCCGGTGAGCGCGCGGATCTGCTTGGCGGTGGTGTCGGAGGCGAGCACGAAGTCGGTGGCCCCGGCGGCGCGGGCAAGCTCCTCCTTCGCCGGGGACACGTCGACGGCGATGACGGGGCCCGCCTGGGCGACCCGGGCGGACTGGAGGGCGGACAGACCGACTCCGCCGACGCCGAAGACGGCCACCGATTCGCCGGGGCGGACCTGGGCGCTGTGATGGACGGCCCCGTAGCCGGTGAGGACGGCGCAGCCGAGCAGGGCGGCCTCGGCGAGCGGGATGCCGGCGGGCGCGGGCAGCACGCAGTTGGCCGCGACGACGGTCTCCTCGGCGAAGGCGGCCACGTTCAGTCCGGGGTGCAGCTCCACCCCCTCCGCGTCGTGGGCGTAGACGGCGCCGACGCCGGAGAGCGCCGAGGCGCACAGCCAGACCTCGCCGAGGACGCAGTGGTGGCACCGGCCGCAGGACGGGGCCCAGTTGAGCACCACGCCGTCGCCGGGGGCGACGTGGCTGACGCCCTCCCCGACGGCGAGGACCGTACCCGCGCCCTCGTGGCCGAGGACGGCGGGCACGGGGACCCGCATGGTGCCGGTGGTGAGGGAGAGGTCGGAGTGGCAGACCCCGGCTGCGGTGAGCCGCACCCGGACCTGCCCGGGGCCGGGATCGGGCAGCACGATCTCCCGTATCTCCAGCGGAGCTCCGACGGCGGGCAGGATGGCGGCGCGGACCATGGTCGTCGTCTCGTCTTTCCGGTGCGATGAGGGCGGAGGTGCGGTGTGGTGCGGTGTGGATGGGGCCGAGCGTGCGGGGAGACCGGGCGGCCCTCGGGATCAGAACTGCAGGGACTTGGTCTGGAGGTACTCCGCCAGGCCGTGCGGGCCCAGCTCGCGGCCGACACCCGACTGCTTGTAGCCGCCGAAGGGCGCGAGCACGTTGAAGCGACCGCCGTTGATGTCCACCTGCCCGGTGTCCATGCGGCGCGCGAAGGCCTCGGCCGTCGCCTCGTCCTCGGCCCATACGGCGCCGCCCAGGCCGTAGACGGTGCCGTTGGCGATGCGCAGGGCCTCCTCTTCGTCCTCGTACGGGAGGATCGACAGCACCGGGCCGAAGATCTCCTCCTGGGCGATGGTCATGTCGGGGGTGACATCGGCGAACACGGTCGGGGCGACGAAGTACCCCTGCTCGCGCGGTGCGTCCGGGCCGCCCGCGACGAGGCGTGCGCCCTCCTCCACGCCCTTCGCGATGTAGCCGCGGACACGCTCGTGCTGCTTGGCGTTGACGACCGGGCCGACGCGGGTGCCCGGCTCGCGCGGGTCGCCGGTGGGGAACTCGGCGACGGCGGCGGCCGCGAGCGAGACGGCCTCCTCGTACCGGTCGCGGTGGACGAGCATGCGGGTGAGCGCGTTGCAGCTCTGGCCGGTGTTGTTCATGACGTGGCCCACGCCTGCCGCGACGGCCTTGGCCAGGTCGGCGCCGGGCAGGATGACATTGGCCGATTTGCCGCCCAGTTCGAGGGCGACCCGCTTGACGGCGGCGCCGGCGGTGGCGCCGATCTGCTTGCCGACGGCGGTCGAGCCGGTGAAGGAGACGAGGTCGACTCCCTCGTGCGCGGCCAGGGCCTGCCCGGCGACCGGGCCGGTACCGGTCACCAGGTTGAAGACTCCCGCCGGGATGCCCGCCTCGTGCACGGCTTCGGCGAAGAGCTGTGCGGTCAGCGGGGTGTCCTCGGCGGGCTTGAGGACGATGGTGCAGCCGGCGGCGAGAGCGGGCGCCACCTTTGCAACGACCTGGTGCAGCGGATAGTTCCACGGTGTGATGGCTCCGACGACGCCGACCGGCTCCATCAGCACGGTGGAGTTCCCGATCCGCTCCTCGAAGGCGTACGAGGACGCGAGCTCCGCGTAGGAGGAGGCCACCGCGATCGGCGAGCCGACATGGACCGCCGTCGAGAAGCCGATCGGCGAGCCGAGTTCGGCGGTGATGGTGTCGGCGATCTCGGCCTTACGGGCCTGCAGCACGTCGCGGAGCGCGCGGATCAGGGCGCCCCGCTCGGCCGCAGGCGTGGCCGCCCAGCTGGGGAAGGCCGCGCGGGCCGCGCGTACGGCCGCGTCCACGTCCTCGCCGGTCCCGGCCGGGACCTCGGCGATGACCTGCTCGTCGGCAGGATTCACGACCTCGATCCGGTCGCGTCCGACGGCAGGCCGCCACTCGCCGTCTATGTACATCCCGTCGTGGGCCTTCATGGCATTCCTCCCGAGCACGCACGAGCGCGTAGGTCCGACCTCGCGAACACCTTACAAACTAGCGTCGGTAGTTTTTGGTGGCCAGGGCCGGCGCGGATCAGATGATGCCGAAAAGCATCCCTGCCGCGAGGACGACGAGAGAGGTCAGAGCAGCCCATTTCACGGTGAAACGGGTGTGGTCGCCGAACTCGACCTTGGCCATCCCGACGAGGACGTAGACGGCCGGAACCAGTGGGCTCGACATGTGCAGCGCCTGGCCGACCAGGGAGGCGCGCGCGATCTCGAGCGAGGAGACTCCGTGGGCGGCGCCGGCCTCCGCGAGGACGGGCAGCACACCGAAGTAGAAGCCGTCGTTGGACATGAAGTAGGTGAGCGGGAGGCTCAGCAGACCGGTGACGAGCGCCATGTGCGGGCCCATGCCCTCGGGGATGGCGCCGACGAGCCAGTCGGCCATGTGCTTGACCATGCCGGTGCCGGTGAGGACGCCCGTGAAGACGGCGGCGGCGAAGACCATGCCGGCGACGTTCAGGACGTTGTCGGCGTGGGCGGCGAGGCGGGCCTTCTGGTCCGGCATGTGGGGGAAGTTCACGGTGAGTGCGAGGGCGGCGCCGAGCAGGAAGAGCACCGGGATGGGCAGCAGCTCCATGATCATCGCGGTGAGGAGCGCGACGGTGAGGCCGGCGTTGAACCAGTAGAGGCGCGGTCGCAGGGTGGCGCGGTGGGGGTCGAGGCCCTGGAAACCGTCCTCGGGCGTCGACGCGGCGGCGCCCGCCCGCGGGACGGGATCCGAGCCGGTGGCTGCGGTGGTGGAGGAGGTGGCGGCGGTGGAGGAGGGCCCGGTGGCTTCGGCATCCGCCTCGGCGTCGGCCGCGGTCGAGCGGGGGGCGGCCGGGACGAGGGAGGTTTCCGCAGTCCCGGGTTCCGCCTGGCCGGGCAGGACCAGCATGCCGACGCGGCGCCGCTCCTTGACGCCGAGGACGTACGCCAGGACGAACACGAAGAGCAGGCCCACCGCGAGGGCCGGGATCATCGGGACGAAGATGTCGGCGGCGTCGAGCTTGAGTGCGGTGGCGGCGCGTGCCGTGGGACCGCCCCAGGGCAGGGTGTTCATGACGCCGTTGGCCGTGGCCGCGACCCCCGTCATGACCACGAGGCTCAGGCCGAGCCGCTTGTACAGCGGATACATGGCCGACACGGTGATCATGAAGGTGGTCGACCCGTCGCCGTCGAGCGAGACGATCGCGGCGAGGACGGCCGTGCCGACCACCACCCGCATCGGGTCCGCCTTGCAGAAGCGCAGGATGCCGCGCACGATCGGGTCGAAGAGGCCGACGTCGATCATCACCCCGAAGTAGACGATGGCGAACATCAGCATGGCGGCGGTCGGTGCGAGCTTGCCGACGCCTTCGATGACGTAGTCGCCGAGGTGCGCGCCCTTGCCTGCGAACACGCAGAAGAGTGCGGGGATGAGGACGAGCGCCGCGATGGGCGACATTTTCTTCATCATGATCAGGACCAGGAAGGTCGCGATCATGGCGAAGCCGAGGAAGGTCAGCATGTGGGGAAGGTAGGTGCCGCTTCCCCGGGCCAACAAGACGTCCACGTGTGAGCAATACGAGCAAAACCCCAGCTCAGGGCAGGGGTGTCAGTTCGACGGGGAACCCGTTGAGCACCGCGGTGCCGGACAGCCGGTCGAGCCGGGTGCCGTCGAGCAGCTGGTTGACGTTCACGCCGGGCACGGCGGAAGCCACCGAGAGCCGGGTCCCGGGACGGTCGTGGCCCCAGCCGTGCGGAAGGCTCACCACACCGGCGCGGACGGCTTCGGTGACCTCGACGGGCACCTCCAGGCTCCCGCCGTCCGCGGTGACCCGGGCCCGTCCCCCGTCGGTGAGACCCAGCCGGCCGGCGTCCCGCGGGTGGACTTGGAGGGTGCAGCGGTTGGAACCTCCGGTGAGGGCCGGGACGTTGTGAGACCAGCTGTTGTTGGACCGCAGATGGCGGCGGCCCACGAGCACCAGGGTGGCGGGGTGGTGGGCGAGGGACTCCCGCAGCCTGGGCAGCTCGGCCGCGATCGGTTCCGGGAGCAGCTCGATCCTGCCGCTGCGGGTCGTCAGCCCGCCCGGGAGCCGGGGCCGCAACGGACCCAGGTCGATGCCGTGCGGGTGCGCGAGGAGTCGCTCCAGGCTGAGCGAGCCTTCGGCATCCGCGCCGAACCGGTCTCCGTACGGCCCGAGTCGCAGCATCAGGTCGAGGCGGCGCTCGGGACCGCTGTCCCCGGTGAGCAGGCCGGCGAGGTCCGCCGGATCCCGCCCGTGCAGCGGGGAGCGGGGATCGGCGGTCTCCTTGGCCAGGGCACCCTGGACGGCCATCTCGTCGACGGCCTCCGGGCCCACCGCACCGGGCATGCCGGAGACGGCGAGGACGAGGCGCGCGTGGATGTCGCACTCGTCGAGACGGCCCGCCTCAAGGGGGACGGCTGAGCGGGTGTAGCGCACCTGGTTGCGGATGGCGAAGCCGTTGAAGGCGAAGTCGTGGTGGGCACTTTGCGAGGGCGGCGGCGGGGGCAGCACCACGTGGGCGTGGCGTGAGGTCTCGTTCAGGTACGGGTCGACCGAGACCATGAAGTCGAGCCCGGCCAGCGCCCGGTCGAGCCGGTCGCCGTCGGGTGCGGACAGGACCGGATTGGCGGCGATGCAGATGAGCGCGCGGAGCTGCCCCTCCCCCGGGGTCTCGATCTCCTCGGCCAGGGCGGCGGTGGGCAGTTCGCTCTTGGCTTCGGGGTGCCCGCTGACCCTGCTGTGCCAGCGACCGAGGCTGAAGCCCTTGCCGGGTCCGGCGGGCCGGGGCCGGGGGCCGGCGGCCGGCAGGGGGAAGAGGACTCCGCCCGGCCGGTCGAGATTGCCGGTGAGGATGTTGAGTACGTCGACCAGCCAGCTGGTCAGGGTGCCGTACTCGACGGTGCAGCTGCCGACCCGCCCGTAGACGGCGGCGGTGGGCGCGGCCGCGAGCTCGCGGGCGAGGGTGCGGATCTCGTCGGCCGGAAGGTCGCAGGCGGGGGCTACGGCCTCAGGAGTGAAACTCCCGAGCGCGTCGGCGAGTTCCCCGAGGCCCTCGGTGTGTTCCTCCAGTTCGCCGGGGGTGGCGAGCTTCTCGGCGAGCAGGGTGTGTGCGAGGGCGGCGAGCAGCAGGGCGTCGCTGCCGGGGCGCGGCGCGAGGTGGCGGTCGGCGAGCGCGGCGGTGCGCGTGCGGCGCGGGTCGACGACGACCAGGGTGCCGCCGCGGCTGCGCAGGGCCTTGAGCCGGCCCGGGAAGTCGGGGGCGGTGCACAGGGAGCCGTTCGACTCGAGCGGGTTGGCGCCCAGGAGCAGCAGGAAGTCGGTCCTGTCGAGATCGGGAACCGCGATGGCGAAGGGGTCGCCGAAGAGCAGCCCGCTGGAGACGTGCTTGGGCATCTGGTCGAGGGTGCTCGCGGTGAACACGTTGCGGGTGCCGAGGGCCTTGAGGAGCAGCGGGGGGTAGAGCGCGCCGGCCATGGTGTGGGAGTTCGGATTGCCGAGGACCACGCCGACCGACAGGGCACCGTGCTCCCGGACGAGCTCGGGGACGGCGGCCGCGATGGCGTCGTAGGCCTCCTCCCAGGTGGCCTCCTGGAGTCGGCCGTCGCGGCGGACCAGGGGGGCCCGCAGCCGGTCGGGGTCCGCGTCGAGCTGGCCGAAGGCGGCGCCCTTGGGGCAGATGAAGCCCTTGCTGAAGACGTCCTCGCGGTCACCTCGGGCCCCGGTGACCGCGGTGCCCTCGATGGTGAGGGTCAGGCCGCAGGTGGCTTCGCAGAGGGGACAGATGCGCAGGGCGGTGCGGGGCATGGGCCCTCCCAGGGCGGCAGGCTGCGGCGCGGATACGCGGGCCCTTCGAGCATACCGACCGGTAGGCACGGAGGGGAGGGTCGTGCGGGAGCAAGTACGGGGGGTGGGCGAGGCGGGCCGGAGAGGGGGGCCGGGGACGGGGGCGTCAGGGTCCGGGGAGGCCGCAGCGGCTCAGTCCAGTACGCGGGCCAGGTAGGCGTGCATCATCGCGCGGGTCTCGGCAACGATGTCCGGATCCCCGGCCGGGTCGGTCCGGAAGGCCAGTTGGATCAGGGCGTCGGTGGCCTCGACGGCGACCAGGACGGCGCGTTCCAGGACGGCGTCGGGCGTCAGGCCGAGGTGCGCGGAGAGCAGTTCGGTCAGACGGGCGGCGACCTGGCGGTTGGGGTCGACGTCCGGACCCTCGGCCGGCGGCGCGGGCACGCCGAAGTCGATGAGCGCGAAGCCGGGGACGCTGCGTTTCATCGCCAGGTACTCGTCCAGTACCGCGTCCACGACGGGCCGCCAGTGGGTGGCCGGGAGCTCGGCGAGCCGCTCCGCGATGCCGTCGGCGTAGCGGTCCAGATTGCGGTGGGCGAGGGCGACGGCCATGGCCCGCTTGTTGCCGAAGAAACGGTAGACGGAACCGATCGGCACGCCGGCGCGCTGCGCGACGGCACGGGTGCTGAGGTTTTCGTACCCGGTCTCGTCCAGCACTTCGGCGCAGGCGTCGAGGATCCGGGCGAGCCGGTCGGCGCTGCGCTGCTGGATCGGCGCGCGGCGCAGGGAGGGGGCGGGAGGCACGGGGTCCATCATGCCGTTCCTCGCTTTCGGGTTCGCCGGGGGCCTCGGTTCAGCCCTCAGTCAGCCCTCAGTTCAGCAGCAGGCTGAGCCCGCCGACGGTGTACGTGATCATCAGCGCGAGCAGCGGCAGTTGGCCGGCCACGGCTTTCGCGGGCGGGAAGAGGCGTACCGAGCGGTCGTGGGCCGCGACGACGCCGAGCACGTGACCGGTGACGACGGCGATGACCTGGAGGGCGGCGAGGGCCCCGGGACCCAGGGGTGGGGCGGCTTCGGAGGCGTTGTCAGTGCCGAGTGCCATGCTTACTGTGCGTGGTCCTTCGACTACAAGAAGGGAGAAGTAGTGGGCGATGAGATAGCCGAGTGCGATCGGCACGAGTGAGTGCGCGAAGGCGGTCAGCGGGCTGGGGTGCGGGCCGCTGACGAGGCGGGTGGCCGCCGCGCAGAGGCAGTACAGGGTGGCGACGAGGGCGATGGCACCGAGCAGTCCGAGGGTGGCCGCGGGGGTGCGGCCGAGGGGGGAGGTCTGTAGGGCGTTGATCCACGAGGGGTTGTCGGAGAAGCCGTCGTAGGCGGTGGAGCCGAGCAGGACGCAGACGGTGGCGACGAGTCCGGGCCGCTCGGGTGTCGCGTCGAGTCCGTGGAAGGGATTACGGAGGACGAGGCGGCCGTCGCTGCGACGGCCGAGGGGGGAAAGCCGGGCCAGGAGGGCGGAGTACGCCTCGAAGGCGTCTCCGTCGTCGAACCAGCGCTCGCCGAAGCGGGCGGCCAGCGCGAGTTGGACGGTGGCGTAGGAGGCGAGGGCGATCAGGAGGGTGGTGGTGGATGCGGGATCAGGAGCGACGAGTTCGAGCCATGTGAAGCCGAACAGCCCGGCGGCGGCCGGCCATTGCCCCAGTCGGGCGGGGAGGGGGCGGCCGGGGCCGCGGCGACGCAGGGCCCGGGAGAGCAGGCGGTACAGGGTGCGGAGCGGGTTGAGCAGGCGCCAAACGGGGCCGAGGAGGAGGGAGGCGGGGACGAGTCCGACCCAGAGGAGGACGTAGACGGCGCCGGGAGCGGGGTTGCGTGCGGGGTCGTCGGGACCGAGGAGGAGGTGGAGCAGAACGGCGAGTGCGGCAGCGAGTCCCAGTCCGCGCAGGGCGGTGCGGGTGGCCGACGCGTCGGCCACCCGCTGAAGGGCGGAGGGCAGGGCGAGCCCCGAGCGGTTTCCGCGGAAGCGGGAGGTGGACCAGAGCAGGCCGAGCGCGAGAAAGGAGACGAACAGAGCGGCGAAGGCACCGGCGAACGCGTAGAAGGGAGAGATGGGCAGATCGTGCTGGGAGCCGATCCCGTGCGCGAGCGCGGTGAGCGGATCGGCCGGGTGAAGGACCACGCCCTGGCCGTGACCGCCAGCGCCGCCGCCCGCGACCGGGCCCGCGCCACCGCCCGCGACCGGGAGGAGACCCGGCCCGACCGGGCTCACCACCGGCCCGCCAACGATGGTGTCCTGCGGTCGTCTTCACCCGGCGGCTCGGGCTCGGGCCCGCGTCCGAGCCGCCGACCCGACGCGGTCGCCGGGATCACGGCGCTGAGCGCGGGGCGGGGCAGGGGCGGGGGTGAAGGCGCGGGCGCGCCCGCTGCATGCGCGGCCGCGGGGGCAGGTGCGGGGCCAGCCTCGTGGCTGGCCGCGGGGGCAGGTGCCGGGGCAGCCGAGGGGCCGTCCGCGGGGACAGGCGCGGCCCCAGCCTCGCGGCCGGCCGCCGGGACGGGTACGGGGCCGGCCTCGCGGGCGGCTGCGGGGGCAGGTGCCGGGTCGGCCGTGGGGGCCGGTGCGGGTGCGGGAGGGGGCGGGGTCATCGGACGAGGAGTTGGGTCAGGACGAGATCGGACTCGTGGGTCTCGACCTCGAAGAGGCCCGTGTGGTCGGCCGTCAGGACCAGGGTGGCCTCCTGGCCTGCGGGCAGGGCGAGTTCCTTGTCGTAGCCGTGGACGTGCAAGGTGTCCGCTTGGTCACTGGTGACGCGCAGGGCGACCCTCTCCCCGCGCCGTAGCTCGGTGCGGGCGGGGGCGGGGCTGACCTTGCCTTCCCGGACGGTGATGGTGACGGTCCGGTCGGCTTCGGGCACCGCCGGGGGCTGTGCCGGGGGTGGCGGCGTGCCGCCGTGGCTGTGGCCGCCGGGTGCGGCCTGGGCGGTGGCGGTGAGCGGGGTCGTGCCCTCGACCGGTTTGCCGGATACCGCCCAGGCGGTGTGGTCGTCCGCGTAGAGGCGGACGGTCAGGGTGTGCGTTCCTTCGGGGACCTGGGCGGCGGGCAGGTGGAACCAGAGGCCGTACAGCCGGGCCAGCTTGCGGCCGTCGAGCTCCAGGTGCGCGTGGCCCGCGCCCGGGAGGGCCGCGCCGCCGGTGCTGTCGGGGGTGAAGCGGAAGTTCCTCACCGTCAGCTGGAGGTTCCAGCCGTCCTCGGAGTCGGGCCGGGCGGTGAGCTGGACCTCCGGCGCGCCCTCGGCCGGGACCTCGCGCAGCCGGTGGCCGGTGCCGTCGGCGGCGGTGAGCAAGGTGCCCACGCTTCCGGTGGCCTGCTCGTGGCTGGTGCCGGGCTTGTGGTGGGTGGTGGCCCGCCCGCCGCAGCCCGTCGCCGCACCGCCCGCGAGGAGCAGCACGAGCGTAAGCAGGGCCGTGGCGCGGGCCGCCCGGCGGGCTGGGCGCGGCCGGCTCGGTGGCCCTGCGCAGGCGTCGCACAGGGCCGGGTCGTCGGTACGGGCCCCGCCGGCACCGCTCATCGCGGGCCTCCCCCGGAGCGCCGGGGCCGCCGGGCGGCCGGCCGAGGCGGTACGGCAGCCGACGCGGGCGGTACGTCGGCCGACGCGAGCGGTACGGCAGCCGACGCGGGCGGTACGTCGGCCGGTCGACGTGCCAGGGTGCGGGTCATGCCGTGCCCTCCGGGGTGGTGGGGGTGGTCGAGGGCTGGGTGGTCGAGGGGTGCGTGGTCGGCGTGCCGAGGGCCGGGGCCGGGGCGGTGGCGGCCGGGGTGCGGTCGTCGCCCGGGGCGTCGGCGGGGTGGGCCGGGGTGGCGGGGCGGGCTGAGGCGATGACGGTCCAGAGGATCCAGATCACGGCGACCAGGGCCCGGAGCCAGGCGGGGCTCAGCGGGGTCCAGGGGATCATCAGGACGGCCTTGTCGAAGGCGTCCAGCAGCGTGAGCCCGCCCAGGAGCAGGGTCAGGCGGGCCAGCCAGGGGCGGGTGGGGCGCAGTGCCACACCCACGCCCGTCCACCACAGGCCGAGGAGGAGGAGAGCGAGCGCGGGGACGGAGGTGGCGGTCAGGGGCATGGTGGAGCCGGCCACGTCCAGGCCCAGGCCCGCCAGGCCCAGGAGCGAGGCCGCCGTGCCCAGGCGCGAACCGCGCAGTCGGCGCCACCACAGCGCCCCGCCGACCAGCAGCAGGACCGCTGCCACGGCCAGCGCGAGCTGGGTCTCCACCCGCTCCAGACCGCGCGCGCCGTACCAGTCGCAGCCCGCGGGGAGTTTGCGCGCCTGGACGTTGTAGTCCGCGCAGACGAAGAGCTGGACCAGCTTGACCGGTTCGCCGACCAGCCGGGCCGAGGCCCCGGAGACGGCGCCGCGGCGCTCACCGCACTGCGGGACCGTGCCCGGGGAGGAGCCGTCGGGGCCGTCCTGCCAGCAGTTGCCGCGCCCCTGGCCGTCCCACCACACGTCCATGCCGTTGGGGCGGGCGGCGCCGGACTTGTCCTTGCCCATGGTGTTCGCGGCGTACCGGTTGTGGTGGGAGGTGTCCGTCTGCTTCGACCACTTCTCCTCACCGCGCATGAAGGCCGGGACCGCGCTGAGGAAGAAGCCCGCGCGCCGGTTCCCGTACACCCAGTTGTTCTCGTAGAGGTTCCAGTTGCCGCCCGCGGTGATGATGCCGGTGCCCGGCGGCATGGAGATCTGCGGGCAGACGACACCGCGTTCGTAGCCGCGCTCGATCGGCGGCTTGGCGCAGGTGCCGTCGGCGACGTGGCGGTAGTAGTCCTGGTTGTTGTCGTGGATCAGGTTCCGCTCGAACTTGGCGTGGTTCTGCGGGAGTCCGGGATGGCCGGGGAAGGCGCTGTCCATCGAGGCGCCGCCCATGTTCTGGTCGAACTCGTTGTCGTGCACCCAGACCGAGTCGCCCGCGGTACCGGAGTAGCCGACCATGTTGTGGTGGCTGCGGCAGCCGGTGATCTCGATGGAGTAGCGGGGGACGTCGTAGCCGCGGCCGTCGTTGATGTCGGAGGCGCTGCCGGGGTAGATGCCGGAGTCGCCGTTCCCGTACGACTCGCAGTTCCTGTAGAGCCCGTGGTCGCTGGCGAAGGTCAGGAAGCCGTACTCGTCGTTCCAGCGGGTCAGGACGTCGTCGATGACGAAGCCGTCGCCCGCCAGCACGTACAGCGAGTTGAAGGTGGTGCGCTGGGCGGTGAAGTTGCGGAAGTAGACGCCGTTGGACCGGTCGGCACGGATGGCGTTCAGCTTCTGGTACTTGGCGTCGATGACGACGTCCGTGCGTGCGGCGCCGGTGCCTTCGATCTGCAGGTTCGTCTTGCCGAGGATCGCGACGAGGTTCTGGTTGTGGCGGCAGGCGACCTGCTGCTCGTAGCTGAGGATCTGGTAGCCGAGGGAGGAGTTCGGGGCCTTCAGTGCGGCGCACTCCTCCGCCGGGGCCCCGAGCGAGGGCTCCTCCTCGTACAGGCCGGGGAGGATCGCGATGCTCATCCCCGGCCGGTCGACGGCGTCGACGGCCTGCTGGAGGTGGCGGTAGCCGCTCTTCTCGCACCGGTCGTACAGGGCGAGGTTGCGCTGCCTGAGCTCCTCCGGGAAGGCGGATATCCGGCGTTCGAAGGCGGGCCGGTCGGTCTTGCAGACGATCAGGTCCGGCTCCGCCCTGCGGTACTCGGGCACGGATCCCGAGCCGTCGGGGAGGGTGACCGGGCGCTCCTCGTGCGCACGGGCGGCGGGCGCGGCGGCGAGGAGGGACACAAGGGCGAGGAGGGCGGCGAGGAGCGCCGCCGGCACGGCAGGAAACCTGCGGGTCCACGACATGCGCGTGAGAGTAGAGCATTGTTCATCTTTTCGGATCCCCCTGCGCACGGGCGAATCGGGAACCGCGTGAACCGGCCACCCGCGGCAGGACACCGTTGACGCGCGGGCCGCGGAATCCTACTGTCGACCATAGGATTCCTTTCGACGGAGCGGGAGCAGCACATGAGCGAGCAGGCCGGCGGCAGCGAGCAGGCCAGGAAGACGGCAGAGGCCCTGGAATACCTCACCGGCTTCGGGAACGAGCACAGCTCCGAGGCCGTCCCCGGCGCCTTGCCGCTCGGCCGGAACTCGCCGCAGCGCGCCCCCCTCGGCCTGTACGCCGAGCAGCTCAGCGGCAGCGCCTTCACCGAGCCCCGCAGCCACAACCGCCGCTCCTGGCTGTACCGGATCCGCCCGTCGGCCGCCCACCCGCCCTTCACCCGGATCGACAACGGGGCCCTGCGCACCGGCCCCTTCACCGAGGCCCCGGCGGACCCGAACCGGCTGCGCTGGAACCCGCTGCCCGACCCGGCCCCCGGCACCGACTTCCTGGCCGGCCTGTGGACCCTCGGCGGCAACGGTGACGCGACCCAGCGCACGGGCATGGCCATCCACCTCTACGCCGCGAACGCGCCCATGACCGACCGGGTGTTCAGCGACTCCGACGGCGAGCTGCTGATCGTCCCCGAGCGCGGCGGGCTGCTGCTGCGCACCGAGCTCGGTCTGCTGGCCGCCCGCCCGGGCGACGTGGCCCTCATCCCGCGCGGCGTCCGCTTCCGCGTGGAGCTGCTGGACTCCGACGCCCGCGGCTACGTCTGCGAGAACTACGGCCAGCCCTTCCAGCTGCCCGACCTCGGCCCGATCGGCGCCAACGGCCTCGCGGCCGCACGGGACTTCCAGGCCCCGGTGGCGGCGTACGAGGCGCCCGAACTGCTCGACCGCCCGACCGAGGTGGTCAACAAGTTCTGCGGCAACCTGTGGTCCGCGACCTACGACCACTCCCCGCTCGACGTGGTGGCCTGGCACGGCAGCCACGTCCCGTACGTCTACGACCTGCGACGTTTCAACGTCCTGGGCTCGATCAGCTACGACCACCCCGATCCGTCGATCTTCACGGTCCTGACCTCGCCCTCCGACACGCCGGGCCTGGCGGGCGTGGACTTCGTCGTCTTCGCCCCGCGCTGGCTGGTCGGTGAGGACACCTTCCGGCCGCCGTACTTCCACCGCAACGTGATGAGCGAGTACATGGGCCTGATCGAGGGCGCCTACGACGCCAAGGCCGAGGGCTTCGTCCCCGGTGGCGGCTCGCTGCACAACATGATGTCCGCGCACGGCCCCGACCACGAGACCTTCGAGCGGGCGAGCGCTGCCGAGCTGAAGCCGCAGAAGATCGACGACGGCCTGGCGTTCATGTTCGAGACCCGCTGGCCGATCACCGCCACCGCCCAGGCGGCCGGCGCGGATCACCTCCAGCGCGGCTATGACGACGTGTGGCAGGGTCTGCAGCGCCACTTCCGCGCCTGACCGGCACTGCATACGCTGCATGCGCCGCCGTCACCCCTGTCCAGCCGTTCGGAGATCCACCCGTGACCGCCTTCGCCCCCGACTCGCTGGTGCTGAACCGGAAGCTGCCCCTCTGGTATCAGGTGTCGCAGTCACTGCGCGCCTCGATACTCGGGCGCACTCCGGACGCCTCGCTGCGCCTGCCCACCGAGGAGCGGCTCGCCGAGCACTACGGGGTGAGCGTGCTGACCATGCGGCAGGCGCTCAAGGAGCTGGAGGGCGAGGGACTGATCAGCCGGCACCGGCGGCGCGGCACGTTCATCGAGCCCGGGGCGCTGCGCAGCACCCCGGTGCGGCTGCTGGGCTCGGTCGACGCGATCGTGGCCCAGCAGTCGGGTGACCGTACGAAGATTCTCGGCCACGGGCGCACGGCTGTGTCCGGGGAGCTGCTGGAGCACTTCCCGGACACGGCGGAGGTGGTCGCCTACCGCCGGCTGCGGTACGACCGCGAGAGCGGCGAGCCGACCAACTGGGTGGAGAACGCGGTGCTCCCGCAGCTCGCGGAGGCGGTGGACCTGGCCGATCTCGAACGCTGGCCGATGACCAAGGTGCTGCGGGACGTCGTGGGCGTGCGCATCAGCCGGATCACGGACACGGTGGAGGCGCGGCTCGCCGACCCGGAGACGGCCGAGCTGCTCCAGGTCCCGCTGCTCAGCCCGATCCTGCACTACACGGGCGTGACGTACGACGAGGACGGCCGGGTGGTGGACGTTGCGCGGATCCGCTACCGCGGCGACCGGTTCTCCTTCACCGTGACGGTCGACGCGCACTGACCGGAGAAGAAAACGGCGTCACTTCTTCTGCTCGTCCTCCTTGGTGCGCTCACCCTCCGCCTGGGACGGCGTGGTCCGCATCGTCTGGGGGTGGCGCTCCTTGCGCTGCTTGTCGTCCATGTCCTCGTCGAGGCGCTCGCCCTCGGCCTGCGACGGGGTCGAGTATTCGTCGTACTGGCTCATGACCCACTCCTCGGTCGGACCGCGTGGATGCGTACATGTGAGTACATGTGCGTACATAAGGAGCCTAGCGCTTCGGCCTGGACGCGGCCCGGCCGTCGGGTGCCGTCGCTACCATCGGCGGCGTGAGCGACGACGTACCGCTGCTGGACGATCTGATGCCCTGGTCCGTGGGCGGCCTGCGCCTGGGCCGGGACTGGGTGGCCGCGCCCGATCCGGCCGCCCTGCGCGCCCGCTGGGCCGCTCTGACCGGCTCCGAAGGAGCCGAGCGGGAACGCCTGTTCCGCCCCAGCCGTAGGCGCACGCCCGCCGCCGGGGCGGCCGCGCTGCCGGGCCAGCGCTCGGCGTCCACGGCCCGTTTCGCCGACGCGCCCGGGCCCTGCCCCGAGCCCGTGCGGGTGCTCCGCGAGCCCTTCGACGAGCAGTGGCTCCTGCCGGACCAGCGGCTCATCGACACGGCCCGCCCGGAGCTCTGGCGGGTCCGCGACGAGCACCAGCTGTTCACCGTCGAGACCCCGGAGCTGCTGGTCACCGCCCACCTCCCGGCCGGCCGGCTCGGCCGAATCAGGCCGCTGCACCGGCGCCCCGGCGGCGCGGAGCCGAATCTCGCCCCCGGTCTGCTGGACCTGCTGGGCGAGCGCTACGGCGGCTGGGCCACCCCCGAGGAGCTCCTGTGCTGGATCCTCGCGGCCGGCCGCCCGGGGCCGCGCGGGTACGAGGTCCCGCTCGCGGCCGACCCCGAGCGCTGGCGGGCCGGGCTGCGGCTCGGGCACCGGCTGCTCGCCGTCCAGCTGCGCGGGGCCCGCGGTGAGCCGCCGCGGCTGCCCGGCGGGCGCCGCCCGTACGTCCGCTCGACGGTCGGGGCCTGGCCGGACGGGCTCGCGTACGACGCGGACAGCGAGACCCTGCGCCTCGGGAGCGGGACGGTGTCGCCCGTGCCGCAGGGGGCCTGGGAGTACGAGGCGCAGGGCGTACGGGTGCTGGAGGCCTGGTTCGCCGCGCGCACCGCGCACCGCGGCCCTGACGCCGACGGGCTGGAGGCGCTGGGTCCCGCCGAGTGGCCGCAGAGCTGGACCTCGGAACTGCTCGCCCTGGTGACCACCCTGGCCCTGCTGGCCGATCTGGCCCCGGAGCGGGCCGCGTTCGAGCCCGGCCCGGGCCTGGCTGCCGGGGAGCTGCGCGCGGCCGGGGTGCTGCCGCCACCGGCCCGGGCCCGGCGCCCGGCCTCGGTGCTGGACCACCAGGAGGAGGGGCCGGGCGGGCAGTTCGCCCTGCTCTGAGCGGCGCTAGGCCCTGTCGTCAAAGTCCCGCCTGGCCCCACTTTGACGACAGGACCTAGGAGGTCGGGTCCGAAGCCGGTCCCGAAGCCGGATCCGACCCCGCGCCGGCGCCCGCCCCCGGATCCCACGCCCCCAGCAGCCGCGTCAGCGTGCGGTCGAACACCGCGGCCATGTCCAGCCCGGCGCCCGGGACCGGGCCGCCGCCCGTGAGGGCCGCCGCCAGCCGCGGGTACTGCCCGGTGGCCAGGCAGGAGCCGAGCCAGGCCGTCCGTACGGCCTGCTCCTGCTCCTCGCTCCAGGGCAGCGACCGGGCGCGCTCGGCCAGCGCGAGCTCGCCCGTCACATAGGTCGCGACGGTGCCGTTGACGGCGGCCACGAGTTCCAGCTTCTCGGCGTCCGGGACCTCCAGCGGCGTCAGGCAGTCCAGACTGTGCTCCAGGTAGCGCAGGGCGTTGGGGCTGAAGCCGTAGAGGGGGCTCAGCAGGCCCGGCAGCCAGGGGTGGCGGTGCATCAGCGCGCGCGTCTGGCGTGCCAGTGCCAGCATGTCGGCCCGCCAGTCGCCGCTCGGCCGGGCGAAGTCGTACTCCCCGCTGACGGCGTCGACCATCAGCTCGTACAGGTCCTCCTTGCGCGGCACGTAGTTGTAGAGGGACATCGTCCCGGCGCCGATCCCGGACGCCACCCGGCGCATGGAGACGGCCTCGATCCCCAGGGCGTCGGCGACCCGCACCGCCTCGGCGGCGATCGACTCGCGGCTGTGCGCGGGCCTGGGTCCGCGCCCGGTCCGCTGGGGGCGGGACCAGATCACTTCGGGTTCAGCGGGTCGACCGCCGGCTGTCATCGCTCAGATCACCTCGTCGTCTCGCCCCCATCTTAGTTACGTACACCGTACGTAATGCGGTAAGGTCCCACGCATGACCACTACGTACGCTGTACTTAGTGAGGGTCTGGAGAAGAACTACGGGGAGGTCCACGCCCTGCGCGGCCTCGACCTCGCCGTCCCCGAGGGCACGGTCTGCGGCCTCCTCGGCCCCAACGGCGCGGGCAAGACCACCGCCGTCCGGATCCTCACCACCCTCACCGCTCCCACCGGCGGCCGCGCCCTCGTCGCCGGCCACGACATCACCCGCGACCCCGGCGCCGTCCGCCGCGCCATCGGGGTCACCGGCCAGTACGCCTCCGTCGACGGGGAGCTGACGGGCCGCGAGAACCTCAGGCTGTTCGCCCGGCTCGCCGGACTGCGCGGCTCCGCGGGCCGGGCCCGCGCCGACGGGCTGCTGGAGCGCTTCGGCCTCGGCGAGGCCGCCGACCGGGTGGCCGGCACCTGGTCCGGCGGGATGAAGCGGCGCCTGGACCTGGCGGCGGGGCTGATCACCCGGCCCCGGGTGCTGTTCCTCGACGAGCCCACCACCGGCCTGGATCCCGCGGCGCGCGAGCAGATCTGGACGGCGGTACGGGCGCTGGCCGACGAGGGCACCACCGTCCTGCTCACCACCCAGTACCTGGAGGAGGCCGACCGGCTCGCCGGCGACATCGTGGTCGTCGACCGCGGCCGCGCCGCCGCCACCGGCACCCCGGCCGAGCTGAAGGCCCTGATCGGCGCCTACGCGGAGGTCGCCGTCACGGCCCGCGAGGCCCTCGCGGGCGCCGCCGGGGTCCTGGACCAGCTGACCGGCGGGCGCCCGGTGCTCGACGAGGAGCGGCTGACGGTCGGGGTCAGCGTCCTCGACTCCGGGCTCACGCTGCCCCGGATCATCCGGGAACTCGACACCGCCGGGGTCCCCGTCACGGACGCGAGCCTGCGCCCGCCCACCCTCGACGAGGTCTTCCTGCGCCTCACCCAGCCTGCCGGGCGGGCCGGGGACACCGGGCGGACCGGGGACACCGGGCAGGCCGGGCACCACGAGGAGTACGCCGCATGAGCACCCTGCTGTACGACGGCGGAGCCGTCCTCGTCCGCCAGCTGCACAAGGCCCGGCACGCCCCGGCCTTGCTGATCCTCACGCAGACCATGCCGATCACCATGCTGCTGTTCTTCGGCTACGTGTTCGGCAGCGCGCTGGCCATGCCGGGCGCCGAGTACCGCGAGTTCCTGGTTCCCGGGCTGCTCGCCGCCACGGCCGCCAACGGGCTGATGGCGGGCATGTTCACGGCTGCGCAGGACGCCCACCGCGGGGTGACGGACCGCTTCCGGACGCTGCCCATGAGCCGCACCGCCGTCCCGCTCGGGCAGACGGCGGCCGACCTGCTCACCACGGGTCTGTCGATGGTGCCGCTGATGCTGGTGGGGCTCGCGATGGGCTGGCGGTGCGAGAACGGACTCCCGGGCGCGGTCGGGGCGTGGGGCGTGCTGCTGCTGTTCCGCTTCGCCACCGCGTGGGCGGGCACCTACCTGGGCCTGCTGAGCAGGAGCGAGGAGGCGGCGGGCCAGCTCGGCGGCGCCACCTTCGTCCTGCCGATGCTGTCCAGCGCCTACCTGCCGACCGCCGGGCTGCCCGGGGGCCTGCGCGCGGTCGCCGAGTGGAACCCGATCAGCGCGGTCGCCACGGCGGTGCGCGCCCTGTGCGGCAACGCCGGCGGCGAGGCGGTGGCGGGCGGGGCGTGGCCCGTCGCCCACCCGGTGGCCGGGGCGCTGCTCTGGTCGCTCGCCCTGCTGGCGGTCTTCGTGCCGCTGGCCACGCGCCGGTTCGCACGCGGCCGGGACTGAGGGAACGCCCCCGCCGGGGGGTGCGGCCGGCGCCCGTCGTCACGGGCGGGGTGACAGGACCCCGCCCGACCGGGTAGGCAGGGGCCCATGGCTACCGAACCGCTCCCCCTGGACGGCATCACCGTCGTCGCCGTCGAACAGGCCGTCTCGGCCCCCTTCGCCACCCGCCAGCTCGCCGACCTCGGCGCCCGGGTGATCAAGGTCGAGCGCCCCGACGGCGGCGACTTCGCGCGCGCCTACGACACCGCCGCGCGCGGCCTCGCCTCCCACTTCGTCTGGGCCAACCGCGGCAAGGAGTCGATCGCGCTCGACCTGAAGGACCCGCGCGGCCGGGAGGTCCTGCACCAACTGCTGGCGGGCGCCGACGTCTTCGTGCAGAACCTCGCGCAGGGAGCCGCCGCCCGGCTCGGACTCGACTCGGCCGCGCTGTGCGCGCGTTACCCGCGGCTGGTCGCCGTGGACGTCTCGGGCTACGGCGCCGAGGGCCCGTACGCCCACAAGCGGGCCTACGACATGCTCGTGCAGTGCGAGGCGGGGCTGGTCTCGGTGACCGGCACTCCGGAGCAGCCGGTGAAGGCGGGCATTCCGGCGGCGGACATCGCGGCGGCCATGTACGCCTTCTCCGGGGTGCTCGCCGCCCTGCTGCGCCGCGGGGTGACCGGCCGCGGGGGCAGGGTGGAGGTGTCCATGCTGGACGCGCTCGCCGAGTGGATGGGGCATCCCCTGCACCACACGATGCACGGCGGGGAGCAGCCGGTGCGCACCGGCCTCGCGCACGCGGTGATCGCGCCCTACGACGCCTATCCGACGGCCGACGGGGACCGCGTGCTGCTGTCGGTGCAGAACGACCGCGAGTGGCGGCGGCTCGCCGGACAGGTGCTGGAACGGCCCGAGTTGGCCGAGGATCCGGACTACGCGACGAACACGGCGCGCACCCGCAACCGGGAGAAGACGGACGCGGTGGTGGCGCAGGCACTGGGCCGGCTGGGCGCCGACGAGGCGGTGGCGCGACTGGAGGCGGCGGGCATCGCCTGCGCGCGCCTGAACTCCGTCGCCCAACTGGCCGGGCATCCGCAGCTGGCGGCCCGGGACCGCTGGCGGGAGGTGGGATCACCGGCCGGTCCGCTGCGGGCCCTGCTGCCGCCGATCGGGCTGCCGGGCGGCGCGGCACCGCACATGGGTGCGGTGCCCGCGCTGGGTGAGCACACCGATTCCCTCCTGCGCGCCCTGGGGATGGCGGGCGCGCAGATCTCGGAACTGCGCCGGGACGGTGTGATCGCTTAGGGCCGGGAAGCCGCGGCCCGGGGGCCGACGGCTACGGTGCGGGGAAGGTTACGAACGGCGGCTGCCGAAGAGCGTGCGACGCAGGCGGCGCAGCGGCGCGAAGAGCGAGACGCGCGCGCTCCTGCTCCGCAGGCGGTGCGTGTGGTCGCGGGAGGTGAGCTCGCGCATCAGCAGCGTCGCCTCGGCGGTCTCCCGGTGCGGGACGGCGGGTCCGCCCAGCACGGCGAGATGGCGGTCGAGGCGCGAGCTGGTCGCACTGCTGCCGCAGGTGATGGCAGGCACGCGGGGCGGCCTGCTGCGCATTGCTATCTGTTCCATGTTCTCTCCCCACCCGTACGAGGGCACCCGGCCCGGGCAGGTTAACCCTATCGTCCCCGGATCGCCCTCGGGTATCCCGGTGGTGTGAATTACCCCTGCGGCTACGGGGAGTTGACGGTTACTCAGCGGAGTCGGCAGTCACTCTCCGCACGGATGTCACGCTGCGGAGGGCCCCGCCGCGCGTCCCGTCACGACAGGAGCCACACGCCGCACACTGCGCTAACTTGGAGTGACCGCGCGATGACGCATCGGCGCACAGCAGCACTCGGGGGGCTCGCGTGAGTGAGGAATCGAACTCCGGTCGTGTCATCGCGGGCCGGTACCGGCTGCTGGAAGCGATCGGCCGTGGCGGGATGGGCGTCGTGTGGCGGGCCCGGGACGAGGTGCTGGCCCGCGACGTCGCCGTCAAGGAGGTGCGGGCGCCCGCCGGACTGGACCCCGCGGAACTGCAGCGGATGTACCGGCGGCTGGAGCGGGAGGCGTGGGCGGCGGCCCGCATCGCGCATCGCGGGGTGGTCACGGTCTACGACGTGGCCTCCGAGGGCGGGCGGCCCTGGATCGTCATGGAGCTGGTGCACGGACTCTCCCTGGCCGACGTACTGGAGGCCGAGGGGCCGATGACCCCGCAGCGCGCCGCGCACATCGGGGAACAGGTACTGGCGGCGCTGCGCTCCGCTCACGACGCGGGGGTGCTGCACCGGGACGTGAAGCCGGGCAACGTGCTGCTCGCCAACGACGGCCGGGTGGTGCTCAGCGACTTCGGGATCGCGAGCCTGGAGGGCTCCTCGGCGATCACCATGCCCGGCGAGGTGGTCGGCTCCCCCGAATTCCTCGCTCCCGAGCGGGCGTTGGGGCGCGATCCGGGGCCCGAGTCGGACCTGTGGTCCCTGGGGGTGATGCTCTACGCCGCCGTCGAGGGCGTCTCGCCGTTCCGGCAGGCCACCGCGCTGGACACCCTGCGCGCCGTGGTGGACGAGGAGTTGCCCCGGCCGCGCCGGGCCGGGCCGCTGGTCCCCGTACTGGAGGGGCTGCTGCGGAAGGATCCGGCCGAGCGGCTGCCCGCTGCCGAGGCGGCCCGGATGCTACGGATCGTGGGCGCGGGCGGGGCCGTACGGGCGTCCGGCGGGCCGGTGTCGGCGCCGACTGTGGTGGCCGGGCCGGTGGCGGGGAGGGGGCCGGACGCGCCGACCGTCCTCGCGCACGGCCGCCCCCAGGAGCCGGAACCGGCGCGGTACGGGCAGCCCACACCGCCGGTGCCCGGGCCCGGGCCGGGGGCCCGCGAGAGCCGGGCGGGGACGGTGCTGACCGTGGGGATCGTGCTGATGCTGCTCGCGCTGGCCGCGCTGGGGTGGCTGCTGTTGAAGGACCGGGGGAACGGGGGCGGGGACGGCGGCACCCCGTCGGGCTCGGCGACCACCGCGCCCTCCGTCACCACCAGCCCTTCCGCGCCCGCGTCCGCCTCGGCGTCGGCCTCCGTGTCGGCTTCGGTCTCGGCCGGCGCGGGGCAGTACGTCTCGGTGTACGTCGACGCCGTGCGCACCTCCTACACCGGAAGCTGCCCGCCGCCCGCCGAACGGGCGCCCGCTTTCACCGCGATCGTCGAGGTGGAGCGCACTCCCGTGTCGCTGGAGTACCGCTGGGCCACGAGGAGCGGGCGGACCACCGGTCCCGGCTGGCAGTCCGTCACCTACGAGGAGGGCGGGCCGAGGAGCCGGCGGCTGGAGCACACGGAGCTCACGTACGTACCGGACGCGACCTTCGAGGACGCGGTCCGGCTGGAGGTGCGGGGACCGGCGGAGGTGGCCACCCAGTGGGTGCCCACCTCCGTGACGTGCGAGAGGGCGACCCCGACCGGCGGGGCCTCCCCCTCCGGCGCGAGCCCGTCGCCGGCGCCGAGCCCGTCTCCGAGCCCGGCGCCGACCAACGAGGATCAAGCGGTTGAGGCGGATCAGGCGGCGTTCGTGAGGACCGGCAGGTAACCGCCGGAGTGTCCGGCGGCGGTCGGGTGGTACGACTCCGGGACGTTCAGCCAGTTGAGGCTGTGCAGCCACGCGCTGCCGGAGCAGATCTCGTGGCCCGTGAAGGCGCCGACGACCGAGGCGTAGGTGAAGCCGTGGTCGGCGGCGCGCTTGGCGATGGCGGCGTTGAGGTGGTCGGCCGCGCCGTTGATGGCGGAGCGCTCGCCCTCGGTCAGCCCGGCCGTGCAGGTGCCGGCCAGCTTGTAGAAGCGGGGATAGCCGATGACGACGACGTGGGCGGCCGGCGCCCGGCTGTCGATGGCGTTGTAGACCTGGTCGAGCTGGCCGGGGAGGGTGGAGTCCACGTAGGCCTTGGCCTGGTTCACGCGGCTGATGCAGGAGGATTCGGACTGGAGCACACAGGTCGTCATCACGTCGGAGAACCCGGCGTCGTTGCCGCCCACGGTGATGCTGACCAGGTCGGTGCCGGAGTTGAGGGGGGCGAGCTGGTTGGCGAGGACGTCACCCGTACGGGCGCCCGAGCAGGCGGTGAAGGAGAAGGTCTGCGGGGAGTGGGCGGCGGCCCACAGGGCCGGGTAGGCGCGGGCGGTGCGCTTGCAGTCGCCGCTCGCGGTGTCGTAACCGCCGGCGCCGAGGCCGGAGGAGTACGAGTCGCCGAGGGCGACGTAGCCGAAGTCGGCCTGGGCGGCGGCGGACGCCTGGCCGGCGCCGAACAGGGCGGCGCCCGCGGCGAGTAACAGGGAGGACGTCAAGGCGGCGAAGCGCGGCATTCTCTTGCTCATGGGGGTGCGGCTCCTTGTGGGGGTTACTCGGGAGTTACTCCTGAGTCCGTGGTACAAGCAGCCGGGCTTGGCTGGAAGTGTTCATGCCAAGAATGTTCGGGGAAGAGTTGTGGCCCGAATCTTCACTCCCGCATGCGTTTGAAGAGGTGACCCGGGCACCCGATCCGGCGAAACACGGGTGCACGCGGGCACCGCGTGCCGGATCATGGGCGCCATGCCAGCCAACCCGCATGACGCGCTGCCGATCCGGCTCAATGTCGACGACAGCGATTCACCGTCGGATGTCGTGGACGCGCTGTTTCTCGGCCGTTTCGCCTCCGGTGAGCAGCCGTACTCGCACAGCGTGTCCATCGAGCGGGTCAAGGCGGAGGCGACCCTTCTGCCGCCCGGGGCCGCCGTGTTGCGCTCGGCGCGCGACAGCGACCGCAGCGCCACCCTCGCCGAGGGCGAGGGCTGGACCATGCTCGTCTCCCGCTGGAGCCGTGGCGCGGACGTCACGGTGACCGCGGTCAGCGACGAACTCGCGCAGTCGGTGCTCGCCACCGCCACGGAGGGGGCGCAGGACGAGCCCGAACCGCAGCCCGAGAACGTCACGATGGGCTTCTGGTACGTCTCCCCGCGCCGCGGGCCGTACCGGACGACCCGCCAGATCGCGGCCGGCACCTGGGCGGAGGTGCGGCCCAACTACACCGCTCCGGTGGCCGGGGCCATGGACCGGCTGATGAAGCTGACGCCGGACGACATCGCGGGCCGGCTGCTCCTGCTGCACGGTCCGCCGGGCACGGGCAAGACCTCGGCGCTGCGGACGCTGGCCCGGTCGTGGCGGGACTGGTGCCAGGTGGACTGCGTCCTGGACCCGGAGCGGCTGTTCAACGACGTGGGCTACCTGATGGACATCGCGATCGGCGAGGACGAGGGCACGTCGAGGGGTCGTTGGCGGCTCCTGCTGCTGGAGGACTGCGACGAGCTGATCCGCGGCGAGGCCCGCCACACCGCCGGGCAGGCGCTGTCCCGCCTGCTCAACCTGACGGACGGGCTGCTGGGGCAGGGCCGCAACGTCCTGGTCGGCGTGACGACGAACGAGGACCTGGAGCGGCTCCACCCGGCGGTGGTCCGGCCGGGGCGCTGCCTGGCCCGCATCGAGGTCGGCCGGCTGACCCACCCGGAGGCCGTGGAGTGGCTGGGCACGGACGAGGGCGTGTCCCGCGAGGGGGCGAGCCTGGCCGAGCTCTTCGCCCTGCGGCGCGGCACGGGCCCGGCGGCGATCCTCCCGCCGCAGCCGCACAGTTCGGAGGC
This sequence comes from Streptomyces sp. NPDC045695, assembly GCF_056432025.1. NCBI lineage: Bacteria > Bacillati > Actinomycetota > Actinomycetes > Kitasatosporales > Streptomycetaceae > Streptomyces > Streptomyces sp. NPDC045695. The sequence continues at coordinate 264,624 of NZ_JBWKJU010000007.1, forward strand.
GGGGCTGTACCTCTAGCCTCCGGCGGCGGACAGGGGGCTTCGGCGGCCCGGTGTCGGCGGCGGGTCCGGGCCTGGCCGCCCGGGCGCGCCCGGACCCCGCGCCTCATACGCCGGCGGTGCTGGAGTGTGGCGGGGTTACTGGGCGTACCGGGCCCGGACGGCGTCGCCGGCCGCGGCCATCGCCTCGGCCTGGGTCAGGCCGAGGCGGTGCACCCGCTCCGCGTAGGCCTGCGCGGCGGAGGCCGCCTCGCGCGACGCCGAGTCCCCCGCCGCGGCGACGAACGTCCCGTTCCGGCCCCGCGTCTCGATCACCCCGTCGGCCTCCAGGGCCCGGTACGCCTTCGCCACGGTGTTGGCGGCCAGCCCCAGCTCCTGCGCCAGGCCCCGTACCGTCGGCAGTTTGTAGCCCGCCGGCAGCCTTCCCGACCGGGCCCGGTCCGCGATCTGCGCGCGCAGCTGTTCGTACGGGGCGGCCGAGCCGGCCGCGGTGTCGAGGGTGATCTTCAGGTTCGTCGAGGTCACGGGGTGATTCTCCCCCATGGCCCCTTAATTGGGAGGCGCCGGGCGCCAGCGCGCCCGTAGCGTCTGCCGCATGACCGTATCGATCCGCGATCTCCGGCCGGACGACCCCTCGGACGCGGAGTCCGTCGTCCGGGTACGGCGCGCAGCCCTGCCCTTCATGATCACCACGGCCGAGGGCGTGGCCTTCGAGCTCGCCGGCGCCCACCCCGCGAAGCACTACCGCCTGCTCGTCGCCGAGACCGGCGCAGGTGCCGTCATCGGCACCGCCCAGGTCGGCATCGCCCACGACAGCCCGCAGCCCGGCCAGTCGTACGTCAACGTCTACGTCGATCCGGCCCACCGCGGCCTCGGCGCCGGCACCCTCCTGCTCCGCGCCGCCGAGGCGCACCTCGCCGCCCGGGGCGCGGTCGACACGTACGCCTGGGTCCTCGACGAGCCCGCCCACCGCGCCTTCGCCGAGCGCCGCGGCTACCGCCCCAGCCGGTCCGCGCACTTCCTGCGCCTGGACCTGGCGACGGCCGCCCTGCCCCCGCTCGCCGAAGTCCTCCCGGCCGGGGTCGAGCTGCGCCCCGCCTCCGCCTTCGCCGCCGACCCCCGTCCGCTCTTCGAAGCCGACGCGGAGACGACGTCCGACGAACCGGGGGACGTGGCCGTCGAGTTCGACGACTACGAGGACTGGCTCGCGCACACCTGGAACAGCCCGGTGCTCGACAAGGAGCTGACCACCGTCGTCCTCGTCGACGGCTCGGTGGCCGCCTTCACCGCCGCCCAGACCGACGGAGCGACCCGCTACGCCACGGCGATGACCGGCACCCTGCGCGCCTTCCGGGGGCGGGGTCTGGCCAAGCTCGCCAAGAACGCGTCGCTGCACCGGGCCCGCGCTGCCGGGTACACCGAGGCCTTCACCGGCAACGACGCCGGCAACGCTCCGATGCTCGCCGTCAACGAGTGGTTCGGATACGAGATCTGCGCGACCGAGACGCGTTACACGAGGAAGCTGGAGACCAGGTGACCGGCCGACCGACCGACCAACCGACCGCCCGGCTGACCGTCGTCCTGACCAAGGCCGGCCGGACCAAGATCCGCTATCCGGCCACGCAGGTCGCCGACGACGGCGACCGGATCTCGGTGCGCGCCCCCTGGGCGGCCGACGGCGTCCGGGACTTCGGTTTCGTGCGGTTCGAGCCGGGCGACGTGTTCGTCGAGCACTTCTGGCGGACGCGCTGGTACGCGGTCAAGGAGGTGTGGACGGGCGACGGCGTCCTCAAGGGCTGGTACTGCGACGTCACCCGCCCGGCGCTGGTGCGCAGCGGGGAGATCCACGTGGAGGACCTGGACCTCGACCTGTGGGTCTCGGCGGACGGGACTCTCGTACTGCGCCTGGACGAGGACGAGTTCGCCGCGAGCGGCCTCGCGACGAGCGACCCGGAGGCGGCCGCCCGGGCCGTACGGGCCCTCGACGCCCTGGACGACCAGGCCCGGACGCCGGCCGGTCTGGGCGCGCTCCTCGCGTAGCGGTGGCGCGTCAGAACACGGGCAGGGCGACCAGTGACGTGCCGTCGAGGAGGAACACGCGGTTCGCGTCGGCCGTGAGCCAGTAGCGGTCGGGGTTCTTGATGAGGGGGAACACCCACGGCGGCCGGTTCTCGGAGGAGAGGTCGATGACGTTGACGCCGCCCTGGGTCTTGTTGACGGCGACCGACCAGAAGCCGTTGCCCTGCACGACGAGGGGGCTGGGCGGGTCGCATTCGAGGAGCCCCGTGTAGGCCCAGTCCGTTCCCTTGCCGGTGCGCAGGTCGACGCGGAGGGGGAACTTCCCGGCCGTCGCGTACACGTGGTCGCCGTGGATGGTCGGCGGTCCCCAGAAGACCGTGGCGGCGCTCGGCTCTTCGCGGTTCTCGGCCGACCAGAGTTCCTTGCCGTCGAGGAGGTCGAAGGCGGCGAGGTTCTTCCCGGTCACGCACAGCGTGCGCGCCGACAGGGCGAGCTTGGCCCGTTCGCCGTCGGACAGCTTGCGGTGGTCCCACGCCGTGCGGCCGTCGGCCGTGTCGAGGGCGACGACGGTCCCGTCCGCCGCCGCGATGACGAGTCGGCCCTCGGCCGCCAGGCCGCGCGACGCGGCCTTCGTACCGAGGTCCGCGTCCACGGCGACGGTCCAGCGGACCTTGGCGTCGGACCGGCCGATGCCGCGCACCCGCCCGTCCTTGGTGATCACGTAGACGGCCTCGTCGTCCGCGGCCAGGAGCGAGGCGGCCTCGGCGGCAGCCGTCCACTTGGGCTCCCCGGTCGAGGCGACGAAGGTCACGAGGGTGCCCTCGCGGTCGGTGGCCGCCACGAGCCGGTCGGAGAGGGACAGGTAGCGGTGGGCGGCCACCGCCTGCGGCGCCGACCACCGCAGGCTGCCGTCGACGACGCTGTGCGCGGCGATGCCGCCCTTCGCCGCTCCGACGATGAGGACGTCCCGTACGGGGAGGGGCGCGGGCGTTTCGTCCGAGAGCGCCGAGGCGACGCTCCACAGCGGCTCGGGGGCCTTGCCGAGGACGTAGTCGCCCTTCTTCGCGTCCAGGACGCGCGCCTGCGGGACCGGTGCGGCCGCCGGGATGTCGAAGGGCCCGCGACGCTCGCCCTTGCCGATCCACCAGGCGGCGCCGCCGCCGGCCGCGAGCACGGCTCCGCCGACCGCGAGGCCGGTCAGCAGGCCGCGACGTGAGAGGGGGCGCCGGGCGTCCGTGACCCCGCCCGGCAGCGTGGTCAGCTGGTGGAGGCTCTGCTCACGGGTCGTGATGTCCTGCGCGATCGGCCCCCTGCGCCAGAGGCGTTCGGCGCCGCGGGGCGGGGCGAAGGCCCCGATGATCTGGTCCGGCAGCGGCCGCGCCGCCGGGTCCTTGGCCAGGCACGGTCCGATCAGCGGCTGGAGCACGGGCGGTACCCGGTCCAGGCGCGGCGTGCCGTGGACGACCTCGTACTGCACGGCGGCTACGTGTGCGCCCTCGTACGCGTGCTGCCCGCTCGCCGCGTACACCAGGACCGCGCCGAGGGAGAAGACGTCGGCCGGCGGACCGACGCGCTGCCCGAGGACCTGCTCGGGCGCGCCGTAGCCGGGGGTGACCGGGACCTGGCCGGTGGCGGTGAGGGTGAGGCCGTGTTCGGGGCGGGCGATGCCGAAGTCGATGACGCGCGGGCCGGTCGCGGTGAGCACGATGTTCGCGGGCTTCAGGTCCCGGTGGACGAGGCCGGCGGCGTGGATCTCGCGCAGCGCGCGGGCGAGCGCCGCCGCCAGGGCCCGTACCGTCGCCTCGTCGAACGGTCCGTGGGAGCGGACGGCGTCGGCGAGGGTCGGTCCGGTCAGGAACTCGGTGGCGATCCACGGGCGCCCGCCCTCCGTCCGGGCGTCCAGGACGCGGGCCACGGACCCGCCGGTGACCGCCCTGGCCATCTGGGCCTCGCGGACGAACCGCCCCGTGAGGTTCTGGTCGTGCGTCAGGTGGGGGTGCAGCACCTTCACGGCGGCGGCGTGCCCCTCGCCGTCCTGGCCGACGTAGACCTTGCCCATGCCTCCTTCGCCGAGCACGGCGAGGATGCGGTACGGACCCAGTCGGATCGGGTCTCCGGATTCCAGGGGCTTCATTGCGTGTGCGGCTTTCTGTGGGCTCAGTCGAGGGGTACGCGCTGTGGGCTCAGTCGAGGGGGTACGCGGCGACGGACTCCTCGCCGAGGGCGATGAGGCGCCGGGCGGAGGTGTGGGCGAAGTACCGTGCCCTGGCGGCCTTGAAGGGACGGGACACGGCGCCGGTCCGCAGGTCCGCGGCCAGCAGTCCGGACGAGGCCGCACTGTAGGCGTACACCTGCGCGATCCCGACCGCGGGCGGGGCGTCGAGGTCCTCGGACCCCGCCCCGCCGCTCTTCTGCGCCCACCGCAGTGCGCCGCCGGCGGCGTCGACCGCGATCAGGCCGCGGCCTTCCTCCACCGCGTACACCACGCCGTCCTTGACGGCCGGAGGGCTGAACCGCGCCTTCGGAGTCTGCCCTTCGAAGCGCCAGGCCGCCTTGCCGTCGGCCAGGCGGAGCGCGAGGAGTTCACCCGCCGACGGGTAGACGTGCCGGCCGTCCACGGCCAGGTGGGCCCGGCTGAACGCGGGCTGCTCGCCGTCGAGCGGCCGGTCCCACAGGGCCTTACCCGTCCGCGCGTGGTGCACGACCAGGCGCGGCCGGCCGTCCGCGGACTGCTGGACGAGGACCAGGTACTCGCCCACGGCCTGGGCGCTCAGGACGTGCAGGCGCTGGGATCCGGCCGGCCGGGCGGGGAGCGGGACCTCCCAGAGCGTGCCGCCCGACCGGGTGTCGACGCCCAGCAGGAACCACGTCTGGTCCTTGCCGAAGCCGTCGCGCACGTCGGGGCCCCGGCCCCCCACCAGGTAGAGGGCGTCGCCCGACGCGCAGAGCGCCTGGGTTCCGTAGAGGATCGCCCTCAGGTCCCCCCGTTCGCTGAACGGAGCCCTGGGCTTTCCGGTGGCCGGGTCGACGGTGGACACCCTGAGGGGACCGTTCTCGTCGAGGGTGTGGTCGACGGCGTAGATCTGCTTGCCGTCCGTGGCGGTGCGGCGGATGAAGGAGACACCGGGATCCGGCCACTTCGCCGCTCCCGTCGCGGGATCCAGGCCCTGTACGGCGCTCTGGCCCACGAGGAGCAGTCCGTCCAGGACGAGGGGCGCGGGGGGAACGAGCGGGTCGACGTAGCTGGTCCCCACCTGCCAGAGCATGTCCCACGCGGGGTCCTTGGAGACGACGGCGGGGCCCTTCGGGCGGGTGGCGCCGTGACGGGCCTGCCAGACCCACGCCCCGGCTCCGACCGCTGCCGCCCCGAGGACGGAGCCGCCCCCGGCCAGGAACCTGCGGCGGGACAGGACGGAGCCGGTGGCCGGGGTGGACGGGCCCGCCGGGCCGGCCGGGGTGGCGCTCGGGAAGGTCTCGGCGAGGCCGTGTTCCGGCGGGGCCGGGAGGCGGTGGGGCCGGGCGTGCCAGACGGCGCCGGCGCGGCGGGCGATCTCCGCGAGCAGGGGCTCGGGCAGATGGCCGGCGAATCCGCCCGGTCCGGGGTTCAGCTGGGCGGCGAGGTCGGTGGTGGTGGGGCGGTCGGCCGGGTTCTTGCTGAGGCAGCGGGTCAGGACCGGGAGCAGGGCCGGGGGGACCCCCGTGAGGTCGGGGTCGGCGTAGCGGACGCGGTAGAGGAGGTCGGCGTGCCGGCCCGCGCCGAAGGGGCCGTGGCCGGTGGCCGCGTAGGTGAGGACGCCCGCGAGCGCGAAGACGTCCCCCGCGCTGGTGTGCTCCTGACCGGTCGCCTGCTCGGGGGACATGAAGGCGGGGGTGCCCGCGGCGGTGCCGGTGCGGGTCAGGTGCTCGTCGCCGAGGGCGCGGGCGATGCCGAAGTCGATGACTTTGGGACCGTCCGCCGTGATCATGATGTTGGAGGGCTTGAGGTCGCGGTGGACGACGTCCGAGGCGTGGAGCTGGGCCAACGCCGCGCACAGCAGGGCGCCCAGCGCGCGCAGCGCGGGCTCGGGGAGCGGTCCCGCGAGGGAGACGGCTTCGTCCAGGGGCGGCCCGAGCACGTACTCGGTGGCCAGCCAGGGGGTTTCGGCGAGCGGGTCGGCGTCGAAGACCCGGGCGCCGTGTACGGGGCCGATGACGCGGGCCGCGTCCACCTCCAGGCGGAAGCGGGTGCGGACGGCGGGGTCGGTGGCGATGCGGGCGTGCATCGTCTTCAGCGCTGCCGTACGGCCCGTGGCCGAGCGGGCGAGGTAGACGGTGCCCATGCCGCCGCTGCCCAGGCGGGCGATGAGGCGGTAGGCGCCGAGCCGGTGCGGGTCGTCGTGGGTGAGCGGGGAGAGCATCAGCCGTCAGTCCAGGGAAGCGGGAGCGGGGAGTTCGGCCGCGAGGACCTGCGCCGACTGGCGCGCGAGCGCGGCCACCAGGGATGCCGGCAGGGGAATCGGGGCGGCCGCGTCCAGGACGGTGGCCGGCGCGCCCGTCACGGGTACGGCCGGCTCCAGGTGGGCCAGGACCTGGTGGGCCTGCGGACGCCTCTCGGGGTCGCGGGTGAGGCATGCGGTGATCGACGCACGCAGACTGGCGGGGAGTTCGTCGCCCTCGGGGACGGTGTGGCCGGTCACCGCGTAGGCGAGTACCGCCCCCAGCGCGTACACGTCACCCAGCGGGCGCGGCCGTCCACCGGCTGCCTGTTCCGGCGCGAGGCTGCCGGAGTCGAGGCCCGGCAGGCCGCCGCGCCGTTCACCGTCCGGCGCCGCGGCCCGTACCGCGCCGAAGCAGCTCAGCCGGGGGCCCTCGGTGGTGAGCAGTACGGCGGCGGGGGACAGACCGGCGTGCGTCACGCCCTGGGCGTGTGCGGTGGCCAGCGTCCGGGCGAGGGCGGCGCCCAGGGCCCGTACGAACGGCTCGGGCAGCGGACCGCCGTGCGCGCGCAGGGCGGCGGGGAGCGGGAGGGCGGGGACGTACGGCGCCGTGCACCAGGGGAGTTCCGCCGTGCCGCCGACCTCCGCGACCGGCAGGAACCCCGGTACCGAGAGCCGACGGGCACCCTCCGCCTCGATCGCCCAGCGGTTCGGGTCGGCGTCGGTGCGCGGGAGGGAGGCGAGGAACGTGCGGTCGCCGTCGGCGCTGCGGGCGATGAACCGGCGGGCGGGCAGGCCCGGTTCGTGGTCCGCGTCGAGTCGGGCCAGGTTGCGGTGGGGCCCGCTCCACTCGGGGTCGTCACGGCGCAGCGGTTCCATGCGCGTCTGTTCTCCCCCGGTGTGTGATGAGCGGGGACCAGCCTACTCAAGCGCCGGTGCGCGGCCGGAGGCAGGTGCGCGAGGCGGGCGGGGAAGGCGGCCCCCGGCCCGCTTCCTGAGGCCCTTCTTACCTCGGCCTTAAGCCGACCCTAAGGATCTCCTGCGGCGGCCCGGATCCGGCGGAAGCCCTGGTCCGGGGGGCTAGCTTGGGCCGGGCCAGGACAGGAAGGGCCCGACGTGGCGCCGCCGGGGGGCGGCGCCGCGGAGCCCGATCCCGATGCCGCCGGCGCTCCCCCGCCTCGTGCCCGAAGGAGATCCACCCATGCCCGCACGCCGCACCGTGACCCGTACCGCCGGCAGCGCCGTCGTCGCCGCACTGGCCCCGCTCGCGCTCGCCGCGTACGCCGCCGCTCCCGCGGCCGCCCACGGCTCGATGACCGACCCGGTCAGCCGGGTGGCCGCGTGCTACGCGGAGGGCCCGGAGGCCCCGCGGTCGGCGGCGTGCAAGGCGGCGGTCGCTGCGAGCGGGGCGCAGGCCTTCTACGACTGGAACGCGGTGAACATCGCCAACGCGGCCGGGAACCACCGGGCTTTGATCCCGAACGGCCAGCTGTGCTCCGCGGGCAACGACAAGTACCAGGGGCTGGACCTGGCCCGGGCCGACTGGCCCGCCAGTGCGATGACCGCCGGCGCGCACACCTTCCGCTACAAGGGCACGGCCCCGCACAAGGGCTCCTTCGAGCTGTACGTGACGAAGGACGGGTACGACCCGACGCAGCCCCTGAGGTGGGCCGATCTGGAGCCGGCCCCCTTCGCGAAGGTGACCGACCCCGGCATGCAGAACGGCGACTACGTCTTCCAGGGCACCGTCCCGGACAAGTCCGGCCGCCACGTGATCTACAGCATCTGGCAGCGCTCCGACAGCCCGGAGGCCTTCTACACCTGCTCGGACGTGGTCTTCGGCAAGGACAACGGGGGCAACGGCGGCAAGGGCGGCAGCGGCGCCAACGGCGGCACGCAGACCGGCAAGCCCGGCACCAAGCCCACCGCGAAGCCCCAGCCGAGCTCCGCCCCCTCGGCGCCCACGGACCAGCAGATCGCCGAGGGCGCGGACAAGTCCACGGTGGAGCACAACGGGCACGGCGACAACGACCCGAAGACGAACGGCAGTACGGCCGCGGCGACGGCCGTCGAGACCACCGCCGCCGCGGCCCCGCAGAACGACAACCTCGCCCAGACCGGCGGCAGCGGCGCCACCCCGTCGATCGCGATCGCCGGGGCCGGCGCCCTGTCCGTCGGCGCGGCCGTGCTGTTCGCCCTGGCTCGCCGCCGCGCGACGGCCGGTGGCTCCTCCCGCCGGTAGCCGGAGGAGGAAGCCGGCGCCCCTAGTCGAAGACCGAGGCGCAGGTGGTCTGTTCGGCGTGCGCCGGGTCGAGGGCGTTGAGCGCCTCGTGCCAGGCGATCCGGTCGGTGATCGCGATGCCGGCGTGTTCCGAGAAGTCCAGGACGCACAGGTCCTGGAGCACGACGTTGCGTACGTTCGGGCCGTCGAGGAACTGGGTCCGGTACGGGGTCACCACCTCGTCGTACTTGGTCGCGATCACCGTGTACTTCACCCCCGGGACCGTGTCGCCGCCCTCGTTCAGCTTCTTCTGGAAGGGGGATCCGGCGATCTGGTCGGCCAGGCCCGGGGTCGCGGTGCTGATCAGGTCCTCGGCCCCGGGGAAGTACGGGAGGAGCTTGGTGAAGCCGAGCAGGGTGGTGCCGTGGTTGCTGGGCGCGAGGCCGACCAGGTTGTTCACCTTCTCGGCGCCGCCGAGGAACTTCAGGTAGTAGCGCGGCATCATGCCGCCCTGCGAGTGGCCGATGACGTCGGTCTCGGCGGAGCCGGTGGCGGCGAGCACCTTGTCGACGAAGACGTCGAGCTGCTCGGCGGACTTGTCGATGGGGCCGAGCCCGTTGAAGAAGGGCACGCCGGGCAGTTGCCCGTAGTCGAGCGAGTAGACGCAGTACCCCCGGTGCACGAGGTACGGCGCGAGGCCGAGCCAGTTGTCGACGGAGTTGCCGAAGGTGCCGTGCACGAGCACGACGGGGCGGGGGTGCGCGGCGGACGGCTTGCAGGACCAGTTGTTCCAGCCGCTGCTGGGTGCGGTCGTGGCCTGCGCCGCGCCGGTGGGGGCGACGAGCGCGGCGGCGGTCAGGGTGAGGACGGCCAGCGGGCGGAGCAGGCGTCTCCAGGGCAGCATCGTGTGATCTCCTTGCGGATCGACTCAAGGGGAGGGGCGTGGGGGTTCGTCCCGTGATCCGGATCACAGAGGGGCGCTGCTGCCGCCAAATTACGGGTGAGTAGCAACACAGGGAAGTTACGCGTCGGTAAAAACTGGCGTGTCGGCGAACCGGCGCCGATCCTCCGTCAGGCGGCGAGCGTGCCGCGGCCGATCGCCCGCGGCCCGAAGCGTGCGCGGACCCGGTCCGTGACGGCTTCCAGGCGGCGGGCCTTCTCGTCCTCGGGGTCCAGACTGAGCTGATGCGCGGCCCGTTCGGCCGGGGTCAGGTCCTCGGCCCGCAGGGACAGCGCGCGGACCCGCGCCCGTTGCAGGCCGAGGCCCGCGTACAGGGCGTAGGCGGCCTCGGTCAAGGCGGCGGAGTGCGCGGTGGGTTCGGCGAGCGTGCGCGTGCGCGTGAGCGTGGTGCGGTCGGCGCAGCGCACGGTGAGCGAGAGGGCGCGACAGACCTGCCCGCGGCCCTCTTCCTGTGTACGAAGCCTCGCGCCGAGCTCCTGCGTCAGCGAGAGCAGGGCCCGCCGGTGCCGCACGGGATCCAGCTCGTCCCGGTCGAAAGCCCGCTCGGCGGCGATGCTGCGGGCGGCCGCCCCCGGCTGGACGGGGGTCCGGTCGATCCCGAGGGCGCGCTCGCGCACCTCGCGCCCGAGCCGGGCTCCGAGGATCCGCCGCAGGGCCGCGGGCGGGGCGGCGGCGACCCGGCCGACGGTGTCCAGGCCGTAGGAACACAGGGTGCGGGCGGCCTTGGGGCCGACCCCGTCGAGGAGGGTGACGGGCTTGTCCGCCAGGAAGTCCCGTACGGCGGCGGGCTCGTCGGGGATCAGCCGGGTCTCCCCCGCCCGGGTCCCGCGGGCCGCCGCCCGGGCCAGCATGGGGTTGGCGGCCACGCCGACGGCGGCGTCCACCCCGTACAGGGCGAGGGCCCGGACCCGGATCACGGCGGCCAGCCGGGCGGCGTCGCAGCCGAAGTAGCGCAGCGCGCCCCGGACATCGGCGAGGGCGCTGTCCGGCGGCAGCGCCTGCACGGCCGGGGTGATGCCGCCGAGCAGCGCGAGCACCCCGGCGTACGCCTCGGCCCCGAGCGGTCCCCCGTCGGCGGGGCGCAGCCGCAGGCACATCACGGCCGCGCGGGGCCCGGCCCCCCCGCCCGCGGACCGCCCGGTGGTCATCCCGCGCTCCCGGGGCTGGAGTGCCACAGCTTGCGGCCGGTCGCGGGGCCGGCGCCGGGGGGCTGGAGGTCGGCCCAGGGGTTCATCTCGTACCCCGTGGAGAAGTGGATCCGGCGGCCCGCTCCCCGCTCGGCGGCCGCGGTGTCACCGGTGCCGCCGCCCTCGTCACCGTCGCCGTCGCCGTCGACAGGCACGGACGGGCTCGACGCGCCCGGCGCGGCCGGTTCGGCCAGCCGGGCCGCCACCGCGTCCAGGCCGCCCGACGCCCGCAGTTCCACCAGCTCCGCCAGGTTCCACGCCGCCGCCCCGACCACGCTCAGGCTCTGCGGGCCCCGCCGCTGCACGACGCCCCGTACCAGCAGCAGGAAGGAGTGGAAGACGGTGTGCGCGCACCGCTCGTGGCTGTCGTCGAAGAAGGCCAGGTCGACCAGGCCCGTGCCGTCGTCCAGCGTCGTGAAGATGACCCGCTTCCCGGACCGGATCGGCGGGGTCTGGGTGGCCGCCTTGGCCCCCGCGACCAGGACGGTCCGCCCGTGCGCGGTGTCCCGCAGCCGGCTCGCCGGGATCACCCCCAGCTCGGCCAGGAAGGCGTGGTGGTCCGCCATCAGGTGCCGCGAGGCGTCCATGCCGAGGACGCCCAGCTCGGCGCTGAGCCGTTCCGCTTCGGTCAGGTCGGGCAGCCCGACGCGGGCCGTGGACCGGCCGCCCTCCAACGGGAGTTGAGCGCCGCCCCGGACCCCCGCCGCCCGCTGCGCGCCGTGCAGCTCGGTCAAGTGCAGCAGCAGATCGCGACGGTTGGCGCCGAAGGAGTCCAACGCCCCGACCTGCGCCAGCCGTTCGGCGACCGGGCGCCCGGGGTGCGCGCGGTCCCAGAAGTCGCGCAGGGAGGTGTACGGCCGTCCGGCCGCGATCCGCTCGGCCTCGGCCTCGCTGATGCCGTGGACGTCGGACAGCCCGAGGCGCAGCCCCCACACGGCGGGCGTCTCGGACACCAGTTCGATGCGATGGGCGACCGCGGACCGGTTCACGTCCAGCGGCAGCACCGGTACGCCCCGCCGCCGCGCGTCCGCCAGCAGCAGCCGCTTCGGGTACATCCCCGGATCGTGCGTGAGCAGCCCGGCGTAGAAGGCCGCCGGATGGTGCGCCTTGAGCCATGCCGACTGGTAGGTGGGCACCGCGAAGGCCACCGCGTGCGCCTTGCAGAAGCCGTACGAACCGAAGGCCTCCACGATCTCCCAGGTCCGGCCGATCACCTCCACCGGATAGCCGCGCTCGGCCGCCTTCGCCGCGAACCAGACCTTGATCCGCGCCTGCGACTGCGGGTCGGACAGCCCGCGCCGCACCCGGTCCGCCTCGTCCCGCCCGCAGCCGGTCATCACGTGCACGATCTCGATGACCTGCTCGTGGAAGACCACCACCCCGTACGTCTCGCGCAGCGCGTCGGCCAGGTCCGGGTGCGGGAAGCTGACCGGCGCCCGCCCGTGCCGGGCCGCGATGAAGGGCCGCACCATGTCGGCGGCCACCGGCCCGGGCCGGAAGAGGGAGATGTCGACGACCAGGTCGTGGAAGGTCGACGGCTGCAGCCGCCCCACCAGGTCGCGCTGGCCCGGCGATTCGATCTGGAAGCACCCCAGCGTCTCGGCCGAGCGGATCAGCTCGTACGTGGCCCGGTCGCCCGGCGGCACCTGCGCCGGGTCGTCCAGGTCGAGCTCCTGCCCCGTGCCGCGCCGGATCTCCGCGACCGCGTGCGCCATCGCGGACTGCATCCGCACACCGAGCACGTCGAGCTTGAGCAGCCCGAGCTCCTCCACGTCGTCCTTGTCGAACTGGGCCATGGGGAAGCCCTCGCCGCTGGTGGGCACCACCGGCGTACGGGCGAGCAGCGAGGCGTCGGAGAGCAGCACCCCGCACGGGTGCATGGCGATCCCTCGCGGCAGCGCGTCGAGCGATTCGACGAGCTCCCACAGCCGCCCGTACGACTCGCCCCGTACGTCGCGCAGTTCGGGGAGTTCCTCCAGCGCGGCGCGGGCGTCGCGGGCCCGGATGTGCGGGAAGGCCTTGGCGAGCCGGTCGACGGCGGCCGGGTCCATGGAGAGGGCGGCGCCGACGTCGCGGATGGCGTGCCGGACCCGGTAGGTCTCGGGCATGGAGACGGTGGCGACCCGCTCGGTGCCGAACCGGTCGATGATCCGCCGGTAGACCTCCAGCCGGCGGGCGGACTCCACGTCGATGTCGATGTCGGGCAGCACCCGCCGGCGCTTGGACAGGAAGCGTTCCATCAGCAGGCCGTGCGCGACGGGGTCGGCGTGCGCGATCCCGAGCAGGTGGTTGACGAGGGAGCCGGCGCCGGAGCCGCGTGCGGCCACCCGGATGCCCATCTCCCGTACGTCGTCCACGACTTGGGCGACCGTCAGGAAGTAGGAGGCGAAGCCGTGGTAGGCGATGACGTCGAGCTCGTGGTGCATCCGCTCCCAGTACGCGCGGTCGTCCGCGTAGCCCCGCAGCACCATGCCCGCCGAGGCCCGGGAGGCCAGGACCCGCTGGGCGCTGCGGTGGGCGGCGCCGACGAGCCGGGCCTCGGGGAAGTGCACGGAGCCCATGCCGAGGTCGTCCTCCGGGTCCACGGAGCAGGCCTCGGCGGTGTGCCGGGTCTCCGCGAGCAGCCGCCTGGCATCGGCGGGGCGCAGGCCCGCCGCCCGGGCGATCCGGTCGGCGGCCTCGGCCATGGCGGCGGGGCCCTTGAGCCAGCGCTCGCCGGTGTCGAGGGGGCCCCGGGTGTCGATGGGGACCAGGCGGCGGGCCGCGTCGAGGATGTCGGCGACCGGACCCTGGCCGGGGTCGGCGTAGCGGACGGCGTTCGTGAGCACGGCCGGGACGCCCTGCTCGGCGGCGAAGCCGACGGTACGGGCGGCCAGCCGCAGCGAGCCGGGCCCGGTGCCGGTGCGGCCGTGGTGGACGGCCTCCAGGCGCAGGGAGTCGCCGTAGACCTCCCGCCAGGGCGCCAGCAGCCGGGCGGCCCGGTCGGGGCGCCCGGCGGCGAGCGCCCGTCCCACCTCGGAGCCGGGCCCGAGCAGGACGAGGACGCCCTCGCCGCGCAGGGCGCTCCAGGGCAGCAGCGGGACCTCGGGGCTCCCCGCGTGGGCGGCGGTGACCATCCGGCACAGCTCGGCCCATCCGGCGGCCCCGTCCCGGGCCAGGAACACGGCCCGGGCGGCGGACTCGTCGAGGAAGGCCCCGCCCTTGACGGGGGTGCGCCGCCGGTACGAGGCCTCGCCGGCCGGGGCCCGGCCTCCGGTTCCGGGTCCACGGACACCCGTACGCGCGCCGCCCCCGGCGGAGCCGGTCGAGCCCCCCGACCCGGCCGGCCCCGCCTCGGGCGACACGGCGGGCGATACGGCCATGTCCACTCCGAACAGCGGCCGGATCCCCGCCGCCGCGCACGCCTTGGCGAACCGCACCGCGCCCGCCAGGGTGTCGCGGTCGGTCAGGGCGAGGGCGTCCATGCCCCGCTCGGCGGCGCGTTCCGCCAGCCGTTCGGGGTGCGAGCCTCCGTAGCGCATGGAGAACCCCGAAACGGTGTGCAGATGCGTAAAACCAGGCACCCGCGGCCTCCTGCTTCCCTCGTTGAACACCTCCTCCCCCTGTCTCCACCATAGAGCAATTCGAATACCCGTGCGAAACGCTTGTTCGACCGTCCGGGGGTCATCCGTTCGGCCCACCCCTGCTGCGGCCGGGCCCCCGCACGCCGAGCGTGTGAGCATGACCCAGCGCACCGAGAGCACCGACCCGCGCCCGTCCCAAGGCTTCCCCGCCGAGATCAAGGACGCCGTGACCACCCGGGCGGCCCTGCTGGTCCTGGGAGTGCTGGTCCTCCAGCTCGCCTTCATCACCTCGTACATCGGGGCCTTCCACCATCCGAAGCCCAGCGAGATCCCGATCGCCGTGACCGCCCCCGCCGCACCGGCGGCCGAACAGTCCGTGAAGCAGCTCGCGGCGCTGCCCGGCAAGCCGCTCGACCCGCACACGGTCAAGGACGAGGCGACGGCGCTCGCGCAGATCAACGACCGGGACGTCGACGGCGCGCTGATCATCGACCCGGCCGGCACGACCGACAGGCTGCTGGTCGCCTCCGGCGGCGGAGCCTCGCTCTCCCAGGCCCTGGAGGAGATCGTGGGCCGCGCCGAGAAGGCCCGCGGCCGCACGCTCCGGGTCACCGACGCGGCCCCGGCCGACCAGGGCGACAGCCGCGGCCTGAGCTCCTTCTACCTGGTGGTCGGCTGGTGCGTGGGCGGCTACCTGTGCGCCGCGATCCTCGCGATCAGCGCGGGCGCCCGCCCGGCGAACTCCGCCCGCGCCGTCATCCGGCTCGGCGCACTGCTCGCGTACGCGATCGCCGCCGGGCTGCTCGGGGCGGTCATCGCGGGCCCGGTCCTGGGCGCGCTGCCCGGCGGCATCGCGGGCCTGTGGGGGCTGGGCACCCTGGTCGTCTTCGCGGTCGGCGCCATCACCCTCGCCTTCCAGGGACTGGCGGGCGTGGTCGGCATCGGCCTGGCGATCCTGCTGATCGTGGTGTTCGGCAACCCCAGCGCCGGCGGCGCCTACCCGTACCCCCTGCTGCCGCCGTTCTGGAGGGCCATCGGCCCGGCCCTGCCGCCGGGCGCCGGTACGTACGCCGCGCGCTCCCTCGCGTACTTCAAGGGGAACGACGCGGCCGCTCCGATGCTGGTGCTGGCCGCCTGGGCGGTGGCCGGCTCGGCCGTCACCGTGGCCTGCGCGGCGTTCCGCAGGGGCCGTCCGGGGGCCGCCGTGGGCAGCGGACTCCCCGACGACGCGTCCTCCGATTCTCGATGATTCCGCTCGAAGTGCGCCCTACCGCGCTCCTCCCCCAGCGCGCACAATCACCGTGACGACTCGAGTCGACCGTGAGGGAGGGAACGCGTGCGCAAGCAGGTGCGCGCCGCGGACGGACGCACTCTGACCGTGGAGCGCTGGGGCGATCCGGACGGCAAACCCGTTTTCCTCCTCCACGGCATGCCCGGCAGCCGCCTGGGCCCGGCGCCCCGCGGCATGGTCCTCTACCAGCGCCGGATCCAGCTCATCGCCTACGACAGACCCGGCTACGGGGGCTCCGACCGCCACCCGGGCCGCACCGTCGCCGACGTGGCCCAGGACGTGGCCACCGTCGCCGACGACCTCGGCCTGGAGACCTTCGCCGTGGCCGGCCGCTCCGGCGGCGCCGCGGGCGCCCTGGCCTGCGCGGCCCTGCTGCCGCACCGGGTCACCCGGACGGCGGCGATGGTGGGTCTGGCCCCCCGCGACGCGGAGGACCTGGACTGGTTCGCCGGCATGGCCGCCTCGAACGTGAAGGAGTACACCACCGCCTTCGACGACCCGGAGGAGCTCGCGGCCCGGCTGATCCCGCGCGCCGCCGGCATCCGCAAGGATCCCGGCCGGCTGCTGGACGAGCTGCGCCGGGAGCTGACCGACAACGACCGCATGATCGTCTCGGACGCCGGCCTGCGGTCGATGCTGCTGCGCAACTACAGCGAGGGGCTGCGCCATTCGGCGTACGGGTGGATCGACGACGTGCTGGCCTTCATCCGACCCTGGGGCTTCGACCCGGCCGACATCCGCGGGCCCGTGCTGATCTGGCACGGCGAGCTCGACGTGTTCTCCCCCGTGGGCCACTCCCGCTGGCTGGCCCGCCGCATCCCGGGGGCCACCACCACCTTCGAGCCGGCCGCCGCGCACTTCGCGGCCCTGCGCGCCCTGCCCGACGTACTGAACTGGCTGCTCCGCCAGCCGCCCGCCGACGGCCCGGCCCCCCGCGGCCTGACCACCGGCCGCACAGAACAGCAGCCCGCCTAGGGACCCTCCGGCGACGGCCCGCCAGAAGAAATGGATCTTGCCATCCGGCGAACGGCCGAATAAGCCGCCTCGGAAATCCGTTGCGGTTGCTCTGGAACGGTTGACCAGGCGTCATGTCTGCGGTTGCCAAGGGGGTGTGGCCGAGTAAAGTCCACGCATGACGGCAGCGCGTCGCTGTTTGTCATACGCATGCCCATTCCACATGGCTTCCCCGAGGACGGTGTCGTGAACACTTCCGCAACCCCCCCGACCAGCACGGTCAAGGCCCGCCGGGTCCCGCTCACCAAGATCGACGTCCACACCGCCTCCGCGGTGTCGGCGCTCGGCCGCGTGCTGCCGTCCGAATCCGGTCGTTCGGTGCAGTCGCCGATCTTCAACTCCGCGCTCTGACACCGAAGTAAGCGCTCTAGACTGGTGGAATGACCGGCCTGATCGCATTTCGCGAGATCGTCCTGAAAGTTCACAGCAGATGCGATCTTGCTTGTGATCATTGCTATGTCTACGAACACGCAGATCAGAGCTGGCGAGCCCGGCCGAAAGTGATCTCCCCCGAGGTTATTTCGCATACCGCGTCGCGGCTCGCCGAACATGCCCGTGACCATGCACTCCCCTCCGTCACGGTGATCTTCCACGGAGGGGAACCCCTGTTGGCGGGCACCGCCCGGCTCCGGCTCGTCTGCCAGGAGTTCAGCCGGGCGCTGGCCGGTATCGCGGCCCTCGACCTGCGGATCCACACCAACGGGCTCCAGCTCAGCACCCGTTACCTCGACCTCTTCGACGAGTTCGGCGTCCGGGTCGGCATCTCCCTCGACGGCGACCGCGCCGCCAACGACCGCCACCGCCGCTTCGCGGACGGCCGTACGAGCCACCCGCTGGTCCTGGCAGCCGTCGACCTGCTCCGCTCCGAGCCCTACCGCCACCTCTACCAGGGCCTGCTCTGCACCGTGGACGTGGCCAACGACCCCGTGGCGGTCCTGGACGCGCTCGTCGAACTCGAGCCCCCGCGCGTCGACTTCCTCCTCCCGCACGCCACCTGGGAGAGCCCGCCGGCCCGGCCCGACGGCGCCCCCGACGCGTACGCCCGCTGGCTCCTGCGGGTCTTCGACCACTGGGAGCGCCTCGGCCGCCCGGTGCCCGTACGGCTCTTCGAGTCGCTCTTCTCCACCCTGCGCGGCGGACCCAGCCTCACCGAGTCGCTCGGCCTCGCGCCCACGGACCTCGTCGTCGTCGAGACCGACGGCACGCTGGAACAGGTCGACTCGCTCAAGAGCGCCTTCGAAGGTGCCGCCGCCACCGGGTTCAACGTCTTCGACCATTCCTTCGACCAGGTCGCGGCCCATCCGGGGGTCCGGGCCCGGCAGCTGGGCCTCGCGGGCGTCAGCGGTTCGTGCCGCCGGTGCCCCGTCGTACGTTCGTGCGGAGGCGGGCTCTACACCCACCGCTACCGGGACGGGGGCGCGGCCGGCGGCGACTTCGACAACCCCTCCGTGTACTGCACCGACCTGCGCGAGCTCGTGGACGGGGTCGAGGGCCGCACGGCCCTGCGGGAGACCGCGCCGCAGCTGTCCGATCCGGCCGAACTGGCCCGTTCCCAGGAGGAGCTGACGCGGGTCCTGCTGGCCCGGCTGCACGCGGACCTCGCCGGCGATCCCGGCTGGGCGCGCGCCTGGGAGCTGCTCGACGCCGTGGAGCGGGCCGGGGACGCGGGCGTGGACGCGCTGGACGCCGTACTGGAGCACCCCTTCACGCGGACGTGGGTACTGGCGGCCCTGGACGCCGCCCGGGACGGCGGGCGCGACGGCCGGCGGGACGGCTCCGAGGCGGCGCGCAGACTGACCGCGCTGGCCGTGGCCGCCGTGCTGCGGGGCGGGCTCGACCTGCCGGCCGAGGTGGTCTACCGGGACGGCGAGGTGTACCTGCCGACGCTCGGGCTGCTGCGGCTCGGGGAGCCCGGCACGCAGGGGCGGGCCGCGCTGCGGACCACCGACGAGGGGTACGCCGTACGGGACGGCCGCGCCGAGCACCGCTTCGGGCCCGCGGCGGGGGACGCGCGCTGGCAGCCCGTACGCACCTGGTCGCCCGGGCCGGACGCGGCCCCGGTGGCGCTGGAGGACCTCGACCCGTACCGCAATTGCTTCGCCCGCCCGCCCCGGCTCCGCCTGGGCGCCGGTGAGGCCGAGGAGTGGCGCGGCAGGCTGGACCGGGCGTGGGCGCTGCTGCACGAGGCCGTGCCCGGGTTCGCCCGGGCGGCGGCGGCCGGGCTGACCACGCTGACCCCGTTGGCGGGCGGCCCTCGCGCCGGCGGCTGGGGCGAGGCGGGCCGGCACGGGCCGGGGGCGCTCGGGGTGCCCTACGCGGCGGGGGTGCGGGAGACCGCGCTCGCGCTGCTGACCGGCCGGCGGCGGGCCCGGCTGCGGGCCCTGACCGAGGTGACCGACCTGTACGCGCTGGACGGGGAGTGGCAGCACCCGTCGCCGTGGCGGGAGCGCCCGGTGCCGGTGTCCCGGCTGCTGGCCGACGTGCACGAGCGGGTGGCGGTGGAGGCGTACCGGCGGGCCACACGGGCCGCAGAGCCGGGCGGAGCGGACCGTATCCACCAGGCTCTGGACCGGCTCTCGGAGGCGGCCGAACTGACCATCACCGGCAAGCGGCTCGTGGCGGAGCTGCGCTGGGAGCTGAAGGCGGTCGACGCGTGAGCACCCTGCGGCTGGCCGCGGCGCTGCGGCTGCTGGGGGTGCGTCCCGGGATGCGGCTGCTGGTGCACGCCTCGCTCGGCGGGACGGGGCTGCGCGCCGAGCAGCTGCGCGACGCCCTGACGGGCGTCCTCGGCCCGCGCGGCACCCTGGTGGTGCCGGCGTTCACTCCCGAGAACTCCACGACCTCCCATGCCCATCGGGAGCGGGTCGCGGGCCTGGACGAGGCGGGGCGACGGGCCTTCCGTGACCGGATGCCCGCCTTCGATCCGGCGAGCACCCCGAGTCAGGGCATGGGCTCCTTCGCCGAGGCCGTCCGCACCGCGCCGGGTGCCGCGCGCAGCGCCCACCCGCAGACCTCTTTCGCCGCTCTCGGCGCGGACGCGGAACGCCTCTGCTCCGGCCACCGCCTCGAAAGCCACATGGGGGAGGAGTCACCCCTGGGGAAGTTGTGCTGGGAGGGCGGCCGGGTACTCATGATCAATGTGGGGTTTTCCGTCTGCACCGCTTTCCATCTCGCGGAGTATCGAATTCCGAAGCCCCCCTTGCGCATGTACGAGTGTGTGGTGAAGGTGAACCTTCCGGGGGGCCGGCAGGGGCGGTGGGGGGAGGAGTGGACCGCGTACGAGGACGTCGCACTGGACGACGCCGATTTCGCGGAGATCGGCCGGGCGTTCCCGGATTCCGGGGTGCGCCGGGGGCGGCTGGGAGCCGCGCCGGCCATGCTCTTCTCGATTCCGGACGCAGTCGACCACGCCCTTGAGTGGATGACCGAAAACAGACGCTGATTGACTGAACGATGAGGGGATCTGGCGAAGCAGCTCCGGAATGATGTTTCTTCGCTCGCATCTTCGGGACGGGGGTCGTGTGCCCGCAAAAGGGGAGCCGTACTTTTTTCTGAGTTATGCGCATACACCGAGATTCGGGGCCGGGGGACCCGATCCGGACATGTGGGTGGAGCGCCTCTTCCGCGATCTCTGCGGCCACGTGATGGCGCTGACGGACCTGCCCGCCACCTACGAGGTCGGGTTCATGGACCGGGAGATACGCAGCGGTGAGGGCTGGTCGGAACGGCTCGCGCAGGCACTGGCCAAGTGCCGGGTCTTCGTTCCCCTGTTCTCGCCGCGGTACTTCGCCAGCGAAATGTGCGGAAGGGAGTGGTACGCCTTCGCGCAGCGCACCGTCCACCACGGGGCGGTCAACGCCGGCGGCTCGCCCGCCGAGGCCATCGTGCCCGCGTTGTGGGTACCGGTGCCCCCGGCCCAACTGCCCGGCCCCGCCGAGCGTTTGCAGTTCAACCACAACACCTTCGGCGAGCGCTACGTCACCGACGGCCTGTACGGGCTGATCAAACTGCGCGGTTACGCCGAGCAGTACGAGAAGGCCGTGTACGAGCTCGCCCGGCGCATCGTCCAGGTCGGCGAGAGCGTCCACCTCGATCCCGTCCGCCCGGTGGACTACCGCGTGGTGCCGAGCGCCTTCGGCCCGTCCAACAGCCCGACCGGCAGCCCCGCCCGCACCCTCCACGTCACCGTGGTGGCCGCCTCCCGGCACGACCTGCCGGACGGCCGCAGCCCCGAGTACTACGGGGACAGCGCGCTGGAGTGGAACCCGTACCACCCGGTGTCCCAGCGGCCCATCGCCTACGTGGCCGAGGACCTGGTCAAGAACCTCAACTACCAGACCACCATCGCCTCCTTCGACGACGAGGCCGGGCACTTCGACAGCAAGCAGCCGCCGACCCGGCCCGAGATCCTGATCGTCGACCGCTGGGTGGTGGAGGACGAACACCGCCGCCAGCGCCTGGCCGCCTTCGACCAGGAATCCCGCCCGTGGATCAACGTGGTCGTGCCGTGGAACCGCTACGACCACCAGAGCCGGGCGAAGGAGGCCGAGCTGGCGCGGCGACTGGAGGAAACCCTGCCCGTCAAGATGAGCCAGGGCCGGGCCGCCTGCCGGGCCGCCGCCAACGGCGTGGCCAACATGGAGACGCTCGGGCAGATCCTGCCCCAGGTGGTGGAGGCCGCCGCGCAGCAGTTCCTCAGACACGCGCAGGTCTACCTGCCGGCCGGCAACACCCACACCGACCGCCCGAGACTGCTCGGGCCGATGGGAATGGGCGGGCCTCCCACCCATCCGCCGGCCCCCTTCCCGCCCGACGCACACGACGGCCACAACGACACCAACGACACCGATCGGGGGGACGCGGATGACAGCGAGTCGTGACAGCAGGGACAGCCGTGACGGACGCATCGTCACCTTCTACTCGTACAAGGGCGGCACCGGCCGCACCATGGCGCTGGCCAACACCGCCTGGATCCTGGCGGCCAACGGCAAGCGGGTCCTCGCCGTGGACTGGGACCTGGAGGCCCCGGGCCTGCACCGCTTCTTCCACCCCTTCCTGGACCCCTCCACGCTCGGGGCCACCACCGGCGTCATCGACCTGATCAGCGAGTACGCGTGGGCCGCGACCAGCCCGGTGCAGCGCCCCGACGACTGGCACAAGGACTACGCGCGGATACAGCCCCACGCCGTCTCCCTCACCCCGGAGGCCCTCGGCTGGGAGTTCCCCGACGGCGGCACCCTGGACTTCGTCTCGGCGGGCCGGCAGAACCGCGAGTACTCCGCGACCGTCTCCACCTTCGACTGGGACAACTTCTACGACCGGCTCGGCGGCGGGCTCTTCTTCGACGCCTTACGCGCCGACATGAAGCAGAACTACGACTACGTCCTGATCGACAGCCGCACCGGCTTGTCCGACATCGCGGACATCTGCACCGTCCACCTCCCGGACGTGCTCGTCGACTGCTTCACCCTGTCCGACCAGTCCATCGACGGCGCCGCCTCCGTCGCCCGCCAGATCGACGAGCGGTTCAACGACCGGGGCATCAAGATCTACCCGGTCCCCATGCGCATCGACGAGGGCGAGAAGGAGAAGGCCGACGCCGGCCGCGCCCTGGCCCGGATCAAGTTCGACCGCTTCCCCCACGGCCTGGTGGGCGACGAGCTCACCTCCTACTGGGGCGCGGTGGAGATCCCGTACCGCCCCTACTACGCCTACGAGGAGACCCTGGCCACCTTCGGCGACGAGGCCGGGCTCACCAACTCCCTGCTCTCGGCCTTCGAGCGGCTCACCACGGTGATCACCGAGGGCGAGATCACCTCCATGCCGGTCATCGGCGACGAGGTCCGCCTGCGCATCAGGGACGCCTTCACCCGGCGCCGCCCGGCGCTGCCCGCCGACCTCTTCCTCTCGTACGTCGCCGAGAACCGCATGTGGGCCGACTGGATCGAGTCGGTGCTCACCCGGGCCGGCTTCCGGGTCGTCCCCAGGGACGTCTCGGCCGAGCGGCCCCCCGCGACGTCCTCCTCCGGGGACACCCTCGGCGGCGCGGGCATCAGCATCGACGCCGCCGCCCGGACCGTGGTGCTGCTCTCGACGGCCTACCTCAAGTCCGCCCGGGCGGTGGAGGTGTGGCAGCGCGCGGCCGCCGAGGACCCGACCGGGGGCCGGCGCCAGCTGGTGCCGCTGAGGGTGGGCGACGTACGGCTCTCCACGCCCTACATCGACCGCAATCCGGTGGACCTCTTCCGGCTCGACGAGGCACACGCCGTCAGCGCCCTGCTGCGCGCGGTGGAGCGGCCCACGGCCCTGCCCGACGGCGCCACCAGCTCCACCCATCCCGGCCCCCGCTTCCCGGGGACCGTCCCGAAGATCTGGAACGCGCCGCCCCGCAATCCCGGGTTCACCGGGCGCAGCACCGTGCTGGAGAGGATGCGCGACCAGCTCGGGGGCGGCATGGCCGTGGTGCTTCCGCAGCCGCAGACCCTCTTCGGGCTCGGCGGCGTCGGGAAGACCCAGGTGGCGCTGGAGTACGTCCACCGGTTCATGGCCGACTACGACCTGGTGTGGTGGATCTCCTCGGAGCAGACCGACGACGTGGTCGCGGCCCTCGCGGAGCTGGCCGTCCGCCTGGGCGTGCAGACCGGCGAGGACATGGCGGCCGCCTCCCAGGAGGCGATCGACCTGCTGCGCCGCGGGGTTCCCACCTCGCGCTGGCTGCTGGTCTTCGACAACGCCGACGACCCCGAGACGCTCAAGCGGTTCCTGCCGCCGGGCGGCCCCGGCCACGTGCTGGTGACCTCCCGCAACCAGTCCTGGTCGCAGTACGGGGACGCGCTCCCGGTGGACGTGTTCCTGCGCGAGGAGTCCATCGAACACCTCCAGCGCCGGGCCGACTCGCTCAGCAAGGAGGACGCCGAGCAGGTGGCGGTGGCCGTGGGTGACCTGCCGCTGGCCGTCGAGCAGGCGGGGGCCTGGATCGCGGAGACCGCGACCCCGGTGTCCGCGTACATCGAGCAGCTGGCCCAGCAGGCCGCCCGGGTGCTGAGCCTGAACCAGCCGCCCGGCTACCCGGAGCCGGTGGCCGCCACCTGGAACATCTCCATAGAACGGCTGCAGTCCCGCTCCCCGGCCGCCGTCCGGCTCCTGCAGCTCTGCGCCTTCCTGGCGCCCGAGCCGATCTCCGCGGACCTGCTCTACAGCAAGGAGATGATCGACGCCCTCAAGCCCTACGACCCCTCGCTCCAGGAGAAGCTGGTCCTGGGCCGGGTGATCCGGGAGATCGGCCGGTTCGCGCTGGCCAAGGTCGACCAGGTCAGCAAGAGCATCCAGGTGCACCGGCTGGTCCAGGCCGTGATCCGGTCCCAGATGCAGGAGGAGGAGCAGCGCGAGGCCCGGCACGCCGTGCACCGGATCCTGGCGGGCGCCCGTCCGGACGACGACGAGCCGATCGACAACCCGGCCACCTGGCCGCGGTTCAACACCATCTGGTCGCACCTGACCCCGTCCGAGGCCCGCTACTGCAAGGAGCCGGAGACGCGCAGGCTGCTGATCGACCGGGTCCGCTACCTCTGGAAGCGCGGTGACTTCAAGGCCGCGTACGCGCTGGGCGAGGAGCTGCGGGCGGCCTGGAAGGAGCAGCTGGGCAACGACGACCTGCAGTACCTGTACCTGCGTTTCCACCTGTCGAACATCCTGCGCTCGCAGGGGCGGTTCGTGGAGGCGAAGGAGCTCGACGAGGTCACCCTGGAACGGCAGCGCGCCGTGCTGGGCCCCTCGCACCCGCACACGTACATGACCATGAGCGGCCTCGCCAACACCCTCGGCGCGCTCGGGCAGTACGGGAAGGCGATGGAGCTGGCCACCGACGCCCACGAGGGCTTCAGCCAGATCTTCCACGAGGCGCACCCGCGCACGCTGGCCGCCGCGAACAACCTGGCGCTGAACCTGCGGCTGGTCGGCCAGTACACCAGAGCCCGTGAGATCGACCAGGAGGTGCACGACCTGCGCACGGAGGTGCTCGGGCCGGAACACCCGTACACCCTGTCCTCCGCGAACAACCTCGCCCGCGACCTGCGCGAGGTGGGGCGCTACGAGGACTCGGTCCAGCTGCTCAGCCGGACCTACGACACCTACAAGCGGACGCTGGGAAGCGCCTTCCCCGGCACGCTGGCCGCCGCGAAGAACCTGGCGGTGTCACTGCGCCGGGCCGGCCAGCTGGAGGACGCGCTGCGGCTGACCACGGCCACCCGGGCCCGCTACCGGGCCAAGTACACCGCCGTCAATCCCGACCTGCTGTCCTGCGAACTGAACCTGGCCTCCGACCTGTTCGCGACGGGGGACCCCGGCGGGGCGCGGGACCTGGCGCAGGAGGTGGTCGACGAGTACATGAAGGTGCCGGGCGAGCGGCACCCGTACACCCTGGCGGCCGTCAACAACCTGGCGGTGTTCCACTGGGGCACGGGCGCGGCGCAGACGGCGGAGACGCTGCTGAGGCAGACCATCCGGCTGATGCGGGACGTGCTCGGCGACAGCCATCCGCACACGGTCTTCGCCCTCCTCAACCTGGCCAACGCACGGGCCGACCTGGGCGATCCGGAAGGCGCCCTGGACCTGGAGCGGACGGCGGTGGTGCGGCTGCGCGAGGCGCTCGGGGCGCACCATCCCGAGACGCTGGCGAGCAGCTCCAACATGGCGGTCAGCCTGGACTCGATGGGCCGCAAGGAGGAGGCGGCCCGGCTGCGGACGGAGGCCGTGGTCGAGCTGACGAGACTGCTCGGCGAGGACCACAGCCTGACCCGCTACGCCCGTGACGAGCGCCGGATCCACCGCGACCTGGAACCGCTCGCCGTGTGAACCGACGGTGGGCGGCGGGGGCCCGCGACCGCGGTGTCCCCGCCGCCCACCACCCGACAGCAGGGGGGCGCCGTGCCCGACAGCATGACCTTTCGAAACGAGGACCTGCCGGCCCTCTTCCACCACACCGACCAGGCGGCCATCTCCCGGCAGCGGGAGTCCACCCAGGCGACGCGCGCGCAGCTGATGCTGCTGGTCGCGGCCGCGGTGGCCGCCGCCCTGCCCGACGGGCCGAAGCTGGGCTCGATGTACCTGTTCGGGCTGCTGAGCGCCCTCTCGTACCTGGGGGTACTGGCCGTGGGCATGCGGGCGACCCGGCGCCGGGCCCGCCCGCAGTGGCAGCTCAACCGCAGCGCGGCGGAGTTCATCAAGTCCCTGGCCTGGCGGTACGCGGTCCACGGGGCGCCGTTCGGCAGCGAGGCCGCGGCTCCCGAGGACACGTACCGCACGCGGCTGGAGGCGGGTCTGGACGAGCTGCGCAAGATGGGCTGGGAGGACCCGCGGACCACCGGGACGGTGCCGGAGGGCGGGGAGATCACCGGCGCGATGCAGCGGCTGCGCGGGATGGACTACCACGTGCGGCGCGAGACGTACGTCCGGGACCGGCTGATCGAGCAGCGCAACTGGTACCGGCGCAAGACCGAGGTGTCCCGGCGCGCGACCAACGTGTGGGCGTGGACGATCGTGCTGCTGACCTGTCTGGGCCTGGCCGTGGCGCTGCTGGGGTCGTTCGGGTCGGGCCCGGGGCCGAGGCTGACCGGGCTGGTGAGCGCGGCCGCGGCGGCCGGCATCGCCTGGAACGAGGTGCGGCGCCACCATCCGCTGATCGAGGCGCACACCCTGATCGAGCAGGATCTGGCGGCCATGATGGTCGTGATGCAGACGACCATCACCGAGTCCCAGTGGCCCACGTCGGTGTACGAGACCGAGCGGTACGTCTCGCCGCAGCACACGGACTGGCTGGCTCGGCACAGCAGTTGAGGCACCGGCGCAGCGGTTGAGGAAGGGGACGGGCGGGGTGTGACTCAGTCCCGGGTCACGCCCTCGCGCCAGATGACGGTGACCGGTTTGCCGAGGGCGCGCGCGTAGGCGACGATCTCGGCGGTGCCGCCGTGGCCGCGTGCGGGCTGCCCGTCCCAGACGGCGACGAGCCGGTCGCAGGAGTCGGCGATGTAGGTGCCGGCGGCGTAGTAGGCCTCGTCCGTGGAGCGGGGGAAGTCCATCCGGATCTCCTGGGTGGCCCGGAGCCTGAGCTGCTCGTAGCGGGCCAGGGCTGCGGCGTCCTCGAAGGTCTGCTCGTAGTCCCCGCTGGGGATCACCACGGTGAGGTCGGCGCCGCATTCGAGGGCGATGGCGGCGAACATCTGGTCCGCGCCCTCCGCGAGGCTGGAGAAGGCCTCCAACGGCCCCTCGCGGCCGGCCAGTACGGCGCGCAGGCCGCTCTCCACATGGCCGAGCACCGCGTCCGGGATGGACCGGTGCCCGGTCACGCCGATGCGTTTCATGCAAAAGCCTCCCCCCGTCAACACCCCTGGACATCCTCCCAGAAGCGGGGAGTACGTCCAGGGGTGCGGCGGGGGCGCGTGGGTCACCGTCAGTAGACGCTGACCCCGTAGGCGTTGAGCGCCTCGACCACGGGCTGGAAGAAGGTGGTCCCGCCCGAGGAGCAGTTGCCGCTGCCTCCGGAGGTGAGGCCGACGGCGCGGGTGCCCGAGTAGAGCGGGCCGCCGCTGTCGCCCGGTTCGGCGCACACGTTGGTGCGGATCATGCCGTAGACGATGTCGCCGCCGCCGTAGTTGACGGTGGCGTTTAGGCCGGTCACCGAACCGCTGTGGGTGCCGGTCGTGGAGCCGCGCCGCGTGACGGACATGCCGACGGTGGCGTTGACGGCGCTGGTGATGTCCTGGCTGCCGACGGTGCCGGGCGGCACCGGCGAGTTGCTCGCGTACTTGATGAGGCCGTAGTCGTTGTTCGGGAAGCTGGAGCCGACGGTGGAGCCGACCACGGTGGTGCGCGCCGAGTTGCTCCACCAGGTGCCCGCGCCGTCGGTGCAGTGGCCTGCGGTCAGGGCGTAGTACGTGGTGCCGCTGCGCACGTTGAAGCCGAGCGAGCAGCGCCAGCCGGAGGCGTAGATGGCGTCGCCGCCGGAGACCAGTTTGGTGAGCTTGCCGGGGGTGCGCTCGATGCGCAGGGCTGCGGCGTCGGCTCCGGCCTCGCGCTTGATCCTGGCGATGTCGGCGGCGGAGACGGTGGAGTCGGCGGTGACCACGAGGGTCCCGGTGGCGGAGTCGATGTGCCAGGCGGTGCCCGCTACGTCGGCGCGCAGGACGGATGCGCCGGCCGCGGCGAGCCGGTCGGCGCTGAAGCCGTCCTGTGGGTCCGCGCTCGCCGCGGTGGGGACGGCGAACGCTGCCGCGGCGGCCAGGCCGGTGGCCATCGCGAGCAGCCTGTTACGGGTCTTGCGCTTGATCCTCACTTCTCGTCCTCCTGGAGAGGGTCGGGGGCCGGCGGTCGTGGGGGTGCCTGGGCCCGTGAGGCGCAGCCGGGGGCACGGGGGTCGCATGCATTTTGACCGTGTCCCTGACAAGCGCTGACGGGAGTGTGCGGTCGTCAGATATCGGTCGCAAGAGCGGCTTTCAGCCGCCGCTCGCCGGCCGGGACGCCCCCGACCGGCGCGTCCCCCGGCGTGGGAACGGAGAGACGAAATGGTCCGCGACGGCGCACGGGGGCAGCAGGGACCGAGGGGAATCCACAGCGGGTCGCGCCGTGCGCGCCGGGTATCCCGGACTCCGGGAAACCCGGGTCGGGGTCGTACGGTGTGGTCGCCCTGCCGGCGCCGGCCCGGCGGACCGCGCGGCCGCGGTCCAGGACGCGCGCCGCTCCCGGCCCCGCGCGGCGGACACGGACGGGGCGCGCCTCCCGTACGGCGAGCCGGGAGCGCGAGGACGGGGCCGCGGCGGCGCCGGCCGCGCGCCGGCGCGCGGGAACGGCCGGAATTCGACCCTCCGGGTCATCGGCGTGCCCCGGGCTCCCCCCGGACGGAGCGTGCGGATCGTCTGCGTCGTCACTCATCCCGCTCACCCCTTCCACCCTGGTCCGTACGGGAATCCCCGCGTACCCCGTCCGGACCTGTGGAAGGCCGAGAGCTCAGCAGTCGCACCCGCAGTCACACCCGTCGCAGCAGCCGCCTTCGCCGCAGCAGTTGCAGCCGCTGCAGTCACAGTTGCCGCAGTCGCAGTTGTCACACCACGGCTGCTTCCTCTCCCGGGACCACGGGCCGTCGTGCTCGGTGCAGCACAGCTGGCAGGTGCAGAAGAGCCCGATGGCCACCGCGCAGCCCGCGAGCAGCCCGCGCCGCGGCTTGCGCGGGGGCAGGCCACCGCCGCCACCGGAACCGCCCCAGCCGGGGCCGCCCGGACCGCCCGGACCGCCCGGGCCCATGGGCGGGGCCGTTCCGGGGCCGCCCGGGGCGTAGGGGTTCCCGTTGCCGTAGGGGTGGCCGCCCGCGTACGGGGAGCCCGCGCCGGGGGCACCCGCGCCCGGGGCGTAGCCCTGCGGCGGCGGGCCGAAGCCCTGCCCGGCGGCGTTCATCGCCGTGTGTCCGCAGCTGCCGGTCCCGAAGGCCCGGTCCACCGAGGTGCGCAGCTCGTGCACGAGCAGCCGGTGGGCCAGCCCCGCGTCCGCGAACTCGACCTCGCGCAGGGCGAGCTTGATGCCGTGCAGGGCGTCGTCGCACAGCCTGCGGGCCTCGGCGAGCGAGGTCCCGGTGGCGGTGAGCGGGTTCCAGGCCCCGCAGGCCGCGTCCGCGCCCTGGTCCTCCACCGCGTCCAGCAGGTGCGCGAGCCGCCCGAAGTACCGGCCCGCCTCGGCCAGCGCGGGGGCGTTGCCTGGCCGTCCGGCCAGCTGCGCGGTATGCGCGAAGGCGGCAGCCGTCGCGGTCTCCGTCGGCTCGGTCACCACGAGGACGGACGTGCCGGGTCCGGCCAGCGTCTCGATCCCCTCCTGCCGGTCCACGGCGTCGACGAGCACCGCCGTGTCGAAGCCGAGCGAGGCCCCGGTGCGGGCGCCGGCCCGGTCCCAGCCGCGGGCCACCCGGCGCGCGGCCATGGCTATGGGAGCCCGGGCCAACAGTCCGTCCCGGTCCGCCACGTGGTCGCGCACCTTCGCGGAGGCGAGCACGAGCGAAACGGCCGCGGCCAGCCGCGCGCCCTCGCCGTTGGCGACGGAGGCGGTGCGCATCCCGCGCAGGGGACAGGGGCCCGCGGTGCGTCGCGAGCCGGAGGCGGGCCCGGACTGAGCGTCCGTCAGGACGGAGACGAGCAGCCCGTCGTAGTTCGTGACGATCCGGGCGAACTGTCCGTGGTCACCCCGAAGTGCCAGACACAGCCCGCACAGATGAGCCATCCACTCCGCTTTGAACCGCTCCCCCAGCCGGTGCGTGCAAGGCCTGACGATGCCGAACAAGGTGCTTCCCCCGTGTGTCGTACGCGTGCTTGCCGGGCATCGTATCGACCCGCCTTCTTCACCCGTACGTCCGCATCGCTCACCCGCACGGCGGCAGCAGTCGTATTTTCACTCAGTCAGCAGTGGTAGGCATCAGGATCCTTGACCGTACAACGGATGTTCTGCACCAGTACCGTCACGAAACCCCTGCGCGGTGACTATCCACTTGGCGCGTTGTCAGCATCATGGACGAGCATAGGGGCAGCGGAGAGAAGACAGACTGACCGCGGTGAAAGGAGGCAGTCCATGGGTTCGGTGCGTAAGGCGAGTGCCTGGCTGGGTCTCGTGGAGGACAGCGACGACGAGCGCTACTACGACGACGACTACGCGGAGGCGGCCCCGGGTTCGGTGGCCGGCCCCGGCGAGCAGTGGGTCACCGACCCGCGGGTCAAGGTGGCCTCCGAGTCGGCCGTGGAGCACGGCCGTCGGATCGCGACGGTCACCCCGGACGGTTTCCGTGACGCCCGGGGCATCGGTGAGCTGTTCCGCGACGGGGTCCCGGTGATCGTCAACCTGTCGTCGATGGACCCGGGCGACGCGAAGCGCGTCGTGGACTTCGCGGCCGGACTGACCTTCGGGCTGCGCGGTTCCATCGAGCGGGTGGCGACCAGGGTCTTCCTGTTGACCCCGGCCGACACCCAGATCGTGAGCGGCGAGGCCGGCGGCCGCGCCCGCGACTTCTTCAACCAGAGCTAGGCAGGGCTCTCACCGGAAGGCGTCCAGGCCGGTGAGCGCCTTGCCCAGCACCAGCTGGTGCATTTCGACGGTGCCCTCGTAGGTGAGCACCGATTCGAGGTTGGTGGCGTGCCGCATGACGGGGTATTCGAGGGAGATCCCGTTGGCGCCCAGGATGGTCCGCGCGGTGCGGCAGATCTCGATGGCCTCGCGGACGTTGTTGAGCTTGCCGAAGCTGATCTGCTCCGGCCGCAGGGTGCCCGCGTCCATCCGCCGGCCCAGGTGGTGGGCGAGCAGGATGCCCTTGTGGAGTTCGAGGGCCATGTCCGCCAGTTTGGCCTGGGTGAGCTGGAAGCCGCCGATCGGCCTGCCGAACTGCTCGCGCGTCCGCGCGTAGTCGAGCGCCGACTCGAAGCTGGCGCGCGCCGCGCCCATGGACCCCCAGATGATCCCGTACCGCGCGTGGCTGAGGCAGCCGAGCGGTCCCTTGAGGCCGGTCACCCCCGGCAGCACCGCATCCGCGGGCAGCCGTACGTCGTCCATGACCAGCTCGCTGGTGACGCTGGCCCGCAAGGACCACTTGTGCTTGATCTCGGGCGCGGAGAACCCGGCGGCCTCGGTGGGCACCGCGAAACCGCGGATCCCCTCGTCGGTCTGCGCCCACACCACGGCGACGGAGGCCACCGACCCGTTGGTGATCCACATCTTGCGGCCGTTCAGCACCCAGTCGCCGCCGTCGCGCTTGGCGTAGGTCCGCATGGCGGCGGGGTCCGATCCGACGTCGGGCTCGGTGAGCCCGAAGCAGCCGATCAGCTCACCGGCCGCCATGCCGGGCAGCCAGCGCTGCTTCTGCTCCTCGGAGCCGTACTTCCAGATCGCGTACATGGCCAGCGACCCCTGTACGGAGACGAGCGAGCGGATCCCGGAGTCGGCGGCCTCCAGCTCCAGGCAGGCGAGCCCGTACTGCACGGCGCTGGCACCGGCGCACCCGTAGCCCTGGAGGGACATCCCGAGCGCCCCGATGGCCCCGAGCTCCCGGGCCAGCTCCCGGATCCCGGGCAGCTCACCGCTCTCGTACCACTCGGCGATGTGCGGCAGCACCCGGTCGGCGGCCCAGCTGCGGACGGTGTCCCGGACGGCGAGGTCCTCGGGCCCGAGGAGCTCGTCGAGCCCGAGCGGATCGGTGGGAACGAAGGACACGGGGCCTCCCGGCGGCCTGACAGAACCTAGCGGCGCAAGTTTTACGCCGCACCGCTGACGCTAGCGACCCGACGCCCGCACATCCAGCCCCGCCGGCCACACATCCCGCTCCGCCGGCCACACATCCAGCCCCGCCGGCGTTCGAGGCGCGGGGCCCGGGGCAGCGCCCCGAAATCCAGCCCCGCCGGCGTTTGAGGCGCGGGGTCCGGGGCAGCGCCCCGGCAACGGCGGTCAGCCCGCATGCTCCACGGAAGCCGGAACCGAAGCGGGAACCGAAGCGGGAACGGGAGCCGAAGCCGAAGAAGCCGGGCCCGCCGCAGGCACCCGGCCCGCCTGCGCGGGCAACCGCACCGGCTCGGCCACGCCCACCCCCCCGCACTCCATCACCCGCGGCAGCCTCAGCGCCATCGCGGCCCCCGCGAGCAGCAGCCCCGCACTCACCAGGAGAGTGACGTGCAGCCCGTGCACGAACGACTCCCGCGCGGCGGCGTACAGCGAGGCCCCCGCCGCCCCGCCGAGGTGCGCGGCGATCTGATAGGCCTCGCCCAGAGAATTGGCCGCGCCCGCCGAGTCCGCGGCGGAAACCCCCGGCACGCCCACCAGCCCCGGCCGGTAGGCCGCGTTCATCACGCTGCCCAGCAGGGCGATGCCCATCCCCGCGCCCAGCTGGTACGAGGTCTCGCCGATCGAGGCCGCACCGCCCGCGCTGGCCACCGGCGCCTCGCTCAGCATCGACTCGTACGCCGCGAACAGCGTGGTCTGCAGCCCGAAGCCGAGCAGCACGAAACCGACGGTCAACAGCACCGGCCGGTCCTGCTGGCCCATCAGCGTCAGCAGCAGCACGGCGGAGGCGGTCAGCAGGAAGCCCAGCGACACCATCGTGCGCGGCCCGATCCGGCCCAGCGTGTACGACCCGGTGGCGCCCGCGGCCATGGCGGCGAAGGTCAGCGGCAGCAGCCGCAGCCCGGTCTCCAGCGGGCTCAGGTGCAGCACCAGCTGGAGGTACTGGACGGCGATCAGCTCCAGGCCCACCAGGGCCAGCATGGCGAGCACGATGCAGGCCACGGAGGTGGAGAAGGCGGCGCGGGAGAACATCCGCATGTCGATCAGCGGGTGCTCGCGCCGCCTCTGGCGCCGCACGAACAGTACGAGCAGCACCGCACCGAGCAGGAGCGGGACCACCGCCTGGGCGTCGAGGAGGTGACGTTCGGCGCCGAGGCGCTTGACCCCGAGCACCGACCCGAGGACACCGGCGGCGGCCATCAGCGCGCCGAGCACGTCCCACGGCCCGTCCGAGGCGCCGCGCGACTCCGGCAGCAGCCAGCGTCCCAGTGGCAGGATCAGCGCCATCAGCGGGATGTTGATGAGGAAGACGGAGCCCCACCAGAAGTGCTGGACGAGGAACCCGCCGAGCACCGGCCCGCTCGCGGCGCCGATGGCGGCGACGGCGGTCCAGATGCCGATGGCCAGGGCCCTCTCACGGCGGTCGGGAAACACCTGGCGCAGGATCGACAGGGTCGCCGGCATGATCATCGCGCCGCCGATGCCGAGCAGCGCGCGGGCGGCGATGAGGACCTGGGCGTTGTCGGCCAGGGCCGCCATCGCGGAGGCCGCGCCGAAGAGCCCGTAGCCGAGGAGGAGTACCCGGCGGCGGCCGACCCGGTCGCCGAGGGTGCCGAAGAGGATCAGCAGGGCCGCGCAGACCAGCGGGTAGGCGTCGACGATCCAGAGGAGCTCGATGGAGCCGGGGCGCAGGTCCTCGGTGACGGAGGGGACGGCGACGTGCAGGATCGTCGCGTCGAGGGCGACCAGGACCAGGCTGACGCACAGGACGCCCAGGACGACCCAGCGGTTGTTCCCGCCGGAGGCGGCGCTCAGCCGCTGCCAGGGGGAAGGGGCCTTGACCCCGCCCGCGTTCGTCCCCGACATGCATGTACCTCCCAGGTGATCCCTCGCGCTCGGCGGACCAGCGTCTTCGGAGCCGCGGGGGGTGGTGCGCTGTGCGGCGTCCAACGGGGCCCGGCATCGACACGCGGGTGAACGGTCAGCGTACGCGAGTTCGCTTCTGGGACACGTGGCCAAGCTCTCATCCCGGCCGCGCCCCCGGTGTGGCGTACGCCACTCCCGGCGCTCCGGTCTCAGCCCGCCGTGCACACGCCCTCACGGCGCGTGGTGACAGTCGGCCACCGCCGGTGTCACCACCTGGACCGCCACCCGGGCCACCGCCCCGCGGCACCGATAATCATGCCCGTGAAGGATCTTGGATTTCGCCGGGCCGCGCCCGCGCTGGCGCTCTTCGCGGCGGTCCGGCTGCTCGGGCTGACCGTGCTCGCGGTGTGGGGCGCGGCGGTCGGCAGCAGCCCGCACACGTTGCTGTCGGCGCGCTGGGACTCGCTCTGGTACGCCCGCATCGCCGCGCAGGGGTACGGGTACCAGGTGGTCCTCCCGAACGGGGACGTCCACTCCAACCTGGCCTTCTTCCCCCTCCTGCCGTGGCTGGAGCGGCTGGTGTCGGCGGTGAGCGGGCTCTCCCACGGCTCGGCGGGTCTGGTGGTGTCGGCGCTCGCGGGGCTCGCCGCGGCCTGGGGGATC
Organism: Streptomyces sp. NPDC045695; assembly: GCF_056432025.1. Taxonomy (NCBI): domain Bacteria; kingdom Bacillati; phylum Actinomycetota; class Actinomycetes; order Kitasatosporales; family Streptomycetaceae; genus Streptomyces; species Streptomyces sp. NPDC045695. The sequence goes on from NZ_JBWKJU010000007.1 coordinate 299,115, forward strand.
TTCGCGGTGGCCGATCTGCTCCACGGGCGCCGCACCGGGGTGTTCGCCGTCGGGGTATGGGCGGCGCTGCCGGTCGGGATCGTGCAGTCGATGGCGTACAGCGAGTCGCTGTTCACGGCGCTGGCCGCCTGGGCGCTGTACGGGGCTCTGCGCGGCCGGTGGCTGACGGCGGGGCTGCTCGCGGCCGGGGCGGGGCTGACCCGCCCGGTCGGTGCGGCGGTGGTCGCGGCGGTGTGGGTGGCCGCGGTACTGGCATGGCGGCGCGGGGAACGGTCGTGGCGGACGGCGGCGGGTGCGCTGGTGGCCCCGACGGGCGCGGCGGCGTACGTGCTGTGGGTGGGCGCGCGCACCGGGGGCGGACTGCTCGGGTACCTGGACGTGCAGGCGGGTTGGGGCAACGGCTTCGACGGCGGCTGGGCCTTCGCCCGGTTCATCGGGGCGAAGCTGGCCTCGTCGGCCTTCCTCGCCGGGGCGGGTCTGCTGGCGGGGGTCGTGCTGGTGCTGTGGCTGTACCGCGCGTGCGTGCGCCAGCGGCAGCCGGCGCCGCTGCTCGTGTACGGCGGGATCGTCGTGGCGCTGGCGCTGTGCGCCTCCGGGTACTTCGGCTCCAAGCCCCGGCTGCTGCTGCCCGCCTTCCCGCTGCTGCTGCCGTCGGCGGTGGCGCTGGCCCGGTGGCGGACGGGGCGGGCGGCCCTGGTGCTGGGCGCGGCGGCCCTCGCCTCGGCGGTCTACGGAGCCTTCTGGCTGAACGGCTCGGGACCTCCATAGATCCCCCACGTCACGGAACGGATCATTCCGAACCATCTTTCAGCAAAGGAAATGACCTTCGGCAATATGGCTCGGCTAAGCGCGTGAAACAATTGCCGGGACGGTGATCAAAACCGGCCCAACCGGTGCGGAAATACCGGGAATTAAGTCCCGCATGAGACCAACTCCACATCACATGGTCATCACAAAGCCCGCGATTCGCCCGGGCTGAGCAGCGGCGCGCGGTAACGTCGATTGAGTGCGTACCGACCAAATCCTGACCCGTCTGGAGCGGGTGTTCGCCCGGCTGGACCGGGAACCAGAGCGACCGGCTCATCTGCAAACCCCGCAGATGAGCCGGCACCGCGTCGTACTCCTGGGATCGACCCTCGTCTTCTACCTCGCCATCGTGGTGGCCGTACTGACCACTTCCTGGCTGGTCCGCCTGGACTGGCAGGTCATGTTCTTCCGGCCCTACGAGCAGTGGCCGCAGCTGCACGCCTTCCTCGACTACCTCGTCGTCCTGGGTCAGCGCGGACCCACCGCGGTCATGGTCGCCGCGTGGCTCGGCTGGCGCTCCTGGCGCCAGCACACGCTGCGCCCGCTGATCACCCTCGGCGTGGCGCTGCTGCTGCTCAACATCACCGTCGGGTCCGTCAAGCTCGGCCTGGGACGGCTCGGTCCGCACTACGCCACCGAGATCGGTTCCGCCGAACTCTTCGCCGGCGGCGATATATTCCCTTCCGGCCACACCGCCAACGCCGTGGTGACCTGGGGGATCCTGGCCTATCTGGCCTCCACCGTGGTCACCCGGCGGGTGCTGTCCGTGGTGTCCGCGGTCGTCTCGCTGAGCGTCGGCGCCACCACCGTCTACCTCGGTACCCACTGGGTCAGCGACGTCCTGCTCGGCTGGTCCGCGGGCCTGTTGATCCTGCTGGCCCTCCCCTGGTTCGAGCCGCTCATCGCACGGGCCGAGGCCTACGTCTTCGACCTGCGCGAGCTGCTGCGCCGCCGCGCCGAGACCGGACGGATGCCCGCCCCGGTCGCCACCGCGCTCACCCCGCTGCTCTCCGCGGGCGGCAAGTGGCAGCTGCGGCGCGTCGCCGACTCCACCGGGGAGCCCGCCGCGGCCCCCGCCACGGCCGGCGCCGCCACCGCGCACTCCCCGGCGCCGCGGCCCGCCGCCGTGCACCCCGCCGCGCGGGTGCACCTGATCCGCTCCGAGCGCACCCCGGTGACGCCGGTCGGCAGCCGCCGCCCGGCGCACGCCGAGCGGACCGCCGCCCGCAGCGCCGCGGCCCGTCCGGTGGCCGGCGGCTGACGGCCGCGCCGCGGGGGCGGTACGCACCACCTCACCCCGCGACGTGAAGGCGGGCCGGGTCACTGACCCGGCCCGCCTTCGTCGTCCGTCAGCGCCACGCCCGGACGTTCGTCCGTCCCGGGTCACGCTTGTGTCACAGAATATCTACAACCGCAAAGGGATTCGCGGACCGCGACACGCCCGCCGCTCAGGCGTTTTGGAATTCCCGCCGAGCGCCATGGAATTCGGGCCGGAGATTGCCACGCGGCGTGGACCGGGCCAGCTGAATCCCCCTCAAGCTCGCTACATTTCCTTCACTTCTCCGGGATCCACGGCCCGCCCCAGGAGATCCCGCGCCGCTCTGATCCGGTCGGTCAGCTCCGGCGGCTCGACCACTTCGAACTCACAGCCGAGCAGCATGATGTGAATCACCAGAACGTCCAGGCTCACCGCCCCGGTCCGCAGCAGGCAGCTCTGCCCGTCGACCGGTTCGAGGACCCCGTCGCTCGGCCCGATGATCCGCGCCGCCTCCTGCGCCGACGTCTTCAGCCGCACCACCGCGCGAGCCGCGTACGCCCGCTGGGCCACGCCCTGGGAGACGTACGCCGCGAGGTCCTCGGAGGGCGGCGGGCGCGGGGTGAAGCGCGGTCCGTGCGGCGGCCTGGGCTCGATCCGGTCGGCGCGGAAGGTCCGCCACGCCTCCCGGTCCAGGTCCCAGGCGACCAGGTACCAGCGCCGCTCGGTGCACACCAGGCGGTGCGGCTCGACCGTGCGGCGGGTGGCGATGCCCTCGTGGTCCCGGTACGCGAAGCGCAGCCGCTCGCCGTCCCGGCAGACGGAGGCCAGGTCGGTCAGGACCGAGGGGTCCACGGTGGAGCGCTGGGCTCCGCGCAGCATCGGCACGGTGAACTCGTTGAGCGCGGACACCCTGCGCCGCAGCCGCGACGGCAGCACCTGCTCCAGCTTGGCGAGGGCCCGCACGGACGCCTCCCCGATCCCCTCCACGCCGTTCCCGGCGGCGGTGCGCAGCCCGACCGCGACGGCCACGGCCTCGTCGTCGTCCAGCAGCAGCGGCGGGAGCTCGGCCCCCGCCCCCAGCTGGTAGCCGCCGCCGGTCCCGGGACGGGCGTTGACCGGGTACCCCAGCTCCCGCAGGCGGTCCACGTCGCGCCGGACCGTCCGCGGGGTGACGCCGAGGCGGTCCGCGAGATCGGCCCCGGTCCATTCGCGGTGGGCCTGCAACAAGGACAGCAGGCGCAGCAGTCGTGCGGAGGTGTCGAGCATCCCCCGAGTCTGCCAGCGGGGCAACGGGGTTCAGCGGGGAGGCGACGGAACCGGCACGGGGGCACTGGGCGACACGACCACCGGAACCGGCGCGGCCGACGGAGCCACCGGCACAGGCGTAGGCGTAGGTGAAGGCGAAGGCATCGGCTGCGGCTGCGGCGTCGGGATCACCAGCATCATGCCCACCGCGAGCACCGCGGGCAGCGGACCGATCAGCTCCCGGTTCGCCTCGTACAGCGCCTTCCACCCGCCCCGCACCCGGCGCTTCCGGGCGATCGACACCAGCGTGTCCCCGGCCCGCACCACGTGCATCCGTCCCGCCAGCCCGTACCGCTTGGAGCAGACCGGCCAGGCGTTCCACCCCTGCGCGCCGAGGACGTCCTCGGCGATCCGGATCTGCTGCCCGCGGCCGGCCAGGTCGGCCCGCGGGGCGAAGGCCAGCCCGCCGTGCTCCTCCCACGTCGGCTGCCAGATCTGCAGGCCGCCGTAGAAGCCGTTGCCCGTGTTGATCGCCCACCGCCCGCCGCTCTCGCAGTCGGCCACGCAGTCCCAGGGCCACTCCGCGCCCGGCCCGCAGTCCCCGGGCCCGGTCCCGATGACGCCCGGGGAGCCGGGGTGCGCCGCCCCCGCCGGGCCGGGCGCGGGAGGCGGCGGAGCCGAGGTGGCCGCGCCGCCCGGGGGTGCCAGCGCCAGTACGGCGAGAGCCGCGGACGCGGCCGTGACGCCGGCGGCCCGGCGGATCCGGAGGTGGGGCATCGGGTCACGCTAGGCAGCCGTCCGTCACCCCTCCGGGCCCGCCACGCCGCGGTCACCGCACCCCACCCGGTCGGCCGACCCGTCACCCCTACCGCAAACGGCCACACCCGGCCACAACTGCGCACAACGAGAAAAGAGTTGGTACGAAAAGGAACCTCCGGTCGGACGGTTCACTCGTCCGGGGGCCCGGTTCGAATCCGTTCCCTCCAATGGCGTGACCCCGGCCACCGCTCCCCCGTTGAGCCCGGCGAGCCGGGAGCCCCCCGGCCCCGCCCCTATGCCGAGGAGCCACCCCGTGCCGCGCATGCTCGACGTCAGTGATGAGGTACGTGCCGAGATCGGTGACGAAGAAGCCGACAGGCTGCTCGTCGGCGACGACGCGCCGCGCAGTTACGACTGCACCTCCTGCCGCACCCCCGGCGACCCGGAGAACGACCGCACCAGCACGGTGCTGTTCGTCGGTGAGGAGACCGCCGTCCTCGCCTTCGCCCACGCCGCCTGCATCCCCTCGCAGGTCGTCTCCGTCTCCGAGGAGCAGCTCCAGGGAGCCGTCCGCAGCATCACCGGCGACAGCCCGGCCCCTGACGCGTCGGCCGGCGGCAGCGCCCCGCAGAACGTGCCCGGCGGCCAGGCCGTCCTCGGCATCACCAGCGGCCTGATCCTGATCGGCGGCGAGCTGCACCCCGCGCTGGTCGTCGAGCCGACCGCCCCGATCGCCCGCCCCGGCAGCGACGGCCCCGGCGACGACTTCCTGCCGCTCCTCATCGAGCAGGGGTTCCGGCCGGTCATCGACACGACCGAGCTCCCCACCCTCCTCGGCGGCTGGTCGGTCCTGCTCGCCGCGGGCCAGCTGCACGCCGTACTGCAGCCGGGTACCGAGGGCGGCGGCCAGGTCGCCTGGTGGCAGGCGCACCAGGCGCTGTCGGTCACCGACGGCTGGCGAGCCGCCGTCAACAAGACCCAGCGCGTGCTCATCTACGCCGCCCCGGTGGGCTCCATCGGCCAGCAGCCCCGCGAGGACCTGCTGCGCGACGCGCTGGACAAGGCCGCTGCCGCGGGCAAGCTCGTGGCCGCCGCGATGCCCCTGGCGGGTACGCCCGGCGCCTGAGCCAGCCGACCGGCACCCACGGCCGTCAGCCTCCCGCCGAGGGGGCCGGGCGGCGTGCGCCGGGGGTGTGCGGTCCGTCCCGCACACCCCCGGCGATCTGCGTTTCCGAGCCGGTCACCCCGGTTTCCGCCCCCGTCACCCCGCATCCGCAGGGCGCCGGTTTCGTTGGCTGATACGTGCATTCATACGACTCCTCCCGCGCCCCGTCCTATCCGAGCTCCGTCCCCGCGATGCGCCCCGCACGGGACCGGGACAGCTCTCCGGCCGCCGTCTCGCACACCCCGATCTACGACACGCTGTACTCGGAGTACCTGCGCGCCTTCCGGGCGCTGCCGGGCGACCGCAGCGGCGAGGAGGACCTCGGGTTCACGGCCTTCTCGCACGGGCGCGGGTACGGCGGGGGCGGCTCGTACGACAGCGGCTGGAGCAGCTCCGCCTGGCAGCGGATCGAGGACTGGCAGCCCTCGTACACCCCGCAGCCCGCGTCACAGCCCGCGCCGCAGTCACAGCCGCAGCCGGCGTACTCGTACGCGGGCAACGGCCGTGGATACGCCGACGGGCGGCAGCACCAGACCGGGATGACACACGTCCCGGCGGCCCTGCCGCCCGCTCCGCGCCGGGGCTACTGACCCCGGCGCCTCCGGCGAGTCCGGCTACTTCTTCTTCTTGTACTGGGCGCCGCGCTTCTCGCGCACCCGCACCGAGATGTGGATCGGGGTGCCCTCGAAGCCGAACTCCTCGCGCAGGCGGCGCTCGATGAAGCGCCGGTAGCCGTGCTCCAGGAAGCCGGAGGCGAAGAGGACGAACCGCGGCGGCTTGCTGCCCGCCTGGGTACCGAACAGGATGCGGGGCTGCTTGCCGCCACGGATCGGGTGCGGGTGGGCGGCGACGACCTCACCGAGGAAGGCGTTCAGCCGACCGGTCGGGACACGCGTCTCCCAGCCCGCGAGGGCGGTCTCGATCGCCGGGACCAGCTTCTCCATGTGACGGCCGGTGAGCGCCGAGACGTTCACGCGGGGCGCCCAGGCGACCTGCTGCATCTCGGTCTCGATCTCGCGCTCGAGGTAGTAGCGGCGCTCCTCGTCGAGCTCGTCCCACTTGTTGTAAGCGATCACGATCGCACGGCCCGCTTCGACGGCCATGGTGATGATGCGCTGGTCCTGGACGCTGATCGTCTCGGTGGTGTCGATCAGGATGACCGCCACCTCCGCCTTCTCGACGGCCGCGGCCGTACGCAGGGAGGCGTAGTAGTCGGCGCCCTGCTGGAGGTGGACCTTCTTGCGGATGCCGGCGGTGTCGACGAACTTCCAGGTGATGCCACCGAGCTCGATCAGCTCGTCGACCGGGTCGCGGGTGGTGCCGGCCAGCTCGTTGACGACGACGCGGTCCTCCTTCGCCACCTTGTTGAGCAGCGAGGACTTGCCGACGTTCGGGCGGCCGATCAGCGCGATGCGGCGCGGGCCCCCGGGGGCGGCGGCGCCGAAGGTCTGCTCGGGGGCCTCCGGCAGGGCCTCCAGGACGGCGTCGAGCATGTCGCCGGTACCGCGGCCGTGCAGCGAGGAGACCGGGTGCGGCATGCCGAGGCCCAGGGACCACAGGGACGCCGCGTCGGACTCGCCGCTCTGGCCGTCGACCTTGTTGGCGCACAGGACGACGGGCTTGCCGGCCCTGCGCAGCAGGCGCACGACGGCCTCGTCGGTGTCGGTGGCGCCGACCTTGGCGTCGACGACGAAGACGACCGCGTCGGCGGCCTCGATGGCGTATTCGGCCTGGGCGGCGACGGAGGCGTCGATGCCGAGGACGTCCTGCTCCCAGCCGCCGGTGTCGACGACCTTGAAGCGGCGGCCGGCCCACTGGGCCTCGTAGGTGACGCGGTCGCGGGTGACACCGGGCTTGTCCTCGACGACCGCCTCGCGGCGGCCGATGATCCGGTTCACCAGGGTCGACTTGCCGACGTTCGGGCGGCCGACGACGGCGAGGACGGGCAGCGGGCCGTGACCCGCCTCCTCGATCGCGCCTTCGACTTCCTCAAGGTCGAAGCCCTCTTCCGCGGCGAGCTCCATGAACTCCGCGTACTCGGCATCGCCAAGTGCTCCGTGGTCGTGCTGGTCGTTCATGAAGTCCGTTCCTCGTCGTTCGTGGTGATCGGTGGCACCCGCGCAGCGCGGTTCCACTACTAGGTCAAGTCTCGCTCAGCGCCCGGTGAGGCGCTTGGCTTCGGCCAGGTGGGCGGTCAGCCGGTCCTGGATGCGTACGGTGGCCCCGTCCAGGGCGGTGCGGGTGCGGCGGCCGGTGCCGTCGCCCGCGTCGAAGGCCGAGCCGAAGACGACGTCGACCCGGCTCTTGAGGGCGGGCAGGCCCTTGACGATCCGCCCGCGGGTGTCGCCGCTGCCCAGCACGGCCACCGGCACGATGGGCGCACCGCTGCGGACCGCGAAGTACGCGAGGCCCGCGCGCAGCGAGGCGAAGTCCCCCTCGCCGCGGGTGCCCTCGGGAAAGATCCCCAGGGCCCCTCCGTGGTCGAGCACGGCGAGGGCGCGGCCTATCGCCGTGCGGTCGGGGCCGGCGCGGTCGACCTTGACCTGCCCGATCCCGTCGAGGAAGGGGCCGAGCGGGCCGACGTACGCCTCCTTCTTGATCAGGAAGTGCAGGGGGCGGGGCGCGGTGCCCATGACCATCGGGCCGTCGATGTTGTGCGAGTGGTTCACGGCGAGGATCACGGGGCCCGACACGGGCACCTTCCAGGCCCCCAGAACGCGCGGCTTCCACAGCCCGTACATGAGGCCGATGCCGATGCGCCTGGCGACCGCCGCACCCCTGAGGGAGGGCGCTTCGCTCACTTGCGGCCCGCCCGCTTCTCCTCGACGAGCGTGACCACGCACTCGATGACCTGGTCGAGCGTCAGCTCGGTGGTGTCCACCTCGACGGCGTCGTCCGCCTTGGCCAGCGGGGAGGTCTTGCGGCCGGAGTCGGCCGCGTCGCGCTTGATCAGCGCCTCCTTGGTGGCCGCGAGGTCCGCGGCCTCCTTGCCCCGGAGCTCTCCGCTGCGCCGGGCGGCGCGCGCCTCGGGGGACGCCGTCAGGAAGACCTTGAGGTCGGCGTCGGGCAGGACGGTGGTGCCGATGTCCCGGCCCTCGACGACGATCCCCTCGGCCTCCCGGGCCGCCTCGGCGGCGATGGAGCGCTGGAGCTCGGTGATGAGGGCGCGCACCTCGGGGACGGCGCTGACGGCGCTGACCTTGGCGGTGACCTCCTGGGTCCGGATGGGACCGGAGGCGTCCAGGCCGTCCACGGTGATGGTGGGGGCGGCCGGGTCGGTGCCGGACACGAGGGCGGGCTTGCCCGCGGCGACCGCGACGGCCTGTGGGTCCTCGGTGTCCACGCCGTTGGTGATCATCCACCAGGTGATGGCCCGGTACTGGGCACCGGTGTCCAGGTAGCGCAGCCCGAGCTTGGCGGCCACGGCTTTGGAGGTGCTGGACTTGCCCGTGCCGGAGGGACCGTCGATGGCGACGATCACGGCGGACGGAGCTGCGGTTTCCACGGTGCGGGCACCTTCCTGGTTGCGCGTACGTGTCCGGGCGCGGCAAAGCGCCCCTCCCCAAGGTTACCGGCCCCCGGCGCCCCCGGATCCCGGCCCGCTTTTCACGCCCCGCCGGGGTGGGGGCTGGGGCCGGGGCGGGGCCGCAGGACTACTGCTGGCGCAGCGCCCAGCCGCGCTCCCTGAGCTCCGCGGTCAGGCCGGCCACGGCCCGGGGTTCCACCATCAGCTGCACCAGACCCGCCTGCTGCCCCGTCGCGTGCTCGATCCGCACGTCCTCGATGTTGACCCCCGCCCGTCCCGCGTCGGCGAAGATCCGCGCGAGCTCGCCCGGCTGGTCGGAGATGAGCACCGCCACCGTCTCGTAGACGGTCGGCGCCGCGCCGTGCTTGCCCGGCACCCGCACCCGGCCCGCGTTCCCCCGCCGCAGCACGTCCTCGATGCCGGCCGCCCCGCCCCGCCGCTTCTCCACGTCGCCCGACTCCAGGCCCCGCAGCGCCTCCACGGTCTCCTCCAGGTCGGCGGCGATCCCGGCGAGGACGTCCGCCACCGGCCCCGGATTGGCCGAGAGGATCTCCACCCACATCCGCGGGTCGGAGGCCGCGATCCGGGTCACGTCCCGGATGCCCTGCCCGCACAGCCGCACCGCCGTCTCGTCGGCCTCCTCCAGCCGGGCCGCGACCATGCTGGAGACGAGCTGCGGGGTGTGCGAGACCAGCGCCACGGCCCGGTCGTGCGCGTCCGCGTCCATCACGACGGGTACGGCGCGGCACAGCGCCACCAGTTCCAGCGCGAGGTTGAGCACCTCGTGGTCCGTCTCCCGGGTCGGGGTCAGCACCCAGGGGCGGCCCTCGAAGAGGTCCGCCGTCGCGGCGAGCGGCCCCGACTGCTCCTTGCCCGCCATCGGGTGCGTCCCGATGTACGCGCTGGCGTCCACGTCGAGCGCCGCCAGCTCCCGCCGCGGCCCGCCCTTGACGCTGGCCACGTCCACGTACGCCCGCGCCACCCCGCGCCCGATCAGGTCGGCCAGCGTGGCCGCCACGTGGGCCGGCGGTACGGCGACGATCGCCAGGTCGACCCTGTCCTGCGGCACCTCGTCGGTGCCGGCGCCCAGGGCGGCCGCCGTACGGGCCTGGTCCGGGTCGTGGTCCGCGAGGTGGACGGTGATGCCGCGGGCGGTCAGGGCGAGGGCCGCCGAGGTGCCGATCAGTCCGGTTCCGATGACGACGGCGGTTCTCACGGGGCGCTCCAGGGTTGCGTACGGCACGACGGCGGGACTCCCGCCAGGGTAGCCAGCGCGGGCGGCAGGAGGGCCCGGGTGTCCGTTCGCTGGGACGGCGGGCGCTGGGGTAGAACGTCCGGCATGATCTTCCACATCGTCCCCCTCGCCGCCTGGGCCGCCGCGCTCGACGTCCCGTACGCCCCGCCCTCGCTCGGCTCGGAGGGTTTCGTGCACTGCTCGGCGGACCGGGCGACGGCGCTCGAGATCGCCGACGCGCACTACCGCGCGGTGCCGGGGACCCTGCTCGCGGTGGAGCTCGACGAGGAGGCCCTGACCGCGGAGGTCCGCCGTCCGGGTGATTCCGGCGGCCGGTACCCGCACGTCCACGGGCCGTTGAACCGGGACGCCGTGGTCCACGTGTGGGAGGTCGTACGCACACCCGGCCGCCCCGCCGCACTGGCCCCATGGCGACCGGGTGGCCACTGACCGGCGCGGCGGACTTCTCCCGGGGGGCCGCCGCAGGCCAGGATGCTGCTCGCCCACCGGCCACGAACCGAGGAGACACCCATGAGCGACCCCCTGCAGACGGCCCGGCGCACGGTACTGGCGGCCGGCGCGGCCGCCCTGGCCGGCGGCACCCTCGCCGCGTGCGGCGGCGACGGCGGCGACGGCGGCGGAAAGACCGCCGGAGCCCAGTCGAGCACCGCGGCCACCCTCTCCGCCTCCGCCCCCGCCTCCGCCCCCGCCTCCGGCTCCGCCTCCGCCCCGGCGGAGACCGGCGCGGCCGGCGGGAAGGCCATCGCCAAGTCGGCGGACGTGCCCGTGGGCGGCGGCAAGATCCTCAAGGACGAGAAGCTCGTGGTCACCCAGCCCACGGCCGGGTCCTTCCGCTGCTTCACGGCGGTCTGCACCCACCAGGGATGCCTCGTGAACAAGGTGGAGAACGGCACCATCGACTGCCCCTGCCACGGCAGCAAGTTCGAGGTCGCGGACGGCGCCGTGGCCAAGGGACCGGCCACCCGCCCGCTGGCGGAGAAGAAGATCGCCGTCGCACCGGACGGCACTATCTCGCTCGCGTAGCGGCAGGTCAGGCGCCTACGCTCCCGGGATGGACGATCTGACGCTGGTACGGGACCACACGGTCTACCAGTGCGTGATGGGCTCCCGGGCGTTCGGGCTGGCGACGGAGGCGAGCGACACCGACCGGCGCGGTGTCTACCTCGCCCCGACGCCGCTGTTCTGGCGGTTCGACAAGCCCCCCACGCACGTGGAGGGCCCGCGGGACGAGGAGTTCTCCTGGGAACTGGAGCGCTTCTGCGAACTGGCCCTGCGCGCCAACCCGAACATCCTGGAGTGCCTGCACTCCCCGCTGGTGGAACGCGTCACCCCGGTCGGCGAGGAACTGCTCTCCCTGCGCGGGGCCTTCCTCTCGCGCCGGGCGCACACCAGCTTCAGCCGGTACGCGGCCTCCCAGCGCGGCAAGCTGTTCGCGGACGTACGCGTCCACGGCGCCCCGCGCTGGAAGCACGCCATGCACCTGCTGCGCCTGCTGCTGTCCTGCCGGGACCTCCTGCGCACGGGCCGTCTGACCGTTGAAGCGGCCCCGTACCGCGACCGGCTCCTCGCGGTCCGCCGCGGCGAGCTCACCTGGGAGGAGGCCGACGCCTGGATGGCCCGCCTCCAGGAGGAGACCGAGGCGGCTCTCGCCACCACGTCCCTGCCCCCGGAGCCGGACCGCGCCCGCGTGGAGGACTTCCTCGTCCGCGTCCGCCGGGCGTCAGCCGCCTAGCCCGTCGTCCCACAGGGCGCCGAAGGCCAGGAGCTCGTCCCGGTACTCGATGCGGCCCTCCCAGTCCCGGGGCCAGACGTCGGCGCCGAGGTGGGCTCCGGCGAAGGCGCCGGCGAGGCAGGCGATGGAGTCGGAGTCGCCCCGGGTGCAGGCCGCGCGGCGCAGGGCCAGGAGCGGCTCGTCGGGGAAGAGCAGGAAGCACTGCAGGGCGGTGGCGAGGGCCTCCTCCGCGATCCAGCCGTCTCCGGTGGTCAGGCAGGGGTCCGTCTCCGGGGACGGGGAGCGCAGGGCGGCCGCCAGCCGGTCCAGGGCCGCCAGGCACTCGTCCCAGCCCCGCGCGATGAAGGATTCCGGTGTGGCGTCGGAGGCGGTCCGGCGCCAGAGGTCGCCGAGCCAGCGCTCGTGGTAGCGGGTGCGGTTCTCCAGGGCGTATGAGCGCAGCCGCCCGACCAGGCCCGTCACCTCGGTGCCGGCGGCCAGCAGGTACACGGCCCGCGCCGTCAGGTCGCTGGCCGCGAGCGCCGTGGGGTGGCCGTGGGTGAGGGCCGACTGGAGCTGGGCCGCGCCGGCCCGCTCCTCCTCGGTCCAGTCCTGGACCAGGCCGACGGGGACCACGCGCATGTTCGCGCCGCAGCCCTTGGAGCCGAGCTGGCTGGCGTCGCGCCAGTCCCGCTCGGGGTGGTTCAGCAGGGAGCAGGCCCGCAGGCAGGTGTTGCCCGGGGCGCGGTTGTTCTCCGGCGAGTGGTACCAGTCGACGAACTCCTCGCGGACCGGCCGGGTCAGCCGCAGCGGGCCGACCGGGCCGCGGTCGGCGGCCGTCTTCATGCCGCGCGCCAGGGCGAGGGTCATCTGGGTGTCGTCGGTGACGAGGGCCGGGCGCGGCAGCGCCATCTCGCGCCACGGACCGGTCTTGGCCAGGATCGACGGGACGTCGCTGAACTCGGTCGGGAAGCCGAGGGCGTCGCCCAGGGCCAGGCCGATCAGGGCTCCGGTCGCGGCTCGCTTGGTCTGCGCGGGCATCGTCATCCTTGTCCTTCCGAGGGGCGGAGCAGGGGCGGGTGAAGGGTGGTCGCCGGTCCGGCCCGGTAGAGGGCGGCCGGTTTGCCGCGGCCGCCGGTGAGCCGGGCGGCGCCCGGTACGGCCTCGACGAAGCCGGGGGTGGCCAGGACCTTGCGGCGGAAGTTGGGGCGGTCCAGCGGTGTGGCCCACACCGTCTCGTAGACGTTGCGCAGCTCGCCCAGGGTGAACTCGGGCGGGCAGAACGCGGTGGCCAGGCAGGTGTACTCCAGCTTCGAGCCGACCCGCTCGCGCGCGTCGGCGAGGATCACCGCGTGGTCGAAGGCCAGGTCCGCCGCCTCGTCCACCGGCACCCAGCGGGCCTGGGCCGCGTCACCGCCGCCCTCGGCCACCGGTTCCGGCATGTCCGGGACGAGTGCGGTGAAGGCCACCGAGACCACCCGCATCCTGGGGTCGCGGTCCGGCTCGCTGTAGGTGCGCAGCTGCTCCAGGTGCAGGGCGGCGACCACGGGCGCCGACAGGCCGGTCTCCTCGGCCAGCTCCCGGCGGGCGGCCGTCTCGGCGGACTCGCGGGGCAGGACGAAGCCGCCGGGCAGCGCCCAGGCCCCCGCGTACGGCTGCTGCCCGCGGCGGATCAGCAGCACCTGCAGCCGCCCGCTGCGTACGGTGAACACCGCGAGGTCGGCGGTCACCGCGAACGGCGTGAAGGCGTGGGGGTCGTAGCCCGCCGGCAGCGCCCCGCTCACCGGGTCTCCGGGAGGGGGTCGGCGAAGTGCCAGCCTTCGACGAGCAGGGCGTCGACGGCCGTCACCGCGGCCGCCAGCCGCTCCTCGCGGTCGCCCCGGACGGTGAGGAAGCGCCTGCCGGTGGCTTCGAGCTCCTCCCGGAACCGCCCGGTCATCCAGGGCCGCAGGTGCGGGCCGTCGCGCAGGCCGTCGTCCTCGAAGGGGACGTCCGCGTGGTCCGTGAGCAGGTACAGGTCGCGTCGGGTCCGGGCAGCCCGCTTCTCGACCTCGGCGCTGCGGCCGCCCGTGTACCGCTCGTGCCAGATGCCGGTCGCGAAGGAGTCGGTGTCGCAGAACAGCACCGGCGAGCCCGTCCGGGCGGCCCGCTCCTCCTCCGCGTCCTGGCGCCGCGCGATGACCGGGAACTCCGCCGAGGCGAAGGAGATGTCCGTCCAGGTGGCCCCGGGGTCCGCCGCGCGGGCGGCGGCCAGCTTCTCCTCGCTGTACAGGCGTCCGTACTCGGCGACCCAGCCCGTCCGGGCCCAGACCCCGCCGCGCCGCCGGTAGTGCGCGGCGAGCGCCCGCGACAGCGTGGTGGTGCCGGTGGACTCGGCCCCGAGGACGACGACCCGTCGCGTCAGCGCGGCCCGTACGGCCGGCCCCAGGAAGTCCCAGCAGGCGACCGGGTCCGCCCGCACCGCCGTCCCGGACACCGGGAACAGGGTCCGCGCCGGGTCCACGCAGACCTCCTCGGCGCCGAACCGCCGGGCGAGCTCGGTTCCGTACGCCTCCGAGGTGAAGACGGCGTCCACCGGCCCGGCGACCGCGGCCCGGAAGATCGCCATGTGCGCCTCCCAGACGTCCGGGTCGTGCAGGTCGACGGGGACGTCGTCGACCGCGCCGACCACCTCGGCGCCGGGGTGCGCCTCGCGCATCCACGCGACCCGGTCGGCCAGCGGGACCGACTCCACCGAGGAGGCGCAGACCAGTACGGTCAGCCGCTCGCACCGGTCCTGGGCGGTGCGCACCAGATGGTGGTGGCCGGCGTGCGGCGGGTAGAACTTGCCCAGCACCAGGCCGTGCCCGAAGCGCCTCATGCCCGCGCCTCCCGTACCGTACGGGCGCCGGCGGCCGGGAGCGTCCGGCGCCAGCCGGCCAGTCCGGCCACGCACAGCGCGAGGAAGCCGACGTAGAGCAGCGCGGTGAGGTGGAGCCCCTTGTAGGCGTAGAGGGGGATGTAGATCAGGTCGGCCGCGATCCACAGCCACCAGGACTCGACGAGCTTGCGGCACTGGCCGTAGGTGGCGGCGAGCGAGAGAGCCGTCGTCAGGGCGTCCCAGAACGGGACGGTCGAGTCGGTGGCCCTGCTCAGCAGCAGCGTGAGGGCGAGCACCCCCACCGCCCCCGCGGCGGCCAGAGCGGCCCACTCGGTGCGCGTGGTGCGGCGCACCGGCAGGGCCCCGGTGGTTCCTGGTCCACCCCCGTGGGTCCAGGACAACCAGCCGTACGCGGCGAGGGCGATGAAGACGATCTGGAGCCCGGCGTCGGCGTACAGGCCGGCCTGGGCGAACAGCACGATGAAGAAGACGTTGTTGGCGATGCCGATCGGCCAGTTGGCGATGTGCTGCCGGGCGACGAGCCAGACGCACAGGGCACCAGTGACGAATCCGAGTACCTCGGTCCAGCTCATGACGACCCCCTTTAATAGTCAGGTTGACTATAAACAGAGGGATGGCCGTCGGGCAAGCGAAAAGCCCGCAGCGCCGAAGGCACTGCGGGCTTTTCCGGTCCTGGGGTCAGACGGTCTACAGACCGACCTCGCGCATCAGCATGCCGACCTCGGTGTTGGTCAGGCGGCGCAGCCAGCCGGACTTCTGGTCGCCCAGCTCGATCGGCCCGAAGGAGGTCCGCACGAGCTTCTCGACCGGGAAGCCGGCCTCGGCCATCATGCGGCGGACGATGTGCTTGCGGCCCTCGTGGAGGGTGACCTCGACCAGGTAGTTCTTGCCGACCTGGTCCACGACGCGGAAGTGGTCGGCGCGGGCGTACCCGTCCTCCAGCTCGATGCCGTCCTTGAGCCGCTTGCCGATCTCACGCGGCAGCGGGCCGGTGATGGCGGCGACGTAGGTCTTCTTCACGCCGTACTTCGGGTGCGTGAGGCGATGGGCCAGCTCACCGTGGTTGGTGAGGAGGATGATGCCCTCGGTCTCGGTGTCGAGCCGGCCGACGTGGAACAGACGCGTCTCACGGTTGGTGACGTAGTCGCCCAGGCACTGGCGGCCGTCCGGGTCCTCCATGGTGGAGACGACGCCGGCGGGCTTGTTCAGCGCGAAGAACAGGTACGACTGGGTGGCGACGGTCAGGCCGTCCACCTTGATCTCGTCCTTCGGCTGGACGCGCTTGCCCTGCTCCAGCACGATCTCGCCGTTGACCTCGACGCGGGCCTGCTCGATGAGCTCCTCGCACGCGCGGCGCGAACCCATGCCGGCGCGGGCGAGCACCTTCTGCAGACGCTCGCCCTCCTCCTCGGCACCCGGGAAGGTCTTCGGGGTCTTGATCACGGGCTTGTCGGCGTACCGGTCGCGCACGCGCTCCTCGATCCGCGCGTCCAGCTCGCGCGGCCGGGACTGGCCGCTGCGGCTGCCGGGACCGCGGCGCGGGCCGCCGGCCCCGCCGATGCCGGGGGTCTTGGAGGTCTTGGGGCCGCCCTTGGCGCCACCGCGCGCGGAAGCGCCACGGGCACCGCCGCCGCCGGCCTTGGGGCCCTGGCGTCCGCTGCGCTCGCCCTCGGGGCCCACGTCGTAGCGACGCTCCTCGGGGCGGGGGTTGCGGATGCGCGGCGCCTGGTCGCGGTCACGCGCGTCGGAGCCGCCCTGGTAGCCACCGCCCTGGTAGCCACCGGAGGAGGAACCACCGCGGTAGCCACCGCCACCGGAGGAGGAACCGCCCGAGGAGGAGCCGCCGGAGGAGGAGCCGCCGCGGTAGCCACCGCCCGAGGAGGAGCCGCCGGAGGAGGAGCCGCCGCGGTAGCCGCCGCCCGAGGAGGAGCCGCCGGAGGAGCCACCGCGGTAGCCACCGCCCGAGGAGGAGCCGCCGCGGGAGCCGCCCCCGGAGGAGTTGCCGCCGCGGGAGCCGCCCCCGGAGGAGTTGCCGCCGCGGTAGCCACCGCCGGAGCCGGAGCCGGCGCCACGGGATCCACCGCGTCCGCCACCACCGCCGCCGCCGCTGTTCCTGTTGCCGCCGCCGTTACCGTTGCTTCGCATCAAATGTCCGTCGTCTTGTCGTCGTCTTCATCAGTGTCCGGTGCGTCCGGATCGAACGACGGCACACCTTCTTGCGTCTCGGCTTCGATCGCGTCCGCCTCGGGGAGGAAGGGCGCGAGCTCCGGGAGCTCGTCCAGGCCGCGCAGGCCCATCCGCTCCAGAAAGTAGTTCGTCGTCCTGTACAGGATCGCACCTGTTTCGGGTTCCGTCCCCGCCTCCTCCACCAGACCCCGCTGGAGGAGGGTCCGCATGACCCCGTCACAGTTGACTCCGCGGACCGCCGAGACCCTCGATCGGCTCACCGGCTGGCGGTACGCGACGACCGCCAGGGTCTCCAGCGCCGCCTGGGTGAGGCGGGCCTGCTGGCCGTCCAGGACGAAGGACTCGACGGCCGGTGCGTACTGCGCCCGCGTGTAGAACCGCCACCCGCCGGCGACCAGCCGCAGCTCGAAGCCCCGGCGGGCCGCCGTGTACTCGTCGGCGAGCTCCCGCAGCGCCGCCGCGACCTCGCGGGGTGTGCGTTCCAGCACCTTGGCGAGGTGCGCCTCGGTCGCGGGCTCGTCCACGACCATGAGGACGGCTTCCAGGGCCGGCTTCAGCTCCAGCGCGGCCACCGCGCTCGTGTCGCTGCTCAATCCTTCGCCTCCACGATCTGGTCGAACTCATCCGTCACGGTCGGCATGCCGTCGCCGTCCCCGCCGCTCCAGCGCACGGTGAGGGTGTCCAGGGCCGTCTCCTGGTCGAGGACGACCGCCTTCTCCCGGTAGAGCTCCAGGAGGGCCAGGAAGCGCGCGACGACGGTGAGGGTGTCGTCGGCGTCCTCGGTGAGCTCCTGGAAGGTGGCCTCCCCGCGCGCCTTCAGCATCCGCACCACGAGCCCGGCCTGCTCGCGCACGCTGACGAGCGGCGCGTGGATGTGGTCGACGTACACCTGGGGCTTGGCCTTGGGCTGCATGGCCTTGACGGCGAGCCGGGCGAACCCCTCCGCCCCGATGCTGATGACGACCTCGGGCAGCAGATCGGCGTGGTGCGGCTCCAGCCCCACCGTGCGCGGGTAACGCCTGCCCTCGGCCTCCGCCCGCCGCTCGAAGATCTCGGCGATCTGCTTGTACGCCCGGTACTGGAGCAGGCGCGCGAAGAGCAGGTCCCGGGCCTCCAGGAGCGCGAGGTCCCCTTCGTCCTCGACCTCGGCGACCGGCAGGAGCCGGGCGGCCTTCAGGTCGAGCAGGGTGGCGGCGACGACGAGGAACTCGGTGGTCTGGTCGAGGTCCCAGTCCGGCCCCATGGCCCGGATGTGAGCCATGAACTCGTCGGTGACCTTGGACAGCGAGACCTCGGTCACGTCGAGCTTGTGCCGCGAGATCAGCTGGAGCAGCAGGTCGAAGGGCCCCTCGAAGTTGTCGAGCCGCAGCGTAAACCGCCCGTCACCCGCCTCTCGCCCCGACGGGCCCCCAGGACTCCCCGCAGACGCCTCAGGAGCCCCTTGCGGCTCCGCACCGCCCCCGTCCGGTGCGGGGCGCTCAGCGGCCGCCTCAGGGCCCTCCCCCCGCGCACCGGCACCGCGGCCCAGCGGGCGGCGGGAGGGACGGCCGGATTCGGCGGAGAGGGGCATCACGATCCAGGGTGCGAAGAAAAGGGCCACCAGCAGCGTAGGCCCTGCCCAGGGATCAGGCCGAGACCCACACCCCCACTGGCGACGGCGCGTGACGGGGACGGGTGTGCGGCGCGGGCGTCCCGACAGCCCGCCGGTTGCGACGGGGTCGGGTGTGTGGCGGGGTGTCCCCGCAGGGCGCCGAACACACCGCCGCCGCACTCCCCGACCCCTCGCCACGTTCGGCGCCCGAGGAGACACCCCGGCGCGCGCCCGGCCCCGTCGCAACCGGCCCCGCAGCCGGGCCCCGCCCCGAGCCGCACCGCCGACCGGAAGCCGAAACGGCCCGACCCGAAACGGGCCGAGCCGAAACAGGCAGCGCCAAGCCAAGGCACACCCCACCGAGCGGGCCGCAGGCCACTCAGCGGCCGCGCAACCTCCGCACCAAAATACTGGCGTCCCCCCGCGATTCGAGATCGGCGAGCACGACCGCCACCGCCTCCCGCACGATGCGCCCCCGGTCGACCGCCAGCCCGTGCTCACCCCGCAGCACCAGCCGCGCGTGCTCCAGGTCCATCAGTTCCTCGGCGGAGACGTAGACCGTGATCTTCTCGTCGTGCCGCTCGCGGCCGCTCGGCCGCCGGTTCGCGCCCCGGCCCTGGCCCTTGCCCCGGCGGGTCGCGCCCGTCGGGCCGGAGCCCGCCCCGCCCGGCGTACCGGCGGGGCTGACAGAACCTTCCTGCGGTCGCCGCGGCTGTCCCACCACGGGCCCGCCGGACTCCGTACCGGCCGCAGCCTCCCGGCTTCGGCCCTCCTGCCCCGCGCCCTCGGCCGAAGCGGCCGCGTGTTCCACGGCGGGCGACTCCTCGGCCCCGCGCCGCGGCGAGGACGACTGGAGCGCCATCCCCCCGGTCGTACGGAACAGTTCGTCGGCTCCGGGCAGACTCACTCGGCGTGACACCGGGCGAGCACCTCCCTGGCGAGCTGGCGGTACGCGGCGGCGCCGACGGAGTTGGAGGCGTACGTCGTGATCGGCTCACCGGCGACCGTGGTCTCCGGGAAGCGCACCGTGCGGCCGATGACCGTGTGGTAGACGTGGTCGTCGAAGGCCTCGACGACGCGCGCCAGCACCTCGCGGCTGTGCACCGTACGGGAGTCGTACATCGTGGCGAGGATTCCGTCGAGTTCCAGCTCGGGGTTGAGCCGCTCCTGCACCTTCTCGATGGTCTCGGTCAGCAGTGCCACCCCGCGCAGTGCGAAGAACTCGCACTCCAGCGGGACGATGACCTTGTGAGCCGCCGTCAGGGCGTTCACGGTCAGCAGACCGAGCGAGGGCTGACAGTCGATCACGATGTAGTCGTAGTCGGCCATCAGGGGCTTCAGGGCCCGCTGCAGCGTGGACTCGCGCGCGACCTCGCTGACCAACTGCACTTCGGCAGCGGACAGGTCGATGTTGCTCGGAAGCAGGTCCATGTTGGGGACCGCCGTCTTGAGCAGCACCTCGTCGGCCGACATGCCCCGCTCCATGAGCAGGTTGTAGACCGTCAGGTCGAGTTCCATCGGGTTCACGCCGAGACCCACGGACAGCGCGCCCTGCGGGTCGAAGTCGACGAGCAGCACGCGGCGCCCGTACTCGGCGAGCGCGGCACCCAGGTTGATGGTCGACGTGGTCTTGCCCACGCCGCCCTTCTGGTTGCACATCGCGATGATCTTCGCCGGACCGTGGTCGGTCAGCGGACCCGGGATCGGGAAGTACGGCAGCGGGCGTCCGGTCGGGCCGATCCGCTCACGGCGCTGGCGGGCAGCGTCGGGGGCGAGGGTGGCCGCGTACTCGGGGTCCGGTTCGTACTCCGCGTCGGGGTCGTAGAAGTGCCCCTCGGGCACATTGTCGTAGTCGGCGAAACCAGTGGGCTTTTCGCCGCTCAGGTCGCCGGCCCTGGAGTTCACGTCTAGGCCGTCCATGCTCTTTTGAGGCGTCGTCATGTGCTGGTGGTTTGCGAAGGTGCGTACTGCGACGGAGCCGACCGCTTCGAGCCCGGTCGGGCTCTGGGCCCGCTCGGGGGGTACCTCCGCGCCTGCAGGGCGCTGGGGGTGCATCCCTGCTCGACCACCCCCAGGAGCAAATGTCGACTCATTCACAAGTCGTCTTACCTCCTCGGACGTGACCAGGACACTTATCGATAGGTCAGCGTGGCACCATGCCGACGGTTGGCGACTCTATGGCGTGTCACCACTCAGCGGCAACACAATCCGCCGGACCCGGCACGATGTGTCGGCAACCGAACACCACTCTGTCAAGGGCGTACGAGCTGTCGCCGCGAAGTTTCGCGGGTGCGCGAAAGGGTTAAAGGGTTACGTTCGAAGCGAGTTGAGCGGGCTCTGCGGGCACCGCGCAAAAGCGCCCGGCCGGACCTTGGGGGCAAGGTCCGGCCGGATACGTGAGATTGACGTCAGTCGTTGACGGTTCAGCCGAGCAGCGTGCTCAGCTCAAGGGTCTCCAGGCCGTGGGCCTCGGCGACGGGACCGTAAACGACGTGCCCGTCATGGGTGTTGAGGCCCAGGGCGAGCGCGGGGTCACGGCGCAGCGCCTCGACCCAGCCGAGGTTCGCGAGCTGCACGATGTAGGGCAGCGTGGCGTTCGTCAGCGCGTAGGTGGAGGTGTTCGGCACCGCGCCCGGCATGTTGGCGACGCAGTAGAAGACCGAGTTGTGGACCTGGAAGGTCGGCTCGGCGTGGGTGGTCGGACGGGAGTCCTCGAAGCAGCCGCCCTGGTCGATCGCAATGTCGACAAGGACACTTCCGGGCTTCATCTTGGCGACGAGCTCGTTGGTGACCAGCTTCGGGGCCTTCGCACCCGGGATCAGCACCGCGCCGATGACGAGGTCGGCCTC
Source organism: Streptomyces sp. NPDC045695 (assembly GCF_056432025.1). Lineage (NCBI taxonomy): Bacteria > Bacillati > Actinomycetota > Actinomycetes > Kitasatosporales > Streptomycetaceae > Streptomyces > Streptomyces sp. NPDC045695. Next base: position 320,349 of record NZ_JBWKJU010000007.1, read on the forward strand.
GATGACGGCCTTCTCCAGCTCGTAGGCGTTGGAGACGATCGTCTTGATCTTCGTACCGAAGATCTTGTCGGCCTCGCGGAGCTTGTTGATGTCGCGGTCCAGCAGGGTCACGTGGAAGCCCATGCCGACGGCGATCTGCACGGCGTTCCAGCCGGAGACGCCGCCGCCGATGACGACGCACTCGCCGGCGTGGGTGCCGGGGACGCCGCCGGGGAGCACGCCGCGGCCGCCGACCGAGCGCATCAGGTGGTAGGCGCCGACCTGCGGGGCCAGGCGGCCCGCGACCTCGGACATCGGGGCGAGCAGCGGAAGCGCGCGGTTGGCGAGCTCGACCGTCTCGTAGGCGATGGCGGTGGTGCCGGACTCCAGCAGGGCGTCCGTGCACTCGCGGGAGGCCGCCAGGTGCAGGTAGGTGAAGAGGGTCTGATCCTTGCGGAGGCGGTGGTACTCCTCCGCGATCGGCTCCTTGACCTTCAGCAGCAGGTCGGCCGTCGCCCACACCTCGTCGGCGGTACCGAGGATCTCGGCGCCGGCCGAGACGTACTCGGCGTCCGTGATCGAGGAACCCACACCGGCGTTCTGCTCGATGAAGACCTGGTGGCCGTTACGGACGAGCTCGTGGACACCGGCGGGGGTGATGGCCACGCGGAACTCGTTGTTCTTGACCTCGCGGGGGATGCCGACCTTCATCGTCGATCACGGTCCTTGGCTCAGGGGAAATTATGGGGCACTTCCATACATACCCGCCCACAAGAACGCGCAACGGGATGCACCACGGGATGACGTGGTGAACCCAGTTTAATGAAGGATGAACTCGTGTCTAGCCTTGCAAACAAATAATCTTAGTCGGATCCACTGCGGATTTCGCAGGCTGCGGGGTCGTCTCCCAGCAATCTGTCGGCTGCGGACCGGTGCAGCCTGGCAGCCGCGGGGTCCCCCAGCCGGTCCAGCGTGTCGGCCAGCCGGACCTGCAAGGCGGCCTGAAGCCGCAGGTCCCCGGCCCGGCGCGCCAGCTCCACCGCCTCGCGGCAGGTGTGCAGCGACTCCTCGGGCCGGCCCGCGTACTCCTGGACCCGCGCCATCTCGCTCAACGCCTTTGCCTGGCCCGGGACATCGGCCAGCTTCCGGTAGCCGGCGGCGGCCGCCCGCCAGCTGCGCAGCGCGTCCCCGTACCGGCCCGCGTACGTGTACACGTTCCCGAGCCGCCCGTACAGCCGCGCCTCGTCCGCGCGCTCCCCCCGCGCGAGGGCCTGGGACAGGGCCCGGCCGAACCAGTCGGAGGCCCGGTGCCAGTCCCCCAGCTCCTGGTGGGCGCCCCCTACGGATTCCATCGCGCGGCCCGTCGCGTACGGGTCGTTCGCGGCCCGTCCGGCGTCCAGCGCGGCCCGGTAGCGCTCCAGCGCCTCCCGGGTCCGGCCGGTCTCGGCGTCCAGGTCGGCCAGGTTCAGCAGCGCGGCGGCCTTCTCCCGGTGCAGCTCGCGGCGCTCGGCCACGCCCAGCACCAGGCGGTGCAGCCCGTACAGCTCGGGGGCGGCCGCGGCCGTGCCGCGGTGCTCGGCGAGCGCCCGTACGAGCGCTGCGACCAGCCGGCGGGCCAGGGTGTCCAGCTCCCCGTCGGCCACCGCCAGCGAAGCGGCCGCGCTGAGCGCGGGCAGCCGGGTGTCCAGCCAGGTGGCGGCGGCCCGCCGGTCGGGGAACCGCAGGGCGCGCGGCAGCCCGTCCAGCATCTCCCGCGCCCCCTCCTCGTCCGGTGCGGCCGTGGCCCGGCAGGAGTGCAGCAGCCGTACGGTGCGCTCCAGCATCCGGGCCCGGGCGAGCTGGACCTCGGCGGGGCGTTCCTTGGCCTGGAGCAGGGCCTGGAGCAGCGGTGCGAGGCAGCCGGGCAGCAGGAACAGGCCGTCGGCCGCATGGTGTACGAGCCCCAGAGCGGCGAAATCGTCCAGCGTGGACTGGGCTGCGGCCACCGAGCAGCCGGCGAGGGCGGAGGCGGTGTGCGAGTCGATGATCCCGGCGGGGGCGAGGGGCAGCAGGCGCAGGGTCCGCTGGGCGGGCTGCGGCAGGGACTCGTAGACGAGCCGGAATCCCCGGGCGAGCGGGCCGCCGGTGCTGGCCGGCATGTCGTGCAGCTGCTTGGCCAGGTCGGAGACGGAGGCCTTGGGGTGGGCGGCGAGCCATCCGCCGACGAGGCCGAGCGCGGCGGGCTGGCCCCCCAGCTCCTCGGCGAGGGTCTCGGCGGCGCGGGGGTCGGCGGTGACGCGGGTGTCGCCGATGCGCTGCGCGAGCAACTCCACGGCCGACGGCGTGTCGAGCCCGCCGAGGGTGCAGGGCCGCACGTCCGGGATCCCCGTGAGCGGCCCCTCGGCGGTGACCACGACGAGGCACTCGGGGGTGTCCGGCAGCAGGGCGTCCACCTGGTGCGGATCGGCGGCGTCGTCGACCAGGATGATCACCCGCCGCCCGTCGAGCGCGGTGCGCAGGGCGGAGCTCAGCTCGTCCTCGCCGGCGCCGGGCGGGGTGGCCTGCCCGAGCGCCTCCAGCAGGCCCCGCACGGCCCGCTCGGTGGCCACGCCCTCCCCGCCGGGAGTGGTCAGCCGCGTCCGGAGCACGCCGTCGGGGTACTGCCCGGCGACCTCGCGCACGAACGCCTCGGCCAGGGCCGTCCGCCCGGATCCGGGCCGCCCGGCGACGAGCAGGACCCGGGCCCGGGGCGCCTTGGCCTTGCGGCCGGAGAGGGTGTCGAGCCCGGTCCGCGCGATGTCCTCGCGGAGCTCCTTGAGCTCACGCCGCCGCCCGACGAAATCCGTCACGGATCCGCTCCTCTCCCTGCCTTCGGATGGCGAGCGTAGTTCACGCAGAGCGACGACCAGGGTGGAGCGCGGCGGGCATATCGCCTGATCGGATCAGTAGATGGTCCCATTTTTCGACGCAGCGCTCGCGCGGCTCCGCCCTTGGGGTCTCCCTCGGCTTCCGGCTTCCCGGCGCCGCGCCGGGGCCCCGTCCGTGGTTTCACCGAGCGGGGGCCGAGCCGTGCCCCGGGTCCGGCCGCTTCGCGGAACTGTCCCCTGCCCGCCCTTCCACCGTTCTCCGGGGCTCCGCCCCAGCCCCCGCGCCCCAAACGCCGGCGGGGCCGAAATACGGCCTCCCCGGCGTTTGGGGCGGGGGGCTCGGCGGCTACGCCTCGTACGGCCGGGCCGGCCAGGGGGCCAGGGCCGGGCGGAGGGCTTCGATGCCGCCCTCGGAGGCCAGGGCGGCGGACAGCGCCAGCGCCCCCGTCACCAGACCCGGGTTCCCCAGCCTTCCCGCCAGGACGCCGGCCACCACGTCCCCGAGGGGGACACGGGCGATCTCCATGTCCGCCTCCTCCTCGGAGACCACGTACCGCTCCCCCTCGGCCTCCGAGAGGTCCCGCGCCAGGAAGACCCGTACCGCCTCGTCGGACCCGCCGGGCGAGGAGAAGAAGTCGGCCAGCACCCGCCAGTCCCCCGCCTTGACGTGCGCCTCCTCGTACAGCTCCCGCTGCGCCGCGCGCAGCGGGTTCTCCCCCGGCACGTCCAGCAGCCCGGCCGGCAGCTCCCACAGGCGGTGGCGCACCGGGTGGCGGAACTGCCGCAGGACCAGCACCCGCTGCTCCTCGTCGAGGGCCAGGACGCAGACCGATCCCGGGTGCGCCTGGTAGTCGCGCCGCACGACGGCCCGGTCCGGCATCCGGACCTGATCGGAGCGCACCGCCGTCTTCGCCCCCTGGAACGGGGTCCGCGAAGCGACGACCTCCCACTCCTCCGGTGTGTCCGCGATGTCGTTGCCCATGGCCATGGCCAGTACCTTCCCGAGAAACGCGACAGCCGGGACACGGTCCGTGCCCCGGCTGTCTACGTTATGCGGTCAGGCGCTCACTTCGCGGACTGCTGCCGCTCCACGGCCGCCTTGACCAGACCCGCGAACAGCGGGTGCGGACGCGTCGGGCGCGAGCGCAGCTCCGGGTGGGCCTGGGTGGCCACCAGGTAGGGGTGCACCTCGCGCGGGTACTCGACGTACTCGACGAGCTTGTTGTCCGGGGAGGTGCCGGAGAAGACGAGGCCCGCCTTCTTCTCCAGCTCGCCGCGGTAGGCGTTGTTGACCTCGTAGCGGTGCCGGTGACGCTCGTCCACGTACGCCTGGTCGCCGTAGACCTCGCGCACGATGGAACCCTCGGCGAGCTTCGCCGGGTACATGCCCAGGCGCATGGTGCCGCCCAGGTCGCCCGCGCCCTCGACGAAGGCCAGCTGCTCCTCCATGGTCGAGATGACCGGGTGCGGGGTGGAGGCGTCGAACTCGGTGGAGTTCGCGTCCTCGATGCCCGCCAGGTTGCGCGCGGCCTCGATGACCACGCACTGCAGGCCCAGGCACAGGCCGAGCAGCGGGACCTTGTTCTCGCGGGCGTAGGTGATCGCGCCGACCTTGCCGTTGACACCGCGGTCGCCGAAGCCGCCGGGCACGCAGATCGCGTCCACGTCGCCGAGCACCGCGGCGGCGCCCGCCGGGGTCTTGCAGTCGTCGGAGGTGACCCACTTGATCTGGACGCGGGCCTTGTTGGCGAAGCCGCCGGCGCGCAGCGCCTCGGTCACCGACAGGTAGGCGTCGGGCAGGTCGATGTACTTGCCGACGAGCGCGACCTTGACCTCGTGGTCGGGGTTGTGGACCCGGTCGAGCAGGTCCTCCCACACCGTCCAGTCCACGTCGCGGAAGGGCAGGTCGAGCTTGCGCACGACGTACGCGTCCAGGCCCTCGGTGTGCAGCACCTTCGGGATGTCGTAGATCGACTTGGCGTCGATCGCGGCGACCACGGCGGCCTCGTCCACGTCGCACATCAGCGAGATCTTGCGCTTGATGGAGGTGGGGACGTCGCGGTCGGCGCGCAGCACGATGGCGTCGGGCTGGATGCCGATGTTGCGCAGGGCCGCGACCGAGTGCTGGGTCGGCTTGGTCTTGAGCTCGCCGGAGGGGCCGATGTAGGGCAGCAGCGAGATGTGCACGACGAAGACGTTGTCGCGGCCGACCTCGTGGCGGACCTGGCGGACGGTCTCCAGGAACGGCAGCGACTCGATGTCGCCGACGGTGCCGCCGACCTCGGTGATGACGACGTCGACGTCCTCGGTCGCCATGCGGCGGATGCGGTGCTTGATCTCGTTGGTGATGTGCGGGATGACCTGCACGGTGTCACCGAGGTACTCGCCGCGCCGCTCCTTGGCGATGACCGTCGAGTAGACCTGGCCGGTGGTGACGTTGGCCGAGCCGTCGAGGTCGACGTCGAGGAAGCGCTCGTAGTGGCCGATGTCCAGGTCGGTCTCGGCGCCGTCGTTGGTGACGAACACCTCGCCGTGCTGGAACGGGTTCATCGTGCCGGGGTCGACGTTCAGGTACGGGTCGAGCTTCTGCATCGTGACCCGCAGGCCGCGCGCCTTCAGCAGCGCACCCAGGCTGGAGGCCGTCAGGCCCTTGCCGAGGGACGAAGCGACACCCCCGGTGACGAAGATGTGCTTGGTCGTCATGGCTGTGCTGTTTCGAAAAGCAGCGGGCGGCGTCGCCAAGAGGGGGCTCCCGTGGTCGCGAGGTGAGGTGCTTCCGGCGCCGGCCACCCTCGATCCGGAAGGGTCTCAGGGGGCGCCGAAGCTGCGGTTTCGGGGCTCCTGGTTCGCACAGGCAGACCACCGGTCCACGGGGTACCAGCCTATCAGCGCCCGGGCCGGTCCGCCTCCGGCCACGCGGCGCGGCGCCCTCGGCCGGGCCCCGCCGGGGCGCGCTGCGCCGACGCGTCGCAGGCTCACCCGATCGGCCCAGCCGCATTCTTGCCCGGCCCGCGGAGATCACTAGGGTGGGCCGACATATCCTGCTCGGATATTGCACACATCAGCGCCGGGCAGTCCGTCAGACGGCCTAGCCGAGCCGATATGCGGAATCATGGGCTCACGCGGGGATCCCTGCACACAGGAGACCGCGCAACCGCGCAATGCAAGCGCCCTTCGGGGCGGACGTGGCCGTTCGACTGGAGATGCACGTGTCCGGGCGCATCGAGGATTACGCACTGATCGGGGACATGCAGACCGCCGCACTGGTCTGCCGGGACGGGGCAGTGGACTGGCTGTGCCTGCCACGTTTCGACTCCCACGCCGTGTTCGCGAGCATTCTGGGCACCGAGGACCACGGGTTCTGGCGGATCGGACCCGCCTACCCGGCGGGCGCCGAGGCTCCGCTCGCCACCCGCCGCCGCTACCGCGGCGACTCGCTGGTGCTGGAGTCGGAGTGGGACACCCCGCGCGGAAAGGTCCGCGTGATCGACTTCATGCCGCCCCGCGAGCAGCACGCGCCGCAGCTGATCCGCATCGTGGAGGGCGTCAGCGGGCGCGTCCCGATGCGCTCGGCGCTGCGGATGCGCTTCAGCTACGGGCGGGTGGTGCCCTGGGTGCACAAGATCGACGGGCGCACGGTCGCCGTCGCGGGCCCGGACTCGGTCTGGCTGGACACCGAGGCGCAGACGTACGGCAAGGACCTGACGACGTACTCCGACTTCACCGTCGGGCCCGGCGACCGCATGGCCTTCAGCATCAGCTGGCAGCCCTCGCACCGCGGCGCCCCGGAGGCCCCCGACGCGGAGGCGGCCCTGGAGTCGACCACCGAGTTCTGGCGGGAGTGGGTCGACCAGTGCACCTACCACGGGCCCTACCGGGAGGCCGTGGTCCGCTCCCTGATCACCCTCAAGGCCCTGACGTACGGGCCCACGGGCGGGATCGTCGCCGCGCCGACCACCTCCCTGCCCGAGGAGATCGGCGGGGTCCGCAACTGGGACTACCGCTACACCTGGCTCCGCGACGCGGCGATCACCCTCTCCTCGCTGCTGCGCACCGGCTACCGCGAGGAGGCCCGCGCCTGGCGCGAGTGGCTGCTGCGCGCGGTGGCGGGGGACCCGGAGAACCTCCAGATCATGTACGGGATCGCGGGCGAGCGGGAGCTCGGCGAGACCGAGCTGGACTGGCTGCCCGGCTACGAGAACTCCCGCCCGGTCCGCGTCGGCAACGGCGCCGCGGGCCAGCTCCAGCTCGACGTGTACGGCGAGGTCACCGAGGCCCTGCACCTGGGCCACATGACCGGCCTGGCGCGCAGTGACTACGCCTCGCTGCTCCAGCTGAAGCTGATCCGCTACCTGGAGACCCACTGGGACCAGCCGGACGAGGGCATCTGGGAGGTGCGCGGCCCGCGCCGCCACTTCGTGCACTCGAAGGTGATGGCCTGGGTGGCCGTGGACCGCACGATCAAGCTGATCGAGAGCGGGGACGCGGACGGCCCGCTGGAGCGGTGGCGCGAGCTGCGCGACGAGATCCACCAGGACGTGTGCGAGAAGGGCTACGACAAGGAGCGCAACACCTTCACCCAGTCCTACGGGTCGAGGGAGCTGGACGCCTCCCTGCTGCTGATTCCGCAGATGGGCTTCCTGCCGCCGGACGACAAGCGCGTCATCGGCACGATCGAGGCGATCCAGCGCGAGCTGTCCACGCCCGACGGTTTCATCCTGCGCTACCCGACGGCCGGCGACGAAGCCGGTGTGGACGGCCTGCAGGGGGACGAGGGGGCCTTCCTCGCCTGCTCGTTCTGGATGGCCGACGACCTGGCGATGATCGGGCGGGTCGACGAGGCGCGGCGGCTCTTCGAGAGGCTGCTGGCGCTCCGCAACGACCTGGGGCTCCTCGCGGAGGAATGGGACCCGCGGCTCCAGCGGCAGGTCGGGAACTTCCCGCAGGCCTTCAGCCACGTTCCCCTGATCGACACGGCGCTGCGGCTGACGGCGAGCGGGGCGTACGGCGGTTAGTGACGTGCCCGGGCACCCTGCGCACGGCGGGGTGCCCGACGCGCCGTAATGATCTCCCCCGCCTACGCTGGAAGGGTCCTACGCCCTTCTCGGAAGGGGGAGGCCATGGCGCCCCTCTCGAAGGCGGGTACGGCGCTGGCCGCACTCCGCGACGATCTGGCCGGTGACGTCTTCGCCCCGGACGATCCCGGGTACGACGAGGCCCGGACGGTCTTCAACGCGATGATCGACCGCAGGCCCGCCGTCATCGCCCAGTGCGAGAGCTCGGCGGACGTGGTGACCGCCGTGCGGTTCGCGAGGGACCTGGACCTGAAGATCGCCGTGCGCGGCGGCGGGCACAGCGTCGCCGGGATGTCTCTGTGCGACGGCGGCCTGGTCGTGGACCTGCGCCGGATGCACGAGGTGACGGTCCACCCGGCGGCCCGGGCGGCCCACATCGAGGGCGGCGCCACGATGAGCCATCTGGACCGCGCCTGCGAGCCGTACGCGCTGGCGACCACCGGCGGCCGCGCCTCCACCACCGGAGTGGGCGGCTTCGTCCTGGGCGGCGGCAGCGGCTGGCTGGACCGGAAGTTCGGGCTGGCGGTGGACAACCTGCTGGGCGTGGAGCTGGTCACCGCCGACGGCGAGCTGATCCACGCGACGGAGCAGGACCACCCCGAGCTGTTCTGGGGGCTGCACGGCGGCGGCGGGAACTTCGGCATCGCCACCTCGCTGACCCTGCGGCTGCACGAACTGCCCGCCATGTCGATCGCGTTCCTCCTGTACCTGCCGGAGCACGGCCCCGAGGTGGTGCGTACGTACCGGGACGTCATCGAGGCGGGTCCCGTCGAGGCCTCCGGCGGCGCGATCTACCTGACCGGCCCGCCCGAGGAGTTCGTGCCCCCGCACCTGGTGGGCAGGCTGCTGGCCGGCGCGATCCTGACCTACGCGGGCCCCGAGGAGGAGATGCGCAAGCTGGCCGAGCCGCTGCTGGCGATACCCCACGAGGTGGAGATGGTCACGGCCATCCCCTACGCCGATCTGCAGTGCATGATCGACGACCCGCCGGGCATGCGGAACTACTGGTCGGCGGAGTACCTCACGGGGGCGTCCGACGCGTTCGTCGACGTGTTCTGCGCCCGCGCCGACTCGATGCCGGTGCCGACCGGCACCCAGCACGTGGTCTGGCCGCAGGGCGGCGCGATCGCCTCGGGGCCCGCGGACTACCCGGTGGCCTTCCGCGACGCGCCCTGGGCGGTGCACCCGTTCGGCATCTGGGAGGCCCCCGAGGACGACGAGCGGGTCCGCCAGTGGGTCAAGGACGTCCGCGCCGACGTCCAGCCGTGGAGCACCGGCGCGGTCTACCTCAACTTCACCGGGGACGAGGGCGGCGAGCGGGTGGTCGCGGGCCTGGGCGCCGAGAACATGCGGCGCCTGGGCGAGCTGAAGCGGCGCTACGACCCGGACAACGTCTTCCGCTTCAACCACAACGTCCGGCCCCTCTGACGCCCGCCGTCGTCCGGCGTCAGACGAGGGCGGCGATCACCTCCCGGGCCGCCCGCTCGCCCTCGGTGGCGCCGCCCTCCATGAAGCCCTGGAAGTCGTAGCTGCAGTGCTCCCCTCCGATGTGGACGTTGCCCTGTGCGGTGCCCTCGTACTTGGCGTAGCGGTGCAGGTAGCCGGTCGGCCAGTACGAGTACGCGCCCAGCGAGTACGGGTTGCGGTGCCACGCGGAGAGCTGGGCCCGGCCGGTCCAGACGGCCTTGGTGCCGGGGTAGAAGGCGTCGATCCCGGTCAGCATCCGGGCGGCGAGGTCGCGTACGTACGGATCGGCCTCGGTGGCGAAGGGGCTCGCCGGGGTGAGGGATCCGGCGAGGGTGCCGCCGCCGTACTGGAGCAGGATGCCGCCGGTGCCGGGCTGCACCTTGGTGGTGTCCCAGGTCTGCTGCACCGCGGAGTCGGTGAAGCAGTCGCCCGCGGAGACACCGGGCCAGGGGCCGGTGCCGCGCCAGGGGCGGGCGGTGAACTGCATGTTGAGCTTGGTGCAGAAGCCCATCCGGGCGTCGCGCAGCAGGTTGCGCATGAGCGGGTCGAAGCCGGCCTGCGAGGTGTCGATGCGCTGGAGGATCGGCAGCGGCACGCACAGGATGGTGTGATCGGCGACGGCGGTGCGCACCGAGCCCGAGTCGTTGAAGGTGAGGGTCTGGGTGCCGTCGGCGTTGGCGCGTACGGCGACGAGCTCCCGGCCCATCACGAGCGAGCCGGGGGGCAGGGCGGCGGCGATGGCCTTGGGCAGCTGGTCGTTGCCGCCGGTGATGTGGTAGCGCTCGTTGGACAGGCCCCAGACGTTGAAGTTGCCCGGGTTGGGCTGGTAGCCCATCAGCAGGACCAGGGCGAGCGCCGACTGCCGGTCGGTGTCGGCGCCGTACTCGACGTTGTAGGCCACGTCGATGAAGCGGCCGAGCTGCGAGCCGTGGCCGCCGGGGACACGGGTCTCGATCCACTCGTACAGGGTCATGTTGTCCAGGGCGGTGCCGGTGGCGGTGGTGGTGTTCCAGGAGACCTCCCCGGCTTCCGACAGGTCCCGGTGCAGGGCCTGGTAGACGGCCTTGAAGTCCTCGTCGGCCTGGGTGCGGGAGTAGTACTCGCCGTTGAACCAGAGGACTTCCTCGGCCCCGTTGGGGCCGCCGCCGAGGAAGTCCTCGGTGCGCAGGTTGAAGCGGCGGCAGAGTTCGAGGATCTTCTTGTGGCTGGTGTCGATCAGCTCGCCGCCGATCTCGGAGGTCTGTCCGTACGCCCAGTGGCCGGACTGGGTCCACATCCGGCCGCCGACGCGGCCGGGGTTGGCCTCGTAGAGGGTGAAGGGGATCCCCGCGTCCTTGAGGGTGAGGGCCGCGGTGAGCCCCGAGATGCCGGCGCCGATCACGGCGACGCGGGCGGGCCCGACGGGCTTCTTGTCGGGGCCGGCGGTGGGGGCGGTCGCGGCGGCGTGGGCGGTCGCGGCGCCCGCGGAGGCGAACGCGGTGCCGAGGCCGAGTGCGGCGGCGCGCGCCAGGAGTTCGCGGCGGGTGGAGCCGCGGACCTCGGCGGCGGGCAGCGCGAGCCTCCGGGCGGCCGCGTGCTCGGCGGCGAGCCGGCGCAGGGCGTGCATGACGGGCGTACGGGCCATGGCGGGGCTCCTCAGAGGTGTGCGGCGGCGGTGGGGTCGGACGGGGTGGCCTGCGGCGGGACGGCGGGCCCGCCGGGGCGTTCGGCGGCGTCCTCCAGGACGATCCGGCCGATGATCTCGTAGCGCGCGGGGGCCTTGGCCTTGAGCCAGAGGCCGAGGCCGAGGCCGCCGAGGAAGACGGCGCCCACGATCCACGGGATCAGCTTGAAGAAGACGGAGCCGGCCGCGCTGCCCGCGGCGGTCTCCATGTTGAGGACCAGCAGGACCACGACGGCGATCATGCCGATGCCGCCGAGGAGGGGGGCGGTGAAGGTCCTGAACCAGTGCCGGTCCTCGGGGTGGTTCTTGCGGAAGTAGCCGATGACGGCGAAGGAGCACAGCGTCTGGACGATCAGGATCGCCATGGTGCCGAGGATCGCGAGCAGCGTGTAGAGGTGCAGGTACGGGTCCTGCCCGGTGAGCCAGAAACCGGCCACCAGCGCGGTGGCGATGGCGGTCTGCACGACCGAGGCCACGTACGGGGAGCCGTGCCGGGGGTGGGTGCGGCCGAGCTTCGGCGACAGGAAGCCCTCGCGGCCGATGGCGTAGAGGTAGCGGGCGGCGCACTGGTGGAAGGCCATGCCGCAGGCGAAGGAGCCGGTGAGCAGCAGCCACTGGAAGGTGTCGACGGCCCAGGCGCCGATGAAGGACTCGGTGGGGGCGAAGAACAGGTCGAGGGGGGTCGTGGAGGCGGACAGTTCGACGGACTTGGCCATGCCGTTGCCCGCGATCGTCATCCAGGAGACGTAGATGTAGAAGAGGCCGACGCCGACCACGGAGATGAGGGTGGCCTTGGGGATGACCCGCTTGGGGTCGCGGGACTCCTCTCCGTACATGGCGGTGGACTCGAAGCCGACCCAGGACCAGAAGGCGAAGAAGAGGCCGAGCCCGGCGGAGGTGCCGGTGAAGGCGTTCTTCGGGTTGACGGGCTCCAGCGGGATCCCCTCGGGGCCGCCGCCGGCGATCAGTACGGCTGTGGCGACGGCGAACAGCACGGCGATCTCGGCGACGAGCATCACGCCGAGCGCCCTGGCGGTGAGGTTGATGTCGAAGTGCGCGAGGGCGGCGGTGACGGCCAGCATCGCGGCGGCGTAGACGATCCAGGGCAGGTCCACGCCGAGCTGGTCCTGGACGGTGGTCTTGGCGAAGTAGGAGAACACGCCGACGATCGACGCCTCGAAGACGATGTACGCGAGGACGGCGAGCATCCCGGACGCCATGCCGGCGATCCGGCCGAGGCCGTGCGAGATGTATCCGTAGAAGGCGCCGGCGGCGGTGATCCGCTTGGCCATGGCGACGTAGCCGACCGCGAAGACGGTCAGGACGAGGGTCGCGAAGAGATATCCGGCGGGAGCGCCGGTGCCGTTGCCGAAGCCGACCGCGATGGGCAGGTTGCCCGTCATGGCGGTGATCGGGGCGGCGGTGGCGACGGCCATGAACACGACGCCGACCAGCCCGACGGAGTTCGCCTTGAGCCGCTGGACCTGCGGGGCTGCGGGTGCCTGGGGCGGCTCACCGGTGATGTCTTTGCTCATTGCGGTCCTCTTCCGTGTGGAGGGCGCCCACTCTCGCCGCGCGTGACGCACGCCACAATCGGCACGTGGTCCGATAATCTCCTTGCGGAGGCGACGAGTTGTCGGGCCGTTCGGGCGGCAGCGCGTCACTTGTAACCGAGGAGTGATGTGTTCGGAACAGGCCTGCCGGTACCGTCCCGCGATATGGACAACCAGGGCGGGATCACGGTTCAGCGGGCTTTGGAGCTGCCGGGGCTGCGCAGCGGGCTCCCCGAGGTGGTGGCCTGCGCCGACCGTCTGGGCCGCACCGTCCGCTGGGTGCACGCGGGCGAGGTGCCGAACATCGCCTCCCTCCTCAAGGGCGGCGAGCTGCTGCTGACCACGGGGCTCGGCCTCGGCACCCGGCCCGCCGAGCAGCGCGCCTTCGTACGCCGCCTCGCGGACCGCCAGATCGCCGCGCTGGTGGTCGAGTTGGGCCCGCGCTTCACCCGCCTGCCGGCGACGATCGTGGAGACCGCGCGCACGTCGGGGCTGCCGCTGGTCCAGCTCCACCGGGAGGTCCCCTTCGTCACCGTGACGGAGGAGGTCCACACCGAGATCGTCAACCACCACTACGCGCTGCTCCAGCGGGCCGAGGAGGTCCACCGGCGGTGCACGCAGGCCCTGTTGGGCGGTGGCGGCATCCCGCAGGTGCTGCGGATCCTGGCCGACTTCACGGGGAACCCGGTCTTCCTGGAGACCCCCGACGGGCAGTTGCTGTACGCGGCGGGGAGCTCGGCCGGGGACGCGGGCGCGGACCCGCTCCAGGTCTGGGAGGGCTTGCGGGGCCAGCGCGAGAGCGAGCCCTCGGCGAACACGGTGGTGATCGACGTACCGGGTGGGGGTCACGGCACCGGCTCGGTACGGGCCCGGGTCGTCCTGGTCGGGGTCTCGGGCCCCCTGCTCCCGGTCCACCGGATGGCGGCGGAACGCACGGCGGGGGTCCTGGCCGTGGTCCTCATGCAGGCGCGGCAGGAGGAGGAGCTGGCGGCGCGCGGTCGCGGCGACTTCCTGACGGACCTGGCGGAGGGCCGCATCTCGGCGCAGGACGCCCCGGCCCAGGCCCGCGTCCTGGGCTTCAAGCCGGGTGCGGGTCCGCTGCTGCCGATCGTGATGCGCCTGTCCTCGGAGACGAGCCCGTCGGGGAACTGGGCCGTCCTGGCCCGCGCGGTCCTGGAGGAACTGTCCTCCGTCGGCGTGCCGGTCCTGCTGGGCGTCCGGCCGGTGGAGGGGCGCGTTCCGCTCCTGGTGTCCCTGCGCGCCGAGTCAGAGCGTACGGCGGTGGCCGACCGCGTCTCGGCCGCGCTCCGGGCGGGCGTGGAACGGGCCGGCCTGGACCGGGCCGCGGCCCCGCCGGCGGTGGTCGTCGGCGTCGCGGGCGGCTGGGCGGCCGCCTCGGCGGGCCTGCGCCACGCCGCGGAGACCGCCACGGCGGCCCACGGCCTGCCTGCCCGCCCCTGGTACGACGCGAGGAAGCTGGACATCGACCTGCTCCTGTGGCGGCTGCGCGAACACCCGGACCTCGCGGCCTTCGTGGACCGGGCGATCGGCCCGCTCCGCACCCACGACACGACCTCGCGCCCGCCGCTCCTGCCCACCCTGGAGACGTACCTGGCCCACGCGGGCCGCAAGGCGGAGACCGCCCGCGAACTGCACCTGAACCGCCAGACCCTCTACAACCGCCTGGCCCGCATCTCCGAACTCCTGGGCACGGACCTGGACGACCCCGAAACGGTGCTCTCCCTCAGCCTGGCCCTGCGCGCCCGCCGCCACGCCTCTTCCTGAGGTGTGGGGCGCGGGGGGCCGGAGCCGGGTCCGGGGCCGGGTCAGTCACCGCCGGGCCCGCTCCATCAGCTCGTCGTAGACGGACAGGACCTGCGCGACGGTGTCGTCCTCCGACGGCCAGGTGGCGGCCTGAGCCCGCCCGGCCTCGGCCAGCGCGGCCCGCCGCGCGGGATCCGCCAGCAGGCCGGTCACGGCCGAGGCGAGAGCGGCCCCGTCCCCCGGCGGGACCAGCACCGCGCCCTCGCCCACCAGCTCCGGCACGCCCCCGACCGCCGTCGCCACCAACGGCACCCCCGCCCGCAGCGCCTGCTGCGCCGGCAGCGCCCGTGCCTGCCACCGGCTCGGCAGCACCGCCACGTCCGCCGCCGCCAGCAGTCGCGCCGCGTCCCGGCGCCGCCCCAGCAGCCGCACCGGCAGGCCCTCCGCCTCGATCCGCCGGGACAGTCCGGCCCGGAGCGGCCCCTCCCCCGCGATCACCAGCAGCGGGGCGGGGTCCAGCGTCCGCCACTCCCGCGCCGCGTCGAGCAGTTCGGCGTACCCGCGGTGCTCCACCAGGCTGCCGACGGCGATCAGCAACGGCCGCTCCACCACGCCGAGTTCCGCCCGCACCTTGCCCGGGTCGGCCACCGGCGAGCCCGTCGGCACGGCGACCGGCGCCAGCCGCGCGTCGCGCGCGCCCCGCAGCCGCGCGAGGTCCACCTGGTCCGAGGAGGCCCCGAGCACCACCGCCGCGGCCCGCGCCACGTGCCGTTCCAGCATCCGGCTCAGCCGTCCGAGCGCGCCCGCGGCCGCGGGGCCGTCGCCGTGCCAGCTCACCACCAGCGGCACCCGTCGCCCCCGCACGGCCAGCGCGGCCCGCATCCCGGCCCGCACCCCGTGCGCGTGCACGACGTCGGCCGTGGTGCAGGCGGCCCGCAGGACGTTCACCGCGTCGGGTGCGAACCGGGCCCCGGCGCCGGTGAAGTCGTACTCCCCCTCCGCCCGGACGGGTGCGCACACCGTGACCCGTACCCCGCGCGCGGCGAGCCCGGTCGCGAGGGACCGCACGTGCGCGTTGCTGCCCGCGCCCGCACGGTCGTCGAGCACCTGGACGGTGCGCAGCGGGGGCCACCCGTAGGGCTGGGTGGGGGCGGGCGGGGGGACCGGGGAGCTGCTCACGGGCCGAAGCTCCAGGGTGAGGGAGTCAGAGACGTCGCCAAGAATGCCAGTCCGCACGCGCGTTCCGGGACCATACGGGTGCGGATCCGGTGGAGGATCTCACCAGACACCCCTCAGCCTCACCCACACGGGCTAGGAGGTGTCTGACGGGTCACGGGCGTCGCCGGTGCCTACGCGTCGGCGCGCGCCGCCGCCAGCAGTTCCTCGGCGTGCGCACGCGCCGAGACCGAGTCCTCGTGTCCCGCCAGCATGCGCGACAGCTCGCGGATGCGGGCCTCGCCCTCCAGGACGGTGACACCGCTCCTCGTCACGGACCCGTCGTTGGTCTTCTCGACCAGCAACTGCCGGTCGGCGAAGGCGGCCACCTGCGGCAGGTGCGTGACGACCACGACCTGCGCCGACTTGGCCAGCTTCGCGAGGCGCCGGCCCACTTCGACCGCCGCCTTGCCGCCGACACCCGCGTCCACCTCGTCGAAGAGGTACGTGGGGACGGGGTCGGAGCCCGCGAACACGACCTCCACGGCCAGCATGACCCGGGACAGCTCACCGCCCGAGGCGCCCTTGGCGATCGGCCGCGGCTGGGCCCCGGGGTGCGGGGCCAGCAGCAGCTCGACCTCGTCGGCGCCCGAGGGGCCGTAGGCGACCGGGCGGCCGTCGACCTCCACGCCCTCGGGGTCCTCGGTCTGCCGGATGTCGATCGTCACGCGGGCGTGCGGCATCGCCAGCGACGCCAGCTCCTCGGTCACCGCGGCGGCGAACCGGGTCGCCGCCTCCACCCGGGCGTCGGTCAACGCCTGTGCCAGCTGCGACAGTTCGGACCGCAGCCCGTCGCGCTCGGCGGTCAGCTCCGCGATCCGCTCGTCGTCGCCGTCCAGCTCCAGCAGCCGCGCCGAGCCCTGTTCGGCCCACTCCAGCACGGCGTCCACGGTGCCCGCGGAGCCGTACTTGCGCGTCAGCTGCGTCAGTGCGGCCCGCCGCTCCTCCACCGCGGCCAGCCGCAGCGGGTCGGCGTCCAGGTCGTCGGCGTAGCCCGCCAGCTCCCCGGCCACGTCGGTGAGCAGGATGCCCAGTTCCCCGATCCGCTCCGCGAGCGCGCCGAGGGCCGGGTCGTGCGACCGTACGGATTCCAGGGCCCGGTGTGCGCCCGCGACGAGCATGTTCGCGTCGATGGCCTCCGGGTCCTCGGGATTGCCCGCGAGCGCGGCGTGCGCGAGCTGCGCCGCCGAGGCGAGCGCTTCGGCGTGGCCCAGGCGCTCCGCCTCCGCCGCGAGCTCGACGTCCTCGCCGGCCACCGGTTCCACGGCCGCGATCTCGTCCAGCCCGAAGCGCAGCAGGTCCGCCTCCTGGGCCCGCTCCCGGGCCCGGGTGGTGATCTCCTCCAGCTCGACGGCGACCGCACGCAGCCTGCGGTAGGCCGAGCCGTACTTCTCCAGCGGGACCGCGACGGCGTCCCCGGCGTACCGGTCGAGGGCCTGGCGCTGCCGGGCGGGCCGCAGCAGTCCCTGCTGGTCGGTCTGTCCGTGTACGGCGACCAGGTCGTCCGCGAGCTCGGCGAGCAGGCCGACGGGCACGGAGCGGCCGCCGACGTGGGCGCGCGAGCGCCCCTCGGCGGACACGGTCCGGCTGATCAGCAGGGCGCCGTCGTCGAGCTCGGCCCCGGCCTCCTCGGCGCGTACGGCGGCGGCGGCGTCCGGGCGCATGACGATGCGGCCCTCGACCACGGCAGCCTTGGCCCCGATCCGTACCAGGGCGGGGTCGGCGCGACCGCCGAGCAGCAGCCCGAGGCTGGTGACGACCATCGTCTTGCCCGCGCCGGTCTCGCCGGTCACCGCGGTGAAACCGGGCGACAGCTCGACCACCGCGTCGTCGATGACCCCGAGCGACCGTATCCGCATCTCCTCAAGCACGGGACGACGATACCGAGGTTTCACGGGTGCCATGTGACGTCACCCGCCGGGAGCTCTCGAACGGACGTGCCATTTACGCACAAGGGGACATCTCTCAGTGCGGTGCGCCACGCCATCCGGACACCGGCAGCGCGAACTTGGCGACGAGCCGGTCGGTGAAGGACGCGTGGTGCAGCCGGGCGAGCCGCACCGGCACCGCCCCGCGGCGGACCTCCACGCGGGCCCCGGCCGGCAGCTCCAGCATCCGCCGGCCGTCGCACCACAGGACCCCGTGCGGGGTACCGGTCTGCACCTCGACCGCCAGCACCGACGTGGGCGAGGTCACCAGCGGCTTCGCGAACAGGGCGTGCGCACTGATCGGCACCATCAGCAGCGCCTCCACCTCCGGCCAGACCACCGGCCCGCCCGCCGAGAAGGCGTACGCCGTCGATCCCGTCGGAGTCGCGCAGACGATCCCGTCGCAGCCGAAGCCGGACACCGGGCGCCCGTCGATCTCCAGGACCACCTCCAGCATCCGCTCCGGGGACACCTTCTGGACCGCGGCCTCGTTCAGCGCCCAGTCCCGGTGGACCACGTCCCCGTTCGTCCGCACGATCACGTCGAGGGTCATCCGCTCCTCGACCTCGTACGCGCGCGTCACCACCCGGTCCACGACCCGGTCCAGGTCGTCCCGCTCGGCTTCGGCGAGGAACCCCACCCGGCCCAGGTTGACGCCCAGCATCGGCACCCCCGAGGCCCGCGCCAACTCCGCGCCCCGCAGCAGGGTCCCGTCCCCGCCCAGCACGATCAGCAGCTCACAGCCGTCGAGCACCCCCGGGGTGGACTCGGTGACGAGCTCCACCTCGGACGGCAGCGGCAGGTCCACCGCCT
This sequence comes from Streptomyces sp. NPDC045695, assembly GCF_056432025.1. NCBI lineage: Bacteria > Bacillati > Actinomycetota > Actinomycetes > Kitasatosporales > Streptomycetaceae > Streptomyces > Streptomyces sp. NPDC045695. The sequence continues at coordinate 338,652 of NZ_JBWKJU010000007.1, forward strand.
CGTGCGCGAAGACGCGTACGCCCAGCCCGCACCGCAGCAGGCCCTTCACGACCAGCTCGGCACTGCGGATGGCCGCGGGCCGCCCGGTGTGCGCGAGCAGGAAGACCGTGCGCCCCTCCGCCGAAACGGCCGAGACCGCTGATTCCGATGAAACCGATGAACCCGATGAATCTGTCACTGCGGCCCCTCCGCCACTGCACGGTCAACATCCGCCGGGTCGAGTTCCGGTGCCCCCGCCCGCAGCCACAGAAAGTACTCGACGTTGCCCGACGGTCCCGGCAGCGGACTCGCGGTCACCCCGAGAACCCCGAGCCCCAGTTTCGCCGCCTGCGCCGCGACCTCGCGCACGACCTGCGCCCGCAGCTCCGGGCTGCGCACCACGCCGCCGCTGCCCAGCCGGTCCTTGCCGACCTCGAACTGCGGCTTGACCATCAGCACCAGGTCCGCGTCGGGCGCGCAGCACCGTACGAGCGCGGGCAGCACCAGCCCGATGGAGATGAAGGAGAGGTCACCGACGACGAGGTCGACCGGGACCCCGTCGATCAGCTCCACCGTCAGCTCGCGCACGTTCGTGCGGTCCTTGACCGTGACCCGGTCGTCGCTCTGCAGCGACCAGGCGAGCTGCCCGTAGCCGACGTCGACGGCGACGACGTGGGCCACGCCCGCGCGCAGCAGCACATCGGTGAAGCCGCCGGTCGAGGCGCCGGCGTCCAGCGCCCGGCGGCCCTCGACGCGCAGCCCCTGCGGCTGGAAGGCGGCCAGCGCACCGGCGAGCTTGTGGCCGCCGCGCGAGGCGTAGTCCGGGTCGCTGTCGTCCTTCAGCACCACCAGGGCCGCACTGGTCTCCACCTGGGTGGCCGCCTTGGTCGCGGTGGTTCCGCCCACGGTCACCCGGCCCGCGGCGATCAGCTGCGCGGCGTGCTCGCGCGAGCGGGCCATGCTGCGGCGTACCAGTTCGGCGTCCAGGCGGCGGCGTGCCACTCCTGCCACGTTCGGTTCAGCTCCTGTTTTCGTACGGACCAGGGACGGGCGATGCGTCCAGCGCGGTCAGCGCTTCGCGCAGCCCCCTGTGGACATCCTCGTACACCTCGACGTGTCCGTCCGCCGCGAGGTGGTCCGCGTCCGCCAGCCGCGCCAGGTGCGCGTCCACCGCGGCGTGGCCGGTGGGCGTGCGTACGAGGCCCAGCGCCAGGGGCCCGGCGGGCCCGGTCGGGGTCTCGGCAGCTTCGTCGGTCATGCCCTGACGCTACCCCGTAGCGCCCGACGACCGCGCACGGCTCTGCGGTACGGTCGTGATCACGATGGCTACGATCCAGGAGTGCCGCGAAGCACTCGACACCCTCTCCGGCAACCTCGCGCGGGCCGAGGGCGGCGTACGCGGCGCGGCCGCGCTCGACCGCTCCCTGAGCTGCCACATCACGGACCTCGACCAGACCTTCACGGGCCGTCTCGCGGGAGGCCGCATCCGGGTGGACGCACTCACCCCGGGCCCACCGGCCACGAAGGCCGAGATCCGCCTCGCGATGACCGGCGACGACCTGGTGGCCCTGGTGGCGGGCGACCTCAAGTTCGCCAAGGCCTGGGCCTCGGGCCGAGTCAAACTAGAAGCCGGCCTCCGCGACCTCCTCCGCCTGAAAAACCTCCTGTAGCCCATCCAGCCCCGCACATCCAGCCCCGCCGGCGTTTGAGGCGCGGGGTCCGGGGCGGAGCCCCGCTCTCCAGCCCCGCCGGCGTTTGAGGCGCGGGGGCCCGGGGGCAGCGCCCCCGGCACCCGACGGCCGCCCCCGCCGCTACCGAGCCCGAGCCACGGCTCGGGACCCCCGTGCCCCGGGCACGACCAACGGCGTCCCGGTCTCCGGATCGGAGATCACCCGGCACCGCAGCCCGAACACCCGCTCCACCAGCTCCGCCGTCACCACCTCCCCCGGCGGCCCCTCCGCCACGACCTTCCCGTCCCGCATCGCGATCAGATGCGTCGCGTAGCGCGCCGCGTGGTTCAGGTCGTGCAGCACCGCGACCAGCGTCCGCCCCTGCTCCTCGTGCAGCTCGGCGCACAGGTCCAGCACATCGATCTGGTGCTGGATGTCCAGATACGTCGTCGGCTCGTCGAGCAGCAGCAGCGGCGTCTGCTGCGCCAGCGCCATCGCGATCCACACGCGCTGGCGCTGCCCGCCCGACAGCTCGTCCACGGCCCGGTCGGCGAGCTCCGCGACCCCGGTCGCGGCCATCGACTCGTACACGACGAGCTCGTCCTGCGCCGACCACTGGCGCAGCAGCCCCTGATGCGGGTACCGGCCGCGCGAGACGAGGTCCGCCACCGTGATGCCCTCCGGCGCGATCGAGGACTGCGGGAGCAGGCCCAGCGTCCTGGCGACCTTCTTCGCCGGCATCGAACCGATCGCCGCCCCGTCCAGCAGCACCCGCCCCACCGTCGGCTTCAGCATCCGCGACAGGGCCCGCAGCAGGGTGGACTTGCCGCAGGCGTTGGGGCCGACGATCACCGTGAAGGAGTGGTCGGGGATCTCCACCGACAGGTTTTCGGCGATGACCCGCTGGTCGTAGCCGAGGGTCACGTTCTCCGCGGTCAGCCGCTGCACTCGCGTGCTCCTCACGTTCCTGTGTGTCGCAGTCATATACGTCCCGCCTTGCGCTCGGTGACGAGCAGCCAGAGCAGGTAGACGCCGCCGACGAGCCCGGTCACCACGCCCACCGGCAGCTGGTCGGCGCCGAAGGCGCGCTGTGAGGCCCAGTCGGACGCCAGCAGCAGCACCGCGCCCATGAGGGCCGCGGTCAGCAGGTTCCCGCCGGGCGAGCGGGTCAGCCGCCGCGCCAGCTGCGGCGCGGCCAGCGCGACGAAGCTGATGGGCCCGGCCGCGGCGCTCGCCGCGGTGGTGAGCAGGGTCGCCGCCAGCATCAGCAGCAGCCGCGTCCGCTCCACCGGTACCCCCAGGGCGTACGCGGCGTCGTCGCCCATCTCCATCATCCGAAGCGCCCGCCCCTGCCCGAGGATCAGCGGGAAGAGCACGGCGCAGAGCGCGAGCAGCGGCCACACCTGCGCCCAGTCCCGGCCGGCCAGCGAGCCGGTCAGCCAGACCATCGCACGGGTGGCGTCCACCACCTGGGCCTTGGTGAGCAGGTACTGGATGGCCGCGATGAGCATGGCCGAGGCGCCGATGCCGACGAGCACCAGCCGGTAGCCCTGGATGCCCTTCTTGTACGCGAGCAGGTAGACGGCGGCTCCGGTCAGGAGGCCACCGAGCAGCGCGCCCACGGCCACCTCGGTCGCGCCCCCCTGGAACAGGATGATCACGACGAGCGCGCCGACCGCCGAGCCGTAGCCGAAGCCCAGCAGGTCCGGGGAGCCGAGCGGATTGCGGGAGACGGACTGGAAGACCGATCCGGCCATGCCGAGGGCGGCGCCGACCAGCAGGGCGACCAGCACCCGCGGCAGCCGCAGGTCGTTGACGATGAAGTCGTGGGCCGGGCTGCCGTTGCCCAGCAGGGTCTGGACGACGTCCCACGGCGCGATCGGGAAGTCCCCGGTGCCGATGAGCAGGACGGCCAGCGCGAGCGCCACCGCGGCCAGGAACGTCCCGACCAGCAGCGCGCGCCGCTCGACGCGCAGCGAGATCCCGCCGGGGAGTTTCAGCCGGCGGGTGCGGGCGGTCACGGTCACAGCTGGGCCATCCTCTTGCGCCGAACCAGGTAGATGAACACGGGCCCGCCGATGAGCGCGGTGACGATGCCGACCTGGAGTTCGGCGGGCCGGGTGACGACCCGGCCGACGACGTCGGCGCCGAGCAGCAGCACGGGCGAGAGCACGGCCGAGTACGCGAGCACCCAGCGCATGTCGGGCCCGGTGAAGGCCCGTACCAGGTGCGGGACCATCAGCCCGATGAAGACGATCGGCCCGCACGCGGCGGTCGCCGCGCCGCACAGCAGGGTGATGGCGAGCATGGCGGCGATCCGGGTGCGTGTCAGGTGCGCACCGAGCGCCCGGGCCGTGTCGTCACCCATGGCCATCGCGTTCAGCGACCGGCCCAGCGACAGCGCGAGCACCGCGCCGACCAGCAGGAAGGGGGCGACCTGCCGGACGGTGTCCATGGTCGCCGAGGCCAGCGAACCCACCGTCCAGAAGCGCAGCTTGTCGAGGGCCTTGCTGTCCAGGAGCTGGACGGCGTTGATGTAGCCGACCAGGGCCGCGCTGGCCGCCGTACCGGCGAGCGCGAGGCGGACGGGCGTCGCGCTGCGGCTGCCGCCGAGTACGTACACGGCGACCGAGACGACGGCCGCACCGAGGAAGGCCCACCACACGAACGCGCTCAGCGAACGCGCGCCGAAGAAGCTGATGGCGGAGACCACGGCGGCCGCGGCGCCCGCGTTGACGCCGAGGATGCCGGGCTCCGCGAGCGGGTTGCGGGTCAGCGCCTGCATCACCGCGCCGGACAGTCCGAGGCCGAGGCCGACCATCAGCCCGAGGAGGGTGCGCGGAACCCGCAGGTCGCGCACCACCACGTCCGAGGGGGTCCCCGTGTAGTGGAACAGGCCGTGCCAGACCTCGTCCAGGGGCATCTGCCTGGCGCCCACGGCGATGCTCACGACCGCGATCGACGCCAGCACGGCGAGGGCCGCGAGCAGCCCGGCGACGCGCGGCACGCGCCGGCGCGGGCGGGCGCTCGGCCCGGCTTCGGATTCAGGGGGACTCTCGACCAACACGCGAGTTAGGTTAGCCTACCCTGGCTCGGTGCAGCCTTCGCGGGTCCTGCCCGGTACAGCCTTCGCGGGTCCTACCCCGTGCAGCCTTCGCGGGTCCTACAGCCCCAGCCTGGCCAGGGCCTTCGCCGCGTCCGCCGTGCAGACACCGTCCCCGGCCGCCGTCCACGCCGCCGCGCACAGGGCCCGAAGCCCGTCCAGCGGATCCCCGTCCTCCCCGCGCAGCTCCAGCGCGCCACCGTCCGGCGCCACCGCCGTCCACCCGCCGCAACGGAAACCGTCCCCGTCCGGCTCCACCGCGGGCTGACCCGACAGCAGCCCCCGCAGATCCCGGTCCACGTAGGTCGGACGGTGCCGGGGCTCGGCCCGCACCAGCTGCTCCGCGTCCGTCACCCCCGTCAGCACCAACAGCGAGTCCACGTCCCCGTTGAAGGCGCCCTCGATGTCCGTGTCCAGACGGTCCCCGACCACCAGCGGCCGCCGCGCCCCGGTCCGCAGCACCGTCTCCCGGTGCATCGGGGGCAGCGGCTTGCCCGCCACCTGGGGCTCCGCGCCCGTGGCGATCCGTACGACCTCCACCGCGGCCCCGTTGCCCGGCGCGATCCCCCGCGCCCCCGGAATCGTCAGGTCCGTGTTCGACGCGTACCACGGCACCCCGCGGTTGATCGCGTACGAGGCCTCCGCGAACCGCCCCCAGGCCAGCTCGGGCCCCCCGTACCCCTGGACGACCGCCGCCAGACCCTCCTCGTCGGCGGACTCCACCGGCACCAGCCCGCGTTCGCGCAGCGCGACCCGCAGCCCCTCCCCGCCGATCACCAGCACCTTCGAGCCCGGCTCCACCTGATCCGCGATCAGCCGGGCCACCGCCTGCGCCGAGGTGATCACATCGCCCGCCTCGGTCGGGACGCCCAGCTCGCTCAGGTGCTCCGCGACGGCGTCCGGCGTCCGCAGCGCGTTGTTGGTGACGTACGCGAGGTGCATCCCGTCGGCCCGGGCCGCGGCCAGGGAATCGACCGCGTGCGCGATGGCCTCACCGCCCGCGTACACCACCCCGTCGAGGTCCAGCAGGGCCGTGTCGTACGCCTGGTGCAGACTCCGCTCGCTCGCCGCGGGAGTGGTCCTGCTCTGCCGGGTCATCCTGTCCGCTCCTCCGGGGGTGCCTCCCCGCGGTGGCCGGGGAGATCGATCTTGTCCTAATTCCATACTGCCCCGATCATCCCGCATGGCGAGACGCGATTTACCATGCAGCAATGACCACACCTGGCACCGCGGACCACGGCCTGCGCCTGATCCCCTTCCACGGCCTGCGCTATGTCCCGGAGCGTGTCGGCAGCCTCGCCGCCGTCACCTCGCCGCCGTACGACGTGGTCGTACGCCCCGACGGAGTCGACCACCTCGAATCCGCCGACCCGCACAACATCGTCCGCCTGATCCTCCCCCAGGCCGGCACCCCGGCCGCGCGCAACGAACAGGCCGCGCGCACGCTGCAGGACTGGCTCTCCCAGGGCATCCTCAGCGCCGACCCCGAGCCCGCGCTCTACGTGTACGAGCAGCGCAGGGCCGGTCTGCTCCAGCGCGGGGTCATCGGCGCCCTCGCCCTGTCCGCCGCCGACGAGGGCATCGTCCTGCCCCACGAAGACGTCATGCCGGACGTGGTCACCGACCGGGCCGGCCTGATGCGGGCCACTTGCGCCAATCTCGAACCCCTCCTCCTCACCTACCGCGGCGACGACTCCGCCACGGGCGCGGCGCAGATCGTGGAGAGGACGGCGCAGCGCGCGCCCCTCCTGTCGACCACCACCGAGGACGGCTTCCAGCACCGCCTGTGGGCCATCACGGATCCGGCGGAGCTCGCCGCCCTGACGGCTGATCTCAGCCACCGCCAGGCCCTCATCGCCGATGGCCACCACCGCTGGGCGACGTACCTGCGCCTCCAGGAGGAGCACCTCTCCCCCACGGCCTGGGACTTCGGCCTGGTCCTGCTCGTGGACACCGCCCGCTACCCGCTCCAGGTCCGCGCCATCCACCGGATGCTGCGCCGCCTCCCGGTCGCGGACGCCCTCGCCGCCCTCGAAGGCCACTGGCGGGTCCGCCCGGTCGACGGGCCGCTCCCGCTGGCCCTGGACGCCCTCGCGGACGCCTCGGAACGGGGCAACGCCTTCCTCCTCACCGGCGACGGCACCTTCCACCTGGTCACCGACCCCGACCTGGCCCTCCTTGACCGCACGGTCCGCCACGACCGCCCCGAGGCCTGGCGCCGGCTGGACGCCACCGTCCTGCACGCGACCCTGCTCGACGCCCTCTGGAGTATCCCGGACACCCCGGACCAGATCACGTACATCCACGACGCCGCATCCACCGTGGCCATGGCCGAACGTCACGGCGGCACGGCGGTCCTGCTGCACCCCGTACGGGAGGAAGTCGTACGGGACCTGGCCCGCCAGGGCGTCACCATGCCCCGCAAGTCCACCTCCTTCGGCCCCAAACCGGCCACCGGCCTGGTCCTGCGCGGCCTCACCTGAGCCCCTGCGGACATGAAGAAGGGCGGTACCCCCGACCGGGGTACCGCCCTTCTTCACGTCACGCTGCCTCAGGCCTTGTCGCGGCCCGAGTCCCGCTCGTCGTCCTCGACGTCGGCATCGGCATCGGCGTCGGCCGCGGACTGCTCCAGCGGCTCGTACTCCTCGTCGTCCTCGTCGTAGTACTCGGCGACGTCGGAGGCACGCTCGGCTGCGGCGACCTCCGCCGCGTCCTCGTCCTCGTCCTCTTCGTCCAGGTCGGCGTCGTCGACCAGGTCGACGTCGTCCGCCAGGTCGACACCGGCGTCAGCGGCGTCGACGAACTCGACACCGTCGAGCTCGGCGAGGCGGTCGGAGGCGTCGGTCGCCCCGTCCTTGTCCGCTTCGAGGGTCTTGCCGAACCACTCGCGCGCCTCGTCCTCACGACCGGCCGCCAGCAGGGCGTCGGCGTAGGCGTACCGCAGGCGCGCGGTCCACGGCTGGACGCTGTTGGAGGCCAGCTCCGGGCTCTGCAGGGTCACGATGGCCGCTTCGAGCTGCCCCTGGTCCCGCCGGGCACCGGCCGCGACCAGACGCATCTCGACCTGGCCGGCCTTGTCCAGCTTCTGCACCTCGGGCTCGCCGGCCATGGCCAGGGCCCGCTCCGGACGGCCGAGGCCGCGCTCGCAGTCGGCCATGACGGGCCACAGCTCGACCGAGCCGGTCATGCGCTTGGCGGCGCGGAACTCCGCGAGCGCCTCGCTGTACTTCTGGTTGGCGTACGCGGCGAAACCGGCGGCCTCACGGACGGCGGCGACGCGGGAGGCCAGGCGCAGGGCGATGCGGGAGTACGCGTACGCCTGCTCCGGGTCCTCGTCGATCAGCCGCGCGACCATGACCAGGTTCTTGGAGACCTCTTCGGCCAGGCCCTTGGGCAGGCTCAGCAGCTCCTGACGCACGTCGGCGTCGATCTCCAGGCCGGTGACGTCGTCGTCGATCGGAAGCCGCTTGACCGGGTCGCGGTCACGGTCCGCGCGGAAGTCGCGGTCGCCGCCACGGTCATCGCGACCACGGTAGCCACCACGGTCACCACCGCGATCGTCACGGCCACCACGGAACCCGCCACGGTCGCCACCGCGGTCGTCACGGCGCGGGTAGGACGGACGGTCGCCACCGCGGTCGTCACGACCGCCACGGAAGCCACCACGGTCGTCATCACGACGCGGGAACGACGGACGGTCGCCCCCACGGTCGTCACGGCGCGGGAAGCTCGGACGGTCACCGCCACGGTCGTCACGGCGCGGGTACGAGGGGCGGTCGCCGCCACGGTCGTCGCG
>NZ_JBWKJU010000007.1:347295-348752 GCF_056432025.1 Streptomyces sp. NPDC045695
CACGACCGCCACGGAAGCCGCCACGGTCGTCATCACGACGCGGGAACGACGGACGGTCCCCACCCCGGTCATCCCGGCGCGGGAAGCTCGGGCGGTCCCCACCGCGGTCATCGCGGCGGAAGCCGCCACCGGAGGGACGGTCCCCGCCACGGTCGTCACGGCGCGGGTACGACGGACGGTCACCGCCACGGTCGTCACGGCGCGGGTACGAGGGGCGGTCGCCGCCACGGTCGTCGCGACCGCCACGGAAGCCGCCACGGTCGTCATCACGACGCGGGAACGACGGACGGTCCCCACCCCGGTCATCCCGGCGCGGGAAGCTCGGGCGGTCGCCGCCACGGTCATCGCGGCGGAAGCCGCCACCGGAGGGACGGTCCCCACCACGGTCATCGCGACGCGGGTACGAGGGGCGGTCACCGCCACGGTCGTCACGACCGCCACGGAAGCCACCACGGTCGTCATCACGACGCGGGAACGACGGACGGTCCCCACCCCGGTCATCCCGGCGCGGGAAGCTCGGGCGGTCGCCACCGCGGTCATCGCGGCGGAAGCCGCCACCGGAGGGACGGTCCCCACCACGGTCGTCACGACGCGGGTACGACGGACGGTCGCCACCACGGTCGTCACGGCGCGGGAAGCTGGGCCGATCGTTGTCACGGCGGAACCCACCGCCGGAGGGACGGTCGCCGCCGCGGTCATCGCGGCGCGGGTAGGACGGGCGGTCGCCGCCACGGTCGTCACGACCGCCACGGAAACCACCACGGTCGTCATCACGACGCGGGAACGACGGACGGTCCCCACCCCGGTCATCGCGACGCGGGAAGCTGGGACGGTCCCCACCCCGGTCGTCACGACGCGGGAAGCTCGGACGGTCGCCGCCGCGGTCATCGCGACGGAAACCGCCACCGCCGCCACCACCGGTGGGGCGACCACCGCGGTCGTCGTCACGGCGGGGGTACGAGGGGCGGTCGCCACCGCGGTCGTCACGGCGGAAGCCGCCGCCACCGCCGCCACCGCCGGCGCCGGCCGGACGCCCACCGCGGTCGTCGCGACGGAAACCGCCGCCACCGCCACCGGTCGGGCGACCACCACGGTCGTCACGACGGAACGGGGGACGGTCGCCACCACGGTCGCTACCACGGTCGTCACGACGGAAGCCGCCCCTGTCACCGCCGTCGTTGCGCCGAGGCTCGCGCTCCGGACGATCGTCGGGAGAGTTGGACATGGGTGTGACTCCTGTCTTCGGGGTACCGCTAGTCATTCTCGCGCAACCAACCCATGGCCGCGCTTCGGCGTAAAGAGGGGAAAACAAAAAAGGACCCTTGGTCCAGCGTTGAACGCTGGACCAAGGGTCCTTTGAAAGATTGTTCGGCGGCGTCCTACTCTCCCACAGGGTCCCCCCTGCAGTACCATCGGCGCTGAAAGGCTTAGCTTCCGGGTTCGGAATGTAACCGGGC
>NZ_JBWKJU010000008.1:0-43248 GCF_056432025.1 Streptomyces sp. NPDC045695
CCCTAGGCCGTCTCTTTCGGATCTTGTCGGGCCCGTGTCGCCCGGCACCGCACCTCGCCGCGTTGTCGGGGCGCCCGAGTACGTCCAGTACTCGGGCGCCCCTCCGCCTTGCGATGCACGGCACCGGACGACGCGGACTTAACCGACAAAATCCGAAAGAGACGGCCTGGGCCCTGAAAATGCGCGACGCGCGGGCGGCCGTCCCTCCGGGGAGGCCGTCCGCGCAGGGCCGTGCGCCGCCGAAGTCTCAGTGGTGGACGGAGTGTTCCGATTCGGCGGGCCGGGGGTCGGACGCCCGGGCGGTGGTGGTGTCCGGGGCCGGCCTCGTGTCCGTACCGGCCGCGTGGCGGCCGCGGCGCTTGGGGGCGGGCACGGTGAGGGCGACGAGCAGACCGAGGGCGAGCGCGGCGGCGGAGATGACCGCGACCCCCAGCCCCGTGCTCGTCTGCGAGAGCAGCAGCATGGCGATCGTCGACACGACGACCGTGACGGAGCCGTAGGCGAGCTGTGCGGCAGTCGGACGCGGCATGGCGATATCCGTCCTCAGGGAGGGGAGGGGGAGTCGGCTCAACTAGTTCGCGCGTCAAGTGACTCTATGACGGGGATGCCCGAGAGGGACCGCCGGTAAGCGTGACCTAACACACGGTGCCGGAGCACGGGGGGCGCACGGGGTCATTTTCGCGCCCTCGGGGAGGGGGAGAAAGGGGACGGGACGGACTTCACGAGCCGCCGGGACGTGTACTTCGCCCCGTATGGCCGTGGAACGTCCGGATAGCGGAACTGCCGGACCGCATAGTGCAGTTGTAAGGGTCAAGTCAAGGTCTGTCTTTTCTCGCGTCTCTCCGGTCAAATGTCGTCACTTGAGACGCGCGCCGCGCGGAACCCCCCGCTCCTATGGAGAAGTTCCGACCTACTTTGCGGCCGCGGGAGGGGAACGACATCAAGTGACCAGCAACTCCGCCAGACGGCGTGCGATCCGTGCTGCCGCCGTCACCGTGACCATGGCCGCGTGCGCGACCACCGCAACCTTCTTCACCGTCTCGGCCGCCCAGGCCGAGGACCGGGGCCCGACCGCCCCCGCAGCTGACCGTCAGGACCCGACCGCGCCTTCCAAGGTGGTCGAGCACGACCTGAAGGGCCCGTTCAGCGAGCAGCAGGCCGCGCAGCGCGAGGCCGCTCTGGACCAGGTCCTCCAGGGCAAGAAGAACGTCGAGCAGCGCGGCGCCTCCAAGGTCGTCAAGCTCGACGACAAGAAGTACGTCGAGCTCGGCCGCGAGAAGACCGACAAGATCTTCACGATCCTCGTCGAGTTCGGCGACCAGGTCGACAACACGACCATGTTCGACCCGGACGGCCCCGGCCCCAAGCCGGCCGTTCCGAAGTACGGCGGCACCCCCGGTCCGCTGCACAACACGATCGCGGAGCCGGACCGCGCCAAGGACAACAGCACCGCCTGGCGCAAGGACTTCAGCCGCGACTACTTCCAGGACCTCTACTTCGCCTCCGGCGAGGGCAAGGACTCCCTGAAGACGTACTACGAGAAGACCTCCTCGGGCCGCTACTCGGTCGAGGGCGAGGTCGCCGACTGGGTCAAGGTCCCGTACAACGAGGGCCGTTACGGCTCCAACTACTGCGGCCAGACCAACTGCTCCAACGTGTGGGACACCGTCAAGGACGGCGTCACCGCGTGGACGGAGGCCCAGAAGAAGGCCGGGAAGACCGACGCGCAGATCAAGGCGCAGCTGGCCCAGTACGACCAGTGGGACCGCTACGACTTCGACGGCGACGGCAACTTCAACGAGCCCGACGGCTACATCGACCACTTCCAGATCGTCCACGCGGGCGAGGACGAGTCGGCCGGCGGCGGCGTGCAGGGCACGACCGCGCTGTGGGCGCACCGCTGGTACGCCTACGGCACCGCGGCGGGCAAGACCGGCCCGGAGAACAACAAGGCCGGCGGCACCCAGATCGGTGACACCGGCATCTGGGTCGGCGACTACACGATGCAGCCCGAGAACGGCGGCCTCGGTGTCTTCGCGCACGAGTACGGTCACGACCTCGGTCTGCCGGACCTCTACGACACCTCCGGTGGCGGCGAGAACTCGGTCGGCTTCTGGTCCCTGATGTCGGCCGGCTCCTGGCTCGGCACCGGCAAGGACTCCATAGGCGACCTCCCGGGCGACATGACCGCCTGGGACAAGCTCCAGCTGGGCTGGCTGAACTACGACACGGCCAAGGCCGCGACGAAGTCCACCCACAAGCTGGGCGTCTCGGAGTTCAACACCAAGGACAAGCAGGCGCTGGTCGTCGAGCTGCCCAAGAAGCAGGTCAAGACCGACGTCGTCGCTCCCGCCGAGGGCGCCGCCCAGTGGTGGAGCAACATGGGTGACGACCTCAAGAACACCCTGACCCGGTCGGTCGACCTGACGGGCAAGTCCTCCGCCGCGCTGTCCCTCAAGGGCTGGTGGGACATCGAGGCCGACTACGACTACCTCTACACCGAGGTGTCCACGGACGGCGGCGCCACCTGGACCGCTCTGGCCGGCACCGCCGACGGCACGGCCATCCCGGCCGACGCCTCCGGCAGCCCGTCGCTGACCGGTGTCTCGGGGGCCTGGAAGTCGCTGAACTTCCCGCTCGACGCCTACGCGGGCAAGAAGATCGACCTCCGCTTCCGCTACCAGACGGACGGCGGCGCGGGCGGCAAGGGCTTCACCGCCGACGCCGTCACCCTGACCGCGGACGGCTCCGCGCTGTTCACCGACGGCGCCGAGAACGGCGACAACGGCTGGACCGGCAAGGGCTTCTCGCGCATCGGTGGCAGCTTCACCAAGGAGTACGCGCAGTACTACCTGGCCGAGAACCGCCGTTACGTCTCGTACGACAAGACCCTCAAGGTCGGCCCGTACAACTTCGGCTTCGGCAACACCCGTCCGGACTGGGTCGAGCACTACGCGTACCAGGACGGTCTGCTGATCTGGCAGTGGGACACCTCCCAGAAGGACAACAACACCAGCCAGCACCCGGGCCAGGGTCTGATCCTCCCGATCGACGCCAACGCCAAGCCCATGAAGTGGGCGGACGGCACCCTGCTGCGCAACAAGGTCCAGCCGTACGACGCCGCGTTCAGCGCGTACTCGACGGATGCGATCACCCTGCACAAGAACGGTGAGGCGCTCTTCCTGAAGCCGAAGCCCGCCCAGCTGGTCTTCGACGACCACAAGGGCAAGTACTACTACGACGAGAACCCGACCGGATCGGTGAAGGTCACTGACACCAACACCAAGATCAAGATCCTGAAGGAGACCTACGACGGTGAGGTCATGACCGTCGAGGTTGGCCCCTCCTCGAAGTAATTCGGTAAAACCGCAGGTCAAAACATGATCGGCCGTCGCCCTCTAGCGGGCGGCGGCCGATCGCGTTTAGATGCGCGGTACGAGTTTCTTATTGACGGGGGAGATGACAGCCATGCCAGGTGGAGGTTTCGTCAGGTTGCCGGGCGGCAGTGTGGTGGTCGCGCTCACACTGCCGCGGCCGGCCGGAGAGTATGGAAACGTCCGCGTGCTGGTGCACGCCGCGAACCGGGCCCGCGCCCTGACCAGGCTGCGGAACCTCGGGATGCGGGCGGTGTACCTGCGGGGCAACGCGCAGCCGCCGACCCCGGACGAGGTCACGGCCGTCCTGCACCACCCGGACGGGCTGCTGTGGCGCGGGGCCCCCGACCGGGCGCAGGAGCTGTGGCACCCCATCCGGGCCCTCCTGGGCACGTAGGGGACGTCTAGGAGGACTAGGAGGACTAGGAGGGCTAGAAGGGCCCCTGGCCGTCCGGGCCCTTCTGCCCCTCCTGGCCCTCGCTGCCGTCCTGGGGCTTCCTGCGCCCCGCCTGGCCCACCAGGCTCACTCCGGCCGCCCGGAGCTCCTCCAGGGCCCGTGCGGTCGTCTGCGGCGCCACCCCGGCCGTCAGGTCCAGCAGGACGCGGGTGGCGAAGCCCTCGCGGGCGGCGTCCAGGGCGGTGGCCCGTACGCAGTGGTCGGTGGCGATCCCGACGACGTCCACCTCGGTGACGTACCGGTCCCGCAGCCACTGGGCGAGCGTCGCCCCGTTCTCGTCGGCGCCCTCGAAACCGCTGTACGCGGCCTCGTACGCGCCCTTGTCGAAGACGGCGGCGACGGCCCCCGAGGCCACGGCCGGGGCGAAGTTCGGGTGGAAGCCCACCCCCTCCGTCCCGGCGACGCAGTGGACGGGCCAGCTCGTCTCGTAGTCCGGCTCGGCCGGGGGGTGCGCGAAGTGCGACCCGGGGTCGACGTGGTGGTCACGGGTGGCGACGACGTGCCGGTAGGCGGGCGTGGCCTGGCCGATGTACTCGGTGACGGCGGCGGCGACGTCGGCTCCGCCCGCGACCGCGAGGCTGCCGCCTTCGCAGAAGTCGTTCTGTACGTCGACGACGATCAGTGCGCGGTGCATTTCGCGTGCCCTTCGGCTTGGCGGTGTGAACGGTGGGGGCCGGGCTGGGGTGCGCTGCGGCGGCGCGGGCCACGTGCTGGGGGCTCTGCCCCCGGACCCCCGCGCCTCAAACGCCGGCGGGGCTGAAATAATCCGGCCGGCTACGCGTACTCGGTCGGGATCACGGCCTCGCCGCGCGAGAGCTGCGTCGCCGACAGGGGGAGCCCGGCGCGGGCGGCGCGGTGACGGTCCCGCGCGGCCTGGAGCGGCTCGCGGGCGACGACCTCGCCGCCCTTGACCAGCTCGACCAGCAGCTGCGCGTCGGCCAGCCCCACGGGGACCGGGCCCACGCCCACGACCTCCGCCTCCGCGACCCCGTCGGAGTCGCGCCGCCGCGCGGCCCACTTGCGGCCGCCGATGGAGGTCTTGCCGCCCGAGGACTTCTTCGCCACCGGCGCCAGCGCCGCCTTGGGATCGGCCGAGCCGGCCCGCGCCACCAGCTTGTAGACCATCGAGCACGTCGGGTGCCCGCTGCCCGTCACCAGCTGCGTGCCCACCCCGTACGCGTCCACCGGCGCCGCCGCCAGCGAGGCGATGGCGTACTCGTCCAGGTCGGAGGTCACCACGATCCTCGTGGCCGTGGCTCCCAGCTCGTCCAGCTGCTGCCGCACCCGGTGGGCCACCAGCAGCAGGTCGCCGGAGTCGATCCGGACCGCGCCCAGCTCCGTCCCGGCGACCTCGACGGCCGTCCGGACCGCCTCGGCCACGTCGTAGGTGTCCACCAGCAGGGTGGTGCCCCGGCCCAGGGAGTCCACCTGCGCGGTGAAGGCGTCCCGCTCGCTGTCGTGGATCAGCGTGAAGGCGTGCGCGCTCGTACCGACCGTCGGGATCCCGTACCGGAAACCGGCCGCCAGGTCCGAGGTGGAGGAGAAGCCGCCGACGTACGCGGCCCGCGAGGCGGCCACCGCCGCCAGCTCGTGGGTGCGGCGCGCGCCCATCTCGATCAGCGGGCGCTCGCCGGCCGCGGAGGACATCCGGGAGGCGGCCGCCGCGATCGCGGAGTCGTGGTTGAGGATCGACAGGATCACCGTCTCCAGCAGCACGCACTCGGCGAAGCTGCCCTCGACGCGCAGGATCGGCGACCCGGGGAAGTAGACCTCGCCCTCCGGGTAGCCCCAGATGTCGCCGGAGAAGCGGTACGAGGCCAGCCAGTCCAGGGTCCGCATGTCGACGACGGCCCGCTCGCGCAGGAACTCCAGCACGGCGCCGTCGAAGCGGAAGTTCTCCACCGCGTCCAGCACCCGCCCGGTCCCCGCGACGACCCCGTAGCGGCGCCCCTCGGGCAGTCGCCGGGTGAAGACCTCGAAGACCGAGCGGCGGTCGGCGGTGCCGTTGGCCAGCGCGGCCTGCAACATCGTGAGCTCGTAATGGTCCGTGAAGAGCGCTGTCGACGGCACGTCCACCGGCAGGCCCAGGTCCGCAGGGTTCATGCGACGGATGCTAGCGCACATCTCGTCAAAGTGACGAGATGTGGGTCCCGTTTGTGCGACTGGGCCGTCACGGTGGCAGCATGGGACAAGTGAGTGTTGCTCCCGTTGAGACCGAACGCACCGAATCGGCCGAAGAGACCTTCGCCGTCCCCGAACCCGACGTCCCCTGGGTGACCCTGGTGCACAACGACCCGGTCAACCTCATGAGCTACGTGGCGTACGTGTTCCAGGCCTACTTCGGCTACTCGAAGGACGTGGCGCACAAGCTGATGCTCGATGTCCACCACAAGGGGCGGGCGGTCGTGTCCAGCGGCACCCGCGAGGAAATGGAGCGCGACGTGCAGGCCATGCACGGCTACGGCCTGTGGGCGACCCTCTCGCAGGACCGCACCTGATGGGCGGCGGGACCTTCGAGGCACTCAAGGGCGGCGGCGCCGCCATCGCGCTCGACGAGATCGAGATCTCGATCCTGCGTTCCCTGGCCGTCCAGATGCTGGAGCTGATCGGCCCCGGCGAGCCGGAGCCCCCCGAGGACGCCGACCCGCTCGCCGCGCTCTTCGCCGAGGGCCCCTCCGAGCCCCCGTCGGACCCGGCGCTGGCCCGGCTCTTCCCCGACGCCTACGGGGCACCCGAGGGTGCTGGCGACGAGGGAGTGGACCCGGCCGAGCTGGCGGCCCGCTCGGCGGAGTTCCGCCGCTTCACCGAGACCGACCTGCGCACCCGCAAGCGGGAGGACGCGCTGGCCGTCGTACGCAGCCTCGACGCGCTCACCCCGGCCGGTGACGGGGCGGCGGTGCTGGAACTGACCGGGGAGCTGCCGCTGCGCTGGCTCGGCGCGCTCAACGACCTGCGCCTGACCATCGCGGCGCGCCTGGACATCACCGAGGACGACGAGAGCGCGGCGCTGTTCAGGCTGCCGGACGACGATCCGCGCAAACCGATGGTGATGGCGTACCTGTGGCTGGGTGGCCTCCAGGAGACGCTCATCGAAACGCTCTGAGACGCGCCGGTGAACCCTCTGGAGATCCTCAAGGCGGGACTCCGTTCGCTCAGCGGACGCTCAAATCCGGATAACGATCAGATCACCGCCATGCGGTGATCTGACCCTTCCGTAGGCTTTTGTCCTGAATTTTTGGTGCCCCGCGCCACATTTCTCCCCCTCCCGCGGTCGTCGGCCCGTGATAAATCTTCACGACCGCCGACGGGACGCCACCCATGTCTCCCGGCTCGCTTGAACCGGCTGACCGCCGGCGTGCAACTCCATCCGTATCCGGGGGGATCGAGGACCCGATCCGCAGCCAGTGAAGGCGCGGGTCGGCGTGGAGAAAGGCGCACCAGACATGACCTCAGTGCAGGTCGAGCAGCACGGCAAGACGCCCGGCGAGGGCACTCAGGGCACGGGCGAAGGCGGCGAGGGCTACCACCGCACGCTCGGCGCCCGCCAGATCCAGATGATCGCGATCGGCGGAGCCATCGGCACCGGCCTGTTCCTGGGCGCCGGCAAGGCGATCTCCAAGGCCGGCCCGAGCCTGATCCTGGCCTACGCCATCGCGGGCCTGGTCATCTTCTTCATCATGCGGGCCCTGGGCGAGCTGCTCATGTACCGCCCCGTCTCCGGCTCCTTCTCGGACTACGCCCGCGAGTTCCTGGGCCCGTTCTGGGGATACGTCACCGGCTGGACCTACTGGCTGTTCTGGGTGGTCACCGGCATCACCGAGGTCACCGCGGCCGCCCAGTACATGGCGTACTGGACCCACGACAGCTTCCCGCAGTGGGCCTACGCGCTGATCTTCACGGTCATCCTCTACGCCGCCAACCTGATCTCCGTGAAGCTCTTCGGTGAGCTGGAGTTCTGGTTCTCCATGGTCAAGGTCACCGCCATCGTCGGCATGATCCTGATCTGCGCCGGCATCCTCACCATCGGCTTCTCCGACGCGGCCGACACCGCCACCGTCTCCAACCTGTGGAACGACGGCGGCTTCTTCCCCAAGGGCATCGGCGGCACGCTGATGACCCTGCAGATCGTCATGTTCGCCTTCCTCGCCGTCGAGCTGGTCGGCGTCACCGCCGGCGAGTCCAAGGACCCCGAGAAGACCCTGCCCAAGGCCATCAACACCGTGCCGTGGCGCATCGCCGTCTTCTACGTCGGCGCGCTGATCATGATCCTGTCGGTCGTCCCGTGGACGCACTTCCAGCCGGGCGTCTCGCCCTTCGTCGCCGCCTTCGAGCGCATGGGCCTCGGCGTCGGCGCCGCCATCGTCAACTTCGTCGTGCTGACCGCCGCCCTGTCCTCCTGCAACTCGGGCATGTACTCCACCGGCCGCATGCTGCGCGACCTCGCGCTCAACGGCCAGGGCCCGAAGGTCTTCGCCAAGCTCACCAAGAGCGGCACCCCGCTGATCGGCACCACCGTCTCCGCCGCGCTGATGCTGGTGGGCGTCTGGATCAACTACGTCGCCCCGGGCAAGGCCTTCGACTACGTCGTCTCCTTCGCCACCATCTCCGGCATGTGGGCCTGGATCATGATCCTCGTCTGCCAGATCCGCTACCGGGCCAAGGCCGACCGCGGCGAACTGCCGCACTCCCCGTTCAAGGCCCCCGGCGCCCCGTACACGAGCTGGTTCGCGCTGCTCTTCATCGGCATGGTCATCGTCATGATGGGCGCCGACAAGGACTCCCGCGTCTCGCTGTACTGCGCCCCGCTGTGGGGTCTGATCCTGGGCGTGTCCTACCTCGTCCTGAAGTCCCGCGACCCGCGCGGCGCGGCCTTCAGCAAGGCCTCGTAGCACCGTCGTATCCAGCATGCGGGCCCTTTCGTACCACTCCTCGGTACGGAAGGGCCCGTCTGTTTATCCTGTCGCTCATGCTGACCCTCACCCAGGCCCTGTATGACCAGATCGTCGAGCACGCCCGTCAGGACCACCCCGACGAGGCGTGCGGAGTCGTGGCCGGCCCGGCGGGCACCGGCCGGCCCGAGCGGTTCATCCCGATGCTCAACGCGGCCCGCTCGCCCACGTTCTACGAGTTCGACTCCAAGGACCTGCTCACGCTCTACCGCGACATGGACGACCGCGACGAGGAGCCGGTGATCGTCTACCACTCGCACACCGCGACCCAGGCCTACCCCTCGCGCACGGACGTCACGTACGCGAACGAGCCCGGCGCGCACTACGTCCTGGTGTCCACGGCGGACAAGGACGGCCTCGGCGAGTTCCAGTTCCGCTCGTACCGGATCGTCGACGGCGAGATCACCGAGGAAGAAGTGCAGGTCGTCGAGGCCTACTGACCACCATGCGGTCGCTCGACGTCCACGATGCGGGATCACACTCCAAACCGGGGACCGGGAATCGTTAACATGACCGCATGGTTTCCCCCGACGTGAGCATCGAGACGCCCGGCAGGCTGCTGCTCGTGGCGCGGCTGCACGTCGACCTGTGCCGCCTCGCCAGCGCCATCTGTCCTGCTGCCTGAGCACCAGAACCCTCCCGCGAGGAGGGCCGACGAACCCCGCGCCCTCACGTCTCACCCTCTGCTCACCGCTGCTTACTGCTTACGCCCTGACGACTGGAGCCCAGCCATGGCCATCGAGGTCCGCATCCCCACCATCCTCCGCACCTACACCAACGGCGAGAAGGCCGTGACCGGTGAAGGCGCCACCCTCGCCGACCTCTTCACCGACCTGGAGAGCCGCCACAAGGGCATCCGCGAGCGACTCGTCGACGAGGCAGCCAACGGCCAGCTGCGCCGCTTCGTGAACGTCTACCTCAACGACGAGGACGTCCGCTTCCTCGACGGCATCTCCACCGCCCTCAAGGACGGCGACAACGTCACCATCCTCCCGGCCGTGGCCGGCGGCGCTGCCTGATGCGTTACGACTCCCCGCTGGCCGCGGTCGGCAACACGCCGCTGGTCCGGCTGCCCCGGCTGTCGCCCTCGGACGACGTCCGCATCTGGGCGAAGCTGGAGGACCGCAACCCGACCGGCTCGATCAAGGACCGCCCCGCGCTCCACATGGTCGAGCAGGCGGAGAAAGACGGCCGGCTGTACCCCGGCTGCACCATCCTGGAACCCACCTCGGGCAACACCGGCATCTCACTGGCGATGGCGGCCAAGCTCAAGGGCTACCGCATCGTGTGCGTGATGCCGGAGAACACCAGCCAGGAGCGGCGCGACCTGCTGGCCATGTGGGGAGCCGAGATCATCCCGTCGCCGGCCGCGGGCGGTTCGAACACCGCGGTCCGGGTGGCCAAGGAACTGGCGGCCGAGCACCCCGACTGGGTGATGCTCTACCAGTACGGCAACCCGGACAACGCCGGCGCGCACTACGCGACCACCGGCCCGGAGATCCTCACCGACCTCCCGTCGATCACCCACTTCGTGGCGGGCCTCGGCACCACCGGCACCCTGATGGGCGTCGGCCGCTACCTGCGCGAGCACGTGCCCGGCGTGAAGATCGTGGCCGCCGAGCCGCGGTACGACGACCTCGTCTACGGCCTGCGCAACCTCGACGAGGGCTTCGTCCCGGAGCTGTACGACGCCTCCGTGCTCACCACCCGCTTCTCGGTGGGCTCCGCGGACGCGGTCACCCGCACCCGCGAGCTGCTCCAGCTGGAGGGCATCTTCGCGGGCGTCTCCACGGGAGCCGCCCTGCACGCGGCGATCGGCGTCGGCCGCAAGGCGGTGGCAGCGGGCGAGTCGGCGGACATCGTCTTCGTCGTGGCCGACGGCGGCTGGAAGTACCTCTCGACGGGCGTCTACACGGCCGCGACGACGGAAGAGGCCATCGAGGCCCTCCAGGGCCAACTCTGGGCGTAGCCCGTACGTCGCCCCCTGCGGGGTTGCTCGCCGCACTTCCAGCCCCTCCGGCGTTTGAGGAGCGGGGTGCGGGGCGGAGCCCCGGTCTTTCAGCCTCGCCGGCGATTGAGGCGCGGGGTCTGGGGCGGAGCCCCACGGGCCGGCGCGGCCAGCGCCCAGGCGGCTAGCCGCCCAGCAGCTCCGCCAGCACCGCGGCGTGGCTGGACGCCGGGTCCTTGACGGCAGTCAGCAGCGTCACCGGCCCGGCCCCCGCCAGCCCCCGCAGGCGGGTCAGCTCCGCCGCGGCCTCCGGCTGCGCCAGCTCCGCCTCGTACCGCGCGCGGAACTCCGCGGCGGAGCCGCCCCCGTGGAACCACTTGCGCAGCTCCGTCGAGGGAGCTACGGCCTTCGGCCACTCCTCCACCGCGGCCGCCTCCTTCGACAGGCCCCGCGGCCAGAGCCGGTCCACCAGGACCCGTACGCCGTCCGCCTCGGGCTCCGGCGGGTCGTACACGCGTCGCAACCGGATCACCGTCCGCCTCCCAGGCCCTTGACCTCGTCCCACACCGCCGGGTCCAGCATCCCCACCCGCGTCCGGAATTCCCACAGCGACACCTCCACCGGCCGGTCCGCCTCCAGGAAGCTCGCCCGGCCCTGCGCCCCGACCGTCCCCGGGGGCAGCGGGATCACCCCGGCGCGCCGGTCGTCGTACTTCCCGGTGATCCACGCGACCCGCGCGCGGTGCCCCCGTACCGCTCCCACCGCCAGCACCAGGCACGTGCGGCCGTCGGCCAGAGCCCACAACTCGCCCGCCCGCGGCCGCGGCGGCGGACCGGCCCCCTGCTCCGGCGCCGCCCGGCGCGGCAGCCCGAGCCGCGCCCCGGAGGCCAGCACCACCAGCGCCACGGCCACGGCGGCGGCCAGCGCGGGCCACCAGGACGTGTCCATGCTTCGACCGTAGCCGCGCGGCCACGCCCCGGCACGGCCACGCCCCGGCCCCGCGCACGGCAACGCCCGTACGCGCTTCGCTCCGACGGGTGACACCACAGGTGATTCCCCCCACAACGGCCCGCCGCGGAGGAGCGACCCGACGTTTCGCGCCTTACGCTCGACTCCACGCACGGCCCGCATCCCGTCCACGGACCGTCCTCGGAGGTTCACGCTCCATGAAGCTCACCGTCGTCGGCTGTTCGGGGTCGTTCCCCTCCGCGGAATCGGCCTGTTCGAGCTACCTCGTCGAGGCCGACGGCTTCCGGCTGCTCCTCGACATGGGCAACGGCGCCCTCGGCGACCTGCAGCGCCACTGCGGTCTCTACGACCTCGACGCGATCTTCCTGAGCCACCTGCACGCCGATCACTGCATCGACATGTGCGCGTACTTCGTCGCCCGTTTCTACCGGCACGAGGGCGGCCGCTGCGGCACCATCCCCGTCTTCGGACCCGAGGGCACCGAGCGGCGCCTGACCACGGCCTACGACGACGTCCCCGACGAGCGCTCGATGAGCGAGGTCTTCGAATTCCGCACGCTCAAGCCCGGGACCTTCGAGATCGGCCCCTTCCAGATCCGCACCGAGCGGGTCGCCCACCCCGTCGAGTCGTACGGCATCCGCATCGAGCACGGCGGCCGCTCGCTCACGTACTCCGGGGACACCGGTGCCTGCCCCGAGCTGGCGCAGCTCGCCGACGGCACCGACCTCTTCCTCTGCGAGGCCTCCTTCACGCACGGCAAGGAGGACATCCCGGACCTCCACCTCAACGGCCGCGAGGCCGGCGAGTACGCGCGCGGGGGCAACGTCGGCCGGCTCGTCCTCACCCACATCCCCCCGTGGACGGACCCCGCGCAGAACCTCGCCGATGCCCGGGCGGTCTACGGCGGCCGGGTGGACCTGGCGTACGCGGGCGCGGTCTACGAGGTCTGAGGTACTGGACGTACTGCGCGTACTGCGCGTACTGCGCGTACTGGACGTACTGGACGTACGGCGAAGCCCCCGTCCCTCCCTTCCGGGAGAGCGGGGGCTTCGCCGTGCGTACGGGCGGGCTTACTTGGCCTCGGCCTT
Source organism: Streptomyces sp. NPDC045695 (assembly GCF_056432025.1). NCBI lineage: Bacteria > Bacillati > Actinomycetota > Actinomycetes > Kitasatosporales > Streptomycetaceae > Streptomyces > Streptomyces sp. NPDC045695. Next base: position 12,786 of record NZ_JBWKJU010000008.1, read on the forward strand.
CGCCAGCTCGGCGAGCTCCTCGTCGGACTCGCGGCCCGGGGTGGGGAGGTTCCACTTGATGATCGCGAAGCGGAAGACGGCGTAGTAGACCACCGCGAAGCACAGGCCGACCAGTGCCAGGCCGAACGGGTTCGTCGCCTTGCCGAGGTTCAGCAGGTAGTCGATGGCTCCGGCGGAGAAGCCGAATCCGTCCTTCATGCCGAGGGCCCAGGTCAGGGCCATGGACACACCGGTCAGGACCGCGTGAACCGCGTACAGCACCGGGGCGATGAACATGAAGGTGAACTCGATCGGCTCGGTCACACCGGTGACGAAGGAGGTGAGCGCGAGGGAGAACATCATGCCGCCGACGACCTTGCGGCGCTCGGGGCGGGCGCAGTGCACGATCGCGAGGCAGGCCGCGGGAAGGGCGAACATCATGATCGGGAAGAAGCCGGTCATGAACTGCCCGGCGGTGGGGTCACCGGCGAGGAAGCGGGAGATGTCGCCGCTCTTGCCCTCGAACTCGCCGGCCTGGAACCACGGGAAGGAGTTGAGCAGGTGGTGCATGCCGACCGGGATCAGCGCACGGTTGGCCACACCGAAGATGCCCGCGCCGACCGCGCCGGAGCCGACCAGCCACTCACCCAGGTTGTGCAGACCGGTGCCGAGGACCGGCCAGATCAGACCGAAGACGATGCCGATCACCAGGCCGGCGAAGGCGGAGAGGATCGGGACCAGGCGGCGGCCACCGAAGAAGCCCGCCCACTCCGGCAGCTTGGTCCGGTAGAACTTCTGGTAGAGGAGGGCGACCACGATTCCCATGACGACACCGCCGAGCACCTTGGCGTCCACGGGCGCTTCCACCATGACCACCTTGCCGTCGACGGCCTTGGCGATCTTGGGCAGGTTGGAGTCGGTGAACGTGGCGAGGACGCTCTTGAAGACCAGGTAGCCGGTGACGGCGGCGAGGGCGGTGGAACCGTCCGACTTCTTGGCGAATCCGATCGCGATGCCCACGGCGAACAGCAGCGCCATGTTGTCGAGGATCGCGCCACCGCCGGCAGCCATGTAGCCGGCGATCTTGTTGATGAACTCCGGCATCGAGGCCGAGCCCAGCATGTCCTTGTCGCCCAGGCGAACCAGGAGTGCGGCGGCAGGCAGCACGGCGACGGGGAGCATGAGACTCCGGCCGATGCGCTGCATGACGGCCATCACGCCAGCGCCCTTCTTCTTTTCGGCCGCGGGTGCGGTAGCCGTGGACACAACTTCCTCCAGTGGGCAAGGCGACGCCAGGGGGAAACGGGGGACGGGCGACGTCTCGGGTTTGGGGGTACGCGGGCTCAGACAGGCCCGCGTGGTCTACACCAATGCGTGGTGTAGACCAGTTGTAACACGGTCGGCGTTAGATAAGGAACCTTCGATTTCCTGTGGTCTACGCCACATCCGCACGCGGCGGCCCCGAGTGCGGGGCGCCGGGGCCCGCGGGCATGCCGGTGGCCCCCGGATCCCGGATCCGGGGGCCACGGCCGACGGGCCCCAAAGGCCCGGCGTCGTACGCCTGTTGCGCCCTGCGCCGGGTGGCTCGGGCGTGGGAGGGTCAGGCCTTGGTGGTCTCCGCCTGCATGGCCGCGATCTCCTCGTCCGACTCCCGGCCGGGCGTCGGAATGTCGAACTTCGTGATCGCGAAGCGGAACACCGCGTAGTAGACGACCGCGAAACACAGGCCGATCGGGATGATCAGCCAGGGCTTGGTGGCCAGCCCCCAGTTGATGACGTAGTCGATCAGGCCCGCGGAGAAGCTGAAGCCGTCCTTCACCCCCAGCGCCCACGTCACCGCCATCGACACCCCCGTCAGCAGCGCGTGGACCACGTACAGCGCGGGCGCCACGAAGAGGAAGGAGTACTCGATCGGCTCGGTGATGCCGGTGACGAAGGAGGTCAGGCCGACGGACAGCATCAGGCCGCCGACCTCCTTGCGCCGCTGCGGCTTCGCGCAGTGCGTGATCGCCAGCGCCGCCGCCGGGAGGGCGAACATCATGATCGGGAAGAAGCCGGAGAGGAACTGACCGGCCTGCGGGTCGCCGCTCAGGAACATGTTGATGTCACCGTGGACCACCTGGCCGTCCGGCTTGGTGAAGCTGCCGAACTGGAACCAGACCGGCACGTTCAGGAACTGGTGCAGGCCGATCACCAGCAGCGCGCGGTTCGCCACGCCGAAGATGCCCGCGCCCCAGGCGCCCAGCCCCACCAGCCAGTCGGAGAAGCTCTCCAGCGCGTCACCGATCGGCGGCCAGATCCACAGGCACACCACGGCGAACGCGATGGCGACGAAGGCCATGATGATCGGGACGAGCCGACGGCCGTTGAAGAAGCCGAGCCAGTCCACCAGCTTCACCCGGTGGTAGCGCTGCCAGAACCAGGCGGCCAGCAGACCCATGACGATGCCGCCGAACACCCCCGGATTCTGGAACGTGTACTCCGCGAAGGCGTCGTCCTGCCCGAGGCAGCCGCCCTTGATGTCCTTGGTCCCGTCCGGGCACGCCTTCGGGAACGCGTGCAGCACGGCCCGGTAGACGAGGAACCCCACCACCGCGGCGAGCGCGGTCGAGCCGTCGGCCTTCTTCGCCATGCCGATCGCGACGCCGACGCAGAAGAGGAGCGGCAGCCCGAGATCGGCGTTGAGCAGGGCGCCGCCCGCCCCGGCGATGACCTTGGCGACGTTCGTCCAGCCCAGGCCGTCCACGCCGAAGACGTCGGGCTGCCCGAGGCGGTTGAGGATGCCGGCCGCGGGCAGGACGGCGATCGGCAGCTGGAGGCTGCGCCCCATCTTCTGCAGCCCCTGGAACATGCCGTTCCACCACTTCTGCCGTGGCTCTGCTGCGGCGCTGCTCGCGCTCATCGGCGTCCTCCCTGACCGGCCCCGTTTTTGGCTGCCGCAACCCGTTGCGGCACACTGGTGTAGACCAGTTACGGGCGGGTTGCTGCTGATCGTCATCATTCGACAGAGACCGGTCATGCGCTCGCGTAGGGGGGCCAACCGTGCGTTACCGTGCAGAAGCGGACCGCGCGGGTGGGCCTCCACGGACCGACCGCCGAGACACGTTCTTCGAAACACCCAGGGAGAAACACATGGCCACCAAGGCTGAGAAGATCGTCGCCGGGCTCGGCGGCATCGAGAACATCGAAGAGGTCGAGGGCTGCATCACCCGCCTGCGCACCGAGGTCGTCGACCCGTCCCTGGTCGACGAAGCCGCCCTCAAGGCCGCCGGCGCCCACGGCGTCGTCAAGATGGGCACCGCGATCCAGGTCGTCATCGGCACCGACGCCGACCCGATCGCCGCCGACATCGAAGACATGATGTGATCCGGGCCCAATAGCCCGTCCCTTCCGGATCGTTCCGGCCCGACCCCCGGGCCCCTGTGATCCACCAGCGGACCCCGTCCCGGACGCACCCCGGGGCGGGGTCTTCTCGTAGGGCCCGGTCTTCTTACTGGGTCATGGCGCCCGGCCCGCAGGGACTAGGCTCGGAGCATGTCTCGCATTGACGGCCGTACGCCCGAACAGCTCCGCCCGGTCACCATCGAACGCGGCTGGAGCAAGCACGCCGAGGGCTCCGTCCTCATCTCCTTCGGAGACACCAAAGTCTTCTGCACCGCCTCCTTCACCGAAGGCGTCCCGCGCTGGCGCAAGGGCAGCGGCGAAGGCTGGGTCACCTCCGAGTACTCGATGCTGCCCCGCTCCACCAACACCCGCGGCGACCGCGAATCCGTCCGCGGCAAGATCGGCGGCCGCACCCACGAGATCTCCCGCCTCATCGGCCGCTCGCTGCGCGCCGTCATCGACTACAAGGCCCTCGGCGAGAACACCATCGTCCTGGACTGCGACGTCCTCCAGGCCGACGGCGGCACCCGCACCGCCGCCATCACCGGCGCCTACGTCGCCCTCGCCGACGCCGTCGCCTGGGGCCAGCGGAAGAAGCTGATCAAGGCCGGCCGCAAGCCCCTCACCGGCACCGTCGCCGCCGTCAGCGTCGGCATCGTCGACGGCGAACCGCTCCTCGACCTCTGCTACGAGGAGGACGTACGGGCCGAGACCGACATGAACGTGGTCTGCACCGGCGACGGCCGCTTCGTCGAGGTCCAGGGCACCGCCGAGGGCGAGCCCTTCGACCGCAAGGAACTCAACGCGCTCCTCGACCTCGCGGCCGGCGGCTGCGCGGACCTGGAAGCCATCCAGCTCAGCGCGCTGGAACTGTAGGCGCGCGGATCCGCGTCTGGCAGGGTACGGGCGCACGGCGTCACAGCCGTGCGCCCGTCCACGTACCGAAGCCCTTGGGGGACCCGAAGATGAAGCTCCGCATAGTGGCCGTGGCCATGGCCGCCGCCCTCACCGTCCCGGCCCTCACCGCCTGCGACGCGATCTCCACGGCGATGGACTGCGCGAACACGGCGGTGGCCATCACGGACGGCGCCAACGACCTCCAGCAGGCGGTCTCCCAGGCCGGTAACAGCCCGCAGGACGCCCAGAACGCGCTCAACCAGATCGAGTCGAACCTGAAGAAGATCGGCGACCAGACGGACAACGCCGACCTGGGCAAGGCCATCACCTCGATGAACACGGCGGTCAAGAACGTCCGCACCGCCATCGAACAGGGCAATCCCACCCCGGACATCAAGCCCGTCGCGGACGCGGCGACCGAGATCTCCAAGGTCTGCACCCCGGGCTGACGCGGGAAGACCCGGACGGTCGGCCGGCCGGAGAGCGGGACGCCGGGCGGGCCGGGGAGCGGGACGTCAGGCGGGCCGGGGAGCGGGAAATAATGGGCGCATGACCTCCACGCCCGAGCCCACGCCCAGCCGCCTGATCCTGGCCACCCGCAACGCGGGCAAGATCGCCGAGCTCCACGCCATCCTGTCCGCCGCCGGCCTGCCGCACCAGCTGGTCGGCGCGGACGCGTACCCGGAGATCCCGGACGTCAAGGAGACCGGCGTCACCTTCGCCGAGAACGCCCTCCTCAAGGCCCACGCCCTGGCCCGGGCCACCGGCCTCCCGGCGGTCGCCGACGACTCCGGCCTGTGCGTGGACGTCATGAACGGCGCCCCGGGCATCTTCTCGGCCCGCTGGGCCGGCGCCCACGGCGACGACAAGGCCAACCTGGACCTCCTGCTGGCGCAGCTCGCCGACATCGGTCCGGAACACCGCGGCGCCCACTTCTTCTGCGCGGCGGCCCTGGCCCTCCCGGACGGCACCGAACGCGTCGTCGAGGGCCGCCTCCTCGGCACCCTGCGCCACACCCCCTCCGGCGCGGGCGGCTTCGGCTACGACCCGATCCTCCAGCCGCTGGGCGAGACCCGCACCTGCGCGGAGCTCACCCCGGCGGAGAAGAACGCGATCTCCCACCGCGGCCAGGCCTTCCGCGCCCTGATCCCGGTGGTCCGAGAGCTCCTGGGCTGACCCGGGCCGACCCGGTCCGACCCCGCCCGACCCCTGGCACGCAGAAGGACCGGACGCGGCTGCGTCCGGTCCTTCTGCGTCGACGTGCGGTTGGGGGGACTCGAACCCCCACGGGTTTTACCCCACTGGGACCTAAACCCAGCGTGACTGCCAATTCCACCACAACCGCGACATTGTGCCCAATTCGGACGTTGAGCCCGTCTGGGCTGCGCTCAGTCTACGGGGGCAGTGGCCGAGGGGGCGACAGGGTTGGGGCGGCGCTTGCGGCACCACGTGTCCGTCAGGGAGTGGCAGTTGGGGCAGACGTAGCGGAGGTTTTCGGGACGGTTGTCCAGCCAGTTTCCGCTGATGTGGTCAATCTGGAGAGTGATCGGTTGACCAAGCCATTCGCCGTTGTTCCCGCACATGACGCAGCCGTACGGGCGGCCGGTCTCCTGCAAGGCCCGATGCAGTCGAGCCCGGTTCGTGCGGGGCGATCCCTCGGGGAGGACGACGAGTGTGCTCGGTGCGGTGGACCTAGGTTGGCGAGGGGGCGTCTTGCTCCAGGCGCGCCGTGTGAAGTGCGAGGTGTCGAGGCCGAGTCGCGCCACGTGGCGTCGAACTCGACGGTGATTCGTGTCGTTGACTTCCAGCTCCAGGGCCCGCATGACGTCCGCATAGCTCGTTGCCTCCGCCACGGCTGCGCGGAGGGGCTCGTCGGCAAGGACCGGGCGGGCGTTGCGGAAGTGCGTCGTGTCGACGCCGCGCTCGCGCAGCATGCGGCCGAGTGCCTGTCGAGAGCGACTGTCGTCCGGCACCCCCAGTGCGCGGGCCACGCCTCTGATGCTGTCTGCGGACATGGCTGCCGCGCGGAGTTCCGCCGTGCTGAAAGGCAGGTCGACCGCGGCCCGGTTCATCCCGGGGAAGTGCCTGACGTCGATCCCCAGGGCGGTGATGCGCTTGGCCAGATGGGACAGGGTTCCTGTGGCCGGTGGTGCCCCGAGTTTCTCTGCGACTTCTCGGAGTGTGGTCGACGTGGCAGCCGCTGCGGTGATGGCCTCGTCGGAGTACCTGCGCCAGGGGCTCCGCTGCTTGAAGTGACCGGTGTCGATTTCGCATGCGGCGACCTTCTGCTGGAGCACCCGTCGCTGGCCGCCGCTCTCTTGCAGTCCGAGCCGTCTCATCAGATCGGCCCAGCCACGAGCTTCGGACGTGGCCGCAGCCAGAGTCGCCCGGTCGTACGGGTTGCTCATGTGCCCACCCCTCCCGGCCGCGCGTGCGGCCCTCGTACGGAGTAACGGGTCCATCGGCGGACGGTAACGGGCAGTTTCGTCCGATAAGCGGAGTGACCCGCACCGGGTTCGGTGCGGGTCACTGGGAAGATGGGGCGGGGTTAGACGCCCAGGTCTTTGATGATCTTGGCTACGTGGCCCGTGGCCTTGACGTTGTAGAAGGCGCGCTCGACCTTGCCCTCCTCGTCCACGACCACCGTGGAGCGGATGACGCCGGTCACCGTCTTGCCGTACAGCTTCTTCTCGCCGTACGCGCCGTAGGCGGTCAGCGTCTCCTTCTCCGGGTCGCTGACCAGCGTGACCTTCAGGTGCTCCTGCTCGCGGAACTTCGCCAGCTTCTCCGGCTTGTCCGGCGACACGCCGATGACGTCGTATCCGGCCGTGGCCAGAACGTCCAGGTTGTCCGTGAAATCGCAGGCCTGCTTCGTGCAGCCGGGCGTCAGCGCGGTGGGGTAGAAGTACACGATCACCTTGCGGCCCTTGTGGTCGGCGAGCGAGACCTCGTTGCCGTCCGCGTCGGGCAGGGTGAAGGCGGGGGCGGTGTCGCCCGGCTGAAGTCGCTCGCTCATCTGGACAGTCTCCTCAAGAGGGGATCGGTACGGGTCGAGACTAAGCTGACAGCTGTTCACGGGGGACTACCCCCCACCGGACCACGACGACGGAGGCAGCGCGGTGCCCGAAGCCAGGACCCCCGAACAGATCGAAGCGGACATCGTCCGCCGCCGCGAGCAGCTCGCCGAGACGCTCGACGAGATCGGCGTGCGCATGCACCCGAAGACGGTCATGGGGGACGCGAAGGCCAGGGTCGTCTCGACGGTGGACCACACCGCCGGCCGGGCCTTCGCCACGGTGAACCGTCTCGTCACGGACGTGTCGGACGGCCTGCGTCACGAGGACGGGAGCCCGCGTCCCGAGCGGATCGTGCCGGTCGTGCTGCTCGCGGTCGGCGTGATCGGCGTGCTCGTCCTGTCGGCGCGGCGCAAGCGCGGGTGACCCTCCGCGAGGCGGGGCGGGCGCGGGCAGGTAGGTTTCTGGGGTGAGCGAGAACACCACCCACGACAAGCTGCCCATCCGCATGCTGCACGACCGCGTGCTCGTGAAGTCCGATCTGCCGGAGGGCGAGCGGCGCTCGGGCGGCGGCATCCTGATTCCGGCGACGGCGGCGGTGGGCAAGCGCCTCGCCTGGGCCGAGGTGGTCGCGGTCGGGCAGAACGTACGGAGCGTCGAGCCCGGTGACCGGGTGCTGTACGACCCCGAGGACCGGGCGGAGGTCGAGGTGCGCGGGGCGACGTACGTGCTGATGCGCGAGCGGGACCTGCACGCCGTGGCCGCCGAGCGGCTGGAGGGGTCGAAGGACTCCACCGGGCTCTACCTGTGACCCGTCGGGATCGGTGCAGGAGCTGACGGCTGAGAGCTGACGGCTGGAAAGCTGAGAGCTGGCAGCTGAGGGCTTAAAGCGGACGGGCGAGGGCTGGTGGCGGAGGTCACCGGCCCTTTTCGCTGCCCTCTGCCGCTCTTCGTCCGCCCCTTGCTACGGTGGAGGAGAACCCCGACGAGACGCGCCGTACCGGGTGAACGACAAGACGACGCACCCCGTACCGCTCGACGTCTCGGAGGTGCCGTCATGGCTTGGGTTCTGCTTCTTCTCGCCGGTCTGCTGGAGATCGGCTGGTCCGTCGGCATGAAGTTCACCGAGGGCTTCACCCGGCTCTGGCCCAGCGTGTTCACGGGCGCCGGGATCGTGGCGAGCATGGTGCTGCTGTCCTACGCCGCGAAGACCTTGCCCATCGGCACGGCGTACGGGGTGTGGGTGGGCATCGGCGCCGCCGGCGCGGCCGTGTTCGGTATGGCGGTGCTGGGGGAGCCCGTCACCGCCGCCCGGATCTTCTTCATCTGCCTGCTGCTGGTCGCCGTGGTGGGGCTGAAGGCGACCTCCGGTCACTGACCCGGTTCAGGGGCCGGTCACACCGATCCCAACGGTCACTCCAGGAACGCGGACGGCGGGCGCGGCCCGTCGGCGGTCCCGCCGTCCGTGCCCCGGGCGCCCGTCGTGCCACCCGTGCCCCTCGTACCGGTGGTCCCGGTCGTGCCCTGCCTGCCCTGCGTGCCCGAGGTGACACCGCCCTGATCGCCTTCGGTGGTGCCGCCGTTGTCCTGGCCCCCGTTGTTCTGGCCCCCGTTGTCCTGACCGCCGTTGTCCTGACCGCCGTTCTGCTGGCCGCCGTTGTCCTGCCCTCCCTGGTTCTGGCCGCCGTTGTCCTGTCCCCCTTGGTTCTGGCCGCCCGTCGGGGTCGGCCGCCCGGGCCGGTTCGGTCGTCCCGTCGGCGGTCCGGTGCGCTCGCCGGGGGTCTCCTCGGGGAAGCTGAACTGCGGGGAGGGGGGCGGTGGGGGCTGCGCCGCGCCGGGCTGGAGTTCCAGTTCGAAGTCGACGGGGTCGGTGCCCTCCAGGGCCGTCTTGGTGTACGCGGCCCAGATCCGGGCCGGGTAGCCGCCCCCGCTGATGCGGCGCTCGCCGAGGGCGCCGTAGAGCGACTGGAGGGTTCCGGTGTCGGGGTCCTGGCCCATCATCGCGACCACGGTGACCAGGTCCGGGGTGTACGCGGCGAACCAGGCCGAGCGGTCCAGTTCCCCGGTGCCGGTCTTGCCCGCCGCCGGGTGGCCGGCGGCGAGTGCCGCCGTACCGGTGCCGTTGTCCACGACGCTGACCAGCATGGACGTGGTGGTGTCGGCGGCCTCGCGGCTGACGGCCTGGGTGGGGGCGCGCTGGGGCAGGCCGATGGTGTCGTCCTCCTTGGTGATCTTCTCCAGGAAGGTGTACGGGGTGAGGCGGCCGTGGTCGGCGAGGGTCGCGTACGCCTGGGTCATGTCCAGGACGCTGGCCTGCAGGGTGCCGAGCGCCATGGCCGGGACCGGTTCGAAGTTCGGGGTGTTCTCGGGGATGCCGAGGGCGATGGCGGTCTGCTTGACCTTCGCCGTGCCGACGTCGACCGCCATCTGGGCGTAGACGGCGTTGACGGAGAGGTCGGTGGCGGTGTTGACGGTGATGTTCCCGTACGAGACCTGGCCCTCGTTCTCGGGGTTGAAGCGGATCCGGCCGCCGACGACGGGGCGCCTGTTGTCGCCGTTGTAGACCGTGTACGGGGTGATCCGGCGGCCGTCCTGGGTGCGTGCGTCGTTCTCGACGGCGGCCGTGAAGACGAACGGCTTGAAGGTGGAGGCGACCTGGTAGTCGTGGCGGGTCGCGTTGTTGACGTACTGCTTCGTGTAGTCGATGCCGCCGTACAGGGCGAGGACCTTGCCGGTGAGCGGGTCGATGGAGACGCCGCCGGCGCGTACGAGCCGGTCCGCCGGGCGGGCTTCCGGGTCGAGTTTGCTGATCATCTGGTCGTCGACGGCGGTGACGAGGGCGTTCTGGCGGCGCTTGTCGATGGTGGTGGTGATGCGGTAGCCGCCTTCGGCGAGGGTCTTGTCGTCGAGGATCTCGCGGTCGACGATGTAGTCCTTGATCGCTTCCACGAGGTAGCCGCGCTGGCCCGAGAGTCCGGCAGCGGCGCGCACCTTGCCCGGCTCGGGGAAGCGGGTCGTGGCGCGTTCGGCGGCGGGCAGCCAGTCCTTCTTGACCATGCCGTCGAGGACGTAGTTCCAGCGGGCGAGGGCGCGGGCGCGGCTCTGGGGGTGGGAGACGACGTCGAAGGCGCTGGGGGAGTTGAGGAGGGTGGCGAGGTAGGCGCCCTCGGCGGTGGTGAGTTTGCCGACGTCCTTGCCGTAGTAGGCCTGGGAGGCGGCCTGGATGCCGTAGGCGTTGCGCCCGAAGTAGCTGGTGTTCAGGTAGCCCTCGAGGATGTAGTTCTTCGATTTTTCGCGACCGAGCTTGATCGCGATGAAGAACTCCTTGACCTTGCGTTTGATCGTCTGTTCCTGGCCCAGGTAGTAGTTCTTGACGTACTGCTGGGTGATGGTCGAACCGGATTGGGTGCCCTTGCCGGTCGCCGTGTTCCAGGCGGCGCGGATCATCGCTTTGGGGTCCACCGCCCGTTCGGAGTAGAAGTCCCGGTCCTCGGCGGCCAGTACGGCCTCCTGGACGGTCCGGGGGATCTGCGAGAGCGGCACGTTGACGCGGTCGACCTCGCCGTCGCGGGCGAGCTGGGAGCCGTCGGCGTAGAGGTACACGTTGGACTGGGCGGTGGCCGCGGCGTTGGCGGGCGGGATGTGGACCAGCAGGTAGCCGGCGACGAGGGCGCCGCCGATCAGCAGGGCGAGGAGCAGCAGACCACCCAGGACCATGCGCCAGGTGGGGAGGGCGCGACGCCAGCCGGTCCGCCGGGGGCCGGGCTTCCGTCCGGCCTTGGCCGGTTCGCCCGCCGGTTCGCCCGGCCGGCCACGGGGTCCCGGCTCCGACGGACCGGCTGGCCTGGGCGGTTCGTCGGGCGTGTCGGGGTCGCGAGGGGCCCAGCCCGGGGGTGGTGACTGGTCGCTCATCTCCAGGGCTCCTCGACGCCGTGCGAAATATCCACTTCTGTACCTCATGGTGTCTACCCGATGACCGGTCATTACGCTCCGGACGGGCGTAAATCGTTCGCGTGGCTCGCCCCTCCGCACTAAGCTCGCGCGCTTTGGCCGACGTAGGAACGACGTGGGAAACGGAGGGATACGGTGCGGCAGGAAGTGCGCAGGAGAGCGGGTCTCTACCTGGCGGTCGCGGCCGGCGGGTTCCGGCGCTACGCCACCTACGGGACCGCGACGGCGGCCGGGGTGTTCACCAACACCGCGTTCGGATTCATCGTCGCGTACACGTACATCGCGCTGTGGGACGAGCGCCCCGGGCTCGGCGGGTACGACCAGGCGCAGGCCCTGACCTTCGTGTGGGTCAGTCAGTCGCTGCTCGCGGCCGCGGCGTTGATCGGGGGCGGCTTCCAGGAGGAGATGCAAGAGCGCGTCCGCACCGGCGACATCGCCGTCGACCTCTACCGCCCGGCGGACCTCCAGATGTGGTGGCTCGCCGCCGACCTGGGCCGGGCCGCCTTCCAGTTGCTGGGGCGCGGTCTGTTCCCGCTGGTGGCCGGGGCGCTGGCCTTCCGGCTGGCGCTGCCCGCGGATCCGCTGCGCTGGCTGCTGTTCCTGGTGTCCGTCACGCTCGGGCTGGTGGTGAGCTTCGCGGTGCGCTACCTGCTGGGGCTGGCCGCGTTCTGGCTGATGGACGGGGCCGGGATCAACATGATGGCCACCGTCGTCTCGATCTTCTTCTCGGGGATGCTGCTGCCGCTGACCGTCTTCCCGGGCGGCTTCGGTGAGTTCGTACGGGTCCTGCCGTGGGCGGCCATGCTCCAGATCCCGATGGACGTGCTGCTGGGCAAGCACGTGGGGGCCGGGAGCGCGGCCGGGGCGCTGGCGTTCCAGGCCGGGTGGGCGGGCGTACTGCTGGGTGCGGGGCGGCTGTTGCAGTCGGCCGCGACGCGCAAGGTGGTGGTCCAGGGTGGCTGAGGTGACGGGGGCGGCTGAGGCGGCTGGGGCGGGTGAGACCGCTCAAGCCGTCGAGACCGCTCACGCGGTCGAGACCGCTCACGCGGTCGAGGTACTGGGCCGACGCGCGCGGGAGCGCGGTCCCGCGCGTGAGTTCACGGCGCTGGAGGTGCCCCGGCGGCATCGCGCCCTGGAGGGGCTGCGCGGCTACGGGCTGATCGTCGCGATGTGGATCCGGTCGACGATGACGTACCGGACGTCCTTCCTCCTCTCCACCTTCGGGAACGCGGCGATCACCCTCCTCGACTTCGTCGCGATCTCCATCATGTTCTCCCACGTGGACGTCCTCGGCGGCTTCACGCTGCCCGAGATCGCCCTGCTCTACGGGTCCTGTTCGGCCTCCCTGGGCCTGGCGGACCTGACCCTCGGCAACACCGACCGGATCGGTGCCCGGATCCGCGACGGTTCGCTCGACACGATGCTGGTGCGCCCGGTCCCGGTGCTCGCGCAGGTCGCGGCGGACCGGTTCGCGCTGCGTCGGCTGGGGCGGATCGGGCAGGGGCTCGGGGTGCTGGCCTGGGCGATCTCCGCGCTGGACGTCGAGTGGACGGCCGGGAAGGTGCTGCTGGTGCCCTTGATGGTCCTGGCCGGCGCGGGGATCTTCGGGGCGGTGATGGTGGCGGGGGCTGCGTTCCAGTTCCTGGCCGGGGACGCGGCGGAGGTACAGAACTCCTTCACCTACGGCGGCTGCACGATGCTCCAGTACCCGCCGACCGTCTTCGCGAAGGACCTGCTGCGCGGGGTGACCTTTGTGGTCCCGCTGGCCTTCGTCAACTGGCTGCCCGCGCTGTACGTGCTGGGCCGGCCCGATCCGCTGGGGCTGCCGGGGTGGGCCGCGTTCCTGAGCCCGCTGGTGGCGCTGGCGGTGTTCGTCCCCGCGTCGCTGGCGTGGCGCGCGGGAGTCCGTTCGTACCGGAGCACGGGGAGCTGAGGAAAGATGACCGAGCCGCTGATCTCACTGGACGGAGTCGAGAAGGTCTTCGACGTACGGCGCCGGGTGAGCCTGATGCGCCGTGAGAAACGCCAGGTCAGGGCGGTGGACGGCATCAGCTTCGAGGTCGCGCGGGGCGAGATGGTCGGCTACATCGGGCCCAACGGCGCCGGGAAGTCGACCACGATCAAGATGCTGACCGGCATCCTGACGCCGAGCGGCGGCCGCCTGCGGGTCGCGGGCATCGACCCCGCGCGGGAGCGGATGCGTCTCGCGCACCGGATCGGGGTGGTGTTCGGGCAGCGCACCACGCTGTGGTGGGACCTGCCGCTGAAGGACTCCTACGGGCTGATGCGGCGGATGTACCGCATCCCGGCGGCGCGCTTCGCGGAGAACCTGGAGCGGTGCGTGGACCGGCTGGACCTGGCCGAGCTGATGGACGTACCGGTCCGGCAGCTGTCGCTGGGGCAGCGGATGCGCGGGGACATCGCGGCGGCGCTGCTGCACGATCCGGACGTGCTGTACCTGGACGAGCCGACGATCGGGCTCGACGTGGTGAGCAAGGCGAAGGTACGGGGCTTCCTGCGGCAGCTGAACGAGGAGCTCGGCACGACGGTGCTGCTCACCACGCACGACCTCCAGGACATCGAGCAGCTGTGCGAGCGCGTGATGGTGATCGACCACGGGCGGCTGATGTACGACGGGCCGCTGGGCGGGCTGCATGCGGCCGGGTCGGCCGGGGAGAGCGAGCGGACCCTGGTCATCGACCTGGAGCGGGAGCTGGCGCCGATCGAGGTGGCGGGTGCGCGGGTGGTGAAGGTGGAGGGGGTGCGGCAGTGGCTGGCGTTCCCGGCGGGGGCTTCGGCGGCGCCGCTCGTGGCCGCGGTGGCGGCGCAGTACCCGCTGCTGGACCTGTCGGTGCGGGAGCCGGACATCGAGGACGTGATCGCGCGGATGTACGCGGGCCGGGGCTGAGGCGGGGCTGAGGAGGCGCTGAGACGGCGCTGTGGCGGGGCTCAGGCGGGGTGAGCCGGGGCTGGGGCCGGGCTGAGGCACCCCATGGAGGCACCTGAACAGCCCGCCACACGGAGTGCGACATGGCATGGCGGGAACTCCACGCGCCTCCCGGGAGTCGGATGCTATGCAGGCAGACACCATCAGCGCCCCTCGGGGAAGGCAGAAGCACGTGGAGAACCCCACCAGAGCCGGAGGCACCGCCCCGCCGGCGCCACCGCCCGTCCGGGGCATGTTCGTGTTCAGCCCCGCGGACGAGGAACGCCGCCGCGGCGTCCGCCGGATGAAGACCACCGCGACGGGGCTGCTCATCCTGGTCGCGCTGGTCTACGTACTGGCCAAGGTCGCCCAGCACGCGTGGGGCGCCGGCGGCTGGGCCGCGTACGTCGCGGCCGCCGCGGAGGCCGGCATGGTCGGCGCACTCGCGGACTGGTTCGCCGTGACCGCCCTGTTCAAGCGGCCGCTCGGGCTGCCCATCCCGCACACGGCGATCATCCCGACCAAGAAGGACCAGCTCGGCGTCACCCTCGGGGAGTTCGTCGGCGAGAACTTCCTCTCCTCCGACGTCGTCAAGGCCCGCCTCCACGCCCTCGGCATCGGCGGCCGCCTCGGCGCCTGGCTGGCGGAGCCCGCGCACGCCGACCGGGTCACGGCGGAGCTGGCCACCGCGCTGCGCGGAGCCCTGACCGTCCTGCGGGACTCCGATGTGCAGGCCGTCGTAGGAGAGGCCATCACGCGGCGCGCGGAGGGCGCCGAGATCGCGCCGGGCATCGGCAAGACACTGGAGCGGGTCGTCACGGACGGCGGGCACCACCGGGCCGTCGACCTCGTGCTGGCCAAGGCCCACGACTGGCTGGTCACGCACGAGGAGTCGATCTCGGACGCGGTCCAGGGCGGCGCCCCGGGCTGGACCCCGCGCTTCGTGGACCGCAAGGTGGGCCATCGCGTCTACAAGGAGCTGCTGCGGTTCCTCACGGAGATGCGGGACATGCCGGCGCACCCGGCGCGCGGGGCGGTGGACCGTTTCCTGACGGACTTCGCGGCCGACCTCCAGTCGGACACGCAGACCCGGGCGAAGGTGGAGCGCCTCAAGTCCGAACTGCTCGCGCGGGGCGAGATCCAGGACATCATCGCCTCCGCCTGGACGGCGATCCGTGCGCTGATCCTCTCGGCGGCGGAGGACGAGCAGAGCGAGCTGCGCCTGCGGGTGCGCGCCTCGCTGGTGTCCCTGGGCGCGCGCCTGGCCAGCGACGGCCGCCTCCAGCACAAGGTGGAGGGCTGGATCGAGGGCGCGGTCGTCTACGTCGTCACCACCTACCGCACGGAGATCACCTCGCTGATCACGGACACGGTGGCGAGCTGGGACGCCGAGCACACCTCCCGCAAGATCGAGGCTCACATCGGCCGTGACCTGCAGTTCATCCGTATCAACGGCACGGTGGTCGGCGCCCTGGCGGGCCTGCTGATCTACACGGTCTCCCGCGCGCTGGGGGCTTAGGCCGTCTCTTCCGGATCTTGTCGGGCCCGCGGCGCCCGGCACCGCACCTCGCCGCGTTGTCGGGGCGCCCGAGTACGTCCCGTACACGGGCGCCCCTCCGCCTTGCGATGCACCGCACCGGACGACCCGGGCTCACCCGACAAGATCCGGAAGAGACGGCCTAAGGCGTCGGCAGCTCCAGTTGGGCGTGTCCCCGCGCGATGACGCCCGGCGGGTTCGAGCGCCCCGCGCCCAGCGCGAGCAGCGCACGCAGCGCGCCGATCACATCGGCCGCCCTGTCCCGCAGGATCGCGGGGGTCGTACTGGCGACCAGGACGCCGTGGGACTCCAGGCGCAGGCGCCGGTGGAGGGTGGCCTGCCAGGAGTCGCGCGTGTAGTGGTACTCCGCCGAGTCGACCTCCAGTGCCACGCCCTCGTCCGGCCAGTACGCGTCCGGGCTGGCCAGGAAGGCGCCGTCCGGGCCGTGGAGGCGCGCGTTCCACAGCGGGGCGGGCAGGTCGGTGAGGGCCAGCGTGTCGCGTGCGCGGCCCTCGGCGATGGAGCGGACCCCGGCGGTCAGCTCGGCGGCCGCCGCCCGGACGGCGGGGCGGGTCAGATCCGGCCGACACGCAGTTCGGCGTGCAGGTCGTGCGGGTGGCACCAGCCGCCCTGGACGACGTTCGCCAGTACGGACCGCACCAGATCCGGATCGTCCGTACGCGCCGCGAAGTCGGCCGCGGCCCGCACCGGCCGGGTACAGGGGACGCCGCAGATGGTGAGCGTGGCGGGCCAGCGGGCGGTCGAGCCGGGCCGGACCCTGCCGACGGCGCGCACCGAGCGCGGGGCGCGGACGAGGACGTCCAGCGGTTCGGGCGGGGCGTCGCGGACGCCCAGGAGCGCGAGGGCCGCGCCGCCCGTGAGCGCGGCGGTGGCGCCGCGGAGCGGGTCGGCCGAGGGCTGGGCGGCGTACAGGACGGCGGACAGCGCGCGCTGGCGGTGGTCGGGCGGCCCGGTCTGGAGCAGGTAGACCCGTGGCAGGAGCCGCTGCCAGGGTCCTCCCCGGCGACTGCGGCCGCCGATGGTGCCGGACGGGATCCCGGCCTGGCGCAGTTGGTGGTAGGTGACCAGGTTCTGCTGGCGCCGTGCGATACGAGTGATCATGCCCGGGATATGCCCGGAGGGCCGGGCGGCGACCCTCGGACGGCGACCTCAGACAGCGATCTCAGACCACGACCCTCGGCCTGCGGCCTTCAGGCTGCGGCCTTCAGGCCGCGGGGCGCGCCGGGGCCGCGGGGTGTTCCGGGGCGAGGAAGACGACGACGCCGTTCGCGGTGCCGGGCAGCGGGGTGACCTCGTGCCAGCCGAGCCGGCGGTAGGTGGCGACGGTGTCGGTGGCCATGCGGGCGGTGAGCAGCCAGGCCCGGGCGTCCGGGGCGTCGGCGGTGATCTCGGCGAGCAGGGCGCGCCCGGTGCCGTGCCCGCGCGCGTGCGGGCGTACGGCGAGCTCGTCGATCTCCAGGGCGCCGACGAGGAGTTCGCGTACGCGCGGACGGCCGAGCTGCGCGGCGACCTGACCGTAGCCACGGTCGCTGGGGAAGGTCTTGGGCGTCAGCCAGCCGGTGGCGAATCCGTCGATGCCGACGGTCGATTGCGCGAAGGCGGTGCGGAAGCCGGCGCGGCGGCTGTCGGCCTGGAGCCGGGCCTGGAACTGGCGAATGGTTTCTTCGTCTTCGTTCCACGGCGGAGCGGAGAAGACCTCGCTGTACGCGTCGGCCAGTTCGTCCGACAGGTCCAGGACGGCCGGTCCATAACAGATCACGTTTGCAGCTCCTTGGGCCGGCTTGGGCGGCTTCGGTCGTATCGCCCCTCTCGAAGAGTGAATCTACGCCGGTGGGGTTCCCGCACCGGCACCTCTACGGATCCGGAGGGTGTGCGACAAATCCGACTTCCGTACGCTCCCGCGCGCGACCCGTACCCGCCCCGCCCGCCCCGCCGTTGAACCACTGCACCCCGTGCACCACGTCCCCGTACGACAACCGGAGCCCCGCGTGCCCACCCACCTCCTGAGCAGAGCGTTCACCGCCCTCGGCGGCTGTGCGGTGGCGTTCTTCATCGTCCTCGGGATCATGGCCGCGCTCCCGCCGGCCGTACGGGACGCCGTCCCGGACGGCGTGCTCGGCGGGATCGTCATCACCCTGGGCCTGACGGGCGCCCGCCGCCTCACCCGCCGCTCGCGTTAGCCTCGGGGAAAACGCGAACGGCTGAAGGAGTCGACGATGGCGATGGCGCAGATCCCCACCTCGCTGGTGACCGCAGGCGGCCTGGTCGGCGGGTACGCGGCCGCCCGCTGGACCGGCCTGCGCCCGCTGGGCGGCGTGGTCCTCGCGGCCGCCGGCACCGTGGCGGCCCGGGAGTGGCACCGCCGCACCTCCCCGACCACCACGGCCGCCCTCACCACGGCCTACCTCGCCGCCTTCGCGGGCTCCCACCCCCTGGCCAAGAAGATCGGCCCCTGGCCTGCGGTCTTCACCGCGGCGGGCACGATGGCCCTGGCCGCGTACGCAGCGGCGGACCGGCCCTCCTAGGCCTCTCTCAACTCCCGTGGCACTCCGCGTACGGCTTGCCCGACTGGCACCAGCAGGAGGCCGTGGGGGTGGGGGGCCAGGGGGTGGCCTTGCCGCGGGCGGCGAGGGTCGTGGCGTATTCGGCCAGGAGGCTGGGGGAGGCCGGGGAGGTCTTCTCGGAGGCGGCGAAGGCTTCGTACGACGGGACGCTCGCCGTGACGATGCCCAGGTTCGTGGTGCCCGAGGCGGCGAGGGCGCGGAGGGAGGCTTCGATCTCGCGGAGGTGGGCTTCGTGCGAGGGGTATTCCGCGGCCAGGGTCGGGTACGACGTGATGAGCTCCGACAGTTCGCGCGCCGGCCAGTGCAGGATCGCCACCGGGAAGGGGCGCGAGAGGGCGGCGCGGCGGTCGCCCAGTTCGGCGCGCAGGCGGGCGATCTCGGCGCGGAGTTCGGCCGGGTCGTCGGAGCCCAGGGCCCAGATGCGCTTCGGGTCGTGGAGCTCGTCGAGGGGGATCGGGCCGACGTGGCGGGTGTCGGCGACCATGTCCCATTCGTCGTGGGGCAGGCCGAGCAGGCGGCGTACCCGGTGGCGGCCCGTCAGGAGGGCGGTCGTGGACCGGGTCAGCGGGGCGTCCTCCGCGATGAGGAGGGTCGCCGCTTCCGTGAAGCAGTCGTGCGCCGCTTCCAACTCGTCGTGCGCTTCGAGGGCTTCCGCGATGACCTCCCAGGGAGCCGGGTCCTTCGGGGACGCGGCGCGGATGCCGGAGATCAGGGCGCGGGCCTCGGGCTCGTGGCCGTACTCCCACAGGTTCGCCGCCTGCAGGGCCTTGATCAGGTGGGGGTCGGCGGGTGAGGAGGAGAGGAGCTGGTCGTACAGCGCGCTGGCGCGGTCCCGGGCGTCGGCAAGTTCGAGGTGGGCCGCTGCCTGGAGCAGCAGCGGTTCCTGGTCCTCGGGGTAACGGGTCGCCGTGCGGATGAGGCGCTCGGCTTCGGCGATGTGCTCAGCAGGCGTGTCAGGGCGCATGGTTCACACCGTACTGCCGCTGGTCAGTTGGCGGGGGAGGACTTAAGGTGCCGCCCGTGCGAGATCGCGTACCCGTGGTGGTGCAGGGGAGCGGCCGGCGGGCGCGCCGGGCCGGTTTCGCGGGGGTGCTGTGGGCTGCCGCAGAGCTGACCGTCACCGTGGGCGTGGTGGTCCTGTTGCTGGTGGTGCACCAGGGGTGGTGGACGAACCGGCAGGCCGCGGCCTCGGCGCAGGATCAGGTCCATGCCCTGGAGAGGGAGTGGGGGGATGCCCAGCCCGTGGGGGTCCCTGAGCCCGGACCGGTCGTCTCCGGCACTGCTCCGGCTACGGATCCGGCCGGGGCCGGGCGGACCGGGGCCGGGGCCGGGGCCGGTTCCGGGGAGTCCGCCGGTGCCGGGGCGGGTGGCGGGCCCGCGCCTTCCCGGTCCGCCCGGCCCGCCGCCGAGCCGCCGGCCCGGGACCGGGCGTACGCCGTCCTGCGCATCCCGCGCCTCGGGCTCGTCGTGCCCGTCGCGCAGGGGACCGACAAGCGGACCGTGCTCGACAAGGGGTACGTCGGGCAGTACCCCGGGACCGCCGCGCCCGGGGCGGAGGGGAACTTCGCGCTGGCCGGGCACCGCAACACCCACGGCGAACCGTTCCGGTACATCAACCGGCTGCGGGCGGGCGACGAGCTGATCGTGGACGTGCGGGGGTGGCGCCACGTGTATGTGGTGGGCAAGATCCTGAACGAGACGACCGAGCGGGACACCGGGGTGATCGCCCCGGTGCCGCGGAGCCTGGTGAAGCCGGACCAGGGGTACCGCGAGCCCGGCGCGTACATCACGCTCACGACGTGCACGCCCGAATACAGCTCCAAGTACCGGCTGGTGGTGTGGGGGACCCTGAGGTCCTGACCCCCATCCCCGTTGTCGGTGGGCCCCGTTAGTATCGATCGGAGGAACGAACGGTGGGGATGGAGAGGGGGAGGTCCGCATGGCTCGGCAACGACGCGGTGGGCGCTCACTGTCCCTTGCCGTACTGCTCTCACTCGTGCTGCTCGGGGGAGTCCTCGGGCTGCTCCTCGGGGAGGGCGGGCTGAGCGCCGTCGTGGTCGCCCTCGCCGCGACCGCGGCCACCGTCGCCGTGGGCGCCGCCGCCCTGGCCGTGTGCCTCGTACGGCCCGTGCCGCCGCATCGCATACGCACCGCGATCCGCGATCGCGAGCAGCGCACGGCGTTCCTGCCGCAGCGTGATCCCGACGCCTCCGGCCGCTCGCGGCCCAGGGCGCCCGGCCGTCCGGTCCTGACGGCCGCGTAGGGGCGCGCAGTTCTCGCCCGCTGATCTGCTGGTTCGCTGATCGCTGATTACTCACCGCTGATCACTGTTGTCGCCCCCTCGTGGGTCGTCACGCCGAAATGCGCATCTGTGCACCTTTTCGACGTTCGACGAGACCCTTCGGAGGGCCCGCGTGTCTGTCTTTTTCACCCGCCTTGTCGTGGAGCTGGGCCGGCTTCTGGAGCCGGTGCTGGCCGAGTCCGCGACCGCTGCCGCGATCGTGCTGTTCACCGTGCTCGTACGGCTCGCGCTGCACCCGCTCAGCCGGGCCGCCTTCCGGGGCGCGACCCCGGTGGCCGGGTGTCTGCCGGTGCTGTTGCAGCTGCCGGTGTTCTTCCTGATGTACCAGGCCTTCTCCTCGGCGCAGGAGTTGCTCGGGCACCGGCTGTTCGGCGCCCCCCTGGGGGCCCGGTGGTTCGACGCGCTGGGGGAGGGCGGCCCGTTCGGGGCGCAGGGGCTGGTGTTCCTCGGGCTGTTCGCCGCGATCGCGGGGGTGGCCGCCTGGAGCGCGGTGCGGGGGCGCCGGGCCGCCGCGAGCTCGCCGGCCGCGAGCTCGCCGGCCGCGCCGCCGGCCGCGCCCGTGCCCGCGACCACCGGGGCGGCGTCCGCGATGAGTGCCGAGCAGCAGGAGGTCATGCGCAAGCTGGGCGGCGTACTGCCCCTGCTGTCGTTCGGGACGCTGATCACCGCCGCCGTGGTGCCGCTGGCCGCGGGGCTGTACCTGCTGACCACCACCGCGTGGTCCGTCGCGGAGCGGGCCTGGCTCCAGGCGCGCGGAGGACAGCGTTCCACCCTGTGAACAGGGTCTTGCGGATGGGACGGGTTTCTTGGAGGATCAGCCAATCCTCCGATGGCCGCAACCCATCGGCCGGCCCATGGGCACGCCCATGGGCCGACCACCCACGACCACGGGAGAAAGCCCATGAAGCTGCTGCGTGTCGGACCCGTAGGGTCGGAGCGCCCCGCGCTGCTCGACCAGGACGGCACCCTGCGTGACCTGTCCGGCCTGATCACGGATGTGGACGGCGAGCTGCTCGCCGAGGACTCCGTACTCTCCCGGGTGCGGGAAGCGGCAGGATCCGGCGAGCTTCCCGTGCTGGACGCCGAGGGGCTGCGGATCGGTGCGCCCGTCGGCCGCATCGGCAAGGTCGTGGGCATCGGGCTGAACTACTTCGGCCACGCGGCGGAGATCGGCGCGGAGCCGCCGGCCGAGCCGATCATGTTCCTGAAGGCCGCGGACACCGTGGGCGGCCCGGACGACACGGTGCTGATCCCGCGCGGCAGCGTGAAGACCGACTGGGAGGCCGAGCTCGGCGTCGTCATCGGCGCCACCGCCCGCTATCTGGCCTCCGCCGAGGAGGGCCTCGCACACGTCGGCGGTTACGTACTGGTCAACGACGTCTCGGAGCGCGAGTTCCAGATCGAGCGCGGCGGCACCTGGGACAAGGGCAAGAACTGCGAGACCTTCACCCCGCTCGGCCCCTGGCTCGTCACCGCCGACGAGGTCCCGGACCCGCAGGTCCTGGACGTGAAGCTGTGGGTGAACGGCGAGCTCAAGCAGGACGGCAACACCTCGGACCAGATCTTCCCGGTCGGCGAGGTGGTCCGGTACCTGAGCCAGTTCATGACCCTGTACCCGGGCGATGTCATCGTGACGGGCACGCCGGGCGGCGTGGCCATGGGCCAGCCGGACCCGAAGCCGTACCTGCGGGCCGGTGACGTCGTGGAGCTGGAGATCGAGGGGCTCGGCCGCCAGCGCCAGGAGTTCAAGAGCGCGTAGACGAGTCGATGGGCTGGAGGGAGGGGGCGGGCTGCCGGTGGGCGGCCCCGCCCCTTTCCCGATTCAACGACCTCGCGGTGTCTAGAGCGTCGGACGTCCTGTCGCCTCGGGCGTCGCGGCGGGGATCTCCACCACCACGCCGTCCCGCGAGGACGTGCGGGCCGCCTCCAGTACGTCCAGGCAGTGCGCGGCCTCGTACGCCGTGACCGGCGCGGGTCCGCCGTCGCGCAGGGCGGCGGCCACCGCCGCGTAATACGCCGGGTAGTCGCCCGGCGCGGTCGGGACCGGGGTTCCGCCGCCGGTCAGCGGGGATTCACCGGAGCCCAGCCGCCCCCAGAGGTGCTCGGGCTCCTCGCCCCACGGCGCGCCCGCCCCCGGGCGCAGCCCCTCGCGCAGGGCGCCCTCCTGGGGGTCGAGGCCGTACTTGACGTAGCCGGCCCGGGAGCCCAGGACACGGAAGCGCGGGCCGAGTTGGGCGGTGGTCGCGCTGACGTACAAGTGCGAGCGGATCCCGTTCGCGTGGGTGAGCGCGATGAAGGTGTCGTCGTCGGTCTGGGCGCCCTGGCGCCGTACGTCGGCCTCCGCGTAGACCCGTACGGCCGGACCGAACAGGACGAGTGCCTGGTCCACCACGTGGCTGCCGAGGTCGTAGAGCAGGCCGCCGATCTCCTCCGGGGCGCCGGACTCGCGCCAGCCGCCCTTGAGCTGGGGGCGCCAGCGCTCGAAGCGGGACTCGAAGCGCTGGATCTCGCCGAGTTCGCCGTCGGCGAGGAGGCGGCGCAGCGTGAGGAAGTCGTTGTCCCAGCGGCGGTTCTGGAAGACGGAGAGGAAGGTTCCGCGACGGTCCGCGAGGTCGGCGAGCGCGCGGGCTTCGGCGGCGGTCGCGGCGAGCGGCTTGTCCACGACCACCGGGACGCCGGCTTCGAGGGCGGCGGTGGCGAGCGGGACGTGCGTCCGGTTGGGGGAGGCGATCACGACGAGGTCGAGCTCCTGCCCCCGGTCCCACAGCTCGGCCGGGGTGGCGGCGATGCGGACGTCGGGGAACTCCGCGCGGGCCTGGGCCTGCCGGGCCGGGTCGGAGGTGACGACCGTGTCGAGGACGAGCCCGGGGGTGGCGGCCACGAGAGGGGCGTGGAAGACGGAACCGGCGAGTCCGTAGCCGATGACCCCGACGCGCAGGGGCGTGCCGGGGGTGGAGGGCGTGGAGGGCGTGGAGGGGGTGGTGGAGGGGGCGGGGGTGCTCATGGCCCTACTTTGGCAACAGTGTTGCCGAAGTGCAAGGAACATGGACAATGGGCAGGTGAACAGGGGTAGCGGGGACAGGATGGGCGGGGTGAACCTGCCGGCGCTGCGCGGGCACAACGAGGCGTTGCTGCTGGATCTGCTGCGCGGCGCCGGCCCGGCGGGTCTGGGCCGCAGCGAGCTCGCGGCCCGTACGGGGCTCACCCCGCAGGCCGTCAGCAAGATCACTGCACGGCTCGGCGCGGAGGGGCTGGTCGCGGAGGCCGGCCGCGCGGCGTCCACCGGCGGCAAGCCGCGCACCCTGCTGCGGCTGGTGCCGGAGGCCCGGTACGCGGTCGGGGTGCACCTGGACCGCGACGAACTGAGGGCGGTACGGGTCGACCTCACGGGCCGGGTCGTCGCCGAGGGCGCCGGTCCGCTGGACTTCGGGGCCGGGCCGGAGGCGGCGGTGGCGGCGGTGGAGGCGGCCGTACGGGAGGTCGCGCGGGGGTCGGACCCTGGCGCCGGGCCGGTGGCGCTGCTGGGCGTGGGGGTGGCCGCGCCGGGGCCGCTCGATCACTGGGCCGGGGTGATGGGGCGGGTGACGGGGTTCCCGCAGTGGGAGGGCTTCGCGCTGCGGGAGGTGCTGGAGGGGCGGCTGGGGGTGCCGGTGGTGCTGGACAAGGACACGAATGCGGGGGCGGCTGCCGCCGCGGCGGGGTTCGGGGCCGGTGGGTTCGGGGCCGCCGGGGTCGGGGCCGGTGCGTTCGGGAGGGCTGGGGGTGGGCTCGGTACGGCGGTGTACGTGCACGTGGGCACCGGGCTCGGGGCGGGGCTGTGGCTGGGCGGCGGGGTGTACCGGGGGGCGCGGTCGGCGGCGGGGGAGTTCGGCCACCAGGTGCTGCGGCTGGACGGCCCGCCGTGCCGGTGCGGGGGGCGGGGCTGCGCGGAGGTGCTGTGCCTGGGGGCGGTGGCGCGGGGGGATCTGCGCGAGGCGGCGCGGATCCTGGGTGAGGGCGTCGCGAACCTGGTCGCGCTGCTGGATGTGGACCGGGTGTGGCTCGGAGGGCGGGTCGTGGCGGCGGCCCCGGAGGTGTTCGTGGCGGCAGTGCGGGGGGTGTTGGGCGAGCGTGTGGCTCCGCGGGGGGCTCCGCGGGGGGCTCCGCCGGTCGGGCCGGTGGTTGAGCTGGCGGAGGTCGGGGTGGCGGAGGGGGCGGCGGAGCTGGCGCTGGCGTCGTTGTTCGGGAGGGCGGGGTGACGGGCCCCGGCCGGGTGCCGCGCTGTGTCGGTGTCGGTGCCGGGGCCGGTGCCGGTGCGGTGTCGGGTGCAGCGCCGTTGCCGGGGGCGCTGCCCCCGGGCCCCCGCGCCTCAAACGCCGGCGGGGCTGAAGCAGTGCCGGGCGGGGCTGAGGCAGGGCCGGGCGGGGCTGCAAAGGTGAAAGCCGCCGCTGGTTGGCCCCCTGCGCTGTTCGGGCGTAAAGCGGGAGGCGGCTAGGCGTGGTGCTCGGTGTGGGAGGAGGGTGGCGTGGCAGGGTGCGGGCTGGGCCGGGGTGATGGTCACCTGGTCCGACTATCGTCCCCGTCCGGCGAGCAGCGAAGGTCTTCCATGCGACTGCGCAAAGCCCTTGCCCTCACCGCCGTACTGGCCGCCGCCCTGGTCGCCACCGCCCCCACCGCCCTCGCGGACGTCGGCGCGGGCGGCGGGGCCCGTCCCGCGCCCGCGCTGCCGTCCCGCGCGCTGGCCACCTGCGGCGACGGGAAGAGCACCGCCTTCCCCATCGGCGCGCGCATCCGGGGCGGCCCGGCCGTGTACCGGACCGGCGCCGGCGCGCAGACCTGGTACCTGGACCTGACCAACACCACCGGTTCCCGGTGCACCGCCATCCACCCCGTCGTCGTCTTCACCGACAAGGCGCGCGCCCTGCGCCCCGCGCACCTGCGGATGGAGTTCGACGCCCCGGGCGGCACCTTCCCCGCCAGCCTGGAGCACACCGACCGCGACGAGATCATCGCCGTCTTCGACGGCGGTGACGCCTTCCCCGGTTTCACCGTCGGTGCCGGCGCGTCCCTGACCGTCAAGGTCGCCCTCGCCTTCGCCCCCGACGCCCCCACCGGCGAGGTCCTCGCCGACGCCGCCCTCGTGCAGCGCAAGAGCGACGACGGCGACTGGGTCGGCGAGGCGGCCGGCTACCGCTTCTCCGTCGAGGGCCCGGAGGATTCCGGCGAAGCGGGCTCCCTCGCCCACACCGGCCGCCGCGCCTGGGGATACGGAGCCGGCGCCGGCGCCGTGGCCGCGGTCGCCGCCGGTGGCGGGCTGCTGCTGGGGGCCCGGCGGGTGCGGACCGCCCCGCGCTGACCGCCGCGCTGATCCGCCTGCGGACCGGTCCCGCGCTGACCCGCCTGCGGACCGGTCCCGCGCTGACCCGCCTGCGGACCGGTCCCGCGCTGATCCGCCTGCGGACCGGTCCCGCGCTGACCCGCCTATGGACCGCCCCGCGCTGATCCCCCTCCGCCGCGGCCCGTACCGGCGTCGTTCGTGTCGCGGGCCGTTCATTTCGCCCGCCCAGAGTCTCCGCGCGCTCCGCGGGCCGCTCTCCCGCGCTCCTCGCGCCGCCCCGGGGTCCGGGCTGTGGACGGCCAAGGCGTCCACGGCCCGGCCCCGATAGGGTGGTACAGACCACACGTCAAAGGTCAGAGGGTAAGGGCCAAAGAGAGCGGAGAACAGTCCAGTGGCAGAGCGCAAGCCGATCGAATCCTGGCTCACCGACATGGACGGGGTCCTCATCCACGAGGGCATTCCGATCCCGGGCGCGGATGCCTTCATCAAGCGGCTGCGCGAGTCCGGCAAGCCCTTCCTGGTGCTGACCAACAACTCCATCTACACCCCGCGCGACCTCCAGGCCCGCCTGTTCCGCATGGGCCTGGACGTCCCCGTCGAGAACATCTGGACCTCCGCGCTGGCCACCGCGAAGTTCCTCGACGACCAGCGCCCCGGCGGCACCGCGTACGTCATCGGCGAGGCCGGCCTGACCACCGCCCTGCACGACATCGGCTACATCCTGACCGACCACGAGCCCGACTACGTGGTCCTGGGCGAGACCCGCACGTACAGCTTCGAGGCCATGACGAAGGCGGTCCGCCTGATCAACGCGGGCGCGCGCTTCATCTGCACCAACCCGGACGAGACCGGCCCCTCCGCCGAGGGTCCGCTCCCGGCCACCGGCGCGGTCGCCGCGCTGATCACCAAGGCGACCGGCAAGCGCCCGTACTTCGCAGGCAAGCCGAACCCGCTGATGATGCGCACGGGACTGAACGCCATCGGCGCCCACTCGGAGACCAGCGCGATGATCGGCGACCGGATGGACACCGACGTGCTGGCCGGCCTGGAGGCGGGCATGCAGACCTTCCTCGTCCTCACCGGCCTGACCACCGCCCAGGACACCGAGCGGTTCCCGTACCGCCCGACCAGGACGGTCGACTCGATCGCGGATCTGGTCGACCTCATCTGAGCGCGAGGCGGCCGGGGGCCGCGCCCGGCCCCGCGCGTTCGGCGGACAGGGCGTAACCCGTTTGAGGCGTACGGCTGACACGTACGGCGCCGTTCGGGATGCGGAGCGGCGCGCCGCGCGTGAATCTCCTTGACGAGGAGGTTCACCATGCGCAGTGTTCCGATCGCTCTCCGCGCCGCGGGGGTGGCCGTCGCCCTGACGGCACTCTCCGCGGTGGCCGCGCCCGTAGCCCTCGCCGGCGAGGAGGACCGCGGTGGCCGCGGCGACCGCGGCAGCATCACCGTCGACCCGAACCCGGCCCACCCCGGAGCGCAGGTCAAGCTGCGCGTCCACGGGTGCGAGGGCACCAGGGGTTCGGCCAAGTCCTCCGTCTTCGTGGCGGACGCCGACCTGTACGGCCGTGACGGCGGCCGCAGCCCGCTCTACGGCGACGCGATGATCAGCTCGCACGCCTCGCCCGGCTGGCACTCCGTCCGGGTGACCTGCGACGGCCATGACACGGTCAGCGGATCCGTCCAGATCTCCGAGTACCGCCCCGACCACCACCCCTCGCCGTTCTGGCCGGTCCACGCGGGTGGCGGCGGCATGGCCGCCGAGCTCGCCGCGGCCGATCCGGCCGCCGCCGCTGCCACGGCGAAGAAGCAGCACGGCGACGACGGCCCCGGCCTGCCGCACACGGTGATCGGCGCCGTCCTCGCGGCGGCGGCCACCCTGGCGGTGGCGGGCCGCGCGCTGACGCTGCGCCGCCGCCGCAGCGGTGAATGAGCGGGGGCCGCATGAGTGAGGGGCGTACGGGTGAGGGCAGGTCTGCCGCCGGCGGCCGCCTGTTGACCTTCACCGCCTGGTCGGTGCTGGTGCTCGGCCTGTGGCTGTGGGGCCGCCAGCTCACCGGGGTGCCGGTCCCGGTCGCCGGTCAGGCGGGCGGGTCGGTGGGACGCGGGCTGCCGGCCGCGCACGCCCCACTCGCCGGGGCCCTGCCCCAGCGGGTCGACGTGCCCTCCATAGGCATCCAGGCCCCGGTGGTCCCCCGGGGCCTGGACAAGGACGGCGGGATCGACCCGCCCCCGTACGACAGCCCGGGCACCGTGGGCTGGTGGGGCAAGGGCGCCCAGCCGGGGACCGCCGGCGCCGCGCTGATGGTGGGGCACGTGGACACCCGGTCCAAGCCGGCGGTGTTCTACGGCCTGAGCTCGGCGCAACCGGGCGACAAGGTCCGGGTCGTGCGGGCGGACGGCTCGGTCGCCGAGTTCACGATCGAGGACGTACAGGTCTACGAGCGCTCGGCCTTCGACGCGCACAAGGCGTACGGCCAGCGGATCAAGGGCCGGGCCGAGTTGAGGCTGGTGACCTGCGGGGGCTCGTACGACAAGGTGGCCAAGCAGTACACGGCCAATGTGGTGGTCTCCGCCTACCTGACGGGCGTCGGAATCCGCCCGGGCGCGGCGGCGTAGGAGCCCGCGTTCCGGCGGCAGCGAAACGGCAACGAAGAAACCCCCCGCAGCTTTCGCTGTGGGGGGTTTCCTCCGTCTGTGCGCCGCCAGGGACTCGAACCCCGGACCCGCTGATTAAGAGTCAGCTGCTCTAACCAACTGAGCTAGCGGCGCTTGCTGACAGGGAAAACTCTACCCCACCTCCGCAGGTGCTCGTGACCAGCCACGCCCGCCTTGTCCGATTAACCCATGTTTGAGGGGGTTGTCGTGCACGATATGTCTGGCCGTGCCTCATCTGATGCTTTATCAGATGAGGCCCCGGTCGACCAGTGGACGAGCAGGGGACGAGCAGGGGAGTGGACGGAACCGCATGACGATGCAGCCTCCGACGCATGTGCAGATGCCGATGCCCGCCTTCGAGGAGTACGAGCCCGCGGGCGACTGCGTGTGCCGGGGATGCGCCCAGAGCCGCCGCGCCCTCGCCCGCGCGCGGGCCGTACCGCTGCGCGACGGCGGTCATCCCGCGGCCCGCGGGGCCCGCCGGGCGCTGGTCCTGGCCACCGCCGCGGGGGTGGTCCTCACCGGTGGCGGCGCGCCCGCGGCGGCGGTGACGACCCCGACTCCCGGTCCTGGTCCTGGTCCGGTGGCCCTGGACGATCCCGGTTCCCCGCAGGGCGGCCGGACCCCGCTGCACGGCCCGAAGGGGAGCCCGGTCGGGAAGCCGGGCGCCCCGGGGCGGCCCGCCGCCGTGAAGCGGATCGAGCGCGCGACGATCATCAACCGGGCGAAGCTGTGGCTGGACGCGAAGGTCCCGTACAGCATGTCCGAGTACTGGACGGACGGCTACCGGCAGGACTGCTCGGGCTTCGTCTCCATGGTCTGGAACCTTGGTACGAACGAGTGGACCGGCAGCCTCGACAAATTCGCCACCAAGATCGCCAAGGAGGAGTTGCTGCCGGGGGACATGCTGCTCTTCCACAACCCGGCGGACCCCAACAACGGCTCGCACGTGGTGATCTTCGGCGGCTGGGTCGACGAGACGCGCACGCACTACGTCGCCTACGAGCAGACGCGTCCGACGACGCGGAAGCTGGCCACGCCCTACGGGTACTGGACCAACGCGGCGAAGTACGTCCCGTACAGGTTCAACGGGGTGACGGGCGGGATCGTCCCGCCGGTGCCGGAGGTCCCCGTGCTCGTACCCCCCGTACCCCAGCCGCCGGGCACGCAGCCGCCGGGCGCCGAGCCGCCGGCCTCGGGTCCGAAGCCCGGGGACGTGACGGTCTTCCCGGGGGCGGACAAGTTCGGCCCGGGCGCCACGAACGAGCACGTGGCCCAGCTGGGCCGGATGCTGATCGAGCGCGGCGCGTACCGCTTCTACCCGAAGGGGCAGGCCGGCCGTACGTGGACGGACGCCCACCGCCTGTCGACCCAGGCGTTCCAGCTCGCGCAGGGCTGGCT
Organism: Streptomyces sp. NPDC045695; assembly: GCF_056432025.1. Lineage (NCBI taxonomy): Bacteria > Bacillati > Actinomycetota > Actinomycetes > Kitasatosporales > Streptomycetaceae > Streptomyces > Streptomyces sp. NPDC045695. Next base: position 42,740 of record NZ_JBWKJU010000008.1, read on the forward strand.
GGGCGCCGACGCCGACGGCCTCCCCGGCGCGCACACCTGGCGGCTGCTGGTCGAGCACCAGGGCCGGGACATCCCGCCGACGGTGGACGCCGCGCCGGGCCCCGGCGGGGTACGGGCCTACCCCGGGGCGGCGGTGTTCCGCCCGGGCCGGTCCCACCCGGCCGTCGCGGCCCTGGGCCGCCAACTGATCAAGAAGGGCTTCGGCAAGCACTACACGTCCGGGCCGGGCCCGCGCTGGAGCGAGACCGACCGCCGCAACGTCGAGGCCTTCCAACGCGCGCAGGGCTGGCGCGGCGCCTCGGCCAACGGCTACCCGGGCCCGGAAACCTGGCGCCGGCTGTTCGCATGACGGAGGTAACGATGTTCCCCACGCACACCACCTCAACGACGGGCACCCTCCACGTCCCGCCGACGGTCGCGCCTGCGGCGGTTGCGCCTACGGCCGTTGCGCCTGCGGCGGGCTCGGCCGGGGCTGTGGACACCGCCACTGCCTCGCTCGCCCGCCCAGG
>NZ_JBWKJU010000008.1:43345-260718 GCF_056432025.1 Streptomyces sp. NPDC045695
AGGGTGGGCCACGGCTGGGCCTGCGACCGCTGCGCCTGCGGCGGGCTCGGCCCGGGCCACGACCGCCCCGCCTGCGGCGGGTTCGGCTGGGGCCGTTGCGCCTGCGGCGGGCTCGGCCGGGGCTGTGGACACCGCCACTGCCTCGCTCGCCCGCCCAGGGTGGGCCACGGCTGGGCCTGCGACCGCTGCGCCTGCGGCGGGCTCGGCCCGGGCCACGACCGCCCCGCCTGCGGCGGGTTCGGCTGGGGCCGTAGAACCCGCCGCTGCTTCGCTCGCCCGCCCCGGATGGGGCGCGGCCGCGCCTGCGGCCGCTGCGCCTGCGGCGGGCTCGGCGCGGGCCACGACCGCCCCGCCTGCGGCGGCCTCGACCTCGGGTGGGGAGGCGGGGTCGTCGCTGCCCGTGACCTCGCCCGAAGGGGTCGCCGTCCCCGCGCCTACGGCGGGTTCGGCTGGGGCTGTGGCTCCCGCCGCTGCTTCGCATGCCCGCCCGGGGCGGGCCACGGCCGTGCCTGCGGCGGGCTCGGCCCCGGCGGTGGATTCCGCTCCTGGGTCGGCCGCCCGCTCGGAGTGGGGTACGGCCGCGCCTGCAATGAGCTCGGCTGGGGACGCCGGGTCGTCGGCCGTCGCTTCGCCCGATCGGGTCGCTGTTCCTGCGCCTGCGACGGGTGCGGATCCTGCTCCTGTGTCGGCCACCCGCCAGAGCTGGGGTGCTGCCGCGCCTGCAGCGGGCTGGACCCCGACTGGGGATGCCGGGTCGGTGGCCGGGGCCTCGCCCGATGGGGTTGCTGTTCCTGCGCCTGCGCCTGCGCCTGCGGCGGCTTGGGGTCCGGGTGCGGATCTCGGTTCGGTGTCGGCCGTCCGCGAGGGTTGGGGCGCTGCCGCGCCTGCGGTGAGCTCGACCCCGGCTAGGGATGCGGGGTCGGTGGCCGGGGCCTCGCCCGATGGGGTTGCTGTTCCTGCACCTGCGCCTGCGCCTGCGGCGGCTTGGGGTCCGGGTGCGGATCCCGGTTCGGTGTCGGCCGTCCGCGAGGGTTGGGGCGCTGCCGCGCCTGCGGTGAGCTCGACCCCGGCTAGGGATGCGGGGTCGGGGGCCCTGGCCTCGCCCGATGGGGTTGCCGTTCCTGCGCCTGCGGTGGGCTCGGGCCGGGGTGCAGAACCCGCTCCCGTGTCGCCGCCCACCCGCCCCAGTTGGGGTACTGCCGTGCCGGCGGTGGGCTCGACCCCGGCAGGGGCCGGCTGGGCTGACGCTGTTCGGCCGGACGGGGCCGCGGAGGCCGGAGTGGCTTCGGCCGCATCGCGCGAAGCGGTCGTGGATGCCGGTGCCGGCCCTGCGTCCGGGGCGGCGCTGCGGGAGGCCGTCGGGCCCGCCGCCTCGGCGGCGCCGGTCGGCGCGTCTGGCAAGACCTCCTTCGGCTGGGCCGCCATGCCCGCGCCTGCGGGTGGACCACGCTCGGCGCCGGAACGCGGTTCCGACCCTGCGTCTTCGGCCCGCCCGCAGCGGCCCGCGAGCCACCCGGCAGGGGGTGGCGCGGCTCTGGTCTCGGAGCCGGGGTTGGTGGCCGCGTCCGTACCCGTGCCCGGGGGCCGTTCCGACCATGGCTCGGCCGTGGTTCATGACCAGGACCGGTACCAGGGCCTTGGTGCTGCCCGCGGCGATCACTCGGCCGAGGGCCGTTCCGCCGAGGCTGCGGGCGCCGCGCCCGGTTCCGTGCTGGTGGGTGCGCCCGCCGGGCAGGCCGGGGCCGAAGTCCCCGCCGCGCGCAGTCAGGCCGAGCCCGAGCCGATGCACGCCTCGCCGCAGCCGGGCGTTCCGCATCCGCAGGGCCAGGCGGACGACCCCGGCCCGGCCGCCCGCCGCCCCCGGGGCGAGGACATGCACGCCGACCCCGGCCCGGCCGCCCGCCGCCCCCGGGGCGAGGACGTGCCCGCCGACCCCGGCCCGGCCGCCCGCCGCACGCGGGGCGAGGACGTGCCCGCCGACCCCGGCCCTGCCGCCCGCCGCACGCGGGGCGAGGACCTGCCGGGCGAACCCGCGGACGCGCACCGCGTGCCCGGGCCCGGCGTCGCCGAGATCGTCGCCCAGGCGGTGTCGCGCGGCCTGGCCGAGGACGACGCGCCGGAGCTCGCCCGGCTCCGGCCGGCCCCGCGGGGGAGCGCCGTCACCGAGGTGCCGGTGCACCTCCCCTTCCGCGGCGCGCAGCAGCCCACGCCGCAGCCCACGCCGCAGCCCAAGCCGAAGCACGGGCCCGCACCACAGCCGACGGCCGTCACCCGTCCCGCCCCCGGCCGCCGCGTGCCCCGCGGTGACCACCGGCTCCGGGAGCACCGCGGCCCCGTACTGCCCGGCTGGGTCGGCGTGGCCGTCGGCGGGACCGCCCTCGCGGGATGCGCGGCAGTGCTGTGGCGGGCCGGGGCCGTCCCCGACCCCTTCCTCGCCGCTTTCGGCGCGGCCCCCCGCGCCTACCGCGGCCTGCGCGCCACCCACTGGCCCCCGCTCGCCTTCCTCGGCATCGTCGCCCTCATCGCGCTCGGCGGCCTCGGCCGCGCCCGGGCCGGCCACGCCTGGGTGCTCACCCTCTTCGGCCGCTACCGCGGCACGGTCCGCCGTACCGGCCTGACCTGGGTCAGCCCCCTCCTCCTGCGCCGCCGGGTCGACGTACGCCTGCGCCACTGGCGCAGCGATCCCATGCCCGCCGTGGACTCCGGCGGCCTTGCCCTCCAGGTCGTCGTCCAGGTCGTCTGGCAGGTCAAGGACACCGCCAGGGCCACCTTCGCCGTCGCGGACCACACGGAGTACCTCGCCGAGCAGGTCGAATCGGCCATGGCCCGCGTGCTGTCCCAACTGCCCGCCGACGCCTTCCACGAGGACGCCCCGACCCTGCGCGACGCCGAGGCCGTCGGCGACGCGCTGACCCGGATGCTGGCCGCCGAGACCGAGGCCGTCGGGATCGAGGTGTTCTCGGCCCAGCCGACCCGGATCGAGTACGCGGCCGAGGTCGCGGAGGCCATGCGCCGCCGCCGGGTCGCGGCGATCGACGCAAAGCACCGGGACACCGTGCTGACCTCGATCGTGGACGCCGTCGACGACACCGTCCACCGGCTGACCTCGCGCGGGCTCGTCGAGCTCGACGACTACGAGCGCAAGGCTCTGGTGAAGGACCTCACGGTCGCCTTCTACACCGGGCGCTGCGAGTAGGGCACGTGAGCCCTGAGCCCTGAGGTCTGAGGAAACGGATAGCGCACGTAAGGGAACGCGTGGGAACGGGTGGCCGGAACGGACCGGACCACCCGTTCCCGCATTGGTCTGGACATGGCCAACTCCCGTCCATAGTCTGGAACTTGGTCTAGACCTAAATCCCCTGCGCGCGCTCGCCGAACTCCCCCCACGTTCAAGGAGCACCATGCGTCACCTCCGCATGCCCAAACGGTCCGGCGCCACCGCGCTCGGACTCGGCCTCGTCGCCGGAATCACCCTCCTCGGCGCCCCCAGCGCCAGCAGCCACGGCTACACCGACACCCCCATCAGCCGCCAGAAGCTCTGCGCCAACAAGACCGTCTCCGACTGCGGCGCGATCCAGTGGGAGCCGCAGAGCGTCGAGGGCTACAAGGGCTTCCCGGCCGCCGGCCCCGCCGACGGCAAGATATGTTCCGCCGGTCTCCCGCAGTTCGCCGAGCTCGACGACCCCCGCGGCGGCGCCTGGCCCACCACCAAGGTGACCAGTGGCCAGAGCTACGGCTTCCGGTGGCAGTTCACCGCCAACCACTCCACCACCGACTTCAAGTACTACGTCACCAAGAACGGCTGGACCGGCACCAAGGCCCTCACCCGCGCCGATCTCGACCCGCAGCCCTTCCTCACAGTCGCCTACAACGGCGCCCGGCCCGCCATGACCACCGTCCACCAGGGAGCCATGCCGAGCGGCAAGACCGGCCGGCACCTGATCCTGGCCGTCTGGACGGTCAACGACACCCCGATGGCCTTCTACGCCTGCTCCGACGTCCAGTTCTGACGTCCCCAGCAGGACAGTCCCCGTCAGGGCAGTCCCCATCAGGGCAGTCCCCATCAGGACAGTCCCCATCGGGACAGGCCCCATTAGGACAGTTCAGTTCTGACACCACGTCAGCTACCCTCGGGCGCCATGCGGACGACGACGACCGGACCCGAGACCGTCGCGGAGCTCATAGCGCGCCAATGGGGCGACCACCGGCCCGGGCTGAGGCACGCCAGCGGTGTCCTCAGCCACCACCGGACCGCCCAGGCGGCCGCCGTGCGCGCCGCGCTGCTCGTCGACCTCATGCCCGCGGGGGCCGAGCCGCACCTCGGGGTGCTGCTCGACAACACCCCCGAGTTCCCGTTCTGGCTCGGCGCGGCGGCCCTCGCCGGGGCCGCCGTCGCCGGGATCAACCCCACCCGGCGCGGCCCCGAGCTGGCCCGCGACATCCTGCACACCGACTGCCGGATCCTGGTCACCGAGCGCGCCCACCTGCCCCTCCTCCAGGGCCTCGACCTGCCCGGCGTCCGCATCCTGATCACCGACACCGAGGAGTACGAGGCCCTCCTCGCCCCCTACGCGGCCGCCAAGCCCGGCGACGCCGCGCTGCGCCCGCCCGGCCCCGGTGACCGGCTGCTCCTCTACTTCACCTCCGGCTCCACCGGCGCCCCCAAAGCCGCCGTCTGCAGCCAGGGCCGGCTCGCGGCGGCCGGCTCCGCGCTGGCCCGCCGCTTCCAGGTCACCCCGGACGACGTCCACTACATCTGCATGCCGCTCTTCCACGGCAACGCCGTCATCGCCGACTGGCTCCCGGCGCTGGCCGGCGGCGCCGCGGTGGCGCTGCGCCGGCGCTTCTCGGCCTCCGCGTTCCTGGACGACGTACGGGCCTACGGGGCCACCTACTTCACCTACGTCGGGCGGGCGGTCCAGTACATCCTGGCCACGCCCCCGACCCCGAACGACCGCACGCACGCCCTCCGGCTCGGTTTCGGCACCGAGGCCGGGGCGGTGGATGCGGAGCGCTTCGCCGAGCGGTTCGGGGTCCGGCTGGTGGAGGGCTACGGGGCCACCGAGGGCGGCGCCTCCGTCCAGAGCACCCCGGACACCCCGCCGGGCGCCCTGGGCCGCGCGGCGGACGGGGACGACCTCGTGGTGATCGACCCCGGCACGGGCCTGGAATGCCCGCCGGCGGTCCTGGATCCGGCGGGCCGCCTGCTCAACGGCTCCGCCGCCATCGGCGAACTCGTCAACCGGGGCCGCAGCCTCTTCGAGGGCTACTGGCGCAATCCGGACGCCCAGGCCGAACGCACCCGGGACGGCTGGTACTGGACGGGAGACCTCTTCTTCCGCGACGCGGCCGGCTTCCTCTACTTCGCGGGCCGCACGGACGACCGCCTCCGCGTCGACAGCGAGAACCTCGCCGCCGCGGTGATCGAGAACATCCTGGCCCGCTGGCCGGCCGCGACGGCCGTCGCGGTCTACGCCGTCCCGGACGAGGTCGCGGGCGACCAGGTGATGGCCGCGGTCTCCCTCCAGGACGGCGCGGACTTCGACCCGTCGGGCTTCGCCGCCTTCCTGGCCGCGCAGCCGGACCTGGGCACGAAGATGTCCCCGCGCTACGTCCGCGTGCTCCCGGCGATGCCGGTCACGGCGACGAACAAGGTCCACCGCGTCGCACTGCGCCGGGCCGCCTTCCGCTGTCCGGACCCGGTCTGGACCCGCACCCCCTCCGGCGCCTACGAGCTTCTGGACGCCGAGTCCCTGTCCGCCCTCCTGGCGACGTACGAGACCCACGGCCGGACGGACCTCCTGGACCGCTAGGCCCCGCCGCCCCCGGCTCAGGAGTGCTGGACCTTCTGGCCCTCCGGGACCCGGTAGCAGCCGGACGTGACCTCGATGCCGATGCTCGGGGTGTCGCGCTTGCTGTATGCGACGACCCAGACGCTCACCTTCTGGGCGTCGTTGTCCGCGACGAGGTTGAGGTTCTGGTTGGGGCTGTTGTCACGGTAGGAGTCCTGGACCACCCACCCGCCCGTGCTCAGCTTCTCCTTGAGGTTCGCCATGGCGGTGTCGTTGTCGCCGCCGGACGTCGGCTGGAAGCTCCACGGATGGTGGACCCGGAAGTAGGTGTCCGGGTCCTTGCCCTCGCACTCCCGGATGCCGGGCCCGGGTGCCGTCGCCTTGCCGGGCACGCCCACGAAGTCGTAGAGCTGGCTGGAGACCGCCTTCACGGCGGCGACCGCCTCCTCCGTGCCCGCCGTGCCCGCGGGCGGGATCTGCGGGGCCGTCGTGCCGGTCGGGGAGTCGCTGGTGTCGTTGTCGTCAGTCATGCCACATCCGGTGAGGAGGAGTCCGGTCAGTGCGAGGGCCAGGCAGGTGCCGCCCGGCCGCCGGTACCGGCGCGGGACGGGGAGTGGTGCACGGAGCATGAGGATCCTCGGTGGTACTCGGTGGTACTCGGTACTGCTCGCTGGTGTTCGCTGGTGCCCATTGCGCTACTGGGGCGCGGTGACGTCTCCGTACTGGCCGACCACGACCAGCCCCTGGTTCCTCAGGGCGGTCGAGCCCGGGGTCCAGTACTCGCTGTGTCCTTCCGACCGCGTGGTCCGCTCGGTGCCCCTGACCTCGGCGTCGGTGTTCATCTGGTGCGCCCCGAAGGCCTCGTCGCTGGGGATGAGGAAGGTTCCGCCGCCCAGTCTCCACTGGCTGCCGCCGTGACCGTAGCGGCCGATGTCGGGCACCTTGTCACCGTCGGCCTCCTGGTTCCACACGTGCCCCTTCGGCACGTCCATCTCCGCGGCCGAACCGACCTTGACCCCCGGGCTTCCGGCGAAGATCACGTCGTCGGTGTTCAGATTCCCCTTCTCCGCCGCGGCCCCGATGAGGGTGCTGCCGTACGAGTGGCCGATGGCCGTACGGTGCGGATCCCCGGGGGCGCTGTGGGAGGCGTCGAGGCCGTCCATGAACTGGCGGAAGGCCGGGGCGCCGTCGTAGGCGTAGTGCTCGAAGGGGGCGTCCTTGACGGGGCTCTGCGGAGCGTCGTAGCCCAGCCAGGTGATCGTCGACACCGAGGCGTTCGGGGACGCCTGGTGGGTCTGGCGCCACAGGTCGGTCATCCGGTTGATGTTGCCCTCGACGCTGTCCAGGTCGGACCCCGTGCCCGGCACGTACACCGCCTGGTGCTGAGCCGTGTCCGGGTTTCCGGTGGCGACGATGGCCCGGCCGTGCCCGTCGGGGCTGAAGCCGAGCAGGTACGCCTCGGGCAGGCCCTCGGTGCCGGTGGCGTCGAAGCGCTTCTGGATGGCGTCCATGCCTTTGACGGAGTCGGTGAGGTGGCGGTAGTCGTCGCCGTACTTGCGGTCCCAGGCCATCCACTCGTCCGTATGGACCTTGGCGGCCCCGCCCATGGTCACGATGTAGGTCCACTCCTCGGCGGGCGGTTTCGGGATCGCGTCCAGCCTGATCCGGTACTCGGCCTGCTTCTCGTCGAACACGATCCGGTTGGCCTCGTCCCTGACCTCGGCGGGCAGCCCGTCCAGCCTGCCCACGACATCGGGCTGGAGGGAGAGGTACGCCTCGCGCTGCTGGGGCGTGAGCCCCTTCCACCAGTCGGCGTTCTGCGCGGGGGTCGCGTCCTTGGGCGGCCCGCCGATCGATTCCAGGTAGCCCTTGCCGGCCTCCCGTACGCCCGCCATGTCCGACTGGGCGTCGGCGAGGTCGTGCGCGGAGACGGTGAGGTCGTCGTCGGCCTTCAGCGCCCGCACGCGCGGCTCCCACTTGGCGTCCGCCTCCGTCGCCTCCTTGAGGGCGGCGGCGATGCGGTCCGCGAGGGCGATCGCCTCGGCGCGGTGGGGATTGGGGGCGGGACCGGCGCCGGGGCGCAGGACGGACGGGGGCGGGGCGCCGGGGGCCCGGGGATCCGCGCCGGCGGTGACCGTACCGCCCGCGGGCGGCAGCTCGACCATGGTGTGCGGCTCGCCGGGAGGGTAGGTGACGCTGCCGTCGGCGCCGACGGTGAACTTGAGCGCCTCCGCGTCGGCCAGCGCGGACAGGAGCTTGCCGCGGGCCGCGTTCATGTCGTGGACGAAACCGTTGAGCGCGGTGCTCACCAGCCCGCACTCGATCTGCGCGTAGTGGAAGTTCGCCGACAGCTGCTTCAGCTCCGCGAGCGCGGCGTCCCGGGCCTCCCCCTTGAGGGAGCCGCGCATGCTGGCCGCGACGACGTTGTCGATGTGGTCCTTGGCCGCACTGGCCATGTCGCTGCTCGCGCGGTAGCCGTCAGCGGCCTGAGCGAATTCGGACGGCTGCAGTGCCTTGAGGGTGGCGAGGTCCATGGAGGCCCGTCACCGCCCCGGGACCTGGCCGCCGACGGCGGGCGTGTCGGTGTACCGGCTGTCGATGGCGGAGAACGAGGCCTTGACGGCTTCGTCGCTTGAGAGGAGGAGGTGCCCGGTCTGCTCCAGCGTCTCCTTGATGCTGCCGCAGCGCTCACCGACGCTCTTGAGGTACCGGGACCAGGAGTCGTACACGTCCTTCTGGGCCCCCGCGGTCAGGCACCCCGGGGCAGCGGTCCCCTGCTGCCCGTCGCCCAGCTGGGTCAGGGCCTTGCCGAGGCCCTCCCGCAGCCCACCCACGCCCTCGCCCGCCTTGTTCCACACGTTCTGGATGGACTGGTAACCGCCGGTGACGGTGGCCGTCGCCACACCGGGTCCGTCGTCGGGCGGGGCCCCGTTGAGCCGCATCTGCGGCCCCTGCCCCTGGCCGGCGTCCTGCTTCAGCTGTTCCCACTCGTCCCACGCCATGCGTGGCCTCCTCCCCCGTGGCCCCTGGGCGTGCCCAGGGGTGCGTCGCGGACGGTACGGACGCGGGCCCCCGCCCGCATCTGGCCGCAGCGTGACCCACCCCGGCACTCCGCCGGGGGCCCGCCTGTCTCGAATCGATCCCCCCGGACGCAGCCCCTCCGCCCCATTCGAACAGCTCGGACCCGGTGACATCTGGGACGCGAACGGCCCTGTCGCATAAGGGAATTGGCTTGATGAGCACGCCGTGTCGGCCCCCGGAGCAGCCATTCCAGCCGTCCGGCGTTTGAGGGCCGGGTCCGGGCAGCGCCCGGGAAACGGAGAAAGGGCGGGGCGGGGAGAAGGCTCCGCGCAGCGGCCCCCGCGCCACCACCGGGTACTGGTTTTGAGCACCCCGGAGGACCAGGTAGTATTTTCTGTGTCAGGCGCCGCTAGCTCAGTTGGTTAGAGCAGCTGACTCTTAATCAGCGGGTCCGGGGTTCGAGTCCCTGGCGGCGCACCTGTACTTCGGGCGGTTTCCGGTTCACCGGAAACCGCCCGAAGTGTTTTCCAGCAGCTCAGCAGCCTAAAGGGTGAGCGAGAGCAGCAGCGGCGCCGTCTTCCGGTTCAGGGTGTCCGCCGCGGCGCGCAGCCGATGCGCGTGCTCGACCGGCATCGACAGGGCCAGGCAGCCCACCGAGGCCCCGGCCGTGATCGGGACCGCCGCGCAGACCGTGCCCACGGCGTACTCCTGGAGGTCCAGCACCGGCACGGTGGCCGGCTGGGAGTCCAGCTTGGAGAACAGGATCCGCTCGTTCACGATCGTCTTAGACGTCAGCCGGGCGATCTTGTGACGGGCCAGGTGGTCACGCCGCCCGTTCAGATCGAGCTGGGTCAGCAGGCACTTGCCGACCGCGCTGGCGTGCGCGGCCGAGCGGAAATCGACCCACTCGTGCACCTTCGGTGTGCGCGGGCTGTCCGCGAACTGCGTGATCCTGACCTCGCCGTCCACGTACCGGCTGATGTAAACGGCCGCGCCGACCGAGTCGCGCAGCCGGTCCCGCGTCTCCTGGAGCTTGTCCGTCAGTGCCTGCTGGCGGTCGATGCCGGAGCCGAGGAGGACGAGGGAATCCCCTATGGCGTAGGCACCGTCGGACACCTGCAGGACGTACCCCTCCCGCCGCAGCATGAGCAGCATCGGGGCGAGGTGCACTGCGGGCAGGCCGGTCTCACGCGCGATCTGTACATCGGTGACACCACCGGTGTGCCGTGCGATCGTTTCGAGTACGCGTAGTGCGTACTGCACCGAGTGGAACGGCGCGGTCGGCTCGGGCTTCAGCGCCACGGTCTCCCCCTAGCAGGTTGTTACCGCTTGCCCTACCACGATAGCCATCAAGCGGCCCATGTGGAGCGCCTGTTGAGAAGATTGATGGCTCAATTACATCCCCTCGCCTGGATCTACTCTCTTGGCATATGCCATGGTCATGCGCACAGTCCCACTGTGCCCGGGAATGCCCCGCGGCCGCTCACGGTTCGAGTTCTTCGTACGGACAATATGGGGCGGCACAGTGAGACGGGAGCGACGATGAGTGACATCGGGGACGCCGGGGACGCGCATCGACGGCAGGGCGGGAACGGGATCCGCGGCGCCGCACGGGGCCGGGCGGCCGTACCGCTCTCCGTCCTCGACCTCGTCAGCGTCGGCGCCGGCAGCACCGCCCACCACTCCCTGCGCACCAGCGTCGCCCTGGCCCGGCTCGCCGAATCCCGCGGCTACCACCGCCACTGGGTCGCCGAGCACCACTCCATCCCCGGCGTCGCCAGCTCCTCGCCCGCCGTGATCCTGGCGCACCTCGCCGCGCACACCTCCCGCATCCGGCTCGGGTCGGGAGGGGTCATGCTGCCCAACCACGCCCCGCTCGCCGTCGCCGAGCAGTTCGGCACCCTGGAGGCGCTCGCCCCGGGGCGGATCGACCTCGGGCTCGGCCGCGCGCCGGGCACCGACGGCCGCACGGCCGCCGCGCTGCGCGGGCCCGGGCGGCTGGACGAGGCCGCGGAGGAGTTCCCCCGGCGGCTCGCGGAACTCACCCGCTTCCTCGACGACGACTTCCCCGACGGGCACCCGTACGCCCGCGTCCACGCCGTACCGGGCCCGGTGCAGGGTCCCACCGGGAGGCCGCCACTGTGGCTGCTCGGCTCCTCCGGCTTCAGCGCCCGGCTCGCCGGGGAGCTCGGCCTGCCCTTCGCCTACGCGCACCACTTCTCGGCCGCCGGCACCCTGCCCGCGCTCGACCTCTACCGCCGCAGCTTCAGGCCCTCGGCCGTACTGGACGCCCCGTACGCCGTCATCGGGGTCTCGGCACTGGCCGCCGACACCGACGGGGAGGCCCGCGCCCAGGTCCTCACCGGCGCCCTGTCGATGCTGCGGCTGCGCAGCGGGCGGCCCGGACTGATCCCGACGCCCGAGGAGGCGGCGGCGTACCCCTTCTCCCCGCTGGAGCGGGAGTTCGTGGACGGCTGGCTCGCGAACGTCGTCCACGGCACCGCCGACGAGGTGCGCGCCGGGCTCGACGACCTGGCCGCGCGGACGGGCGCGGACGAGCTGATGCTCACCGCCAACGCCCACAGCGGGGCGGCCCGGCTGCGCTCGTACGAGCTCGTCGCGGATGCGTACGGGATGCCGGTGGAGGCGCCCGCCGCCGACTGACCCCGTACGAACGGGGTGTGGCTGGTTCATTGCCGCACCCTTGCCGGGGGATGGCTCAAGGGAGCCTTAAACCGCTCGTCACCCGGGGTGGCGAGCGGTTTCTGATGTGCGCTCAGGTCTCTGACGAGGGGTTTTGTGGCGTGAGTGGTCTAGTCCTTCTTTGGTCCGAACCATTGACGCGGCCCTGAAGTGATCGCTATCACTGCTCTCACCCGAACGTCTTGCTCCTCCCTCCCACCCCCACCGGAGGCAGTTCATGCACATCCGTAAATCTCTCGTCGCTGCCGCCGCCACGGCAGCGCTGGCAGCCGGAGCGCTTGCCTCCTTCGCGGGACTCGGCACCGCCGCCCAGGCGGCCGACGCCGGAACCACCGCCGCCGCGGGCGGCGTCCGCATCGCCTACTACGACCAGTGGAGCGTGTACGGCAACGCCTTCTACCCCAAGCACCTCGACACCCGGGGCATAGCGGGCAAGCTGGACGTCATCAATTACTCGTTCGGCAACATCCACCCCACCAACCTCACCTGTTTCGAGGCGAACAAGGCGGCGGGCGACGACAACAACCCCAACGCCGGTGACGGCGCGGGCGACTCGTACGCCGACTACCAGAAGTCCTTCAGCGCGGCGGACAGCGTCAGCGGGGTCGCCGACAAGTGGGACCAGCCGATCGTGGGCGTCTTCAACCAGTTCAAGCAGCTGAAGGCCAAATACCCCCACCTGAAGATCAACATCTCGCTCGGCGGCTGGACCTACTCGAAGTACTTCAGCGACGCGGCGAAGACCGACGCCTCCCGCAAGAAGCTCGTGTCCTCCTGCATCGACCAGTACATCAAGGGCAACCTGCCGGTCGAGGGCGGCTTCGGCGGCCAGGGCGCGGCGGCCGGGATCTTCGACGGCATCGACATCGACTGGGAGTACCCCGGCTCGGCGGGCGGCCACCTCGGCAACCACTACGCCCCCGAGGACAAGCAGAACTTCACGCTCCTGCTCAAGGAGTTCCGCGCGCAGCTCGACGCCTACGGCACGGCCAACGGCGGCAAGAAGTACCTGCTCACCTCCGCGCTCCCGGCCGGCCAGGACAAGATCAAGTGCATCGAGACGGACAAGATCGGCGCGTACCTCGACTACGCGAACATCATGACGTACGACATGCACGGCGCCTGGGACGGCGACGGGCCGACGTACCACCAGTCCCCCCTGCTGAACTCGGCGGCCGACCCGACCGACCCGATCGCACCGGGCACCCAGAAGTACGGCATCAAGAACGCCATCGACTCCTGGATCGACGGCAACCCGGCCTACGGCATCACGGGCGGTTTCCCCGCCAACAAGCTGACGCTGGGCTACGAGTTCTACTACCGCGGCTGGAAGGGCGTCCCCGCCGGGACCACCAACGGCCTCGCCCAGAGCGCCACCGGCCCCTCCGCCGCCCGGCCCACCAGCCAGCAGGCCGGCATCGCCAACTACAAGGAGCTCGGCGGGCTCGTCGACAACCCGGCGACCACCTTCTGGGACGACCAGGCCAAGGCCGCGTACTTCTACAAGGACGGGGAGTTCTTCACCGGCCTGAACCAGAAGTCCATCCAGGCCCGGGTCGACTACGGCAAGCAGCGCGGCCTGGCCGGCGCGATGATGTACTCCCTGCTCGGCCTGGACAACAACACCACGCTGCTGAACCAGATCTCGGACGCCCTCGGCTCCGCGACGCAGCCGCCGGTCACCACGCCGCCGACGACCACGCCGCCGACGACGACCCCGCCCACCACGACCCCGCCGAGCGGCTGCGGCTCGACCCCGGCGTACGTCGCGGGCACCGTCTACACCGCCGGCAACGAGGTCTCCCACAACGGCCGCAAGTACAAGGCCCAGTGGTGGACGCAGAACGAGACGCCGGGCACCACCGGTGAATGGGGTGTCTGGAAGGACCTCGGCGCCTGCTGATCCCCCCACCTCGCGCCGAGCGACACCCCGCCCCGCCCCCGGATCCCGGGTGCGGGGCGGAGGTGTGTCACATGGTTACCGGGATTCCCCACACCCGACGTGTCGGACTCGTTACGCTCGGCCACAGGCAGCCGAATCCGGTGCACGTCTCCATGGAGGTGACCGTCCATGGTCCAGGTCCGCGACCTCGACCCCAGCGCCTCGCCGCTGGACTACTACGCCTACGAACTCCGTCGGCTGAGAGAGGCGGCCGGGCTGAAACTGGGGCAGTTGGGCGACATCATCTACTGCACCGGCTCGCTGGTGGGGATGATCGAGCACACGAAGAGGGTGCCGACGCGGGACTTCTCGGAGCGGGTGGACGCGGCGCTGGGCACGGACGGGCATTTTTCCCGCCTGGTGGGGCTGGTCCTGCGGAGCGTGCTGCCGAGCTGGTTCCAGGCGTACGCGGAGATGGAGGCCCGGGCGACGTTCATTTCCACGTTCCAGTGCCAGCTGGTGTACGGACTCCTTCAGACGGAGGCCTACGCGCGTGCGGTGCTGGGCGTCGAGAACCCCGACACGCTCGATGCTGCCGTCGCGGCTCGCCTGGATCGGCAGCGCATACTGGCCCGCGACAATCCGCCTGTCCTGTGGGTGGTGCTGGACGAGGCGGCTCTCTACCGGGAGATCGGTGGCCGCGAGGTCATGCGGAACCAACTCGCCCACCTGTTGAGTCTTCAAGACCGGCAGTGGCGGGAGATCCAGGTCCTGCCCTTCAGCGCCGGACAGCACGCGGGAATGATGGGCTCGTTCAATCTTCTGCGGTTCGACGGCGATCCGGATCTGCACTACAGCGAGAGCTATGACTCCGGGCACATGACCGCCAACCCGCAAGTGATCAAAGAGCGTTCGGTCGGCTACGCTCGTTTGCAGGCCGAGGCCCTCTCTCCCCGGGCGTCGGCAGAGCTGATCGCTCGCGTAATGGAGGAACGCTATGGGAAGCATCCAGAGCCTGACGGGCGCGCTGTGGCGTAAGTCGTCCTATAGCGGCTCCAGCGGCGGCGACTGCGTCGAGTGCGCCCCCCTCGGCTCCGCCGCCTGGCGCAAGGCTTCGTACAGCGGAGGGACCGGCGGCGACTGCATCGAGGTCGCGGCCCAGCCCTGCCTCGTCGCCGTCCGGGACTCGAAGAACCCCGACGGGCCGACGTTCACGGTCGCCCCGGAGGCGTTCGGCGAGTTCGTCCGGAGCCTCTGACCAGCCGTGGGCAGCCCCCTGCCCGGGGCTGCCGCCTCGGGCAGGTCAGAACTGGTACTGGCCGACCGTCACGAAGTACCGCAGCTCCTCCGGGGTGCCGTTCAGCGCCTTCTCGGCCGCCGCGCGCAGGGCGTCGCTGATGTCGGTGCGGAACAGAATCCGGGCGACCGTGACGCGGTCGTCCTCGGCCCGGGCGAGCCGGAGACCGGTGGTCAGGAAGGCGGCGCGGTCGGCGGCGGTGCCGCTGAGGGCCTTGTTGGCCTCCCGCTTCACGGCCTTGCCGCTGGTGGGGTCGGCCAGGAGCTTGACGATGGCGAAGGTGTTGTCCTCGTCCTGGGCGAGGGCGTAGCCGGTGGTCAGGAACGTGAGCCTGTCCTCCGGGGTGCCGCTCAGGGCCTCGTTGGCCTCGCGGATCACGGCCTCGCCGCTGGTGGGGTCGGCCAAGATCTTGGCGATGGCGACGGCGTTGTCCTCGTCCGAGCCCACGACCGTGGTCACCGAGGCGGCGACGGGCGTGATGGCGGCGAAGGACGGGGTGGAGAGCAGCAGGGCCGGAGCCAGTGCGATGGCGGTCAGGACCAGCGCAGCTCGGGTCGTCTTCATGGTTCCCCCTCGTTGAGTATGAAGTCCGTTTCGACTTAGGCGAGTTGACGACGCCTGATCGATCATGTTCGGTTCCCGCCGTTCCGAACACGTTCGACGTTTGTCGCTCTCAGACCGGAGGGTGCGGCGCGGGCCCGTCCAGTTGGCCGGGGCCCGCCGCCACCTGTCGGTCGATCATGCCGGCGATCACGTCCGGGGCCACCGCGCGGGAGTACAGCCAGCCCTGCCCCGTGTCGCAGCCCACGCGTCGCAGCCGCGCGGCCTGGCCCGCCGTTTCCACGCATTCCGCCGTCACTGTCAGGCCCAGCCGGTGCGCGAGCTGGACCATGGCCTCGACGATGGTCTCGTCGGCCGGGTTCGGGTGCGTGCCCTCGTCGTAGCGGAAGCCCCGTACGAAGGAGCCGTCCAGCTTCAGGACCGAGACCGGCAGGCGGCTCAGGTAGGCCAGGTTCGAATACCCGGTGCCGAAGTCGTCGATCGCGATCCGTACGCCCATGTCGCTGAGCGCCTGCAAGGCCTGGAGCGGCCGGCCGGCCGAGCCCATCACGGCGGACTCGGTCAGCTCCAGCTGCAGCAGCTGCGGCGCCAGGCCCGTCTCGGCCAGGATCTCCGCGACGTCGCCCACCAGGTCCGAGTCCCACACCTGCCGCACGGCGACGTTGACCGACACGAAGACCGGGGTGTCGCTGGGCTGTTCGATCTGCCAGCGGCGGGCCTGCCGGCAGGCGGTGCGCAGCACCCACTGGCCCAACTGGACGATGGAGCCGTCTTCTTCCGCAATTCCGATGAACCGATTCGGCGTGAGCTTGCCGAACTGCGTGTGGTTCCAGCGCACCAGGGCCTCGACCCCGCGCAGGGCGCCGCTCTCCAGGTCCACCAGCGGCTGGTACTCCAGCTCGAACTCCCCACGCTCCACGGCAGGGCGGAGCGTGGAGGAGAGCGCCTGCCGGGTCATGCGGTGCGCGTTGCGCTCCGGGTCGAAGAGCGTCCAGCGGGCCTTGCCGTCCGCCTTGGCCCAGTACAGCGTCGTATCGGCGGCCTGCATCAGACCGGTCGCGGAGGTTCCGGCCGTGCTCCGCTCCACCACCCCGATGGAGGCGGAGACCGACAGCCGCTGCCCGGCCAGGTCGAAGGGCTCCTGTACGGCGGCCAGCACGCTCTTCGCCAGGTCGGCGAGCTGGTCGGTGCCGCTGGAGTCCTCCACGAGCAGGGCGAACTCGTCGCCGCCGAGCCGTGCGACCAGGTGCCCGCCGGTGCGCCCGTAGCCGGACTGGTCGGCGCACTGGGTCAGCCGGGCGGCGACGGCGGCCAGCAGCCGGTCCCCGACCCGGTGGCCGAGGGTGTCGTTGACGGCCTTGAACCCGTCGAGGTCCAGGTAGCACAGCCCGATCCGGCCCGTGCCGCCGCCGTGTTCGTACGAGGAGGCCTCCAGGGCGGCGGAGAGCCGCTCGAAGAACAGCGTCCTGTTCGGCAGCCGGGTGACCGGGTCGTGCATCTGGAGGTGCCGCAGGCGGGCCTGGAGGTCGCGCCGGTCGCTGATGTCGGCCACGGACAGCAGGACGTCCCCGGTCCCGGGGACGGGCCCGAGGGTGACCTCGGTCCACAGCGAGTGCCCGTCGGGGTGCTTGAGGCGGCGGGTGCAGCGCAGCCGGGCTTGGCGACCGCGGAGCACTTCCTGGTACGCGGCCCAGGTGCGGGCCTCCGCCGCCAGGTCCACCAGGTCGGCGGCGCACCGGTGGACGAGGGCGTGGGGCTCGCTGCCCAGCAGTCCGGCGAAGGCCTGGTTCGCGGCAACCACGTAACCGTCGCGGTCCACGACGGCCATGGCGAGGTGGGCCGCGTTGAAGGCGGCCCGGTAGTCGCGCAGCTCGGCCTCGGTGGCGCGATAGGGCGCCGCCGAGCTGGCTGGCATCGGGGAGGCCGACGGCACTGCCGGCACGGCCGGGTGACGCTCCGTAATGGCCGATCGGATGCTGTCGGCCGCCGAACCGGTTCCCTCTGAGGTTCCGCTCACCGTTGGCTCCCGCAGTGTTCGTGAGTGTCCGTGCAGGAAAGTGTGCCGATCATAGAGGCTGCCGGGAGGCCCTATCCAGCGGCGTCGCCGTGCGGGGCTCGGCTGTTCGGCGTGCTGACGCTTCGTCGGACCAAGATCGCTTGATCGTTTCTGCGCGGCTGTGAGCACCCGAGGGTCTCCACTGTTCTCGGGTGATCGGTCGTGACGATCTGTAGGCAGGTGCGTGAAGCCCGGGGGTCACCGGCTTGCCGTATTGCTCACTCGTGTGGGGCAGCGGAACAGGGCATTAGTAAGACAAGCGCCTCAAGGTGGCTAAACAGGGAAAAATCCACCACCGGAGGTCGATGTGACGCGTCAGCAGCCACCCGGGGGAGTGGACCGCTCCCGCATCCGAAGTACCGGCGCGGCACTCACCTCCCTGACGGCGCTCGCGGCCATGTCGCTCGTCGCGGGGCCCGCGGTGGCCGATTCGGGAGCCGGACCCTGCGCGCTCTCCCGTACGGCGGCGCACCACTCGCTGGGCCTGGACAGCTGGAACGGCGCCTACCCCAAGCCCGAGCGGACCCTCGATGCGGTCATGGTCTTCCTCTCGTTCCCCGACCACCGCACCACCCTCACGACCGGGGAGATCGCCGGCGACTACTTCCCCGCCACCAGCGAGTTCTTCGAGCAGGCCTCCTACGGCCGGTTCCGCCTGGCCGCGCACCCGCAGAAGCGGTGGATCCCGATGCCCAAGCCGTCCACCGCGTACGGGATAAGGCGCGACTGGGCCCCCGAGGACCGGGCGGCCTACCTGCGGGACGCGGTCGCGGCCGCCGACGCCGAGGTGGACTTCGGCAAGTACGACGTCGTCTACTTCGTCGCCGACCCGGACGCGCCCGGGGTGGACTCCGACGCCACGAAGGTCGTGAACTTCGACCGCCCGATCGTCGCCGACGGCACGGAACTGCGCCGGATCGTGACCGTTTTCGAGCGCCACCCCCCGGACCGCAACGTGCTGGCCCACGAGACCGGGCACGTCTTCGACCTGCCCGACCTCTACCACCGGCCCACGGACGGAAAGGGTGACTGGGACACCTACGTCGGGGACTGGGACGTCATGGGCAGCCAGTTCGGCATGGCCCCGGACCTCTTCGCCTGGCACAAGTGGAAGCTGGGCTGGCTGGACGCCTCCCAGGTGGACTGCGTGCAGTCCGGCTCCTCGCTGCACACCCTCCAGCCCCTGGCGCAGGCCCCGGTGGCGGGCGGCACCGGCGGGACCCGGCTCGCGGTGATCCGTACGGGACCCGGCAGCGCGATCGCCATCGAGGCGCGGGGCTCCGCCGGCAACGACGGGGACACCTGCACGGAGGGGGTCCTCGTCTACCGCGTGCGCAACGAGGCGGCGTCGGGCGGCGGCCCGATCGAGGTCCTGGACGCCCATCCGGAGACGGAGGCCTGCTGGGACCGCTCGGTGTACCCGCCGCTGGCTGACGCTCCGCTGGAGGTGGGCGAGACCTACAAGGTGCCCGGCGAGCGGATCAGGATCGAGGTGGCGGACCGCACGCCGTCCGGCGCGTACACGGTGAAGATCACCACGTAGGGGGTGGCGGCGGGGAAACGAAGAAGGCCCCCACTCGCGTGGAGGCCTTCTTCCGTCTGTGCGCCGCCAGGGACTCGAACCCCGGACCCGCTGATTAAGAGTCAGCTGCTCTAACCAACTGAGCTAGCGGCGCTTGCTGACGAGGTAGACATTAGCAGGAGGATCCGCGGAACGAAAAATCGATATCCCCAGGTCCGGTCGGTGCGGGGCTGCGGGCCGCCCGTACGAAGGCCCAGAGCAGCGCCTCCGGCCCCGGAAGCCACGGCGTGCGCGCGTCGGGGGCCACGAGCCACCGGGAAGGGCCGGGGGTGGCGGCCAGCGGCGGCACGGTGACGGCGTCGCCGCGACCGTGGCACAGGGGCGCCGGGGCCGTACGGGAACCACCCCACTCTTCCCACGCCAGCAGGGCGGGGAGCCGGTGGGCGGCGCCGGGGGAGGCGAAGAGGAGCATCCGGCCGCGGTGCACCGCGACGGGGCCGGAGCCGGGGCCCTCGGACCAGAGCAGGTCCAGGACGCGGCGGCCGAGGACGAGCGGGACGTTGACGACGTCGAAGGCGCTCCCGCAGGGCAGCGTGGCGAGCGCGGTCGGCCGGGCCTGCCACAGTGCGAGGGTGCGCTCGGGGTCGGCGGCGGCCGAGGCCAGCCAGGCGGCGCCCTGCGGGGTGACATGGGTGGCGGGGCGCGCGCAGCGCGTGTCGAGGGCGGGGGAGGTCATTGCCGTCGTCAGCGTCGTCATATGCCAGATGTACCGGGCGTAGCGAGCCGGTTTCCGGGAGTTACCGAAAACCGGGACGCGACGGGTGGTGATGGGATATCTTGCGCGCCGTTGCGCGCCGTCGCCGGGGGCAGAGCCCCCGGACCCCGCTACGGCGTACCGGCCCCGCGCTGGAGGGACTCGCCGAATTCGATCATCTTGCGGGCGTAGTCCTCGGTCCACTCCGCCTGATCGGCGATCGCCCCCGGCGAGAGCCGGTCGAACCGGCTCGGATCCGCGAGCTGGGCGGCGGCCAGCGCCTGGAACTCCACCGCCCGGTCCTGCGCGGCCCGGAACGCCAGCGTCAGCTCGGTCGCGCGCGCCAGGAGCTCCGCCGGGTCCTCTATCGATTCCAGGTCGAAGAAGTGTTCCGGATCCGCCGCCGCCTCCGAGGGTTCGAAGAGCAGCGGCGCAGGCCGCAGCCTCCGCTGGGTCCGCTCCGGCTCTGCCATGCGTGTCCTCCTGCTGCGCGTGCGAAATGCTTCCGGGCCACCGTCCATTGTCCAACGCCGCGCAAGGGGCCGTCAGCTCAGACGGCGGCGGGCTCCGCGGCGCGCTGCGCGGCCAGCGTGGCCACGTCGTCGAGGACGCCCGTCAGCTCGCCCACGAGTCCCTCGGGCGCCCGGAAGCCCTCGGGGCCGATCAGCCCGGGCAGGCCCGGGATGGCGATGGAGCGCTCGGCGGGCAACAGGCCGACCCGGTTGAGCACGGGCTTGAGCATCTCGGCCGCCGGGGCGCCGCCGCTGGGGCCGCCGCTGTAGCTGACGATGCCGACCGGCTTGCCCGCCCACTCGCGGTAGAGGAAGTCGATGGCGTTCTTGAAGGGGGCGGTGAAGCCGGCGTTGTACATCGGCAGGACGAAGACGAAGGCGTCGGCCGAGTCGACCAGGGCGCTCCAGTCGCGGGTGTGCTGGTGGGCGTAGTTGCCGGTGGAGGCGTATTCGGGCTCGTCGAGGAAGGGCAGCGCGATCTCGGCGAGGTCGACCGGGGTGACCTCGAAGCCGCCGTGCGCGCGGGCCTGCTCCGTGACCCACTGCGCGAGGGGGCGACCGGAGGAGGTGGGGCGGGTGGCGGCGGAGATGACGTGGAGGCGGGTCACGGCGTGGGCTCCCAGGGGTGCGGGTGGTTGTTGATGTGTCACCTATAGAACCCGGGGGGTGGGTGACGTGTCAACCAGGTAGATGATGTGTCATCGATCTGGTTAGAGTGCAGATATGACCCCCGCACCCGAGCCCCGGTGGCTCACGGCACGTGAGCAGGACGCCTGGTACGCCTGGCGGCGGATGTTCCCCCTGGTCAACGCGGGGATCGCACGCGACCTCAGCCAGGACAGCGGGCTCTCCGAGGCCGACTACGACGTCCTGTCGGTCCTCGGCTCCACGGACGGCCACCGCACGCGCATCAGCGCACTGGCCGAGCTGATGCAGTGGTCGCGCAGCAGGCTGTCCCACCAGCTCACCCGCATGGAACAGCGCGGCCTCGTCCGCCGCGAGGAGGTGGCCGCCGACGCCCGGGGCGCGGAGGTGGTCCTCACCGCCATGGGCGTGAGCACGATCATGACGGCGGCCCCGCTCCACGTGGAGTCGGTACGCCGCCACCTGATCGACGTCCTGACCCCCGAGCAGCTGCGCGTCCTGGCCGAGGTGGGCGAGGTGCTGGCCGCCCGGATGGGCGTCACCCGCAAGTCGTAGGGACACCCGGCCCGGCGGGGCTCACGGCCGCCAGGCCACCCGGTGTTCCGCCAGGTGCGCGAGCACCGCGTGGTTGGCCTCCCAGCCGTCCGGGAACTTCACCGTCACCCCCAGCTGGACCGGTTCCGTCGACGGGTGTTCGTCCAGGAGCTCCGCTATGCCCGCCCTGGCCACCACCACGCACGCGTGCCGGTGGCGGGAGGCCAGGACGCACAGGCGGCCCGTCTCCAGGTGGAAGGCCGTCGCGTCCGGGCGGCCCGACAGCGGGTGGAGGACCACCGTGAGGTCGTACTCGCGGCCCTGGAGCCGGTTCGCCGTGTCCACCGTGACCCCCGTGACCCCGAGCGCGACCAGCGCCGCACGGACCGCCGCCGCCTGGTCGCGGTGCGCGGTGCCGACCGCGATCCGGTCGGGCGTGAGCGGGGCCGGGCCGGGGGACTGCTCGTCGGAGGTGACCGCCCCGCGGTCCAGCGCGCGGCGGACCACCAGGGCCACCGCCCGCACCGCCTCCGGGTCGGTGCGCGGGGTGTGCCGGGCGGGCAGCTCCAGCAGGCCCCAGCCCGCCTCGGCCGCCTCGTCCAGCACCCGGTCCGGACCCGACCCGTCCGAGGGGACCCCGTACGACAGCCGGCGCTCGCCCGGTCCCGTACCGCTGCGGAACTGCGTGTACGGGTAGAACGCGCGGGAGACCAGCGGCGCCGCCGTCGCCGGGAGCCGCCAGGACACCGGCAGCCGGTGCTGCGGCAGCTGCGGGTTGTGGGCGAGCAGGGTGCTCACCGCCGCGGCGGAGGGATCGTAGGACAGGCCCGCCCACTGCTCCGCGCCGACCACGCTGAAGGGGTCCAGCTGCCCCGGGTCGCCCACGAACAGCGCCCGGTCGAACAGCCCGGCCACCGCCAGCAGCGCGTCCGAGCGCATCTGGTACGCCTCGTCGACGATGGCGTGCTCCCAGGGCTCCACGTCCTGGACGAAGGCCCACTTCGCCGCCGTGGAGATCGTGACGGGCAGACCGGCGAGGTCGCCGGGCTTGGCGGAGAGGGTGACCGAGGGGAGGTCGCGCAGGGCTGGATCGTAGGCGTCGCCCTCGCTGCTGTGCAGCCGGCCGACCTTGAGCTCCGGGTCCTTGTCGGCGAGGCGCAGCACCAGGTCGTCGACCTGCGCGTTGGTCTGCGCCACCACCATCAGCCGGCGTCCGGCCGCGGCCAGTTCGCGGGCCGCCCGGACCACGAGCGTGGACTTGCCGGCTCCGGGCGGGGAGTCGACGACGACGCCGCGCTCGGTCCCGTGCAGGGTGTCGTGCAGGATCGCGGCGGTCGCGTCGGCGGCCGCGGCTCCCGGGTCGAAGGAGTTCACAGCAGGTCCTCGTCGGTCACGGCGTCGGTCGCCACGGGGCCGGTCAGGTGTCCCGGCGGGCCGCCGTGCGTCCACGGGGTCCGCTCGGGGTCCGGGAGCCTGGGGCCGCCGCGCGCGTCGTGCTCGAAGAGCGTCCAGCACACCCGGTCGCCCTTCTCCGGGACCGAGCCGGGCTCGGGCTCCCTGCCGCGGCCCATCTTGTCGAGCAGCCGCAGCACGATCTGGCCGTCGGCCTCGTACCGTACGAACTGCGCCGACTGCGGCCGTCCGGCCAGCGAGCGGAACACCTTCCCGCCGCCCCCTTCCGCGAGCTGGGGCCGGTCCTCGGTGGCCACCGTCACCAGGGGGCGCGGGCTCGGCCGCTTCGACTCCGTCCACTCCATCACCACCTCGGTGACCTCACCGGCGAAGGCCTCGCCCGCGAGCCGCCGGCCCGCCATCACCAGGGGGTCGTCCAGCGCCTCCTGGGCGTCGAGCCGCACCTGCTCGGTCTCCCGCGTGGCCAGCTTCTGGGCCGCCGTCACCGCGTCGTCGCGGCGCGGCTGGGGCGGCTCGCCCGCCCGTACGCGGTTCCGGTGGCCCGTGTACGACCAGCGGTCGCGCGTCCAGCGCTCGGCGGTCCGCTCCCCGGCGGGCAGGGCGCGCAGCAGCTCCAGGGAGCGCCACACCGCGTCCCAGGTGGGCGTCATCTGGGAGGCGACCAGGTCCCGTACGTCCTGCTCGGCGCGGGCCCGCGCCCGCTCGTCCTGCGGCTGCGCCGAGCGCGCCGCGTCGTAGCGGGCCATCGCCGGGGCGAGCAGCTTGTTGTCGAAGGCAGGGTCCGTGGCGGGACCGGCGGGCGGGAGCAGCAACCGGCCGTCGCCGTCGCGGGCCAGCTCGGCGCGCAGGGCGGCCTCGGCGCCCGACTCGCCCTCCGGGGGCGCTATCCACGCCAGCAGGGCGCCCAGGTGCTGGTCCTCCAGATGGCTCTGGCCGGTGGCCCAGTGCCGCCCCAGCAGCTCGGAGGCCGACAGCAGCATCGAGGATCCCGGTACCCGGGAGCGCTCGGCGAGGTGCGTGAACCAGCGCCCCAGCAGCGGCACCCGGGCGGGCGCCGGGTAGGGGTTGTCCGGGTCCTCCTCGGCGGTGCGGCGAAAGCGCATCGACCGCCCCAGCAGCCTCACG
This sequence comes from Streptomyces sp. NPDC045695, assembly GCF_056432025.1. Classification (NCBI taxonomy): domain Bacteria; kingdom Bacillati; phylum Actinomycetota; class Actinomycetes; order Kitasatosporales; family Streptomycetaceae; genus Streptomyces; species Streptomyces sp. NPDC045695. The sequence continues at coordinate 67,163 of NZ_JBWKJU010000008.1, forward strand.
TACTCGATGCCCGCGCGGCTCGGCACGATCAGCTGCGGTGCGTCCAGGCAGAGCTCGGCCGCGACCTTGGACCTCTTGCCCGTCTCCGGGTCGGTCTCGCTGCGCTCGACGACCTCGACCTCGTCGGCGTAGGCGTCCACATACGGCAGCACCTCGGCGGCCAGGTCGGCGAGGAAGGCCCACCGCAGGTCCCGGTCGCGCGGTTGCGGGACCACCAGGAGCCGCGGCGCGGCGGGATCGGTGCCGACCAGGGCGCCGAGCGGAGCCCCCGCCTCACCGGCCGTCGTCAGCGGTACGAGGACCAGCGGGCGCTCGCTCAGATGGCGGTGGCGTACCGTCGCCAGCGGCTGGGCCCGGCCCGCCCGGACGGCCTCCAGCCGCGCCAGGGTGTTCAGGAGGGGCATGCCGCGCCCTCCCCCGCCGAGTGCAGCGCCTCGGCGCGCAGCCGGGCCGCCCGGTGCAGTGCGGCCGCCGTCGGGTCCTCGGCGCAGCCGGACCCGCTGGCCGCCGCGAGGGCCTGCTCGACGGTGGTCAGCGCGCCCAGCTCACCCCGTACGGAACGGCCCAGGGCGCTCACCTCGTCCGCGGCGTGGGCCTGGCCGCGGCAGTGGAAGGCCAGCTCACAGGCGGCCAGGCACTCGGGGGCGTAGGCGGCGTCCACGGCGGCGACCGCCTCGGTGAGTTCCTCGGTGGTCAGCGCCGGGTCGAAGCTGAGCCCTTCGGGCAGCGCGGCGGCCAGCTCCTCGACGCGGGTCAGCCGCTCCAGCTGGCGCCGGGTGACCGAGCGCTCGCGGCGGACGTCGACGGGGGAGGCGGTGGGCAGGTTGGAGAAGTCCTTGGGGCAGACCAGCAGCGCGGTGTGGCCGACCTCGGCGCCGGTCAGTTTCCCGGCGGTCCGCTCCAGGGCCAGCACGTAGACGGCGGCCTGGCGGGCGGCGGCGCCCACCTTCGCGGCGTCGGCGGCGCCGTCGATCATCGGGAAGGACTTGATCTCCACGACGCTCCAGCGGCCGTCGGGATGAACGACGACCGCGTCCGGTTCCAGGTAGGCGGGGGAGCCCGCCACTTCCAGGGCCAGCATCGGGTGGTCGAGCAGGGTCCACGCCCCGGTGTCCCGGCCGGCGGCGGTGGCCTCGCGCAGGGCGAGCGCGGTGCGGGCGGCGCGGCCCTCGGGCCCGGCGGCGGTGAGGTCGGGGACCCGGGCGTCCGGTCCGGGGGGCTCGGCGGCGGGGTCGAGATGGGCGTGGGCCAGCCGCAGCAGCTCGGCTCCGCCGTCGCCCTTGACCTTGGCCTCGAAGGAGTTCCCGCGGATGATGGCGAACTGCGACTGGCCGAAGGCCGCCGGGGAGCCGAGGGCCGAGGCGAGCGCGGTCTTGTCGACCCCGGCGCCGTCGAGCAGGGCGCGTCTGCCGCAGCCGGGATTGGCGGCGAGCGCCGCCAGGGCCCGGGCGTCGAGCGGTCGGGGCGGCACGGCCGGACCGCGCAGGGCGGCGAGCCGCCGGCGCAGCGTGGTCGGCTGCGCGGGGCTGCTGGGCGGGTAGGAGCTCACCCGCGGAAGTGTCCCATCCGCCACTGACAATCGGGGACGGAGGCGGAAACCTGCGATGGGATGATGTACGGACGGCAGAATCACCGTAAAACCGAATGAACGTACCTGTACCGGGAGAACTCATATGGCCCCCCGCATCCTGCTGGCCCGCCACGGCCAGACGGCGTGGTCCAAACTCGGCAAGCACACCGGACGCACGGACGTGCCGATGCTGGAGGAGGGCAAGCGGGGCGCGAAGCTGCTCGGTGAGCGGCTGGCCCGCGACCCGTGGCGGGGCCTGCCCGGCCTGGAGGTCCGCACCAGCCCGCTGGTGCGCGCCAGCGAGAGCTGCGAGCTGGCGGGCTTCGGGGTGCAGGCGGAGCCGTGGGACGCCCTGATGGAGTGGGACTACGGCGACTACGAGGGCATGACCCCGGCCGAGATCCAGGCGGTCCGGCCGGGCTGGCTGATCTGGCGCGACGGGGTCCCGGGCGGCGAGTCCGTCGCGGACGTCGCGGCGCGCGCGGACGAGGTGGTGGCCTGGGCCCGCTCGGCGGAACGCGACGTCCTGGTCTTCGCCCACGGCCACATCCTGCGCACCCTGGCCGCCCGCTGGCTGGGCTTCGAAGCCTCCTTCGGCGCCCGCATCCGCCTGGAGCCCACGTCCCTCTCGGTCCTCGGCTGGGCCTACGGCGCGCCCGCCCTGGAACGCTGGAACGACACGGGGCACCTGGACGGCTAGCGCCTGGCCGCGTAGTGAGGGCGCGGGTGCGCCGCCGTTGCCGGGGGCGCTGCCCCCGGACCCCCGCGCCTCAACTCCCCCAGACTCCGTCCGGGGGGACCCCAGGCGAGGCTGATGATTCAGCCCCTCCGGCGTTTGAGGAGCGGGGTGCGGGGCGGAGCCCCGGGAGCGGCGGCGCACCCGCACGGGCCAGGTCAGGCCGACGCGTGCCGCGTCAGGAAGGCGCCCACGCGCGGGGAGCGCTGGTGCGGGACCAGCGCTTCGGCCGTCTGTGACAGTTTCGACCGGATCCGGGTCGACTGGACCTGCTCCAGCAGGTCCAGCACCCGGCCCCCCGCCCACGCGGCCTCGTCGGGCGCACCCGCCCGCGCCAGGTCGTCCGCCAGCTCCCCCGTGTAGAGGGCCACGTTGCGGGCGAAGTGCGGATCCTGGAGGTCGGCGGCCCGGCGCGCGTGCCGGGCCGCGCGGGCGTGCTCCCCGAGCGTCGCCCAGCACCGCGCCTCCAGGTATTCCAGTTCCGCCTCGCCGAAGAAGGACATCCACTCGGGGTCGGCGTCCGCCGCGCCCCGCGAGAACTCCGTGTGGGCCAGCGCCAGCGCCTCCTCGCAGGCCTTGCGGTCGGCCAGCCCCGCCCACCCGCCGGCCTCCCGCAGCGCGAGCAGCGACAGCAGCCGTGGGGAACCGAGGGAGCGCGCGGCGCGGCGGCCCGCCTGGGCCGCCCGTACCGCCTCGCGGGAGCGGCCGCAGTCCCGGGCGAGATAGGCCATGTTGCTGAAGGCGTGCGCCTCCAGGCCCGCGTCCCGCGACACCCGGGCCGTCGCCAGGGCCTCGGCGTAGTGCGAGCGGGCGTCGTCGAAGCGCCCGGAGTCGTGGGCCAGCCAGCCGACCGAGACGGCCAGCTCGCCGGCGCCCGCGTGCAGCCGGTCCTCGGTGGACTGCCGGGTGGCTCCCGCGTCGAGCAGCGCGTAGGCGGCGCGCAGGGGTTCGGCGGCCTGCCGGTACAGGGCGTCGGCGCCGTGCCGGTCGTCCAGCAGCCGGATCTGGCGTACGGCGTCCTCGACGGCCGCGGCCTCGGACTCGCCGGCGCGGGAGGGGATGCGGCGGGTGTCGCCGAGCAGGGTGAGGCCGAGCGTCGCGGCCGCCACGGTCGCGGAGCCGCCCGCCATGAACGCGCGACGCAGCACGTCGCTCTCCTTGGGACGGGAAGGGGAACGGGGAGTGGGGACGGAGAGGAGGAGGGAGGAGGGAAGGGGGGCGGGGACGGTAGTGGCGAAGGGGGCCGCGGGAGCGGCGGGTTCGCGCAGCGCCGAGCGGCCGCGGACGCTCTCGCGCGGGGAGAAGCCCAGGTCGGCCAGGGCGCGGCCGGGGAACATATGGAGGAAGACCCGCTCGTAGGCGTAGTTGGGGCAGCGGATCTCGCCGGACTCGACGCGGCCGATGTAGCGCGCGTCGCAGGAAACCGTTTCTCCGATCTCCTTCGCCGCCCGTCGCACCAGGGCCGCGAACTCGGCCGGCGAGTGCTGTCCGCGCAGTCGCCGGAACGTGGAGTTGGGTGAGTGGGGGGACGCCGCCATGGACGTGGCCTCTCTGGCAAGGAACCCGGCGCCGGTGCTGTGGAGTGGGGACCGGCGCGCATGAACGTACCGCCAGGGGCAGGGTGTTCACCCGATGTTTGGCTACAAAACGGATATCTCACCCACGATCCGCCATGAACTGCCATCCTTTGCGGCGTCTTGCCGCCGCACCTGTTGACGTTCCCGCGCGTTGAACCCATGCGGATCCGGATCGAGGAGGGGTTCCCTTGGTGGAGGGCGGCATGGAGAGCACTGGAACGAACACCGCGCCCGAGCCCGGCACGGCCCCGGCGGCGGACCTGGACCTGGACCTGGTGACCGTGCCCACCCGGCAGGGTCTGGAGGCGGTGGACATCATCCGCCGTGCCGCCAGCGAGGCCGGCGGGGTCGGACCCGTCCTGCACGACGGATCCGGCGACACCCTCGGCTTCCTCGTCCCGCCCGGTACCGCCGACGCCTGGGACCTGCCGGGCAGTGCGTGTACGCAGACCAACGGCCGCGGGATGCGCTTCGGCGACGCCGCCTCTCCCGTCGCGGGCGTCACCGGCTGGCTGCTCCCGCCGGAGGCCGTCGGACCGGTCACCGATCCCGCGGTGCTGCGCGCGGCGCTCGGCGAGGCGGCCCGGCTGATCGAGGCCGCGGACAACTGCCGCTGAGCGGACGACTGCCGCCGAGCGGACGACTGCCTGAGCGGACGACTGCCGCCGAGCGGGGACAATGGGACCGTGGCGGGCAAGGACAGGACCAAGGGCAAGCAGCGCGGACGGGCTGCCGCGGAGGCGGTCGTCGGACAGGTGGACGGCGGCCGGGCGGAGCTGGAACCGGACCGCGAGCGCGCCGGCGCCTGGACCCTGCTGATCGACGGAGCCCCGCAGTCGCACGTGGACCTGGACGATCCCGGGTACCTGGACTTCGCCTACCAGCGGCGGATCGGCCACCTGATCGACCTCGCCGCGCCCGCCCGCCAGCCCCTGAACGTGGTGCACCTGGGCGGCGGCGCCTTCACCCTCGCCCGTTACACCGCCGCCTCCCGCCCGCGCTCCACCCAGCAGATCGTGGAGATCGACGCCGCCCTGGTGGCCTTCGTACGGCAACACCTGCCGCTGGACCCGCAGGCGCGGGTCCGGGTCCGGGCGCTGGACGCGCGGGCCGGCCTGGCCAAGGTGCCGGACGGCTGGGCGGACCTGGTGATCGCGGACGTGTTCAGCGGCGCGCGGACACCGGCGCACCTGACGAGCACCGAGTTCCTGGACGAGGTACGCCGCGCCCTGGCGCCCACCGGGTGGTACGTGGCCAATCTGGCGGACGGTCCGCCGCTGGCCCACCTGCGGAGCCAGATCGCGACGGCCGCGTCCCGGTTCACGGAGCTGGCGCTGGCCGCGGATCCGGTGGTGTGGCGGGGGAAACGGTTCGGCAACGCCGTCCTCGTGGCGGCCGACCGCGAGCTGCCCGTCGCCGAATTCACCCGCCGGGTCGCGAGCGACCCGCACCCGGGCCGGGTCGAGCACGGCCGGGTCCTGGCGGACTTCGCGGGCGGCGCGGCGCCGGTCGCCGACGCCTCCGCGGTGGCCTCGCCGCAGCCGCCGCCGTCGGTCTTCCGCTGAGCGGTGCGGGTGCGCCGTCGCGTTCCCGATCCGCGGGCGATCTGCCGGATAAAGATCGGCAGAGTACTCCCGGCGGGCGGTCCCCGTGCGTAGCCTGTGAAGCCCTAGGAGGGTCGCCCCTCCTACGACGCGTTCAGGAGACGGCCAAAGATGTCTGATTTCCCCGCAACCTCCGGTGCCCCGACCCCCGGGACCCCGGCGTCCGGTGCTCCCAGCACCGCAGGTTCCGACTACACCCAGCGGCTGGCCCGCCTGGAGCAGTCCGGGATCAAGCGGCTGCTGCCGACGCAGGCGCCGTACCGGTGGAACCTGCAGCGCCTGCAGCTGGGCCGGGTCCTCGACATCGGCTGCGGTCTGGGGCGCAACCTGCTCAACTGCGGCCCCGACAGCGTCGGAGTCGACCACAACCCGCACTCGGTACAGACCTGCCGCGAGCGCGGACTGAACGCCTACACCCCCGACGAGCTGGCCGCGGCCCCGGACTGCGGGCCCGGGTCCTTCGACAGCCTGCTGGTCGCGCACGTGCTGGAGCACGTCGACGAGGAGACCGCGGCGGCGCTGCTGGAGCAGTACCTCCCGCTGGTCAAGCCGGGCGGCTCGGTCGTCATGATCACCCCGCAGGAGGTCGGCTACCGCTCGGACGCCACCCACATCCGCTGGGTCGGCTTCGAGGAGCTGCGCCGGCACGCGGGCAAGGCGGGGATCGCGGTCCGCCGGACCTACTCCTTCCCCTTCCCCCGCCCGATGGGCAAGGTCTTCCCGTACAACGAGTTCGTGCTGGTGGGAACCGTCCCGGCGTGATCCGTACGTTCTAAGGGTCGACGATCTCGACCCGCGGCGGGTGGTCGTGCCAGGTGCAGAACACCGACACCTCGCGGCCGTCCCGGGTGAAGGTGACCCGGATCCAGTAGTCCTGCTTCCACACCTGCATCCGCCAGCCCGCCGCCGGGGTCGCGGAGACCAGCTCCGCCGAGGAGGCCCCTAGGTCGAAGACGACCCGGCCGCCCGAGACGGGATACGCCTTGACCGTGTCCGCGCTCCCGCCCTCCCCCTGCTGCTGGGGGCGGGAGCCGGCCGGAGGCTTCGCCGAGGGCGGGCCGGGGGAGGCTCCGGCGGCCGGCGAGCCGGCCGGGGCGGAGGAGGCGGAGGGCGACGGGGACGCGGACTGCGAGGGCTGCGGATCCTGCGGGTCCGCCGTGCGGTGCGGGTGCTGGGTCGAGGAGGACAGGGGCAGGGTGGCCAGCGGCACCGCGAGCGGCGGATCGTAGGCCGTACCCGACATGACCGCGTGCACGCCCCACCAGGACAGCGTCACCGCCGCCCCGGTGGCCAGCGTCCAGGCCATGGCATGGAGAAGTCCTCGTCGCATCAGGGCACATACTGCACCACCCGTCACACAAGCCGCCCGCCACCCCGCTGAGTCCCCCGAATGGACTACGGTGCGGGCCATGGCAAGTGTGCTCGTGGTCGAGGACGACCAGTTCGTACGTTCCGCCCTCATCCGGCACCTCACCGAGGCCTCCCACACCGTGCGGAGCGTCGGCACGGCCCTGGAAGCCCTGCGCGAGGTCGCGCACCACCGCTTCGACGTGGTCATCCTCGACCTGGGGCTGCCCGACCTGGACGGGTCGGAGGCGCTCAAGATGCTGCGCGGCATCACCGACGTGCCGGTGATCATCGCCACCGCGCGCGACGACGAGGCGGAGATCGTTCGGCTGCTCAACGACGGCGCCGACGACTACCTGACCAAACCCTTCTCCGTTGAGCACCTCTCCGCCCGCATGGCCGCCGTGCTGCGCCGCTCCCAGGCGGCCGGGGCCGAACCGCTGTCCCGCGTCCTGCGCGTGGGCGGGCTCGCCATCGACCCGCTGCGCCGCCAGGCCGAGCTCGACGGGGCGGTACTGGACCTCACCCGGCGGGAGTTCGACCTGCTGGCCTTCCTCGCCGGGCGGCCCGGGGTGGTCGTGGCCCGGCGCGAGCTGCTCGCCGAGGTCTGGCAGCAGTCGTACGGGGACGACCAGACCATCGACGTCCACCTGTCCTGGCTGCGCCGCAAGCTCGGCGAGACGGCCGCCCGGCCGCGCTACCTGCACACCCTGCGGGGCGTCGGCGTGAAGCTGGAGCCGCCGCAGTGAGGGGCTCGCTGTGAGATGGGCGCTGGTCAAGGTGTGCCTCGCGGTCACCGCGATGGTGGTCGTGGCCTTCGCCGTACCGCTCGGGCTCGTCGTCCAGGAGATGGCCAGCGACCGGGCCTTCTCCAACGCCGAGCGGCAGGCCGCGACCATCGGGCCGACCCTCTCGATCACCACCGACCCGGTGCAGCTGCGCAAGGCGGTGGAGTCGACGCAGATGGGCGCCGCCCGGCGGATGGCCGTCCACGTGCCGGCGATCGGCGCGGACGCCCCGGTGGAGATCGGCGGGGGCTGGGCGGGCGAGCACGCCGTGGCCGAGACCCGGCGGATCGGACGGGCCACGACGGCCTCCGTGGCGGGCGGGGGCTCGGCGCTGCTCCAGCCGACCGCGCTCGGGTCCGGGGACATCGCCGTGGTGGAGATCTACGTACCGGAGAGCGAGGTCAGCAACGGCGTCGCGACCGCCTGGCTGGTCCTCGCGGGCGTCGGACTGGCGTTGATCGTGGGCTCGGTGGCGGTCGCCGACCGGCTCGGCGCCCGGCTCGTACGGCCCGCCGAGCGGCTCGCGGACGCCGCGCACCAGCTGGGCGAGGGCAGGCTCGGCGCGCGGGTGCCGGAGGCCGGGCCGAAGGAACTGCGCTCGGCGGCCGTCGCGTTCAACGCGATGGCGGACCAGGTGGTCCAACTCCTGGCAAACGAGCGGGAGTTGGCCGCCGACCTGTCGCACCGGTTGCGGACGCCGCTGACGGTGCTGCGGCTCAACACGGCCTCGCTGGGCGACGGTCCGGCCGCCGAGCAGACCCGGTCGGCGGTGGAACAGCTGGAACGCGAGGTCGACACCATCATCCGTACGGCCCGCGAGCAGCGCCCGGCCACGGGGCTGGCCGGCGCGGGCTCGGGCGCCGGCGCCGGGGCCGGGGCCGGGGCCGGGTGCGATGCCTCCGAGGTGATCCGCGACCGCATGGCCTTCTGGTCGGCGCTCGCGGAGGACGAGGGGCGCGAGGTGCGGCTCGCGGGGGTGGACCGTACGGTACGGATCCCCGTGGCCCGCCCCGAACTCGCCGCCGCGCTCGACGCCATGCTCGGCAACGTGTTCCGGCACACCCCCGAGGGCACCCCCTTCGCGGTGGACGTCCACGACGCCGGGGACGCGGTCATCGTGCTCGTCTCGGACGCCGGCCCCGGCATCGCGGACCCGGACGCCGCGCTGCGCCGCGGCAACGACGGCGGCCGCGACGGGTCGACGGGGCTCGGCCTGGACATCGTGCGCCGGGTCGCGGAGTCGACGGGCGGTGACCTGCGGCTGGGACGCTCGGTGCTGGGCGGGACCGAGGTCCGGGTCTGGATCGGCCTGGACGGGCGGACCCGCGGCGGCCCCGACGGCGGGCGGGGGCGGCGGGGGCGGCGCGGCAGTCGGCGCAGCAGGGGCGCGCGCCTAGGCACACCTCGTAGCCCGTAGCCCGTAGCCCGTAGCGCCTGGCCCGTGGTCCGTAGCCCCGCACGGACGGGGGCGCACATGTTGCTGCGGCCCCGGTCCGCCCCGAGTGTGGGCGTGAGGGAAGGAGTCACGCATGAGAGTCGTGCTCAGGGCCCACTTCGACACGGCCGCCACCAACGAGGGCATCGCGACGGGCGCCCTGACCCAGGCCATGAAGAAGCTGATGGACAGGGTGAAACCGGAGGCGGCCTACTTCGGCCTGCACGAGGGCGTGCGCTCCTGCTGGATGGTCTTCGACCTCCAGGACAGCGCGATGATGCCGTCGCTGACGTGGGACCTGCTGCACCAGTTCAACGCCGAGGTCGAGGTCGCTCCGGTCATGAGGCCCGAGGAGCTGGTGGAGGCTCTGGGGGCGTTGCAGGGCTCGTGACGGCCGGAGCTCGGTCCGGAGCTCGGTCCCGGGCTCGGGCCGGAGCTCAGTCGCGCTTGCACGAGCTCAGTCGCGGTCGCCCGCGGTCAGGCGCTTGGCCTGGGCCCGGCCGACCTCGGCGGCGCGGTGCAGGTAGTCGGCGATGACGGCGAGCTCGGTGTCGGAGTAGCTCTCCAGTACGGCGCCGAAGGCGCGGCCCGGGGTGTCCCAGGCCGCGCCGATCCGTTTCCGGGCCTCGGGGGAGAGGGAGACGAGGGAGCGGCGGCGGTCGTTCGGGTCGGAGTGCCGCTGGACGACACCGGCCTTGACCATGCGGTCCACGAGGCGGGTGGCGGAGCCGGAGGTCAGACCGGTGAGGCGGGCGATGTCGCCGGTGCTGACGGGCTCGGGCTCCATGTCGAGGAGCGCGACGCACTGCATGTCGGTGGGGTGCAGGCCCACGTGGTCGGCCATGGCCTGGTTGAAGAGGGAGTAGTCGGCGTAGTGCCGCTGGCTCTCGGTGACGATGCGCGCGAGCAGCTCGGCCCGGCTCCACTCCTCACCCGAACGAGGGGAATCAGTTGACATCGGCTTCTCCATGCTCCAAATTTGTCTGTGTGGCGCAGAGAATGTATCGCACAGAATCTGTGTCACGTATCTATCCTACCTCCAGTCAGAACGGGACACAGTCATGTCGATCCTCGTCACCGGCGGCCGAGGCGCCGTCGCCCGCGGCCTGTGCGACCTCCTCGCCGCCCGCGGCATCGCGCACCGCATCGGCTCCCGCGAGCGCGAAGCCCCGGGCGCCGTCCACTGCGATCTCACCGACCCTGCGACCTTCGGCGGCGCCCTCGCCGATGTCCGCTCCGTCTTCCTCTATGCCGAGGCCTCCGGCGTCGACGCCTTCGTCAAGGAGGCCGTCGCCGCGGGAGTGGAGCACGTAGTGCTCCTGTCCTCCTCCTCGGTGCTCAGCCCCGGCGCCGCCGACAGCCCCCTCTCCGCGGCCCATCTCGCCGTCGAGGAGGCGCTGTTGGCCTCCCCGCTGCGCACCACCCTGCTGCGCCCGGGGTCCTTCGCGAGCAACGCCCGCGGCTGGGCCTGGTCGATGAAGTCCGGCCGCCCGGTGCACCTGCCCTACCCCGGCGCCTACGCCGACCCGGTTCACGAGGCCGACCTCGCCGAGGCCGCCTTCGCCGTCCTCACCGACCCCGCCCTCGCCGGCCGCGCCTACACGCTGACCGGCCCGCAGTCGCTGACGTTCGCGGCGCAGATCGCGATAGTCGGCGAAGTCCTCGGCCGCTCCATATCCTGCGAGGCCGTGTCGGCCGAGCAGTGGAAGGCCGAGGTCGACGGCTACATCCCCGGGCCCTACGCCGATGCGCTGCTGGAGTACTGGGCCTCCACTGACGGCCTCCCGGTCGAGATCACCCCTGCCGTCGAGCACCTCACCGGCCACCCGGCCCGCACCTTCAGGACCTGGGTCGAGGACCATGCCGACGCCTTCTCGGCCTGAGGGCCGGGTGATCACGCACCCTCTGACGAAGGGCACTCCTGGTGAGTGCCGGCCTGCGGGGCATCCGAGCGCGACGGATTCCAGAGCCGGTCGGCCTCGCCGCGGGCGAGGTGGTCCTCGTAGATCCTCACCTTGTACCGCATGACGTCCATGGTCTCGTGCAGTTCCCGGATCTGCGCCTCCACGTGCTGTTCGTGCCGGCGCAGCAGCGCGAGCCGCTCGTGCTCGTTGCCCGGGCCCTGGCGGGCCAGCTCGATGTACTGCCGGATCGTTGCCAGCGACATGCCGGAGGACCGCAGCTTCGTGCAGATCGCCAGCCATTCGAGATCTTCCTCGTAATAGATCCGGCGGCCGTTGGGCAGGCGGCGTACCGGGTTGGCGAACAGGCCCTCCCGCTCGTAGAACCGCAGCGCGTGGACGCTGAGTCCGCTGCGCTCCGCCACCTCACCGATGCTCAGGTCCATGAGTGACCCCCGTCACACAGCTCTTGATCTAGACCCGACTCTAGCTTCTAGCGTCGAGCCGTCGGCCCGTGGGGCGATCGACATCGGAGCAGGGGGAGAGCATGGGCGTTTGGTTTGTCACTGGTGCGTCGCGCGGGCTTGGTGCGGAGATCACCCGTGAGGCGCTGGACCGGGGACACAGCGTGATCGCTACGGCGAGAGACGTGTCGGCGGTGGAGCAGGCCCACCCTGACCACCCCGAGGGCTTGCTGGCCGTGAGGGCGGACGTGACGGAACCGGAGCAGCTGGCTGCCGCCGTGGAGGCGGGCCTGGCGAGGTTCGGCCGCATCGACGTCGTGGTCAACAACGCCGGCTACGGGCTGGTGGGCGCGGTCGAGGAGGTCTCCAACAAGGCGGCCCGGGATCTGTTCGACGTCAACGTGTTCGGTGTGCTGAACACGCTGCGGGCGACGCTGCCGACGCTGCGCGCCCAGCGATCGGGACATGTCGTGAACATCGGCTCCGTGGGCGGCTTCGCCACCGCTCCGGGGGTCGGCGTGTACGGGGCGTCGAAGTTCGCCCTTGAGGGCATCTCCGAGGCGCTGCACGCCGAGCTGGCCCCGTTGGGCGTCCACGTCACGATCGTGGAGCCCGGCGGCTTCCGCACCGACTTCCTCCACCGGTCGAGCATCCGGGTCGAACCGGCCTCCATCGCCGACTACACCGCCGGCGCGGGGCCGGTGCGCGAGGCGCTCGCCGCCAACGACGGCCGCCAGCCGGGCGATCCGGCAAAGGCGGCGAAAGCCGTCGTCGACCTCACCGAGGCCGCCCAGCCGCCTCTGCGCCTGCAGTTGGGTGCGGACGCGGTCGAGCGCGTCGAGGCGAAGCTGGACCTCGTGCGACGGGAACTCGACCAGTGGCGCCACGAAGCACTCGCCACCGGCATCTGAGCAGCCGTCCGCACCCGGACCGCCCTGCCCCGGCCCCCGGCCGTCGACCCGGCGGATCCCGCCGAGGTCGCGGCCGTGGCCCGCAAGGTCACATGACCCCCTTGCGGGCCAGGCGGGCGTACCAGTGGGCGCTGGAGCGCGGGGTGCGGGCCTGGGTCTCGTAGTCGACGTGCACGATGCCGAAGCGCTTGCTGTAGCCGTAGGACCACTCGAAGTTGTCCATCAACGACCAGAGGAAATAGCCCTCGACCGGAGCGCCGTCCTCCCGCGCGCGGTGGAGGGCGGCGAGGTGGGCCTCCAGGTAGGCGATCCGCTCCGGATCGTCCAGGTCCTCGCCGTACGCGGCGCCGTTCTCCGTGACCAGCAGCGGCAGCCCGGGTGCCTCGCGGGTGAAGCCCATCAGCAGGTCGTACAGGCCGCTCGGATCGATCGACCAGTTCATGTCGGTCCGCTCGCCCGGCGGCTGGTGGAAGGCCACCCCGTCCGCCGCCGGCCAGGGGGAGTGGTCCGTGGAACCGTGGCCGTCGGCGCGCGGGCCCTGCCCGTCGGGCGCCGCCGAGACCACCGCCGGGGTGTAGTAGTTCACGCCGAGGAAGTCCAGCGGCTGGTGGATCAGGGCCTCGTCGCCGGGGCGGACGAACGACCAGTCCGTCACCTCGGCGGTGTCCGCGAGCAGGTCCCGCGGATAGGCCCCGTGCAACAACGGCCCGGTGAAGATCCTGTTGGCCAGGGCGTCGATGCGGCGCCGCGCGTCCACGTCGGCCTCGGAGCCGGTCAGCGGCCGCACCGCGCTCGGGTTCAGCGCGATGCCCACCCGGGCCGAGGCGGGCAGCGCGGCGGCGGCCAGGCCGTGCGCCAGGTTGAGGTGGTGGGCGGCGCGCAGGGAGTCGGCCGGGGAGGTGCGGCCCGGAGCGTGGACCCCGGAGGCGTAACCCAGGAAGGCGCTGCACCAGGGCTCGTTGAGGGTGGTCCACAGCTCCACCCGGTCGCCCAGCGCCCGGCCGACCTGCTCGGCGTACCGGGCGAAGGCGTAGGCCGTCTCCCGCTCGGGCCAGCCGCCGGCGCTCTCCAGCCCCTGCGGCAGGTCCCAGTGGTACAGCGTCACGCAGGGCTTGATCCCGTACGAGAGCAGCTCGTCGACGAGCGCGTCGTAGAAGCCGATCCCGCCGGCGAGCACCCGCGGCCAGGACACCGAGAACCGGTACGCCCCGAGCCCCAGTTCCGCCATCAGCCGGACGTCCTCGCGCCACAGCCGGTGGTGGTCGACGGCCACCTCGCCGGTATGGCCTCCGTACACCTTCCCCGGCGTACGGCAGAAGGTGTCCCAGATCGACGGCCCGCGCAGCCCCGCCGCGCCCTCGATCTGGAAGGCGGCCGTGGCCGCCCCCCACAGGAAACCGTCGGGGAAGCGCAGTTCCCCTGTCGTGTCCGTCATCCCTTCACCGCTCCTTGCATGATGCCGCCGACGATCTGTCGGCCGAAGACGAGAAACACCAGCAGCAGCGGGAGCGTGCCCAGCAGCGCGCCCGCCATGATCACCGACTGGTCGGGGATGTAGCCCCGGCCCAGTCCGGTCAGGGCCACCTGCACCGTCGGGCTGCCGTTCTGGGTCAGCGCGACGATCGGCCAGAAGAAGTCGTTCCAGGCCATGACGAAGGTCAGCATGGCCAGCACCGCCATGGCCGGACGGGCGGCCGGGAACACCACGTGCCACACGATCCGCAGCGAGCTCGCCCCGTCCGTGCGCGCCGCCTCCACCAGCTCCGACGGCAGCGCCTGCGCCAGGTACTGCCGCATGAAGAAGACCCCGAACGCGGACACCAGCGTCGGCAGGATCACCGCCTGCAGCCGGTCCGTCCACGACAGCCGGGCGATCAGCATGTACAGCGGGACCACGCTCAGCTGCGGCGGGATCAGCATCGTCCCCACGACGAGGGACATCAGCAGCCGGCGACCCCGGAAGCGGAGCTTGGCGAAGGCGAAGCCCGCCAAGGTGGAGAAGAGGACCGTTCCGGCCGCGACCGTCCCCGCCACGATCACCGTGTTCAGCAGGGCCGTGCCCATGTTGGCGTCGGTCCACGCGACCTGGAGGTTGTGTCCCAGGTTCCCGCCGAACCAGAACGGCGGCGGGGTCTGCGCCAGGCGCGTATTGCTCCGGGAGGCCGCGATCGCCGTCCACACGAGCGGGAAGAGCGAGCCGGCGGTGAAGAGGGCGAGCACCACGTAGGTGAACCGGCCCGCACGCAGTGACTTCATCAGGAGTCCTTCCGTCCGCGCAGCAGCCGCGCCGCCCCGGCGATCAGGAGCAGGATCAGGAACATCGCCCAGGCGATGGCCGAGGCCCGCCCGAGGTGCAGGTTCACCCAGCCCTGCTCGTACAGGTACAGCCCGAGCGTCTGGAACTGGTGGTCCGAGCCGCCCGTCGCGCCCGCCCCGCCGTTGAACAGCAGCGGCTCACCGAACAGCTGGGTCGCCCCGATCGTCGACACCACACAGGTGAAGAAGATCGTGGGCCGCAGCGAGGGCACCGTCACGTGGAGGAACTGCTGCCAGCGCGAGGCCCCGTCCAGTGCCGCGGACTCGTACAGCTCGCCCGGCACGGCCTGCATGGCCGCCAGGTAGATCAGGGCGTTGTACCCGGTCCACCGCCAGATCACGATGGTGGAGACCGCCAACTGGGAGGCGAAGGTCCCGTTCTGCCAGTCGACCGCCTCGAAACCGAGCGACGACAGCGCCCAGTTGACCATCCCGTAGTCCCGGCCGAAGAGCAGCACGAAGACGAGCGTGGCCGCCGCCACCGAGGTCGCGTACGGGGTGAGCACCGCGACCCGGAAGAAGGCCGAGCCGCGCATCTTGTAGTTGAGCAGATGGGCCAGCCCGAGCGCGATCGCCAGCTGCGGCACCGTGGACAGCAGCCCGATGGTGAAGGTGTTGCGCAGCGCGTTCCAGAAGAACTCGTCGTCCCACAACCGGGTGAAGTTCTTCAGCCCGACCCACGTCATGCTGTCCGGATCGGTGAGCTCCACCTGGTGCAGCGCCGCCCAGCCCGTGTAGAGCAGCGGGAACAGCCCGAAGGCGGCGAAGAACAGGAAGAAGGGCGCCACGAAGGCGTACGGGCTGGCGCGCAGGTCCCAGCGGTAGCGGCGCGAGCGCCACACCTGCCTGCGCCCGCCCCGGCCACCCCCCTCCGCCGCCGGCCGCTTCGGGCCGACGGCGGAGGGGGACAGGACGGCCGTCTCGTCCGTCACGGCCGCCTCACCGGTCCAGGGCGTTGTCGATCGCCTTCACCGCGGCCTCCCAGCCCTCCTGCGGCGAGCGGCCCTTCTGGTCGACCTGGAGCATCCCGATGTCCGCCAGGTTCTGCGCGATGACCAGGTCCTTGGGGCCGACCACCGTCACCGGCACCCCCTCGGCCGCCTTCGCGAAGATCTCCCCGATCGGGGCCCCGCCGAAGTACTCGTGCTTCGCGCCCGACACCGCCGGCAGCTTGTACGCGGCGCTCGCGCTCGGGAAACTGCCGCGCTTCTCGAAGAGCTTGGCCTGCTGCGCCGGAGCCGTCAGCCAGGCCGCCAGCTTCGCCGCCTCCTCGGCGTGCTTGCCCGCCTTCGGCACCACCAGGAAGGAGCCGCCCCAGTTGCTGGGCTTCGGCGCCTGCGCCACGTCCCACTTGTCCTTACCCGCCGGACCCGCCTTGTCCTGGATGTAGCCGAGCATCCAGGCCGGGCAGGAGACCGTCGCGAACGAGCCGTTGGAGAAGCCCTGGTCCCAGGCCGGGGTGAACTGCTGGAGCTTGGCGCTCAGCCCCTCGGTGGCGAAGGAGGCCGCCAGGTCGAAGGCCCCGCGCACCGCCGGGTTCGTCTTGTAGACGACCTGGCCCTGCTCGTCGTAGAACCGCTGCGCGCTGCCCCCGGTGACCGCCGTCATCACACCCGAGGCGGAGTCGACGAAGGCCTTGCCGTCGCCGGCCTTCGCCTTGTACGCCTTGCCCGCCTCCAGGTACTTGTTCCAGTCGCCCGCCCACAGCGCCCCGACCGCCGCCCGGTCACTGGGCAGCCCGGCCGCCTCGAAGAGGTCCTTGCGGTAGCAGATGCCCTGCGGGCCGATGTCGGTGCCGAGGCCGACCGTGGCCCCGCCCTTCGCCGCGCTCGCCGTGCCCTGCGCCCACTTCCACGGCAGGTACGCGGCCTTGTCCACGCCGGGGGCCTTGCCCAGGTCCACCAGCTTGTCGGCCTGGGTGGCGGTGATCTCCGCGATGTTGTTGACCTCGACGGCCTGGATGTCGGCGAGCCCGCTGCCCGTGCCCAGGTGGGTCAGGAGCTGGGGGTAGTAGTTCTCGTTGCGCTCGATGGAGGTCTGCTCGATGCGGATCCCGGGATTCTGCGCCATGTACTCGTCGTAGAGCCCGGCCTCCTGGAGGCCGAAGGCCCCGAAGACCCCGACGGTGAGGGTGGTCTTCGCCTTGCCGTCACCGGTCGGGTCGCCCTTGCCGGAGCTCTCCTTCGGGTCCTCGGCGCATCCCGCGAGCAGCAGGGCCGCGGCCCCGATCGCCGTGACGGTGGTGACGAAACTTCTTCGGGCGCCTGCTCGCGCTCGTGTTCGGCCTTGCGATCGGGCCTGTATCTGGGCTCGCATGGGCTTCCTCCCTGAAGGACGCAAACGTGCCGGGGTGTCGTGTGACACAGTGTGGGAGCGCTCCCACAGTCGTCAAGAGGTAGATTCACAACCGGGAGGAAGCCATGAACGGGTACGGGCGCAGTGGGGGACGACCGACCCTGGAGGAGGTCGCGGCGCGCGCCGGAGTCGGACGCGGCACGGTCTCCCGGGTGATCAACGGATCCTCCAAGGTCAGCGAGCACACCAGGGCCGCCGTCGAGGCGGCCGTCGCCGAGCTGGGGTACGTCCCCAACCGTGCGGCCCGGGCGCTCGCCGCCAACCGCACCGACGCCATCGCCCTCGTGATCCCCGAGCCCGAGGCGCGCTTCTTCGCCGAGCCGTACTTCTCCGAGGTGGTCCGCGGGGTCGGCGCCGCCCTCGCCGAGACCGACGTGCAGCTCGTCCTCACCCTGGCGGGCAGCGACCGCGAGCGCCGCCGCCTGGCCCAGTACCTGTCCGGGCACCGCGTCGACGGGGTGCTGCTCGTCTCCGTGCACGCCGGGGACCCGCTGCCCGAGCTGCTCGCCGAGCTCGGCATCCCGACGGTGATCAGCGGCCGGCGCTCCGCCGCCGAGACCCTGCCCTGCGTGGACTCAGACAACTTGGCGGGCGCGGCCGAGGCCGTACGCCACCTCCTCGAACGGGGCCGGCGCACCCTGGCCACGATCGCCGGCCCGCAGGACGTGTACGGGGCCCAGTGCCGCCTCGACGGCTACCGGCAGGCCCTGGCCGCCGCCGGACACCCCGTCGACGAGCAGCTGATCGCGGTCGGCGACTTCACCGAGGACGGCGGCCGCCGGGCCATGCGCGAGCTGCTGGAGCGCCGCCCCGGCCTCGACGCGGTCTTCGCCGCCTCGGACGTCATGGCGGCGGGCGCCCGGCGGGAACTGCGAGCGGCCGGCCGCCGCATCCCGCAGGACGTGGCGCTGGTCGGCTTCGACGACTCGGTGGTGGCCCGGCACATGGACCCGCCGCTGACCAGCGTCCGCCAGCCGATCGAGGAGATGGGCCGGACCATGGCCCAGGTGCTGCTGGAGCACATCGCCGGCCACCGGGAAGACGGCGGGGAGCCGGACGGGACCGCCGTCGTCCTGCCCAACCGGCTGGTGGTCCGCGAATCCTCGTAGGACATGCAGAAGGCCACGGCCGCTTTCGCGGCCGGGGCCTTCTCGCAGGGTGAGTGACGGGACTTGAACCCGCGGCCACCTGGACCACAACCAGGTGCTCTACCAACTGAGCTACACCCACCATGTCCGGTCGGAAAACCGACCGGCCGAAGAAAAGGGTACAGGGTCCGGGAGGGTGCTCGCTCCCCCGTTTCCCCGCCCCCCTCCCCGGTAGGGCGAGACCCCCGCTAGGCGCCGGGAGAAGTGTGCTTGGCGGCGATGGTGCGGGCGGTGTCCGAGTCGGGCCCGGGCCGCGGCACGAAGACCGCCTCCCGGTAGTAGCGCAGCTCGGTGATGGAGTCCTTGATGTCCGCCAGCGCCCGGTGGTTGCCGTTCTTCGGCGGGCTGTTGAAGTACGCCCGCGGGTACCAGCGGCGCGCGAGCTCCTTGACCGAGGACACGTCCACGATCCGGTAGTGCAGGTAGCTCTCCAGCGCCGCCATGTCGCGCAGCAGGAAGCCGCGGTCGGTGCCGACCGAGTTCCCGCAGAGCGGGGCCTTGCCGGGCTCCTTCACGTGCTCCCGTACGTAGGCCAGGACCTGCGCCTCGGCATCGGCGAGGGTGGTGCCGCCGGCCAGTTCGTCGAGCAGTCCGGAGGCGGTGTGCATCTCGCGCACCACGTCGGGCATGGTCTCCAGGGCCGCGTCCGGCGGGCGGATCACGATGTCCACGCCTTCGCCGAGCACATTGAGCTCCGAGTCGGTGACCAGTGCGGCCACCTCGATAAGTGCGTCGTCCGTCAACGAGAGCCCGGTCATCTCGCAGTCGATCCACACCATGCGATCGTTCATGTGTCCCACCTTATGCGGTCGCTCGGGGGCCGGACCGCATATGCGGAAGGTCCCCCATCGGCGGTGACCGGTGGAGGACCTTCGCCTGCCCTGCCCCTCGCGGGAGCTACGCGTGTTCCCGCAGGACACGCCCCGGGCCGTACAGCTCGGTGACGGTGGGGCCGGCCGCGGCCAGAGCCGCCGCCGCCCGATGCGGCTGCGGAGTGCGCTGGTGCGGAACCGGACCCGAGTTCATCTCGGCCGCCTGCGCCACGTCGGCCTGCGGCCGGCGTGCCCGGTAGGCGGAGCGGTAGGCGGCCGGGGAGGACCCCAGCTGCCGCCGGAAGTGACCGCGCAGGGCCACCGGCGAGCGGAACCCGCAGCGTCCGGCGACCTCGTCGACCGAGTAGTCCGAGGTCTCCAGCAGCCGCTGCGCCTGGAGCACCCGCTGGGTGATCAGCCACTGCAGCGGCGCGCTGCCGGTGAGCGAGCGGAACCGGCGGTCGAAGGTGCGCCGGCTCATGTACGCACGGGCCGCCAGGGTCTCCACGTCGAACTGCTCGTGGAGGTGCTCCAACGCCCAGGCGACGACCTCGGCCAGCGGGTCGGCGCCGATCTCCTCCGGCAGCGACCGGTCGAGATAGCGCTCCTGGCCGCCGGTGCGGCGCGGCGGGACGACGAGCCGGCGGGCCAGGGCCCCGGCCGCCTCGCTGCCGTGGTCCGTGCGCACGATGTGCAGGCACAGGTCGATTCCGGCCGCGGTGCCCGCGGACGTGAGCACGTCGCCGTCGTCGACGAACAGTTCGCGCGGATCGACGTGGACGGACGGGTACCGCTTGGCCAGCGTCGGCGCGTACATCCAGTGCGTCGTCGCGGGCCGGCCGTCCAGCAGACCGGCGGCGGCGAGCACGAAGGCCCCCGTGCACAGTCCGACGATCCGGGCCCCCTCCTCGTGCGCCAGACGCAGCGCGTCGAGCGCCTCCGGCGGCGGCGGTGAGGTGATGGAACGCCAGGCGGGCACGACGACCGTGCCTGCCCGGGCGATCGCCTCCAACCCGTATGGCGCGGTCAGTTCGAGTCCGCCGGTGGTCCGCAGCGGACCGTCCTCACCGGCGCACACGAGCAGTCGATAGCGTGGAACTCCCGCGTCCTGCCGGTCAATGCCGAACACGGAAAGTGGAATGGAGCTCTCGAAGATCGGTCCGCCGCTGAAGAGCAGCACCGCGACGATCTCCCTGCGGCGACGCCCCGCGAGCTTCCTGCCCGCGTCAGCGATGACTGCGGTGGAATCCTGGCTCATGGCGCTAAGCCCCCCTTGGGTGTCGCGACTCCTTGGTCTGGTCGCACCTGCACGTTTCCCCTCGGCCTTGCACGTGGATCCCCCGCCGTAAATACATGATCGAATCTACTGCGTCCCGTGGTGTCGGCGTGACAAGTTCAGCACGCAGCGCTATGTCGACTTCTCAACTTGGCGAAAAGCATTCGATCAGGATCCGTTCCGCTCCGCTACCCGATCGAGATGTGCGTCGGCCGCCCGTGGCCAGTACCCGTACGGCCAAAACGCCCCCCGAGGTCCGTCATCGCTGGTGATGACGGGCAAGGGGGGACATTCCGGCAAGGAGGGCACCCTGCCGGGAAGTTGGCCGAAAACGTGCGGGTGTGGATGTGCGAATGAGTCAGTCGTGCGGGCGGGCGGGGCCGGACCCCTGGCAGCCGCGCCGGTTTCCGGCCCCGCCGCGCGAGTGCCGACCGCGGTGGCCGGGCGCCTCCCGCTGCTCCGGCCGCACCCGGGCCTCGGCCTGCCGCGTCCTCTCCGAGTGGCGCAGCAGGACCCGGCACGCGGCCGTGACGGCGAGCAGGCCGAGGGTCGCGACGGCGGCCCCACCGAAGGAGGTCCCGTAGACGACGAGGACCACCGGGACGAGCAGGCAGCTGAAGGCGGCCCAGCGCACGACGTCGCCCGCCGGGTCGTCCGCGGGCCGCCCGGCGGGCTGCACGGACGAGTGAAGGGCCGGACGGCCGGAAGTGGTGAAAGGGGGGGTCCCGGACCGGCCGGACCGGATGGACCGGGCGGACTGCGTCGGCTGAGCTGGCTGGACGGGGTGAACCGGATGACCGGGCACGGCGTGCTCCCTGCGGGCTCTTACCTGGAGGTCGGACTCGTGTCCAACGCCGCGCGGCGGGGCTCGGTCACTGCGCGCACGGGTGGCGAAACCCCCGTCTCGTCACTGCCTGTAGGGGGCAGCGGCCATTGCCAAGCAGCGCGCGCTCCGGCATGCTCCCTGGGACGCTCTCCAAGGGCGGCAAGCCCTGTGCAGGACAGGAGTGTCGCCGTACCCTGGGGGGTATGGGCTTGGGAAGATGCTTCCCGGACAGAGCTCCGTCACCCAGCGTCGCCGCTTTCGCCCCCTGTTCCTTCCTCCAAGGACCTCTTCACCGAGACACCCATGGCCGGTCACGAATTCTCCGAACCCGCGGACCGCAAGCGCAAACGCCTCGCCGCCGACCCCGCGTCGGCCGCCGACCTGCGCGCGGTGGAACAGACGCGCATGCCCTGCGACCCGGCCTTCCGGCACGGGGTCGTGGTGGGATTCGACGGATCCACGTCCAGTGAGCGCGCCCTCGCGTACGCGATCGGCATGGCCCGCCGCTCCGGCTCCGGTCTGATCATCGTCCATGTCGCGAACCGGCTGCCCACGACCGTGTGGGCCGGGTGCGAGCCGCCGGTGTTCGTGGACGTGCCCGACCACCGCACCGAGGTGCTCGGGCTGGAACTGGCCTGCGCGGACTACCTGGCCGAAGTGCCGTGGATCCTGGTCGAGCGCGGTGGTGACATCTGCCATGAGCTGGAGGAGGTCGGCCGGGAGTATTCGGCCGACGCCATCGTGGTCGGATCCACGCACGGGATCGTGGGGCGGATCTTCGGCTCGGTGGCCGGACGCTTGGCCAAGCGCGCACAGCGACCGGTCGTTGTCATTCCGTAACTGCTTGTTAACCGATTGTGCGGTTGTGCCCCCGTGTAAAGGGTAGATAAATGCTGCTGGGACGCAGCAAACAACTGCAGATCGAAGGGAGCCCGCCGTGGACAATGGTGTCTCTGCGGGAAGCACGGCCTCGACTTCGACCCTCGGGCACATAGCCCTGGGTCTGACCCTTCTCGCATTCGGTATCGGCCACACCGGTGTCATCGACGGTGTGACCGCTGCCAACTCCGTGTCGCTCGCGATGTACGTCGGCGGCGCCGCCCTCTTCCTCCTCGGGCTCCTCGAGTACCGCGGCGGCAACGGGTTCAACGGCACCGCGTTCGCGGGCCTCGGCATCTTCTGGTTCACGTGGGCCAAGGGCGCGGGGGGCTCGGTCTCCGACGAAGCCGCCGGAACGTTTCTTGTCCTGTTCGCGATGCTCGCGCTGAGCCTCACGGTCGCCGCCGCGAGCGGTGTGTTCGGCCAGGGCGTCTACGCCCTGCTGACCCTGTCCCTGGTCCTGCTGGCGGTCGGCGCGTTCGCCGACAGCGGCGGGCTGGCCAAGGTCGCCGGCTGGGTGGCCGCCGTGTCCGGACTGCTGGCCTGGTACGGGGCCACCGCGGCCCTCGCGCACTGGCCGATGGCCCTGGGCAAGAGCCGCCGCGGCGCGGTCGCCGCGGGCTGAGCGCCACATGAGCCGACCCCCGTGCGCACGGCGCACGGGGGTCGGCTCATGTGAGGGCTCGTCTGAGGACTCCTGGGAGGACTCCTGGGGACGGGCCGTGACTACTCGACCGTGACCGACTTCGCCAGGTTCCGCGGCTTGTCGATGTCCCGGCCCATGGCCAGGGCCGTGTGGTACGCCAGCAGCTGGAGCGGGATGCCCATCAGGATCGGGTCGAGCTCGTCCTCGTTCTTCGGCACCACGATGGTGTGGTCCGCCTTCTCCTGCTCGCGGTGCGCCACCGCGAGGATCCGGCCGCTGCGGGCCTTGATCTCCTCCAGCGCCGCACGGTTCTTCTCCAGCAGGTCGTCGTCCGGGACGATGGCGACCGTCGGCAGCGAGGGCTCGATCAGCGCGAGCGGACCGTGCTTGAGCTCGGAGGCCGGGTAGGCCTCGGCGTGGATGTAGGAGATCTCCTTCAGCTTGAGGGAGGCCTCCAGCGCCACCGGGTAGCCGCGCACCCGGCCGATGAACATCATCGACTTGGCCTCGGCGAACTCGGCCGCCAGCTTCTTGATGTCCTCTTCGCCGTCGAGGATCTCCTGGATCTGCGCGGGCAGCTTGCGCAGGCCCTCGATGATCCGCTTGCCGTCGGTGACCGAGAGGTCCCGGATGCGCCCCAGGTGCACGGCGAGCAGCGCGAAGGCCACGACCGTGTTGGTGAAGCACTTGGTGGAGACGACGCAGACCTCGGGACCGGCGTGCACGTACACGCCGCCGTCGGCCTCGCGGGCGATCGCGGAGCCGACCACGTTGACGACGCCGAGGACGCGGGCGCCCTTGCGCTTGAGCTCCTGGACGGCCGCGAGGACGTCGTAGGTCTCACCGGACTGCGAGACCGCGATGTAGAGGGTGTCGGGGTCCACGACCGGGTTGCGGTAGCGAAACTCCGAGGCCGGCTCGGCGTCCGCGGGGATGCGGGCCATGCCCTCGATGAGGCCGGCGCCGATGAGGCCCGCGTGGTACGAGGTGCCGCAGCCAAGGATCTTGACCCGGCGGATGCCGCGCGCCTCGCGCGGGTCCAGGTTCAGGCCGCCCAGGTGGACGGTGTTGAAGCGGTCGTCGATCCGGCCGCGCAGCACGCGGTCGACCGCGTCGGGCTGCTCGGAGATCTCCTTGTGCATGTAGGTGTCGTGACCGCCCATGTCGTAGGAGGCGGCCTCCCACTCCACGGTCTCCGGCGTGGCGGTGGTGGTGGCACCGCTGGTGGTGTAGGTGCGGAAGTCGTCGGCCTTCAGGGTGGCCATCTCGCCGTCGTCGAGGGTGACGACCTGGCGGGTGTGGGCGACCAGGGCGGCGACGTCCGAGGCGACGAACATCTCCTTCTCGCCGATGCCCAGGACGACGGGGGAGCCGTTGCGGGCGACGACGATGCGGTCGGGGAAGTCGGCGTGCATGACGGCGATGCCGTAGGTGCCCTCGATCGCCTTGACGGCCTCGCGCACCTTCTCCTCCAGGGAGTCGGCCACCGAGCGGGCGATCAGGTGGACGATCACCTCGGTGTCCGTCTCCGAGACGAAGACGACGCCGTCGGCCTCCAGCTTGGCGCGCAGCTCGGAGGCGTTGTCGACGATGCCGTTGTGCACGACGGCGACCTTGTTGTCGGCGTCGAGGTGCGGGTGCGAGTTGATGTCGCTCGGGGCGCCGTGGGTGGCCCAGCGGGTGTGGGCGATGCCGGTGGTGCCGGCGAAGCGCTTGGGAACGCGGGACTCCAGCTCGCGGACCCGGCCCTTGGCCTTGACCACCTTGAGGGCGGCGGCCTTGGGGCTGTTCACGACGATGCCCGCGGAGTCGTATCCGCGGTACTCCAGCCGCTGCAGACCCTCCAGCAGCAGCGGTGCGACGTCACGCTTGCCGATGTAACCGACGATTCCGCACATACGGTTTAGCCCCTCCTGAAGTTCGGTTCATAGTGCTCGTTCGCGGCCGCGGGTGCGGCGCCGGATCAGCCGTAGACGATGCGGCGCAGCTGCCGCAGCGAGAGGTCCGCAGGCGCCACCGCGCGGTGCGGCAGCTCGGCCGCGATCCGCTCGAAGATCTCCGCGTTCACCGCTCCGCCGGCTTGCATCTCCCGGTGGCGTCGGCGGACGAACTCCTCGGTCGTCTCGTCGAAGTACGCGAGCACGTCGAGCACCACCCGGGCGGCTTCGCCTCGCTGCAGCGAGGTGCTGCGCACCAGGTGGTCGACGAGGTCGTCATGCGACGGGCGGCGATCGAGCACCCGTAGATACTGGCGGCTTCAGGCGTTGAAAGCAAAGATTCTGCCCGAATCCGGGCAGGATGGCCCTGGTCTGGACCACAGGAATGGGTCGGTCCGGTTAGAAACACCGCAAAACGGCCTGTTTCGCCGCCGTGAACTCCTCGGCCGTCAGGACACCCGCCTGGTGGAGATCGCCCAGCTCCCGCAGCCGCCTGAGCAAGGCGTCGTGGTCCTCGCCGGGGGCGGCCGCCGCGCCGAGCTTCCCGGCAGCGTCGCCGGCCGCGTCGGCCGGGCCCTCCTGCGGCGCCGCCGGGTGGGGCATCCGTACGGCCACGGCCGCCGCTACGAGGGCCATCAGAGGGTCCTTCTTGAAGCCGAAGAGCTCCACCGTGTGCGGGTCGTACTTGGGCGCCGGTGCCGGCGGGGCGCCTGCCGGCGTGAACCGCAGCCAGCCGTTCTCCAGCCCCTTCGACGGCGACCACTCCACCGTCCGCAGGTCCGCGACCCGAAATTCCCGCGGCCCGCCGGAGCGCTTGGCCTCCTCCGTGGTCCAGTTCCACTCCAGGGCCACCCGGTCGCCGTCGAAGGACACCGTCCCGTCGCCCGCGCCCACCGCGATCGGTACGGCCGGCCCCGGCAGCAGGTACCGGTCCACCGGGCCGGGGTCCACCTGGTCCAGCAGCAGGGCGGTGCGCACCTCCTCCACGAAGTACTCGGCGACCCCGCTGCGGTCCGCCTCCACGGTCAGCCGGTACGGGTCGCAGGCCTCCGGCAGCCGCCCGCCCGTCACCTGGAGCAGCGGGTCGGCGCCCTCACGCAGACGCAGGCGCAGCCGGCCCGCCTTGCGGCTCGGCTCGTAGGAGATCCCCGCGAGCGCGTGCAGCGGTACGACCACCTCGCCGAGGGTCTGCCGCAGCAGCGCCACCCCCTTGTCGCGGCCCGGCACGATGCGCACCGCGTCCCCGTCGAAGCTCCAAGTGCCGTCCTTCTGGATGATTTCCGCCATCCGGCGATTCTCCCACCGTCCTGGACGGGCCAGTTGGCCTATACCTGGGCCATGAGAGTCCTGCGACTGCGACGCACGCTCGGTACGCTCCTCGCCCTCGGCGTCCTGGGTGGTTCCGTTTCCTGCACCGCCGCCCACGGGGACGACGCCAGACCCGCCGACGACCCGCCCGCCGCGCTCACCCCCTTCGAGGCGCTGCTGCCGGCGCCAGCCTCCGTACGGGCGGCGGGCCCAGGCTATGCCCTCGGACCGGGCACGGTCCTCCGTACCGGCGCCGGCCCCGACGAGGAGGTTCACCGGGTCGGCGACCTCCTCGCCCAGCAGCTGCGCGGCCCCAGCGGGCTGCCGCTGCCGGTGGTGGACGGCGACCGGGGGGACGGGATCCGCCTCGGCATCGACGAGGAAGCCGCAGGCCTGGGGGACGAGGGGTACCGGCTGGAGTCCGGCCCCGGCGGGGTCACCCTCACCGCACGGACGCCGGCGGGGCTCTTCCACGCGGGGCAGACCCTGCGCCAGCTGCTGCCGGTGACCGGTCGCGGGACGGTGCCCGGCGGCACGGTCACCGACCGGCCGCGCTTCCGGTACCGCGGGGCCATGGTCGACATCGCCCGCCACTTCTTCAGCGTGGAGCAGGTCAAGAGGTACGTGGACCAGCTCGCCCAGTACAAGGTCAACACCCTGCACGTGCACCTCACCGACGACCAGGGCTGGCGCATCGCCATCGACTCCTGGCCGAGGCTCGCCGAGTACGGCGGCGTCGGCGAGGTCGGCGCCGGCCCGGGCGGCCACTGGACGAAGGAGGAGTACCGGGACCTGGTGGCCTACGCGGGCGAGCGGTACGTGGACGTGGTCCCCGAGATCGACATGCCGGGGCACGTGAACGCGGCCCTGGCCTCGTACGCGGAGCTGAACTGCGACGGGAAGGCCCCGCCCCGGTACACCGGGGTCAAGGTGGGCTTCAGCTCGCTGTGCGTCGGCAAGGAGCGGACGTACGCGTTCGTCGACGACGTGCTCGGCGAGATCGCGGCCCTCACGCCCGGCCGCTACCTCCACATCGGCGGCGACGAGGCGCACTCGACGCCGGCGGCGGATTACGCCGCCTTCATGGACCGGGCCCAGGCCGTGGTGGGGCGGTACGGCAAGACGGTGGTGGCCTGGCACCAGCTGGCGGCGGCGCGGCCGGCGCCGGGGGCGGTGCTCCAGTACTGGGGCCACGACCGGACCACAGCCGCGGAGAAGACGAAGGTGGCCGCGGCGGCCAAGGCGGGCCACCCGCTGATCCTCTCGCCCGCGGACCGGCTGTACCTGGACATGAAGTACGACGCGACGACGAAGCCGGGGCTGGCGTGGGCCGGGTACGTCCCGGTCGAGCGCGCGTACTCCTGGAACCCGGGGGCCTACCTGGCCGGCGTCCCGGAGTCCGCCGTCCTCGGCGTGGAGGCCCCGCTGTGGACGGAGGCGGTCACGACGCGCGCGGAGTGGGAGCTGATGGCCTTCCCCCGCGTCCTGGGCCTGGCGGAACTGGGCTGGTCCCCGGCGGCCGCCCGCGACTGGACCGCGTACAGCCGCCGCCTGGCCGCGCAGGCACCGCGCCTGGACGCCCAGGGCGTCACCTTCTACCGCGCCCCGGACGTGCCCTGGTCGTAGCCGCTGCGGCGGCTCGCATCAGCCGAGGGTCCGGATCAGCCGACGGTCCGGATCAGCCGACGGTCCGGATCAGCCGACGGTCCGGATCAGCCGACGCGCCGGCGGTCCGGCGCGTCGGAGACCGAACGCTGCGCGGGGATGCGCCGCAGGGGTGCGGGCACCGAAGACCGCCTGCGCCTGACGTACCGGCGCACCCGCCGGGCGAGGCGGCGCGCCAGCGCGGCCGCCACGGGCACGACCACCAGGCCCCCGATGAACACGGCCAGCACGGCGAAGGCGATGAAGGGCCGCGGCTCGGGGGCGGCCTTGACCTTGTCCTCGGTGTAGAAGTCGTACCAGACGAAGACGCACTGCACGATCGTCAGCGAGGTCAGGGCGACGATCACCTTGTTACGGAACTCGTCGCGCCGGTTGGCCACCCGCTCGCGCCGCAGGTTGAAGATCTCCCGCAGGGCGGCCATCCGGTCCGTGAGAGTGCGGCCCTCGTCCGAGATGCCCCACGCCTGGTCCACCGTGTTCTTCACGGTCAGCTGTGAGTTGGAGGTGTAGCGGATGCTTTCGCTGAAGATCACACTGCGGAAGGTCGCCTTGTCCGTGAGGTCGAGGATCTCGTCGTACTGGCGGTCGATCTCCGCCTGGTTGTCCGGGCCGTCGACTTCGATGCGCATCAGCTGAGTGGAGGTGAGCCGGGTGGCGTCGTCGATGATCAGCCAGTTCTGCGAGGCGAGGATCAGGCCGTTGATGTACTCCTGCAGGCACTCCTCGTCCGGGTCCTCGATGCGCGAGAAGAGGTAGCCCACGGTGCAGGACGTGGCCCCGAGGGTGCACGTCACTCCCACCCGCACACTGACCGGCACGTTCTCGCCCGGATCGATCAGGATCCGGTGCCACCACAGCATCCGCTCCGCCGGCAGCATCCCGTCCCCGGCCTGGCGCTCGCTCACGGCGTCGAGCGGCACCAGCGTCCGCTTCATGTGTTCGCACCAGATGCGGATCTGACGGCCCAGCGCCTTGCGGTAGGGGGCTTCCAGATCCCTGAGCTCCTGGCCGCGCCCCGGCTTGTCGATGTGGAGGTCGATGTCGTCGGGACACTCCGGCAGTTCGAGGACGGCGAAGCCGATCGACAGGCTGCTGACGTAGATGCGCGCGGTGAAGTCCACCCCGAGCTCCGCGTCCTGGACGCGGACCGTCCCGTCGAGGACCGCGTTCTCGATGCGCGCCGCGTGGTTGGGCTCCGGGTAGTCCAGGACGATGTGCTCGTCGGCCGAATCGTCCCCGTCGTCGTGCGCCGAAGGCGCCGGCCGCAGTCCCGGGAAGCAGGCCCGCAGGGGTTCCACGACTGCCGCACGGTCCTCGATCAGGCTGCTGAGCAGGAAGTCGACCGGTAGCGAGAACGTGACCACTGCGATGATGCGCACCGAGCCTCCAGGGCGGACTGGGGGAAGGCACTGGCCGTCCAGTCCCCTCCCGGCTGGACAGGGATCGGTCCGGGCCGGTAGGACAGTAACGTAATTCAAAGGCCAATTCACCTGCGAAAGAAGGCGATTCGGCTGTCCACCACCACCGCGCGGGGCATCGCGGCCGTCGGAGCCTCGGCGGCAGGATTCGGCCTGCTGCCCGTCCTCGCGTTGTGGGGCGCCTCGACGGGTCTGAACGTGATGACCCTGCTGATCCTGAGGTTCGCGCTCACCGCTGCGCTCCTCCCGCTGCTCATGCGCGAGCGCCGGCCGGAAGGGGAACGCGAGCCGGAACCGCTCGCCGCGCGCGATCTGGGCGGCCTCTTCCTGCTGGGTGTCCTCTTCGCCCTGCAGTCGGTGCTGTACCTGCTGGCCGTGGAGCGGATCTCGCCGGGCCTGGCCGTGCTGCTCCACTACATCTACCCGGTGTTCGTGCTCGTGCTGTCCGTCGCCCTGCGGCACGACGCCGCCAAGGCCCGGCTGGTGCTCCCGCTGGCCATCTCGCTGGCCGGCCTGGCACTGACCGTCGGCAGCCCCGGGGACGCCGACACGGTGGGCGTGCTCTGCGCGCTGGCCTGCGCCCTGGTCTACGCGCTGTACGTGGTCCTCGGCACCCGGCTCTCCGAGCGGGTGGGCCCGCAGCGGCTCACGCTCTACGTGGTGCTGTGCTCCGCGTTGTCCCTGGCGGCCGTTGCCCTGCCCACGGGCCGCTTCGACCTCGGTTTCCAGCCGTCGGGCTGGGCGGCCATCGCCACCATCGCCGTCGCCTCCACGGCCATGCCGATCGCGCTGTTCTTCGTCGGCGCCAAGATCCTCGGCGCCACCGGTGCGTCCATCCTCAGCATGCTGGAACCGATCGTCGGCGTACTGGCCGCCTGGGCCCTCCTCGGGGAGAAGGTCACGCTCCTCCAGCTGGCGGGCGGCGCGATCCTCCTCACGGGCGCGGCGCTGAGCGTGTACGCGCCGTCCGCCCCGGCAGGGCCGGACGGGCGCCGAGGGACCGTATCGGCGCCCGCCCAGCCCCGGGTCACCGCCGCGCGAAGGGCGCGACGGGGTTCTTGAGGGTGCCGACCAGCTGGAGGGCCGCCGACGGGTCCGCGAGGTCGACCATCTGCTCGTTGTTGCGCAGCTGCAGGCGGTTGAGGCAGGACAGCTGGAATTCCGGAGCGAAGAGGTCGTAGCGCCGGAAGCGGTCGGAGAGGGCCGGCACGGAGTCCTGGTAGTCGTGGGCGCAGTCGGCCACGGCCTTCCAGAAGGTCTCCTCGGTGCAGATGCCCTCCGTGACCAGGATCGAGCCCAGGAAGCGGAAGAAGCAGTCGAACACGTCCGTGAAGACCGACAGCAGCTTCATGTCCTCCGGGATGTCGGCCCTGACGCGCTCGACGGCCGGCGGGAGGACCGCGTCGGGGTCCATGACCACGATCTCCTCGGCGATGTCCTTGAAGATCGCCCGCTGCACGACGCCGTCCTTGATGACCAGGATGGTGTTCTCGCCGTGCGGCATGTAGGCGAGGTCGTACTGGTAGAAGCAGTGCAGGAGGGGCAGCAGGTAGGCCTTCAGGTACGGCGCCAGCCACTGCGCGGGAGTCAGGCCCGACTCGGCGATGAGCGCGCCCACGAAGGACCTGCCCTCCGCGTCGACGTGCAGGAGGGAGGCCATCGTGGCCAGGCGTTCGCCGGGCTGCAGGGTGGCCACCGGGGACTCGCGCCAGAGG
Organism: Streptomyces sp. NPDC045695; assembly: GCF_056432025.1. Taxonomy (NCBI): domain Bacteria; kingdom Bacillati; phylum Actinomycetota; class Actinomycetes; order Kitasatosporales; family Streptomycetaceae; genus Streptomyces; species Streptomyces sp. NPDC045695. The sequence continues at coordinate 97,797 of NZ_JBWKJU010000008.1, forward strand.
GCGGCGAGCATCTTGCGGTACGGGGAGTACCGGTCCGTCGCGCGTTCGTACTGGCGGTGGTGGTAGCCGATCGCCGCCCGCTCGCGGATGATCGAGAAGTCGACGGACCGCAGGACCTCGTCGCCCTCGATCAGCTGGTGGAGCCAGTCGTTGATCGCCGGGGTGGCCTCCATGTAGGCCGCGGAGAGCCCGCGCATGAAGCCCATGTTCAGGACCGAGATGGCGGTCTTGACGTAGTGCTTGGCGGGGGTGGTGGTGTTGAAGAACGTACGGATCGACTGCTGGGCGAGGTAGGCGTCCTCGCCCTCGCCGAGCAGCACCAGACGGCGGGCCGCGATCTCGGCGGCGAACGTGACCGTCGTCTTGTTCCACCACTGCCAGGGGTGGACCGGGAACAGGTGGTAGTCCGCCAGGTCCAGGCCCAGGGCCGCCAGCTTCGCCCCGAACCCGGCGATCGCCGCCTCGCCCAGCTCCGCGCGCATGAACGCGTCGTGGTCCAGACCCGCGCCCGCCGTGAAGGTGGAGACGTCCTTGCGGGCCGCCACCCACACCAGGTGCACCGGGCTCGCGGTCTCAGGCGCGTACGAGAGGTACTCGTGCACGCCGAAGCCGAGACGGCCGTTGTTGGCGACGAAGCAGGGATGGCCCTCGGTCATGCCCGTCTCGACGTCCTGGAAGGAGGACTTCGCGAGCACGGCGGAGGGCACCTGCGGCTTCGTGTACTTGAAGCAGGAGCCGGCCAGGGTGGAGGAGATCTCCTCCAGGTAGACGGGCAGCACCCGGGCGCTCAGGCCCAGGGTCCGCTGGAACTCGATGTGGAAGTCGAGGGCGTCCGGCTCCACCGGTTCGCCGTCGCGGTGACGGGTGATCGAGTCCTCGTCGACCGCCCAGTGGTCCAGGGCGTGGAGCTCGGCGCGGAAGCGGTACTCGACCGTGGCGTCGTCGCTCAGGACGGAGTACAGGCCGTCGCCGAGGGGCGCGGGGGTCAGCAGGCGCTCGTGGGAGAACTCCGCCAGCGCCTTGCGGACCAGGGCGCGGTTCGCCCGGGCCCACAGCTCGGGGGAGAGGTGGGCTACGGCGTCGGAGAGGTTCATATCGTGGCCGCCTCGAACTGGGCGCGGGTGCAGAAGCTCAGGAGCGCTTCCTTCTCGGGCTTGCGGACCGGGCCGTCGGCGACGAAGCCGACCGCCTCGTTCAGGGTGTGGACCGCGGTGTTGCGGACGTCCGGTTCGACCACGACCCGCTGGGTGCTGGGGTCCGCGAAGAGGCAGGACATCACCGTCGTGATCACCGCGCGGGTGAAGCCGCTGACCGGGGAGTCGGTCGGCGCCACGAGGAAGTGCATGCCGACGTCGCCGGGCAGGGGCTCGTACAGGCCGACCAGTTCGACCTCCGCCGGGTCGTAGCTCTCCATCAGGAAGGCGGGGCGGCCCTCGTGGAGGCCGATGAAGGCGTGGTGGTGCTCGGCCGCGGCGATGCGCATGTACTCGCGCTCCACGTCCGGCAGCGTGGCGTCCTGCATCATCCAGAACGCGGCCTTGGGGTGGGTGACCCAGCCGTGCAGCAGCTCGGCGTCCGCGAAGGGGTCCAGGGGGCGGACCGAGAAGGTCCCCAGGGCCGCGTCGGTGCGGGCGTAGAGGGTTTCGGGCGGGGTGCTCATGCGTGGCTGCCTTCCGGTACTGCGAACTGCTGGAACGCGATGGACTTCTCGACCTTGTAGTGCTCGCGGCCGAGGAGCTCACCGATGATGTACGCGTTGCGGTACGCGGCCATGCCCAGGTCGGGCGAGGTCAGGGAGTGGTTGTGCGTCGTGCCGTTCTGGAGGAACACCCCGCGGCCGGTCGTGTCGACGCTGTAGTTGCGGGCCGCGTCGAGGCGGCCGTGGCCGTCGAAGTTGAGGCGCCCGCGGACGGGGTTCAGGAAGTCGGGCACGCGGTACTTGTAGCCGGTGGCCAGGACCAGCCCCTCGGAGGTGAGGGAGAAGTCCCGCTCCTGCTCTTCCTGGCGCAGCCCCAGGGTGTAGGTGCCCGTGGTGGTGTCGTACGCGGCGCTGCCCAGCGAGGTGTTGGTCAGCAGGGTGGTCGGAACCGGGCCCGGCATGGTGATCTTCTTCTGGTAGAGCAGGTCGAAGATGGCGTTGATCAGCTCGCCGTCGATGCCCTTGAAGAGGTTCTTCTGCTGGCTCTCCAGCCGGTAGCGGGTCTCCTCGGGGAGGGCGTGGAAGTAGTCCACGTACTCGGGGGAGGTCATCTCCAGCGTCAGCTTCGTGTACTCCAGCGGGAAGAACCGCGGTGAGCGCGTCACCCAGTTGAGCTGGTAGCCGTGGATGTCGATCTCGGCGAGGAGGTCGTGGTAGATCTCCGCGGCGCTCTGGCCGGAGCCCACCAGGGTGATCGAATTCTTCCGCTGGAGCCCCGCCTTGTGCTGCATGTAGGCGGAGTTGTGCAGGAAGTCGCCGCCGAGTCCGGCGCAGGCCTCCGGGACGAAGGGCGGGGTGCCGGTGCCCAGGACCAGGCGCCGGGCCAGGTGGGTCTCGCCCCGGTCGGTGTGGACCTCGTAGAGCCCGGCCCCCTCGTCGTAGGTGACCTCGGTGACGGAGGTGGAGTAGAGGACGTTGTCGAGCCGGTCGGCGGCCCAGCGGCAGTAGTCGTTGTACTCGGCGCGCAGCGGGTAGAAGTTCTCCCGGATGTAGAAGGAGTACAGCCGGTCCTTGTCCTTCAGGTAGTTCAGGAAGGAGAAGGGCGAGGTGGGGTCGGCGAGGGTGACCAGGTCCGACATGAAAGGCGTCTGCAGGTGGGCGCCGTCCAGGAACATCCCCGCGTGCCACTCGAAGTGCGGCTTCGACTCGATGAAGAGGCCGTCGAGCTCGTCGATCGGGGCGGTCAGGCAGGCGAGTCCCAGATTGAAGGGACCGAGGCCGATTCCGATGAAGTCACGAGGCGTGGGCAAGGGATTCTCCCAGGTACTGCTCGGCGTGGGACGCGAGGAGGTCGAGGACGGCCGCGATGTCGGCCGTCGTGGTCTGCGGGTTGAGCAGGGTGAACTTCAGGTACTGGTCCCCGTCCACCTTGGTGCCGGCGACGACGGCCTCACCCGAGGCGAACAGGGCCTTGCGGGCGTGCAGGTTGGCCTCGTCGACCAGGTCTCCGCGGACCTCGCCGTCGGCCACCGGCACGTAGCGGAAGACCAGCGTGGAGATCTGCGGCTTGACGACGACCTCGAAGCGCGGGTCGGCGTCGATGAGGTCCCAGCCCGCGGCGGCCAGGTCGACGACCTCGTCGAAGAGGGAGCCGATGCCGTCGGCGCCCATGACGCGCAGGGTCATCCAGAGCTTGAGCGCGTCGAACCGGCGCGTGGTCTGGATGGACTTGTCCACCTGGTTGGGGATGCGCTCCTGCGCCATCCGCCGCGGGTTGAGGTAGTCCGCGTGGTACGTGGCGTGCCGCAGGGTGTCGCGGTCGCGGACCAGCACCGCGCTGGAGCTGACCGGCTGGAAGAAGGACTTGTGGTAGTCGACCGTGACCGAGTCGGCGTGCTCTATGCCGTCGAGGAGGTGCCGACGGGTGGGGGAGACCAGCAGGCCGCAGCCGTACGCGGCGTCCACGTGCATCCACGCGGAGTGCTCGGCGGCCAGCCGGGCGATCTCGGGGAGCGGGTCGATGGACCCGAAGTCGGTGGTGCCGGCGGTGGCGACGACGGCCATCGGGAAGACGCCCTCGCGCTCGCAGTTCTCCAGCTCCAGGGCGAGCACCGCGGTGTCCATGCGGCGGTTGCGGTCGACCGGGACGGAGATGACGGCCTCGTAGCCGAGTCCGAGCATGGCGGCCGACTTCTTCACGCTGAAGTGGCTGGCCTCGGAGGTGAAGATGCGCAGCGCGGGCAGGACCTCGGACTTGGCCAGCTCGCGGCCTTCGCTCTGGGCCCGCTGCATCAGGACGCGGCAGGCCTCGTCGCGGGCGAGCAGCAGCGCGTGGAAGTTGGACTGGCTGCCCCCGGAGGTGAAGACGCCGTCCGCGGCCGGGCCCAGGCCGATGCGCTCGGCGGTCCAGTCGATGAGGCGGCGCTCGATCAGCGTGCCGCCGATGGACTGGTCCCAGGTGTCGAGGGAGGAGTTGACGGCTGACAGGACCGCTTCGCCGAGCACCGCGGGGATGACCACCGGGCAGTTGAGGTGCCCCAGGTAGCGCGGGTGGTGGAAGTAGACCGCGTCGCGCAGGTAGACGCCCTCCAGCTCGTCCAGGGCGGCGGCCGCGTCGTGGAGCGGCCGGTCCAGGTCGATCGCGTCGATGACCGGGGCGAGTTCGTCGACGGAGATCCCGGTGTGGGGCCGCTGCGTGGTCGCGAGCCGGGCGGCGACGCGTTCGACTCCCTCGGTGACGGAACGCCGGTAGAGGTCCGCGGTCGTCTCGTTCAGCAGATGCGAGCGCATCAACATTCCTCCGGGCAGGGGAAGCGGCAGGTGTGGGGGCGATGCAGTGGGTAGTGCAGTTAGGTTAGCCTAACCTAACTGCACTGCAAAACAGAGATGGGCCCCGGCATCATGCCGGGGCCCACCTCGCAAATGCCCTGTAGCGAAAGAAAGTTGACTACAAGTCGGAGGCCGGGTCCTCGCTGGGAGCCTGACCCGCGTACGCCTCGGCGAGGAGCTGTTCCTCACTCGCGCCGAGCCGCCAGTACCCCGTGAAGCGCACCGCACGGCGGTCGACGCCCCGTTCCTGCACGAAGTGGCGGCGCACCGCCCGTACGGTGCCCGCCTCGCCCGCCAGCCAGGCGTACGGGGCTTCGGCCGGGGGCGGGGTGGCCGTGCGCAGCGCGCTCAGCACCTGCTCGGCCCGCTCCCGGCCCGCGCCCCTGCCGGCGCGGACGAGCCAGGTGATGTCCGCGTCGTCGGGCGTCGTCAGGGCGAGCCGGTCGTCCTCGTGCGGGACCTCGAACCAGGCCCGGACCCGCGTCCCGGCGGGCAGTGCCTCCAGGATCGCGGCAGCGGCCGGCAGGGCGGTCTCGTCCGCGTACATCCAGATCGCGTCGGTGGCGGCCGGCGGCTGGAACCGTACGGACTTGTTCTGCGCGACGGCCGGGCCGATCGCCAGGATCCGGCGGCCGGTGACCGCCCGGCCCGCCCAGCGGGAGGCCGGCGCTGTGACATCAGCCGCTGCCGCGGCGGGGTCCCCGTGGAGGACGAAGTCGATGTCGACCTCGTCCGCCCCCTCGGGCGTACGGCGTTGCTGGCGCACGGTGTAGGACCGCATCACGGGACGCTCCTCGTCCGGCATCGCGCGCCAGGCGGCGAACCAGGTGTCCTCGTCCGTGGACGGGAGCCGGGTGTGCTCCTGGCCGGCGGGCGGCAGGAAGAGCGACAGGCTCTGGTCGAAGCCGCCCGAGCGGAAGTCCGCGAGGGACTCACCGCCGAACGTGACCCGCAGGAACGACTGGCCGAGCCGGCGGGTGCGGAGCACTTCGAGCGCGAAGAACCGGAAGTGCGCGGTGGGCGCGGCGGCGTCGGACGCGGTGGCGGTCATGCGGAGGGTCCCCCTGGAGGTCGGTGCGGCGCGGGCCGTGCGCGGCGGTCGGAGCGTCAGCTGACCTTCTTGGCGCTCTGGAGGGCCTTCGCGAGGTTCTCCAGGATCTGGGCGCACTTGTCGTAGGAGAAGATCGGCTCGGTGACGCGCGGGGTGATCTGGCCGGCCTTGACCGCCGGGAGCTCGGCCCAGGTGGCCTTCGCCTTCAGGTCCTCCGGCTGCAGGGTGCCGGTGCGGTTGTCGAGCAGGACGACGTCGGCCTTGTACTTGCCGGCGTTCTCCCAGCTGAGGCTCTCGAAGAAGCCGCCCTCGTCCAGCTTCTCCGGGGTGACGAACTCGACGCCGAGGGACTTGAAGTACTTCAGGTCGGCCGAGGTCTCCGGAGTGGAGACGTAGAACAGGTCGGCGGAGCCGGAGCCGACGAGGACCTTGACGCCCGGGTTGGTCTTGGTGGCCTCGCGCACCTTCGCGGCGGCGGCCTCGAAGCGGGCCTTGGCGTCGACGGTGGTCTTGGCGTTCATGTCGGCGCCCAGGGACTTGGCGAGCTCGGCGGTGCGCTCCAGGGCCTTGTCGAGGGTGGCGTCGCCGCCCACGGAGATCGCGGCGGCCGGGGCCAGCTTCAGGATCTTGTCCTTGGAGGCCGCGGGCACGTACCAGTAGCTGCCGTCCCAGGTGTTGGTGACGAGCAGCTCGGGCTGGAGGGCGGCGTACTTCTCGACGTTGAACTCGTCGTAGACGTTGCCGAGGATCTCGACCTTGGAGATGTCCATCGACCCGGCCTGGACGTCGGCCTTGCCGTCGGCGGTCCTGGTCGGGCCGAAGACACCCTTGACCGGGATGCCGTAGTCGTACAGGGCGGCCGCGGTGCCGGTGAAGGCGACGATGTTCTTCGGCTTGGACTTCAGGCTGACCTCCTTGCCGAGGTCGTCCGTGAAGGTCCAGGGGCCCGAGGCCGCGGCGCCGTTGTCCTTGCCGCCGTCCCCCTTCGCCGAGTCGGCGCCCCCGCAGGCGGCGAGCGCCGCGACGAGGCCGAGGGCGCCGCCGGCCGCGATGAATCCGCGGCGGGTGAAGGAGGAGGTGCGGGACTTGGGCATGGCGGTGTCCGATTTCGTGCGTGCCGGGCGGCCACTCGGCCGTTCGGAGGGAAGGTTAGCCTAACCTTGCCTCAGATGGGTAAGGGGGCCCTAACTTTCCTTGAGGGCCCCCTCCGGCACGGCACGGCGCGGACGCGGCTACGCGGTGAAGCCCAGCTCGCGGGCGATCAGCATGCGCTGGACCTCGCTGGTGCCCTCGCCGATCTCCAGGATCTTGGAGTCGCGCCACATGCGGGCCACCGGGTACTCGTTCATGAACCCGTAACCGCCGTGGATCTGCGTCGCCTCGCGCGCGTTGTCGACGGCGACCGTCGAGGAGTACAGCTTCGCGATCGCCGCCTCCTTCTTGAAGGGCTCGCCGGCCACCAGCCGGGAGGCCGCGTCGCGCCAGCCGATGCGGGCCATGTGGGCGCGCATCTCCATGTCGGCCAGCTTGAACTGGATCGCCTGGTTGTCGCCGATCGCCTTGCCGAAGGCGTGGCGCTCCTTGGCGTACTTGACCGACTCGTCCACGCAGCCCTGCGCCAGACCGGTCGCGAGCGCGGAGATGGCGATCCGGCCCTCGTCGAGGATCCGCAGGAACTGGGCGTAGCCACGGCCCTCTTCGCCCACCAGGTTGGCCAGGGGGACCCGTACGTCCTGGAAGGACAGCTCACGGGTGTCCGAGGCGTTCCAGCCGACCTTGGAGTAGGGGGCGGCCACCGTGAAGCCGGGGGTGCCGGACGGGACGATGATCGAGGAGATCTCCGGGCGGCCGTCGGCCTTGCGGCCCGTCACGGCGGTGACCGTGACCAGACCGGTGATGTCCGTACCGGAGTTGGTGATGAAGCACTTGGAGCCGTTGATCACCCACTGGTCACCCTCGCGGACGGCCGTGGTGCGGGTGCCGCCGGCGTCGGAGCCGGCGCCCGGCTCGGTCAGGCCGAAGGCGCCGAGGATCTCGCCCGAGCACATCTTCGGCAGCCACTGCCGCTTCTGCTCCTCCGAGCCGAAGAGGTACAGGGGCATGGCGCCGAGGGAGACGCCGGCCTCCAGGGTGATGGCGACCGAGGAGTCGACGCGGGCCAGCTCCTCCAGGGCGATGCCGAGGGCGAGGTAGTCGCCGCCCATGCCGCCGTACTCCTCGGGGAAGGGCAGGCCGAACAGGCCCATGCGGCCCATCTCGGCGACGATCTCGTAGGGGAACTCGTGCCGTTCGTACAGGTCGCCGATCTTCGGCGCGACCACGTCGTGCGCGAATGCCTCGACGGTACGGCGGAGTTCTTCGTGCTCGGGGGTGAGCCGGTGGTCGAGGGACATGGTCTTCGTTACTCCTTGTGGGAGAGGGCGCGGACGGTACGGGAGGGGCTGGGGCGCCCCAGCCGTTCGGCCATCCACACGCTCGTGGCGGTGAGGGCGGCGAGGTCGACCCCGGTGTCGATGCCGAGGCCGTCGAGCATCCACACCAGGTCCTCGGTCGCGAGGTTCCCGGTGGCGCTCTTGGCGTACGGGCACCCACCGAGGCCGCCGGCGGAGGCGTCGACGGTGCTCACGCCGTGCTGGAGGGCGGCGAGGGTGTTGGAGAGGGCCTGGCCGTAGGTGTCGTGGAAGTGCACGCCGATGCGGTCGGTCGTGACACCGGCCTCGTTCAGCGCGGCGAGCAGGGCCTGCACGTGGCCCGGGGTGGCGACGCCGATGGTGTCGCCGAGGCTCAGCTCGTCACAGCCGAGGTCGAGCAGGGCCTTGGCGACCCGCACGACCTGGTGGACCGGGACCGGCCCCTCCCAGGGGTCGCCGAAGCACATCGACAGATAGCCCCGGACATGGGCCTTCTCCTGCCGGGCCCGGGCCACGACCGGCTCGAACATGGCGAGGGACTCGGCGACGGTGCGGTTGAGGTTGCGGGAGGCGAAGGTCTCCGTGGCCGAACCGAACACCGCGATACGGGTGGCCCCCAGGGCGAGCGCGCGGTCGAGCCCCCGCTCGTTGGGGACCAGGACGGGCAGAGCGGCCTCCACGTCGGCGAGCAGCGGGAACAGCTGCTCCGCGTCCGCGAGCTGGGGCACCCACTTCGGGTGCACGAAGCTCGTCGCCTCGATGGTGGTCAGCCCGGCGGCGGCGAGACGGTGGACGAACTCCGCCTTCACCTCGGTGGGCACGGCCGTCTTCTCGTTCTGCAGGCCGTCGCGGGCGCCGACCTCGTGGATGCGGACCCGGGCCGGGAGCCCCGGGGCCGGGACGTTCATGGGCAGCCGGTTCACGCGCCCTCCTCCTCGTCCGCGGTGACGACGGCCAGGACCTGGTCCATGGCGACGGTGGCGCCGGGGGTCACGTCGAGCTCGGTGACGGTGCCGGCGTGCGGGGCCGAGATGACGTGCTCCATCTTCATGGCCTCGACGACGAGCAGGCTCTGGCCGGCCGCGACCTTCTCGCCGACGGCCACCTTGACGACGGTGACGGTGCCGGGCATGGGGGCGGCCAGGGTGTCGGCGCCGGTCCTGCCCGCGCCGCTGAGGTTCGCGGCGACGGGGTCGTACGCCTGCACGTGCCAGCTGTCGGCGTCGCGCCCGAGCCAGACCCCCTCCGGGGAGGCGGCGTGGCTGAAGTGGTGGGTGACGCCGTCCAGTTCGATGGTGAGGTGGTCGGGGGTGCGGCTGATGATCCGGCCGCGGGCCGGCATGCTGGGGGCGCTGCCCGCAGACCCCCGCGCCTCAAACGCCGGCGAGGCTGGATTCGCCTCGGCGGAGTCGGTCAGGACGAACTCCGTGGTGGAGCCGGAAAGGCGAGTGTGGACTTCTACCGGCTCCTGGCCCGGAAGGCGGAAGTGGTGCACCGTCCAGGCGGGGGTGCCGCCCAGGCGCCAGCCGGTGACGGCGTCGAAGGGGTCGACCCACGATTTCAGCCTGTCCGGCGTTTGAGGACCGGGGTCCGGGGCGGAGCCCAGGATTCGGGAAGGGGCGGGGTGGGGGACGGACAGCAGCGCGGCCGCCGCGTACACCTCGTCCGGCACGCCGGCCGGGAGCAGAGAGGGAAGGTCCCGCTCGACCAGGCCGGTGTCCAGGTCGCCGGAGACGACGTCCGGGTGGGCCAACAGCCTCCGCAGGAAACCGGCGTTGGTCTGGACGCCCAGGATCACGGTGTCGGCGAGGGCCGACCGCAGCAGGCGCAGGGCGGCCGGGCGGTCCGGCCCGTGGACGATCACCTTCGACAGCATCGGGTCGTACGTCGAGCCCACCGGCACGCCCGCCGTCAGGCCCGAATCCGTGCGGACCGCGCCGCCCGAGGGCTCGGACAGGGCCAGGACCGTACCGCCCGACGGCAGGAAGCCGCGCGCCGGATCCTCCGCGCAGACACGGGCCTCGATCGCGTGCCCGGTCAGCCGGACGTCCTCCTGGGTGACGGGCAGCGCCTCGCCGGAGGCGACCCGCAGCTGGAGCTCCACCAGGTCCAGGCCCGTGATCAGCTCCGTCACCGGGTGCTCGACCTGGAGGCGGGTGTTCATCTCCATGAAGTAGTAGGAGGAGGGGTCCTTGCCCGGGACGATGAACTCCACCGTGCCCGCCCCGACGTACCCGCAGGAGCGGGCCGCTTCGACCGCCGCCGCGCCCATCGCGGCACGGGTCTCCTCGTCGAGCAGGACCGAGGGCGCCTCCTCGATGACCTTCTGGTGGCGGCGCTGGAGCGAGCATTCGCGCTCGCCCAGGTGGATCACGTTCCCGAAGGAGTCGGCCAGGACCTGGATCTCGATGTGCCGCGGCCGGTCCACCCACCGCTCGACCAGCAGGGTGTCGTCACCGAAGGAGGACCGCGCCTCGCGCCGGGCCGCCGCGATCTCCTCGGCCAGCACCGTCTCCTCGCGCACCAGCCGCATGCCCTTGCCGCCGCCGCCCGCGGAGGGCTTGAGCAGCACCGGCATGCCGATCTCCGCGGCCGCCGCGACGAGTTCCGCGTCCGACAGGCCGCTGCCCGAGGAGCCCGGGACGACCGGGACGCCGGCGGCGCGCACCGTCTCCTTGGCCCGGATCTTGTCGCCCATCAGGGAGATGGCGGAGGCGGGCGGCCCGATGAAGGCCAGTCCGGCGTCCGTGCAGGCCCGCGCGAAGGCCGCGTTCTCCGCGAGGAAGCCGTAGCCCGGGTGGATCGCCTCGGCGCCCGTCCGCTTGGCGGCATCCAGCAGCCGCTCCACCGACAGGTAGCTCTCGGCGGCCGCGGCCGGCCCGATCCGGACGGCCGTGTCGGCCTCCCGGACGTGGCGCGCGTCCGCGTCCGCGTCGCTGAAGACCGCCACGGAGCGGACTCCCAGCTCCCGCAGCGTGCGGATGACGCGTACCGCGATCTCGCCCCGGTTCGCGACCAGAACAGTGCTGAACATCAGTGAGGTCCTCACGTCACATACGGAAGATGCCGAAGCCCGAGTCGCCCAGAGGGGCGTTCGCGCACGCGGTCAGGGCCAGTCCCAGCACCTGCCGGGTTTCCATCGGGTCGATGACCCCGTCGTCCCACAGCCGCGCGGTGGCGTAGTAGGCGTTGCCCTGCTCCTCGTACTGCGCGCGGACCGGGGCCTTGAAGGCCTCCTCGTCCTCGGCGGGCCACTCCTGGCCCGCGCCCTCGATCTGGTCGCGCTTGACCGTCGCCAGGACCGAGGCGGCCTGCTCGCCGCCCATCACGGAGATCTTGGCGTTCGGCCACATCCACAAGAAGCGGGGCGAGTACGCCCGCCCGCACATCGAGTAGTTGCCCGCGCCGTACGAGCCGCCGACCACCACGGTCAGCTTCGGCACCCGGGCGCAGGCCACGGCCGTCACCATCTTGGCGCCGTGCTTGGCGATGCCGCCGGCCTCGTAGTCGCGGCCGACCATGAAGCCCGAGATGTTCTGGAGGAAGAGCAGCGGGATCCCGCGCTGGTCGCACAGCTCGATGAAGTGCGCGCCCTTCTGGGCGGATTCGGAGAACAGGATGCCGTTGTTGGCGATGATCCCGACCGGGTGCCCGTGGATCCGGGCGAAGCCCGTGACCAGCGTCTGCCCGAACTCCGACTTGAACTCCTGGAAGCGGGAGCCGTCCACGATCCGCGCGATGACCTCGCGGGCGTCGTAGGGGGTGCGCGAGTCGACGGGGACCGCGCCGTACAGCCCCTGCGGGTCCACCTTGGGCTCCTCGGGAGCCTCGACCGACCAGGGCAGGGGCCCGCGGTCCGGGAGGGTCGCCACGATGTTCCGTACGATCCGCAGCGCGTGCGCGTCGTCCTCCGCGAGGTGGTCGGTGACGCCGGAGACCCGGGAGTGGACCTCGCCGCCGCCCAGCTCCTCGGCCGTGACGACCTCGCCGGTGGCCGCCTTCACCAGCGGCGGGCCGCCGAGGAAGATCGTGCCCTGGCCGCGGACGATCACCGCCTCGTCGCTCATCGCCGGTACGTACGCACCGCCCGCCGTGCAGGAGCCGAGGACGGCGGCGATCTGCGGGATGCCGGCCCCCGACATGCGCGCCTGGTTGTAGAAGATGCGGCCGAAGTGCTCCCGGTCGGGGAAGACCTCGTCCTGCATGGGCAGGAAGGCGCCGCCCGAGTCGACCAGATAGAGGCAGGGGAGACGGTTCTCCAGGGCCACCTCCTGGGCGCGCAGGTGCTTCTTGACGGTCATCGGGTAATACGTGCCGCCCTTGACGGTGGCGTCGTTCGCGACGATCACGCACTCGCGGCCGCTGACCCGGCCGATGCCCGCGATGACCCCGGCGGCGGGCGCCGCGCCCCCGTACATGCCCTCGGCGGCCAGCGGGGCCAGCTCCAGGAAGGGGGATCCGGGGTCGAGGAGGGTGTCGACGCGGTCGCGCGGGAGGAGCTTCCCGCGTGCGGTGTGGCGGGCGCGGGCCTTCTCGCCGCCGCCGAGCCGGGCCGCGTCGAGCCGGGCCCGCAGCCCCTCGGTCAGCGCGCGGTGGGCGGCCTCGTTGGTCCGCCAGGCCTCGGACGCCGGGTCCGCGGCGCTCGTCAGCACTGGTGCCTGCTGCATCGGTCGAGCTCCCTTGCTCGTTCCACTTGCTCGATACACGTTGTTAATGAGCGTTAACGTGTCTGGGGCCTAGGTTAACGACCGCTAACGGCCCTGTCTAGAATGGTTTCCCATGAGCACCAGAGCGGCCGCCCCGACCCGTCGCGAGCAGATCCTCAGTGAGGCCGCTCGCCTCTTCGCCGCGCGCGGATTCCACGGTGTCGGCGTCGACGAGATAGGGGCCGCGGTGGGCATCAGCGGCCCCGGCCTGTACCGGCATTTCGCGGGCAAGGACGCGATGCTCGCCGAGCTGCTCGTCGGCATCAGCGAACGGCTGCTGACCGGCGGCCGCCACCGGGTGGCCCAGGCGGCGGGCGACCCGGGCCGGGTGCTGTCCTCCCTCATCGACGGGCACATCGACTTCGCGCTCGACGACCGGGCGCTGATCACCCTGCACGACCGGGAGCTGGACCGGCTGCGGGAGGAGGACCGCAAGCTGGTGCGGCAGCTCCAGCGCCAGTACGTCGAGCTGTGGGTGACCGTCGTACGGGAACTGCACCCCGAGGTCGGCGAGGCCGAGGTACGGGTCTGCGTGCACGCGGTGTTCGGCCTGCTCAACTCGACCCCGCACCTGGCCGCGCTGGGCCGGGAGGCCACGGAGTCGCTGCTGCGGCGCATCGCGCACGGGGCCTTCGGCGCGCTGTAGGGGGCGCGCGGGGGTTCGCTTGCGCGCCCGCCGGTCGTCCGGTGATCGGAATGGACGCGCCGCCTCCGCCCCGGCGGCGGCAGAATGGCCCGTATGCCGAAGCCGATAGAGACGCTCGACCAGCCCGTGGGAACGCCGAGCCGCGCCGAACTCATCGACCATCTGGTCCGCACGCGGATCGCGGGGCAGGTCGCGACCCCGCGCGAGAACAACCTCAGTCACTACCGCAAGCTCGCCAACGGCGACCGGCACTACTGGCTCGGCCTGGAGCTGGGCGACCGCTGGACGGACGAGCAGGACGTGCTCGCGGTGATGGCGGAGCGGTGCGGGGTCGTGGACGACCCCGGCTTCCGGTACGGCCAGGACACCATCGACCCCGAGCTGACCGTGGCCGGCCTGGACCGGCTGGCGGCGCGGCTGCGCAAGGCCGCGCTGGACCGGCAGAGCGTGCTGTTCGCCACCGGGCACCCGGGCGGACTCCTGGACGTCCACCGGGCCACGGCGGCGGCCCTGCGCGCCGCGGGCTGCGAGATCGTCGTCATCCCGTCGGGCCTGGTCGCGGACGAGGGCTCGGTGTGGCAGTTCGCGGACGTCGCGGTGATGGAGCGGGGCGCGACCCTGTGGCACACCCACTCACCGGAGCCGATGGCCGCGATCCTCGACGGCCTGGCGGCGGCGGGCCGCCCGCAGCCGGACCTGGTCGTCGCCGACCACGGCTGGGCGGGCTGCGCGGCGCAGCGCGGCCTGGACGCGGTGGGCTACGCCGACTGCAACGACCCGGCGCTCTTCCTCGCCGAGGCCGAAGGCACCCTCCAGGTGGCGATCCCCCTGGACGACCACGTCCGCGACCCCCGCCACTACGACCCGCTGGTGGCGTACCTGCTGAACGCGGCGGGCCTGCGGGACGCGTAGCCCGGCGGCCGGCGAAAAGCCCCGTCCGGGCCCTCCCGGCCGGGGCTTCTGTGCGCTCCCAGGGCGCTGCTCGCTCCGGTCAGCCCTGCGGCTCGGCCGAGCGCAGGTAGCGAACGCCGGACCGGCCGCCCCGGTGGACTGGCCGCAGTCCGGCCCGGGCCGTGTCACCCGTTCCAGCTCTGCGGAACCGTCGGCCCGAACCCTCAAACGACCGCCGTCCGAGCCCTGCCGGCGCCCCTGCACATCGGTGACCGCGAGGGAGGCCTCGCGGTCCTGGCCCAGGTCCGCCCGGAAGGCGGCCAGCACGGCCCGGGCCCCTCAGCGGCCGAGTCCGTCACGCGCGGGGGACGCGGACCACGCCCTCCTGGATGACCGTGATCGCCAGTTGGCCGTCCTGGGTGTAGATGCGGGCCTGGCCCAGGCCGCGGCCGCCGTGGGCCGAGGGGGACTCCTGGTCGTACAGGAGCCATTCGTCGGCGCGGAAGGGCCGGTGGAACCACATCGCGTGGTCCAGCGAGGCGCCGACCACGTCGCCCACCGCCCAGCCGCCGCGGCCGTGCGCGAGCAGGACCGAGTCCAGCAGGGTCATGTCGGAGACGTAGGTGGCCAGGCAGGTGTGCAGCAGCGGGTCCGCGCTCTCCAGCTTGCCGGCCGTACGGAACCACACCTGGCTGTGGGGCTCCAGCGGCTGGCCGACGCTGCCCCAGGGCGGCGTCGTCGCGTACCGCAGGTCCACCGCCTCGCGCGTCTCGATCAGCCGCTCCACCGTGCCCGGGTCGCGGAAGATCTCCCGGTACGCGGGCAGGGACTCGGCCGCGGTGGGCAGGGACTCCGGGTCCGGGGCCGGCGGCATGGCGACCTGGTGGTCGAGGCCGTCCTCGTACGTCTGGAACGACGCGGAGAGGTGGAAGATCGGCTGGCCGTGCTGGACGGCGACGACCCGGCGGGTGGTGAAGGAGCGCCCGTCGCGGATCCGGTCCACCGAGTAGACGATGGGCGCGCTCGTGTCCCCGGTGCGCAGGAAGTACGAGTGCAGCGAGTGCGCGGTGCGGTCCGCGGGGACGGTCCGGCCGGCCGCGACCAGCGCCTGGGCCGCGACCTGACCGCCGAACACGCGCGGTACCAGCGAAGGACGGCTGGTACCGCGGAAGATGTTCTCCTCGATCTGCTCGAGGTCGAGCAGATCGAGGAGCGTCGTCAGTGCCTCGTTCATGGGGGAAGGGTAAGGGCCCGGATTTCCTTACAGGCCCATGGACTTGGCGATGATGGACTTCATGACCTCGCTGGTGCCGCCGTAGATGCGGTTCACGCGGTTGTCGGCGTACAGGCGGGCGATCGGGTACTCGTTCATGTAGCCGTAACCGCCGTGCAGCTGGAGGCACTTGTCGATCACGCGGTGCGCGACCTCGGTGCAGAACAGCTTCGCGGACGCGGCCTCGGCCGCCGTCAGCTCACCGGCGTCCAGGGCTTCCAGGGCGCGGTCGGCGACGGCCTCGGCGGCGTCGACCTCGGCCTGGCAGGCGGCCAGCTCGAACTTGGTGTTCTGGAAGTGCGCGACCGGCTTGCCGAAGACGGTGCGCTCCGTGACGTACTGCTGGGCGAAGCGGATCGCGGCCTTGGACTGCGCGTACGCGCCGAAGGCGATGCCCCAGCGCTCGGACGGCAGGTTGGCGCCGAGGTAGTAGAAGCCCTTGTTCTCCTCGCCGAGCAGGTCCTCGACCGGCACCTTCACGTCGACGAACGCCAGCTCGGCGGTGTCGGAGGTGCGCAGGCCCAGCTTGTCCAGCTTGCGGCCGATGGAGTAGCCCTCGGACTTGGTGTCCACGGCGAAGAGGGAGATGCCGAAGCGGCGGTCGTCCTCGCGCGGGGCGGAGGTGCGGGCGCAGACGATCACGCGGTCGGCGTGCACGCCACCGGTGATGAAGGTCTTGGCGCCGTTGAGGACGTAGTGGGTGCCGTCCTCGGAGAGCTTCGCGGTGGTCTTCATGCCCGCGACGTCGGAACCGGTGCCCGGCTCGGTCATCGCGAGGGCCCACATCTCCTCACCGGAGACGAACTTCGGCAGGAAGCGCTTCTTCTGCTCGGCGTCGGCCAGCATCTTGATGTAGGGCAGGGCGAGCAGCACGTGCACGCCGGAGCCGCCGAAGTTCACGCCCGCGCGCGAGGTCTCCTCGTAGAGGACGGCCTCGAACTTGTGCGTGTCCAGGCCCGCGCCGCCGAACTCCTCGGGGACGTTGATCCCGAAGATGCCCAGCTCGCCGAGCTTGTAGTAGAACTCGCGAGGTGCCTGACCGGCGGCGAACCACTCGTCGTAGACCGGGACGACCTCGGCCTCGATGAAGGCGCGAATGGTCTCGCGGAACGCCTCGTGGTCCTCGTTGAACACCGTACGGCGCACGGCCGGCTCCCTTCGGTCGCGGCAGTCCGCCGCCTTATCTAAGCGCTTGCTCAGATTAAGTTACCGGCGAGTTGTCCTCGCTGTCCAGAGTGCCGTACGCCACCCCGGCTCCGGCCCGGCGCGCGCCGATGAGTTTCGCGGTGACCAGGGGTCTACCGTCACAAGAGGCGATCAACAAGACGCGATCGGCAGGGGAGATCACGATGGGTACGTACGTCCAGCTCGGCGATGTGAGGACCTGGTACGAGGAGCACGGTGCGGGCGACCCGCTGGTGCTGATGCACGGCGGTCTGGTGGACGCCCGCTTCTTCGCGCCGAACCTCGGCCCGCTGGCCGAGCACTTCCACGTGTACACGCCCGAGCGCCGCGGCCACGGGCACACCCCGGACGTACCGGGTCCGATCACCTACCAGCTGATGGCCGACGACACGATCGCCTTCCTGGAGACGGTGGTGGGCGGCCCCGCCGACCTGGTGGGTCACAGCGACGGGGCGTTCGTGGCCATGCTGGTGGCGATGCGGCGCCCGGAGCTCGTCAAGCGACTGGTGATGATCAGCGGCGACTTCAGCAAGGCGGGCGAGGCCGTGCCCGACATGGAATGGGACGTCGACCAGATCTTCCAGTTCCTCGGACCGGCGTACGGCGAGGTCTCCCCGGACGGCATCGACCACTTCAAGGTGGTGGCCGCGAAGATCGGCGAGATGGCCGCCAAGGAGCCGAACCTCCAGGCCTCCGACCTGGCCGCCGTGACCCAGCGCGCGCTGGTGATGTTCTCCGACGACGACCTCGTCACCATGGGCCACGTGGTGGAGATGTACGAGGCCCTGCCGCACGCCGAACTGGCCGTGGTGCCCGGTACCTCGCACTTCCTCACCCAGGAGAAGCCCGCGCTGGTCAACGCGATCGTCCTGGACTTCCTCACCAACGACCCGGTCCCGACGGTGGCGGCGATCCGCCGGGCGGCGGGCTGAGGTCCGGCAACTCGCCTCGGCCGGTCGCCGTACACCCGGACCCGCTCAGGCGCCCGCCTCGTAGCGCAGGGCGAACCACAGCTCCATCCGGGTGTCCGGGTCGTCCAGGTCGCGCCCCAGCAGGGCCGTGCAGCGGGCGATGCGCTGGCGGACCGTGTTCCGGTGCACGCCGAGTGCGGCGGCGCTGCGGTCCCAGCTGCCGTGGTGGGCGAGCCAGGAGCGCAGGGTGGTGCGCAGCGCGGGGCTCAGCGGGCCCAGCAGGGCCTCGGCGTGGGCGCGGGCCTCGGCCTCGCCGACCAGCCCCGCGAAGCCGGGGTCCGCGTGCCGGGCGAGCGGGGTGCGGGCCGCCTCCGCCCGTTCCAGAGCCCGCCGCGCCTGGGCGTCGGCGGCCGCCAGCGCCTCGGGCGGGGCCGCCGCGCTGACCCCCAGCCGCCAGCCCGGCTGGGGTGCGGGCTCCCGGGCGGTGAGCAGGCGTACGTCCTGCCCCTGCGCGTCGAGCAGTACGGTGCCCAGCACGGCCGCGAGGGCCCGCGGATCGCCGCCGCCGCGGGCGTGGACCGCGTACCAGGGCCCGGGGGCCAGCGCCTCGGCCGGGGAACCGCCGAGGAGCAGCCGGGTCAGGGCCGCGGTGCCCTCCCCCGACGGGCGGTCCGCGGTGAGCAGCGCCAGCAGGACGGCGGCGACGGAGGCGATGGTGTGGTCGCCCGGCGCCCGGCCGGGGGTGGCGGTGCCGAGCGCCGCCGCGGGACCCGGCCCGGACCAGGTCCCGGCGGGGGCGCCGCCGGGGTCCTGCTCCGGGGTAGCCGCCGCCGCAGGCGTGTGACGGCCCAGGGCGTAGGCGGCCAGGTGCCAGCCGCCGGCCTCGTCGGTCGCCGTCGCCGGGCCGCCCGCCTGACCGGCGCGGGCCAGCAGCGCGCGCAGGGCACGCTCCGCCTCCGGCGGGGGCGGGCTCCCCGCCGAGCGGCCGTCGGGCCAGAGCACGACATGACCGCCCAGGCTCGCCGCGAGGCGGGACAGTACGGCCGGGACCGGTTCTGGCCGGGCCGCGGCGGCGGCCAGGGACTGCTGGGCCTCGGTGACCCGGCGCAGCTCGCGCGTACGGGCCTGCGCCATCAGCCGCCAGACCGCGCGGGCGACCGCCGTGAACGGGGTGCGCGGCGGGACCTCCAGCAGGGGCAGCCCGTGCCGGTCGCAGGCTTCGACGAGGGCCCGCGGTACGACCTCGTGCACCGGCGTCACCCCGAACCCGAGCCCGGCCACCCCGGCCCGCACCAGCCGCCGTACGTACTCCTCGGCCTCGCCGCTCTCTCCGGCCTCGCCGGGCTCCGTCCCCGCGAGGCCCGCGCCCGCCGTCAGCAGCAGCTCACCGCCCAGCAGGTAGGGGGAGGGGTCCGCCATCTCCGACGCGTGCACCCCGTGGACGTCGACGTCGCCGATGTCGGCCGGGCCCGCGAGCAGCCGCAGACCCAGATCGTCCGGGCCGAGCAGGGCGGTGAGCCGCACCGGCTCGGTGGGGGGAGTGGGCCGCGCGCCCACCCGGTCCGCGTCACCCGGAGGCGGCTGCATGGATGCTCCGTACATAGTGGCGGATGCTGATGGATGAACCGTACACTTCGCGCCCCCGGGGTTGCCGCTTACGCTCGAAGGACCGCACCCGTAGGACCACAGAAGGGCACCCCCCATGAGCACGCAGCCGCGCGGCCCCGTCGACTCCTCCCGCATCCCGCGCTACGCGGGCCCCGCGACCTTCGCCCGGCTGCCCCGCCTGGACGAGGTCGGCACGGCGGACGTCGCCGTCGTCGGCGTGCCCTTCGACTCCGGTGTCTCCTACCGCCCCGGCGCCCGCTTCGGCGGCAACGCGATCCGTGAGGCCTCGCGCCTGCTGCGTCCGTACAACCCGGCCCAGGACGCCTCCCCCTTCGCCCTCGCGCAGGTCGCCGACGCCGGCGACATCGCCGTGAACCCCTTCAACATCAACGAGGCCGTCGAGACGGTCGAGGCGGCCGCGGACGAGCTGCTGAACGCCGGCTCCCGCCTGATGACCCTCGGCGGCGACCACACCATCGCGCTGCCGCTGCTGCGCTCCGTCGCCAAGAAGCACGGCCCGGTCGCGCTCCTGCACTTCGACGCGCACCTGGACACCTGGGACACCTACTTCGGCGCCGAGTACACCCACGGCACGCCGTTCCGCCGGGCGGTGGAGGAGGGCATCCTCGACACCGAGGCGCTGTCGCACGTCGGCACCCGCGGCCCGCTGTACGGCAAGCAGGACCTCGACGACGACGCCAAGATGGGCTTCGGCATCGTCACCTCGGCGGACGTCTACCGCCGCGGCGCCGACGAGGTCGCCGACCAGCTGCGCCAGCGCATCGGCGACCGTCCGCTCTACATCTCGATCGACATCGACGTACTGGACCCGGCGCACGCGCCCGGCACCGGCACCCCGGAGGCGGGCGGCATGACCTCCCGCGAGCTGCTGGAGATCATCCGCGGCCTGTCCTCGTGCAACCTCGTTTCCGCCGACGTGGTCGAGGTGGCCCCGGCGTACGATCACGCGGAGATCACCTCCGTCGCGGCCTCGCACACCGCGTACGAGCTCACCACGATCATGAGCCGTCAGATCGCGCAGTCGAAGGGCAAGTAGGACACGTGACGCACGACCACGACCTGGTTCTCCGTCCCACCGAGGCCCAGACGGCCGCCGCCCTCGCGCCGCCGCCGGGCCGCACGGGCGGGGACCTGGTCGTGGAGACGCTGCGTTCGCTCGGCGCGGCCACCGTCTTCGGGCTGCCCGGGCAGCACGCGCTCGGCCTCTTCGACGCGGTCGGGCGCAGCGACCTGCGCCTGGTCACCCTCCGGGTGGAGAACAACGCGGCCTTCGCGGCGGACGCGTACGGCCGCCTCACGGGCGAGGCCGTCCCGCTCCTGCTGTCCACCGGCCCGGGCGCGCTGACGGCCCTGCCGGCCCTGGCCGAGGCCGCGGCCGCCTCCGCCCCGGTCCTGGCGATCTCCTCGCAGGTGCCGACGCCCGGCCTGGGCGGCGGCCGGCGCGGCCACCTGCACGAGCTGCGGGACCAGTCGGCGTCCTTCCGGGACGTGGTGAAATCCGTCCACCAGGCCCGCGCCTCCTCGCAGATCCCGTCGGTGATCGCCGAAGCGTGGGAGTCGGCGCTCACGGCGCCGCACGGCCCGGTCTGGGTGGAGATCCCCGAGGACGTCCTGCGCACCGAGACCCTGATTCCCCAGGTCACGGGCATGGACGCGACCCCGCACGAGCTGGCCCCGCGCCCGGAGCTGACGGCGGTGGCGGCCCACTGGCTGTCGCGGGCCTCACGCCCGGTGATCGTCGCAGGCGGCGGAGTCATCCGCTCCGACGCGGCGGGCAAGCTCAGGCAGCTGGCCGAACGCCTCAACGCCCCGGTGGTCACCACCTTCGGCGGCAAGGGCGCCTTCCCCTGGACGCACCCGCTGTCCCTCCAGTCCTGGCTGGAGGACCGCCACATGACGGACTTCCTGGAGGACGCCGACGTCCTGCTGGTCGTCGGCTCCGGTCTCGGTGAACTGTCCTCGAACTACCACACGTTCTTCCCGACCGGCCGGGTCGTCCAGATCGAGGCCGACCTCGGCAAGCTGGAGTCCAACCACCCGGCGCTCGGCATCCACGCGGACGCCCGCCTCGCCCTCCAGGCCCTGCTGGAGACGGTCTCCGAACGCCAGGACCCCGGCGCCCCCGAGCGCGTGCGCCTCGTGCTGGCCGACATCGCGGCCCGTCTGGCGGCGCAGGACCTCACCCTGGAGCAGGACCTCCTGGCCTCGGTCCGCGCGGCCCTGCCCCCGCGCTCCCCGTCCTTCTGGGACATGACGATCCTGTCCTACTGGGCTTGGTCCGCCTTCGACCCGAAGCACCCCAACACCATGCACTCGGCGCAGGGCGCGGGAGGCCTCGGCTACGCGTTCCCGGCGGCCCTCGGCGCGGCCGTCGCCGAGCCGGGCACCCCGGTCCTCGCGGTCTCGGGCGACGGCGGCGCGATGTACTCGATCGCGGAGCTGGCCACGGCGAAGCAGCACGACCTGGACGTCACCTGGCTGATCGTGGACGACGGCGGCTACGGCATCCTGCGCGAGTACGGCTGCGCGACCGGGACGGACCTCCCGGGCCCCGACTTCGTCGCCCTGGCGCGGTCCTTCGGCGTCCCGGCCGCCACCACCACCCCGGACACCCTGAAGGACGACCTCAAGAAGTCCCTCACCACCCCCGGCCCCTCAGTCCTGGTCCTCGCGGCCACCCTCAGGATGTTCGCCCCGACGCACCTGGCCCAGGAGGAGCCCACCTTCGGGGGATGACGCTGTGTCACCGGGCCGGGAGGGCGGGGCGGGCGCCGCGGTGTGCGACGTTGGGCGGCGGACCGGACCCGAGCAGAGGTGGTGGTGCCGGATGCGCGCAGTCGTCCGCGGTCTTGTCGCAACAGTGGTGGCCGGCGTGCTGGCCGCGGCCGCGGGGTGCGGGGGCGGAGACGGGGGCGGGGGGTCGGGCGAGGAGAGCGGGCAGCCGACGCCGCCGCCCACCTCCGAGGTGCAGGAGGACACCCCCGACTCCTCGGCGTCGGTGTTCCTGGGCCAGGGGGCCGACGAATCCACGGCGGGGCTCAACGTGCCGACCGCGCCGGTCGGCAAGCCGACCAGCGGCGACGTCACCGTGCACAACTCGCGCCGCGAGACCGTCACCTTCCAGAACGTCGCGGCCTCCACCACCACCGGCGAGACCTCCATCATCGAGGACACCTGTACGGGCGTCGCGGTGCCACCGGCGGGCACCTGCCGGATCAGGGTCCGGCACATCGCGACGGAGGCCGGCGCCTACAGCGGTGAGCTGACCGCGACGACCTCCGACGGCAATGTCCTGTCCGTCGGCATCACCGGTGAGGCACTGGGCGCGGCCACCCCCAGCGAGGAGGTCACCCCGGAGTCCGAACCGCCCTCGCCGACCCCCGAGGAGACCTACACCGACATCGAACCGCTCCCCACCGAAGCTGAGGTCCCCCCCGAAGGCTGACCGCCGTCACGCCCGGAGTTCCATCCGGACACTCCCGTCGTCGGGCAGGACCACCAGCGTGCGCTCCTGCAGCCGGGGCAGGTAGGAGACGAGGTAGAGGCGGGCCGCCGCCTTCGCGAAGAGGCGGAAGCCCGTGTACTGGTAGCGGTACGGGCCCTGGGCCGGGCCCAGGTCCTTGAAGCGGATGCCCGGGGCGTGGTGGATCACGGGCACGCGGGAGTAGAGGACCACCCTCGGGCTGGAGACGTAGCCGTCCCAGGCGTAGTTCCTGGCATCGGTGCGGCCCGCCGCGTCCACGTACCGCGCCATGCCGAAGAACAGGCTCATCGTCAGCACCCCGAGGAGCAGGGCCCCGGCCGCCAGCCACAGCCGGTCGGCCGTACGGGTCTGCCGGTCCCGGGCCCGGTCCCGCTGCCCGTCCGGGCCGTCGCCCAGACGCAGCTGTACGGCGGCGAACGCCAGCGTGGCGCCCAGGGCCACCGCGAGACAGGGCGCGAACTCGCGCAGCCAGCCCCGGGGGAGCGGCGGCAGCCGGTCCTCCCAGAAGAAGACCGGGAAGCCCAACAGCACCAGGGACAGCCCGGCCGCGAGCAGCCAGGACGCCACCGTCCCGCGCCGGTCCTCGTGCCCGGACCGGGCCAGCCACCGCCCCGCCCATCCCAGCGCCAGCAGCGTGACGAGCCCGCAGCACAGCAGGAACCACAGCGGGAAGAAGATCGCGCCGGGGCTGCGGACGAGATAGGCCTGGACGGAGAGCTGCAAGTCGGCCGTCGGCACGCCGAAGGTGGCGTAGTACGCCTCGGTGTAGGTGCTGCCGAAGTAGTAGAGGAGGCCGAGGGCGATGGTCCCCGGCGCCGCGATGTACGTCACCTTCTCCAGGAACGCCCTCGACGGGCCCGCGGTGTGCGCGGCAGGCGCCCGTGGTCCGGGCGGGGGCGGCTCCTGCGGCTCCGACATGCGGCCCAGTCTGTCCCCCGCCCCCCGGGCCCGCACCCGGGGCGGCGCGCCCGGCTGAACCGACCGGCCGCGCCGCGGGCGCCGCAGCCGCACCTCAAGCGCCACCGGAGCCGCGAGCCGAGCCGCGACTGAACCCGACCGGCCCACATCCGGCGCTCCCCGCGTGCGCCACGGCCGCCCGCCCGCCACGTTCGAACTGTTGCGGCGGGATGAAATCCGCCGGTCGGGGCGTTGGGGCTTCCGGCAGGACAAGGCGAACGGGGAGGCCTCACGTGACGGCGGCAGAGACGGCGACCGGGGACGAACAGGGCTGGGGCAGGCGGCTGGCCGCCTACACCTGGCGCTACAAGCTCAATGTGCTGCTCGCGCTCGGATCCTCGCTGGCCGGTATGGCCGTCATGGCGCTCGTACCCCTGGTCACCAAGGTCATCATCGACGACGTCATCGGCGATCAGAGCAAGCCCATGGGGCCCTGGGCCGCCATGCT
Source organism: Streptomyces sp. NPDC045695 (assembly GCF_056432025.1). NCBI lineage: Bacteria > Bacillati > Actinomycetota > Actinomycetes > Kitasatosporales > Streptomycetaceae > Streptomyces > Streptomyces sp. NPDC045695. The sequence continues at coordinate 121,857 of NZ_JBWKJU010000008.1, forward strand.
CATGGGCGCGGCCCTCCTCGTCTACGTACTGACCTACATCCGCAGGTACTACGGCGGGCGGCTCGCCCTCGACGTGCAGCACGACCTGCGCACCGACATGTACGCCACCATCGCCCGCCTCGACGGGCGGCGGCAGGACGAGCTGTCCACCGGCCAGGTCGTCGGGCGGGCCACCAGCGACCTCCAGCTGATCCAAGGGCTGCTCTTCATGCTGCCCATGACCATCGGGAACTTCCTGCTCTTCGGGATATCCCTCGGGATCATGCTGGCGCTCTCGCCGCTGCTGACCCTCGTCGCCCTGCTGATGGCCCCCGCCCTCTGGTTCATCGCCCAGCGCAGCCGCAAGAAGCTCTTCCCCGCCACCTGGTACGCCCAGGGCCAGGCCGCCGCCGTCGCCACCGTCGTCGACGGGGCCGTGACCGGCGTCCGCGTCGTCAAGGGCTTCGGGCAGGAGGAGCAGGAGACCGCCAAGCTCCGCGAGGCCGGCCGCGGGCTGTTCGCGGGGCGGATGCGCGCCATCCGCCTGAACTCCCGCTACACCCCCGCCCTCCAGGCCGTCCCCGCGCTGGCGCAGGTCGCCATGCTGGCCCTCGGCGGCTGGATGGCCACCCGGGGGCAGGTCACCCTCGGTACGTTCGTCGCCTTCTCCACCTACCTCGCCCAGCTCGTCGGACCCGTGCGCATGCTCGCCATGGTGCTGACCGTCGGACAGCAGGCCCGCGCCGGCGTGGAGCGGGTGTTGGAGCTCATCGACACCGAACCCGCGATCCGGGAGGGCGCGCACGAGCTGCCCGCCGACGCGCCCGCCACCGTCGAGTTCGACGACGTCCACTTCGGCTACGACCCCGGGCGTCCCGTCCTGGACGGGTTCTCCCTCTCCGTGGCGCAAGGGGAGACCGTCGCCGTCGTCGGCGCCTCGGGCAGCGGGAAGTCCACCCTCTCGCTCCTGCTGCCGCGCTTCTACGACGCCGACCGCGGCGCCGTCCGCGTCGGTGGCCACGACGTCCGCGATCTGACCTACGCGTCCCTGCGCGGCGCGATCGGCCTCGTCCCCGAGGACTCCTTCCTCTTCTCCGACACCATCCGCGCGAACATCGCCTACGGGCACCCCGAGGCCGGCGAGGAGCAGATCCGGGCCGCCGCGCGCGCCGCCCAGGCGGAGGGGTTCATCGAGGCCCTGCCCGCCGGGTACGACACCAAGGTCGGCGAGCAGGGCCTGACCCTCTCCGGCGGCCAGCGCCAGCGCATCGCCCTCGCCCGGGCCATCCTCACCGACCCCCGCCTGCTCCTCCTCGACGACGCCACCTCCGCGGTCGACGCCCGCGTCGAGCACGAGATCCACGAGGCGCTGCGCGCCGTCATGGCCGGCCGGACCACTCTGCTGATCGCCCACCGCCGCTCCACGCTCGCGCTGGCCGACCGGATCGCCGTGCTCGAACACGGGCGGCTCGCCGACATCGGCACGCACGAGGAGCTGGAGAGCCGCTCCGCGCTCTACCGCAGGCTGCTCACCGACCCCGACGCGCTCGGCGCCGGCTCGCCGCGGACCCCCGACGCCCCCGTGATGAGCGAGTACGAGCGCGAGCTCGACCGCGACCTCGAACGGGACCTCGAACTCGAAGCCGAGATCGACTCCGAGCCCGTCAACGCCAAGCGCAGGGTCGCCGGCGGGATCACCCCCGAGCTCTGGCGCCGCCGGGAGGAGAAGCCTGGGCCGGCGCCCACCGCCGCCACCGCAGTGCCCGGAGCCGGGCACTCCATGGCGGGCGCGGTCGCCGGGATGCCGGCCACCCCCGAGCTCCTCGCGCAGGTGGCCGCGCTGCCGCCCGCCGACGACCGGCCCGACGTGGACGAGACGCGCGCCGCGGCCGCCGAGGAGAGCTACGGCCTGCGCCGTCTGCTCCGCGGCTTCTGGGCGCCCCTCGTCATCAGCCTCCTGCTCGTCGCCGTCGACGCGGGCGCCGGGCTGCTCCTGCCGATCCTGATCCGGCACGGCATCGACCAGGGCGTGGAGCAGGCCGTGCTCGGCGCCGTCTGGACGGCGGCCGCCCTCGCGCTGGCCGTGGTCGTCGCGCAGTGGGCCGCGCAATTCGCCGAGACCCGTATGACGGGCAGGACCGGGGAGCGCGTCCTGTACGCGCTGCGCGTCAAGATCTTCGCCCAGCTGCAGCGCCTCGGCCTCGACTACTACGAGCGCGAACTGACCGGCAAGATCATGACCCGGATGACCACCGACGTGGACTCCCTGTCCAGCTTCCTGCAGACCGGGCTCGTCACCGCCGTCGTCTCCGTCTTCACCTTCTTCGGCATCCTGATCGCCCTGCTCGTCCTCGACGTCGAGCTCGCGCTGATCGTCTTCGCGACCCTGCCCGTCCTGGTCGTCGGCACGATCGTGTTCCGCCGCAAGTCCGTCGCCGCGTACGAGCTGGCCCGCGACCGGGTCAGCCTGGTCAACGCCGACCTCCAGGAGTCCGTCTCCGGACTGCGCATCGTCCAGGCCTTCCGCCGCGAGGACGCGGGCGCCCGCCGCTTCGCGGAGCGCAGCGACGCCTACCGCCAGGCCCGGGTCCGCGGCCAGTGGCTGATCTCCGTCTACTTCCCCTTCGTACAGCTGCTGTCCTCGGCCGCCGCCGCCGTGGTGCTGATCGTCGGCGCCGGGCGGGTGGAGGCCGGGACGCTCACCACCGGCGCGCTCGTCGCGTACCTGCTCTACATCGACCTGTTCTTCGCCCCCGTCCAGCAGCTCTCCCAGGTCTTCGACGGCTACCAGCAGGCCACCGTCTCCCTGGGCCGCATCCAGGGGCTGCTGCGCGAGCCCACCACCACACCGCGCCCCGACCACCCCCGCGAGACGTCCGCGCTGCGCGGGGAGATCGCCTTCGAGGACGTCCGCTTCCAGTACGGGACCGCGGAGGAACGCGGCGAGAAGGGCGAGGCCCTGGCCGGGATCAACCTGCGGATCCCCGCAGGGCAGACCGTCGCCTTCGTCGGCGAGACCGGCGCCGGGAAGTCCACCCTCGTCAAGATGGTGGCCCGGTTCTACGATCCGACCTCCGGCCGGATCACCGCCGACGGCGCCGACCTGCGGGAGCTCGACCTGACGGCGTACCGCCACCGGCTCGGCGTCGTCCCCCAGGAGCCCTACCTCTTCCCGGGGACCGTGCGCGACGCCATCGCCTACGGACGGCCCGAGGCGAGCGACGCCGAGGTGGAGGCCGCCGCCCGCGCGGTGGGCGCCCACGACATGATCGCCACCCTCGACGGCGGCTACCTGCACACCGTCGCCGAGCGCGGCCGCAACCTCTCCGCCGGACAGCGCCAGCTGATCGCGCTGGCCCGGGCCGAACTCGTCGACCCGGACGTCCTGTTGCTCGACGAGGCCACCGCCGCCCTCGACCTGGCCACCGAGGCCCAGGTCAACCGGGCGACGGACCGGCTCGCGGGCAAGCGCACCACCCTGGTGGTGGCGCACCGGCTGACCACCGCCGCGCGCGCCGACCGGGTCGTGGTCATGGACCACGGCCGGGTCGTGGAGGACGGCACCCACGCCGAACTCCTGGCGCGCGGCGGCCGGTACGCCGCGCTGTGGCGCACCTTCGTCGGAGAGGACGAGCACGCCGCAGCTTAGGGGCACTCTCGTGGACCGTGCCGGGCCCGCACCCGGCTTACCCGCCTACCGGCTCAGAGTTCGCCGAAGAGCAGGTTGCCCGGGGCGTCCTCTTCGGTGCCCGTGTAGTACTCGCGCACCGCGTCCAGGAGCTCGTCCACGGTCAGGGTGCCGTCCCCGTCCGCGTCGATGCGCTGGAACAGCGCCTCGGCGTCGGCGGGGCGCAGCTTCGTGTCGAAGGCCTCCTGGGCCTTGTGGAACTCGGCCGGGCTGATGCGCCCGTCGCCGTCGGTGTCGACGATCGTGAGGATCGCCTGCACCATCGGCCTGAACGAGCGGTCGTACGCGGGCCCGCCCTGCGCGTACAGCCGGGTCATGCCCTGCTTGTACTCCTCGGGCGTGACCTTGCCGTCCCGGTCGACGTCCAGCTCGGTGAAGAGGTCCTGCCAGAAGTCGGCCAGCCCGCCCATCACCAGGGTCGCCTTCGGCGAGGTGGCCGGCTCCGCGAGGGCCGACAGCAGGCGGGACCCGAGCGCGATGATGTCGTCGGAGTCGATGACCCCGCTCCCGTCGGCGTCCAGGTGCGCGAACGCGCGGTCCAGCTTGCGTTCGAGGAGGGCGTTCGTCATGGCGGTGCCTTTCAACGGCTACGGTGTGAGAGCTCGTGATCACCTACCGTAATCTCCCTCATGATCGTGGATTCCCGTTCTCCCGCTAGGAAGTTGTGGATGCACTCTTACGAGGTATGGGTGGCCGGCGCCGCGGAGCGCGGCACCCGGTGGGTCTACTGGCCCCGGGTGGGTCAACTGCTCCGCGAGCCCTTCGAGGTGCTCGCCCTCAAGGCGCGGCTGGAGCGCGGCGAGGACCTCCCGTACGACGACCGGCTCCTCGCGGGCCGCGTCGCCATGTCCACCCCCGAGCAGGGGCTGCGCGCCCTGGCCGCCGCCCGCGCCGCTCAGCCGGGCTGGGCCCGCGTCCCGCTCGACGACCGGTTCGAGCTGCTGCACGGCATCCACCGGGCCGTCACCGAGCGGTACGCGGAACTGAAGGCGCTGCTGGTCGCCGAGGGCCACCCGGTACGGCTGGCGGACTGGGAACTGGCCTCGGTGGCCAGCGCGTTCCACCCGGACTCCGTCGCCGACTTCGCCGCCCAGCTGCGGCAGCCGGAGCGGACCGCGGCCGGCCGGCGCATCCGCATGGTGCGCAAGCCCGACGGAGTGGTGTGCCTGAGCCCGCCGCGCAACGCCCCGACCTCCAACTCCTTCTACGGGGTGATGACGCTGGCCGCGGGCAACGGCGTGGTCGTCAACGCGCCGCCGACCGCCCCGCTCGGCGTCAGCTTCGTCTACCGCGAGATCGTGGCCCCGCTCCTGGAGCGCCTCGGCGCCCCGCCCGGCATCCTGAACGTGGTCTCGACCCATGCCCGCGCCGTGGTGCGGCAGTGGCTCGACAGCCCCGACTGCGACGACGTCGTCTTCTTCGGCGGCTCCGAGCAGGGCCTCAAGCTGGAGCGGGAGTGCGTGGCCGCGGGCAAGAAGCCCGTACTCGAACTGTCCGGCAACGACGGCGTGCTGGTGTGGGCCGACGCGGAGACCGATCTGGCCGCGCGGGCCCTGTGCGAGCGCTACTACGGCTCCGGACAGATCTGCATGACCCCCAAGTTCGCGATCGTCCACCCCGAGGCGGCGGACCGGCTGCTGAAGGAACTGGTGGAGCGGGCGCGCGGGATCCGGCCCGCCTCGCCCGAGGACCCGGACACGGTGCTGAGCCCGGTGGTGAAGCGAGCCGAGTTCAGCGAGTTCCTCGACGAGGTGCTGGCGGCCGGAGGTGAACTGCTGTGCGGCGGCGAGTTCGTCGACGTGGACGACGTACCGGCGGGGGAGGGGCCCTTCATCCGCCCGGCGGTCGTACGGGTGGACGGACTGGCCGCGGCCGCCCGGCTGCGGGCGTTCCGCGAGGAGACCTTCTTCCCGCTGCTGTGCGTGGTGGTCCCCGAGGCCCCGGTCTCGCTCGACGGCGCCATCGGCTTCCTCAACGCCAACCGCTACGGGCTGCGCAACTCCCTGTGGACGCAGGACGAGCGGGTCGTCGACCGGTTCTGCGGGGAGGTGGTCAACGGCGGGATGCTGAAGGTCAACGACTCGCACATCGGCTGCCTGCCGGTGCTCCCGTACAACGGCGGCACGGGGGCCACGGGCGGGATCTTCGGCGAGGCCAACCAGCCCGCCGTGCGCACCACCCACCTCCAGTCGATCGCCGTCGCCACCCCGGTCCGGCCCCGCGAGGCGGTCTTCGACCACGCGGCGGACGTGATGTGGGGTGCGGCCGGGGCGGTGGCCGGCCCGGCGCGCTGAGTCCTTGCCGGCCGCAACCTTCCGGGGGGCTCGGGCGTCGTACGTGCGTGCGTACGTCGTGCGCACGCATGATCGGGGGACCAGGTGGTGCAGGGATCGAGGGGGAGGGGCCGACGGGCCCTGTCCCTGGGGGTCTTCGGCGCGGCGCTGTGGCTCTGCGTCGGCGCGCTGTTCACCGCGGCGCCGTCGGCGCGGGCCGCGACCGGCGGCTGCGGCGGCCGGCTGGCCAGGACGCTGCCGTTCGAGACGGGTGAGGTGCGCGTCTACAAGAGCCGCACCCGGGCCTGCGCCGTGACCGTGCCCCGGGCCCCGGGCCCGCGGCGGCACATGGCGGTGAGCATCCAGCCGCGCGGCGGGGTCCCGGTCCGCGACGGCGGTCTGTTCGCCCGGTATGCCGGTCCTGTCACGGTCGGTTCCATCAGCCGGTGCGTGTACGTCAGGGGGAGCGTGGGGACCGGATCGACCGATTCCGGCTGGATCCTGTGCTGAGGTCCCATTGGGCGGTTGCCAACTGGGTCTGTTCACCGGTGCGTTGACCCCGCTAGGTTCACGGCGACCGAAGTGGACTCAAGGGGAGGGTGAATGCGCAAGACGCTCGGATGGCTGCTGTCACTCGTGGTGCTCATCGGCACCATGGGCGCGGCCGGCTCCACGGCGCAAGCGGCCACAGCCGCGGAGCCGGCGGCTGCCACGGACATCAAGGACCAGATCCTCGGCATTCCCGGGATGAGCCTGATCGAGGAGAAGCCGTACCCCGGGTACCGCTTCTTCGTCCTGAACTACGAGCAGCCGGTCGACCACCGGCAGCCGTCGAAGGGCACCTTCAAGCAGCGCCTGACCCTGCTGCACAAGGACGTCTCACGGCCGTCGGTGTTCTTCACCTCCGGCTACAACCTCAACACCAACCCGCGCCGCAGTGAGCCGACGACCATCGTCGACGGCAACCAGGTGTCGCTGGAGTATCGATTCTTCAACCCCTCCCGGCCCGACCCGGCCGACTGGGCCAACCTGGACATCTGGCAGGCCGCCAGCGACCAGCACCGCATCTACACCGCCCTGAAGAAGATCTACACGAAGAACTGGCTGGCCACGGGTGGCAGCAAGGGCGGTATGACGGCGACGTACTTCGAGCGGTTCTACCCCCGCGACATGGACGGCGTCGTCGCCTACGTCACGCCCAACGACGTCGTCAACAAGGAGGACTCGGCCTACGACCGGTTCTTCGCCAAGGTCGGCACCAAGGAGTGCCGCGACAAGCTGAACGCGGTGCAGCGCGAGGCGCTCGTACGCCGCGAGCCGCTGGAGGCCAAGTACGCCGCGGCCGCCGCCGAGAACGGCTGGACCTTCACCACCGTGGGCGACCTGGACAAGGCCTACGAGGCCGTCGTCCTCGACTACGTGTGGGCCTTCTGGCAGTACAGCATGCTCGCCGACTGCGCCACGCTCCCCACCGCCGCGACCGCGAGCGACCAGGAGATCTGGGACTCGGTCGACGCGATCTCCGGCTTCTCGGCCTATACGGACCAGGGCCTGGAGACGTACGTGCCGTACTACTACCAGGCGGGCACGCAGCTCGGCTCCCCGGACATCAAGCAGGCGCACCTGGGCGACCTCAGCCGCTACGGCTACCAGCCGCCGCGCAACTTCGTGCCCCGCGACATCCCCATGACCTTCCAGCCGCAGGTCATGCGGGACGTGGACACCTGGGTGCGCAACAACGCGCACCAGATGCTGTTCGTGTACGGGCAGAACGACCCGTGGGGCGCCGAACCGTTCCGCCTCGGGTACGGGGCCCGCGACAGCTACGTGATGACCGCGCCGGGCGCCAACCACGGCGCGAAGGTCGCGGGTCTCCTGGACGGCGAGAAGGCCCTCGCCACCCAGAAGATCCTCCAGTGGGCGGGCGTGGCACCCGCCACCAACCTGTTCGGCACGGCGAAGGCGCAGCCCCTGGCGGCGCCGGACGCCCAGCTCGACCAGCGGGACCTGGAGCGCGAGCCGCAGCTGCGGCCGTAGCGCCACCCCGGGAAACGGGGCCCGGGCTGACGCGCTAGTGATCAATACAGCTAGTACGTCAGCCCGTGGCCCAGCGGGTAGCGGCCCGGCACCGGGACCGGCAGGCGGCCGGAAGGCCGCAGCGCCCCGGTGAGCACCCGGGCCGCCGCCCGCATCTCCACGTCCGTCCAGGAGTACGTCGCCAGCTCCGCCGCACAGGCCGGCAGCCGGGCCGGGTCGTACGGATTGCGGACGGCCACCAGGATCACCGGGACGCCGGTGGCGATCAGGTCCGTCACCAGCGTGCGTTGCGGATCATCCCCCTCCGGGACGTTGTACGTGCACACCAGCACCGCCGCGTGACCGGCCGCCGCGGCCACCGCCCTGGCCGGCGGCAGCGCCGTGGCGCGGCAGCCCAGCGCGGTCAGTTCGCGGGCCAGCACGGCCGTGGGAGGGCCGGTGGTACCCGAGGGGGAGACCGGGTCCGTCCCGGTGACCAGCAGCCGGGGCCCGGCCGTCGCGTCCAGGGGCAGCAGCCCCGCCGCGTTGGCCAGTACGGTCGTCGTGCGGGCCGCGATCGTGTCGGCCGCGTCGAGGTGCTTGCGGATGCCGACCGTGTCGTCCACCTTCCCGGCCGCGGGGTACGGCTCGTCGAACAGGCTCCGGCGCGCTTTCAGTTCCAGGATGCGCAGGACCGATTCCTCGATGCGCGCCCGCGTCAGCTCGCCCGCCTCGACGGCCGCCAGCACGCTGCGGTACGCCAGCCCCAGGTCCGGCGGGTTCAGCAGCTGGTCGCAGCCCGCCAGCAGGGCCAGCACCGGGACTCGGTCGTTCCCGTACTTCTGGCGGACCCCGGCCATGTCGAGGGCGTCGGTGACCACCACCCCCTGGAAGCCGAGGCGTTCGCGCAGGATGCCGGTGACGATCGGCCGGGACAGGGTCGCCGGATCCCCCGAGGGGTCGAGCGCGGGGAAGACGATGTGCGCCGTCATGATCGCGTCCACCCCCGCTTCGACGGCCGCCCTGAAGGGTGGTTCGTCCAGTTCCTCCCACTGTGCGCGGGTGTGCCGCATGACGGGCAGGCCGACGTGGCTGTCGGTCTCGGTGTCCCCGTGGCCCGGGAAGTGCTTGGCGGTGGCGGCCACGCCGGCGGCCTGGTAGCCGCGTACCTGGGCGGCGACCATGGCCGCCACGGCCTGGGGGTCGGAGCCGAAGGAGCGTACGCCGATGACCGGGTTGGCGGGATTCACGTTGACGTCGGCCACCGGGGCGTAGTCCTGGCGGATGCCCATGGCGGCGAGCTCGGCGCCCGCGATGCGGGCGGCCCGCCGGGCGGCGGCGGTGTCGCCGCCCGCCCCGAGCGCCATCGCCCCCGGCAGCAGGGTGGCGGGCCGGCCGATCCGGGCGACGGCGCCGTGCTCCTGGTCGGTGGAGAGCAGCAGGGGGATACGGGCGCCGGTGCTGAGGGCGGCCTGCTGGAGGCCGACGGAGAGCGCGGCGATCTGGTGCGGGGTGCGGGTGTTGTGGGCCCAGGAGAAGTAGATGACCCCGCCGAGGTGGTAGCGGGAGACGAGCTCGGCGGCCGTGCGCACGCCGAACATCCGCTGGTTCTGCTCGGCGTCGGCCGGGTCGGGGTCGGTGGCCGAATGTCCGTACGCACGGGAGACGAAGAGCTGGCCGATCTGCTCTTCGAGGCTCATGGCGGCGATGTGGCGGCGGAGTTGGGTGCGGTTGGGGTGGGCGGGGGCTCCGCCGGGGGCCCCGCCGGGTGCTTCGGTGGGGGAGTGCGGGTCGTCGGGGGCGCGGTGGGTGCCCACCGCGGCGGAGACGGCTCCCGAAGCCGTGACGGCGGCGATGGCGGCCGCGGTGAGCAGGGTCCGGCGCGAGGCGTGGTTCGGCACGGCCGGGACCTTACCGCTGCCGTCGGGGGAGTACCGGGTGTGTCGGGGCGTGTCGGGTAACTGGACCCGCGGCCCTCCCGGGGTGGGTCGGGCGGGGCGGTGCCCTGCGGGGCCGGGGCGGGGTGGGGCCGGTGCCGGCGGGGCCGGGCGCGCGCCGGGGTGTCTCCTCGGGCGCCGAACGGTTCGGGGGGTCGGGGGGTGCGGCGGTGGTGCGTTCGACGCCCTGCGGGGACACCCCGCCACACACCCGTCCCCGCCGACACCGGCCGGGTGGGTGGGCCGCGTCGGCCCATTCCGGCCCGCCGGAACCGGCGTAGGCGCGCCCGGGCACCCCGGCCCCCTGGGGCTGGCGTGGGCCGTGCCCGGGAACCCCGGCCCCCTGGGGCTGGCGTGGGCCGTGCCCGGGAACCCCGGCCCCCTGGGGCTGGCGTGGGCCGTGCCCGGGTTTTCCCGGCTCGCCGGGGACGGGGTGGGTCGCGCGCGGGCGTTGCCTGGACCGCTGGCAGCGGTGGGGGGCGCGCTGGTCGGGGTGGGTTAGGGGGTGGGCCAGTGGTGGCGGAGGGTTTTCACTGTCTCCGTGATGGCGGGGCGGCGGGCGGCGCCGGTGCGCCAGAGGGCGTACAGGCGGCGGACGGGGCCCGGTTCCAGGGGGACGGCCACCGCGCCCGGTGGGAGGGGGCCGGTGCCCAGGCGGGGGACCACGGCCACGCCGAGACCGGCTGCGACAAGGGCGACGATGGTGTGGTTCTCCTCGGCCACGTGCGCGATGTCGGGTTCGAAGCCGGCCGTGCGCAGGGTCCGTACGAGCCAGTCGTGGCAGACCCGGCCGGGGGGCTGGCAGATCCAGCGTTCGCCCCCGAGGTCGGCGCGCCGGATGACCCGGCGGGTGGTGAAGGGGTGGCCGGCCGGGACGACCAGGTCGCAGAGGTCGTCCCCGATGACCGCCTGCTCGATGCCCTCGGGCGCGGGCAGGGGGGCGATGTCCCAGTCGTGGGCCACCGCCAGGTCGGTGACGCCCCGGGCGACCAGGTCCACCGAGAGGTGGGGGTCCACCTCGGTCAGGCGGACGTCGAGCGCGGGGTGGCGCTGTGACAGGTCGGCGAGCACGGCCGGCAGCAGGCCGCGGGCCGCAGAGGCGAAGGCGGCCACCGTCAGCAGCCCGCTCGGCTGCCCGCGCCGCTCCTCCAGGGTGGTCTCGGCGCGCTCCACGATCGCCAGCAACTCCTGGGCGGTGGACGCCAGATGGCGGGCCTCCTCGGTGAGCGCGACGCCGCGGCCGCGTCGCTCCAGGAGGGTGGTGCGGGTCTCCCGCTCCAGCTTCGCGATCTGCTGGGAGACGGCGGAGGGGGTGTAGCCGAGGGCGGCCGCCGCGCCCGCGACCGAGCCGTGGACGGAGACGGCGTGCAGGGCGCGCAGCCGGGCGAGATCGAGCATGTTCCCATGGTGGCACCGGGGGCATTCGTAAGCAACGCTTCATTGGTGGCGGAAGAGATTCGAGCTGGTGCTACATGGTGGGGGCGTCGATGCTCGGAGCATGCGTCCCGTACACACCTCGCTGGCCGTGCTCGTCGCCGCCGTCTGGGGCTTCAACTTCGTCGTCATCCAGATCGGACTCGGCCACTTCCCGCCGCTGCTCCTGTCCGCCCTGCGTTTTCTCGTCGCCGCCGTGCCCGCGGTGTTCTTCGTCGGGCGGCCCAAGGTCGCCTGGAAGTGGATCCTCGGGGTCGGTGTGGCCCTCGGCATCGCCAAGTTCGGCCTGCTCTTCACCGGCATGGACGCCGGGATGCCGGCCGGGCTGTCCTCGCTCGTGCTCCAGGTGCAGGCGGTGTTCACCGCCGTTCTCGCCGCCGTGGTGCTGCGGGAACGGCCCGGGCGGGTGCGGGTGCTGGGGATGGGCGTGGCGCTCGCCGGGATCGCGGTGGCCGCCGTGGACGGGGGTGCGGGCGGGCCGGTGCTCGGCTTCGTGCTGGTCGTGGCGGCTGCCGCGTGCTGGGGCGTGTCCAACGTGCTCACCCGTCAGGCCTCGCCGCCCGACGCGCTCAACTTCATGGTGTGGGTGTGCACGGTGCCGGTGCTGCCGCTGTTCGTGCTGTCGCTGCTGTTCGAGGGGCCGGGCAGGGACCTGGCCGCACTGCGGGCGCTGGACTGGGCCGGGGTGGGCGTCATCGGGTACGTGGCGTGGGTGTCCACGGTCTTCGGGTTCGGTGCCTGGGGGTTCCTGCTGCGCCGCTACCCGGCCTCGGCCGTGGCCCCGTTCTCCTTGCTGGTCCCGGTGTTCGGGATGTCCTCGGCCGCGCTGGTCCTGGGGGAGTCCGTGTCGGGGCTGCGCTGGCTGGCGGCGCTGCTCCTGGTGGGAGGGGTGGCGCTCACCTCCCTGGTCCCCGCGCGGGCGGCGCTCAGCGCGGCTGGTCCTGCTGGAGCGGAAGCCGCCAGTCCTGGCCCTTCAGACTCACTCCGTACGAGCGGTGCGGCCGCTGCGCGACCAGCGTGAACCCGGCCCGCAGATAGAGCTCGCGGGCGCTGGTCAGTACGTCGTTTGTCCACAGCACCAGCTCGCGGTAGCCGACCGAGCGGGCGAAGGCGACGACCGTGTCGACCAGCAGGGCGCCGATGCCGAGGCCGCGCCCCTCCGGGTCGACCAGGAGCAGCCGCAGCCGGGCGGTGCCGGGGGCGCCGTCCTCCCGTACGCACATCACCGAGCCGACGGGGCGCCCGTCCAGCTCCGCGATCCACACCCGTTCCAGGTACGGGTCGTGGTCCTGGGCGAAGTCCGCGACGATCCGGGCGACCAGCCCCTCGAAGTCGGCGTTCCAGCCGTACTCGGCGGCGTACAGCGCGCCGTGGCGCTGCACGATCCACCCCAGGTCGCCCGGCTCCGGAGCCCGCAGCCGCACCGTTTCAGCCATGGGCCAACTCTAGGCCGTACGGGTGGCAGCGGGTCTTCGAAACGGTTACTTCCTGCCGCCGCCGAGGATCCGGCCCAGGAGGTCGCCGAGGGCGCCGCCCGGTGTGGGTGCCGCGCCCGGTTTCGGGGCGCCCGCGGACGTGCCCGAGGCCGCGCGCTTGGCGAAGACCGCCAGGACGACCGGGATCAGCGTCTCGATGACCCGGCTGATGGTGGGGGCGGGGATGCCGGTCTTCTTCGAGACGGCGTCGGCCACGGGCCTGCTCACCTTGGCGAGCACCCCGGCCATCAGTCCGCCGCCCAGTAGGCCGCCGCCGAGCGTGGCGACGCCCTGCAGCGGCGGCTCGGAGACCTCCGCGAAGGCCTGGCGCACCTCGTCGTCGTCATCGGCGTCGGCCTTCTGCTGGAGAGTGCCGGTCATCGCGCCCACCGTCTGCGCGACGGTGTCGCGGGCGCCGTCGGCGTCGGTGCCGAGCAGCCCGGCGATCTCGGTCAGCTTCTCGTCGCCGAGCTCGTCCAGGACGTCGTCCTGGAAAGAGGATTCACTCATGCCCGGAACGCTACTTGTATGCCGATTTACCGGCACTTTGTGTGGCCGGTCTGTCGGCGTTGGGTAACGGAAACGTAAAGCTGTGACTCCGGATGCAACCGTCCGGGCGGATCGTGGGTCGTATGAAGCGTCGGGACTTCCGGGGAGGGATCCGGGGGGATCGGGAAGTCCGACGAGGGAGGGGTAACCGTGAGGGGGTCCGGCCGCGAGGCGGGACCCCTTTCGCGCTGTCCTCGGGGTTGTCCACAGGCCTGACGCGCTGTCGGCGCCGGGCGGTAGCTTCGGGTCATGGCGATGGACGGGGCGCGGGGCACGGTGGTGCAGATGGCGGTGGTCGAGGGGGTGCTCGAGCGCATCACCTACGCCAACGAGGAGAGCGGGTACACGGTCGCCCGCGTCGACACCGGCCGGGGCAGCGGTGACCTGCTCACCGTGGTCGGCTCGCTGCTGGGCGCGCAGCCCGGCGAATCGCTGCGCATGGAGGGCCGTTGGGGCTCCCACCCGCAGTACGGCAAGCAGTTCACGGTGGAGAACTACAAGACCGTGCTGCCCGCCACCATCCAGGGCATACGGCGCTACCTCGGCTCCGGACTGATCAAGGGCATCGGCCCGAAGATCGCCGACCGGATCGTGGAGCACTTCGGCACAGACACCCTCGACGTCATCGAGGAGGAGCCGAAGCGGCTGATCGAGGTGCCGGGGCTCGGCCCCAAGCGGACCAAGCTGATCGGCGCCGCCTGGGAGGAGCAGAAGGCGATCAAGGAGGTCATGGTCTTCCTCCAGGGAGTCGGTGTCTCCACCTCCATCGCGGTGCGCATCTACAAGAAGTACGCCGACGCCTCCATCTCCGTGGTCAAGAACCAGCCCTACCGGCTCGCCGCCGACGTCTGGGGCATCGGCTTCCTCACGGCCGACCGCATCGCCCAGGCCGTCGGGATCCCGCACGACAGCCCCGAGCGGGTCAAGGCCGGGCTCCAGTACGCCCTGTCGCAGTCCACCGACCAGGGGCACTGCTTCCTCCCCGAGGAGAAGCTCATCGCCGACGGGGTCAAGCTGCTCCAGGTGGACACGGGGCTGGTCATCGACTGCCTGGCCGAGCTCGCCGCCGATCCGGAAGGGGTCGTACGGGAATCGGTGCCGGATCCGCAGGGCGGCCCCGACCCGCTGACGGCCGTGTACCTGGTGCCCTTCCACCGGGCGGAGCTGTCGCTGGTGGGACAGGTGCGCCGGCTCCTGCACGCCGAGGACGACCGGATGCCCGGCTTCCAGGACGTGGACTGGGACAGGGCACTGGGCTGGCTCGCCGGCCGGACGGGAGCCACGCTCGCCCCCGAGCAGCGGGACGCGGTCCGGCTGGCGCTGACCCGCAGGGTCGCCGTCCTGACGGGCGGGCCGGGCTGCGGGAAGTCCTTCACCGTGCGCTCGATCGTCGAACTGGCCCGGGCCAAGAAGGCGAAGGTGGTGCTGGCCGCGCCCACCGGCCGGGCGGCCAAGCGGCTGTCCGAGCTCACCGGGGCCGAAGCCTCCACCGTGCACCGGCTGCTGGAGCTCAAGCCCGGCGGGGACGCGGCGTACGACCGGGACCGGCCGCTGGACGCGGACCTGGTCGTGGTCGACGAAGCCTCGATGCTGGACCTGCTGCTGGCCAACAAGCTGGTCAAGGCGGTGGCGCCGGGAGCGCACCTGCTGCTGGTCGGGGACGTGGACCAGCTGCCCTCGGTCGGCGCCGGGGAGGTGCTGCGCGACCTGCTGGCCGAAGGCGGCCCGGTGCCCGCGGTGCGCCTCACCCGGATCTTCCGCCAGGCCCAGCAGTCGGGCGTGGTCACCAACGCCCACCGGATCAACACCGGTCTGCCGCCGATCACGGACGGGCTGCCGGACTTCTTCCTCTTCCCCGAGGAGGACACCGAGGCGGCCGGGGTGCTCGCCGTGGACGTGGCGGCCCGGCGCATCCCCGCCCGCTTCGGCCTCGACCCCCGGCGGGACGTCCAGGTGCTCGCGCCCATGCACCGCGGCCCGGCCGGAGCCGGACACCTCAACGGGCTGCTCCAGCAGGCCATGACCCCGGCCCGGCCGGACCTGCCGGAGAAGCGGTTCGGCGGCCGCGTCTTCCGGGTGGGCGACAAGGTCACCCAGATCAGGAACAACTACGAGAAGGGCGCGAACGGCGTCTTCAACGGCACGGTCGGCGTGGTCACCGCGCTCGACGCGGACGAGCAGCGCCTCACGGTGCGCACGGAGGAGGACGAGGAGATCGGGTACGAGTTCGCGGAGCTCGACGAGCTGGCCCACGCGTACGCCGTGACCATCCACCGTTCCCAGGGGAGTGAATATCCGGCGGTGGTGATCCCGGTCACCACCGGGGCCTGGATGATGCTCCAGCGCAACCTGCTGTACACGGCGGTCACGAGGGCGAAGAAACTCGTCGTCCTCGTCGGGTCCCGCAAGGCGCTCGGCCAGGCGGTGCGTACCGTTTCCGCAGGCAGGAGGTACACGGCCGTGGCCCCCCGACTGGCCGGCCGCCTACCGGTGGGAAACATCACCTAAATGATCGATCATTTGGGGTTCCACCCGCCGGGCAGAGGGGGCAGGATGTTCAGGTTGGCGGCACTCAGTGCCGCCAAAAGCACCAAAGGCCGACCCCGAGTGCACTCTCCTGCGCCAAATGGGGGAAGGTAGAGGCAGTCAGGGCACCTCGAAGAAGAGGCACTACGTCGGTGAGGGATGACGTGAGCGACAACTCTGTAGTACTCCGGTACGCGGACGGTGAATACACCTACCCGGTGGTCGAGAGCACCGTCGGTGACCAGGGCTTCGACATCTCGAAGCTGCGGGCCCAGACCGGGCTCGTCACCTTGGACAGTGGCTACGGCAACACCGCCGCCTACAAGTCCGCGATTACCTACCTCGACGGTGAGCAGGGCATCCTGCGCTACCGCGGTTACCCGATCGAACAGCTGGCCGAGCGCTCGACCTTCATCGAGGTCGCGTACCTGCTGATCAACGGTGAGCTGCCGACCGTCGACCAGCTCGCGTCTTTCCGCAACGAGATCACCCAGCACACGCTGCTGCACGAGGACGTGAAGCGCTTCTACGACGGCTTCCCGCGCGACGCGCACCCGATGGCGATGCTGTCCTCCGTGGTCAGCGCGCTGTCGACGTTCTACCAGGACAGCCACAACCCGTTCGACGAGACGCAGCGCAACCTCTCGACGATCCGGCTGCTGGCCAAGCTCCCGACCATCGCGGCCTACGCGTACAAGAAGTCGGTCGGCCACCCGGTGGTCTACCCGCGCAACGACCTCGGCTACGTCGAGAACTTCCTGCGCATGACCTTCTCCGTGCCGGCCCAGGAGTACGACCTGGACCCGGTCGTCGTCGCGGCGCTCGACAAGCTGCTGATCCTGCACGCGGACCACGAGCAGAACTGCTCGACCTCCACCGTGCGTCTGGTCGGCTCCTCGCAGGCGAACATGTTCGCCTCGATCTCGGCCGGCATCTCCGCGCTGTGGGGTCCGCTGCACGGCGGCGCCAACCAGTCCGTCCTGGAGATGCTGGAAGGCATCAAGAACGACGGCGGCGACGTCGACGCCTTCATCCGCAAGGTGAAGAACAAGGAAGACGGCGTCCGCCTCATGGGCTTCGGACACCGCGTCTACAAGAGCTTCGACCCCCGGGCGAAGATCATCAAGGCCGCTGCGCACGACGTCCTCTCCTCGCTCGGCAAGAGCGACGAGCTGCTCGACATCGCGCTCAAGCTGGAAGAGCACGCGCTGGCCGACGAGTACTTCGTCTCGCGCAACCTCTACCCGAACGTGGACTTCTACACCGGCCTGATCTACCGGGCCATGGGATTCCCCACCGAGATGTTCACGGTGCTCTTCGCGCTCGGCCGGCTCCCCGGCTGGATCGCCCAGTGGCACGAGATGATCAAGGAGCCGGGTTCCCGCATCGGCCGCCCGCGCCAGATCTACACGGGCGAGGTCCTGCGCGACTTCGTGCCCGTAGAGGCCCGCTGACCCGAGCCTCCCGGCCGCGCGGCCTGATCCCGCGCGGCCACCCCACGCACTGCGAAGTGCCGGGAACGCGAAAAGCGCCCCGCCGTCGATCCCCCCACGGGTCGACGGTCGGGGCGCTTTCCATTTCCCCGAAACGGACTCCCCCCACGGGATCCGAGCCGGGGCGTCGGTGTGCCGGGACCCGTTCGGGTCGGGAGGGCCGCTCAAAGCCTCCCGCGGGCACGTGTCCCGGCGGCTGACACCACGGAAAACCCCCAAGGTTTCCGTGAAACGTCCCCCAAGACGTTCTTGGCATCGCCCCATTAGACCCATGACGACCCCGGATGGTTACGTTGCGGTCACTGTGATCTGCGTCTCCCGTGAAGGAAGTGTGTGGAGGGGGAGGAGGAGATCCACTAGCGGAAGGAACGCAGCCGCAGGCTGTTGCTCACCACGAAGACCGAGGAGAAGGCCATGGCGGCCCCCGCGATCATCGGGTTGAGCAGACCGGCGGCCGCCAGCGGCAGCGCCGCCACGTTGTAGCCGAAGGCCCAGAACAGGTTCCCCTTGATCGTGGCCAGGGTCCGGCGGGAGAGCCGGATCGCGTCCGCCGCCACCCGCAGGTCGCCCCGTACGAGCGTCAGGTCGCCCGCCTCGATGGCCGCGTCCGTGCCGGTTCCCATGGCCAGGCCCAGGTCTGCCTGGGCCAGCGCGGCCGCGTCGTTGACCCCGTCGCCGACCATGGCGACCGTACGGCCCTCGGCCTGGAGGCGGCGCACGACGTCCACCTTGTCCTCGGGCAGCACCTCGGCGATCACCTCGTCGATGCCCACCGCGCGGGCCACCGTCTCGGCGACGGCCTTGTTGTCGCCGGTCAGCAGGACCGGGGTCAGGCCCAGGGCCCGCAGCCGGGCGACCGCCTCGGCGCTGGTCTCCTTGATCGCGTCGGCCACCGTCAGCACCCCGCGCGCCTCGCCGTCCCAGGCCACCAGGACCGCGGTGCTCCCCTCGGCCTCGGCGGCCGCCTTGGCCTCGGCGAGCTCGCGGGGCAGGGCGATCGACCAGTCGGCGAGCAGCTGCTCGCGGCCCACCAGGACGGCGTGCCCCTCGACCACGCCCTGGACGCCGAGTCCGGAGACGTTCGTGAAGGAAGCGGGGGCCTCGAACGTGAAGGAAGCAGGGGTCTCGAAGGCAGGGGCCTCGAACGCAGGGGCCTCGAAGCCCCCGGCGAGCGCCGGGGCGCCGGCGCGCTCGGCCGCCGCGGAGGCGATGGCCCGGGCGATCGGGTGCTCCGAGGCGTGCTCCAGTGCTCCGGCCAGGCGCAGCAGCTGGTGTTCGTCGACGCCCTCGGCGGCGAACACGCCGGCGAGGCTCATCCGGCCGGTGGTGACGGTCCCGGTCTTGTCCAGGACGACGGTGTCCACGCGCCGGGTGGACTCCAGCACCTCCGGGCCCTTGATCAGGATCCCGAGCTGCGCGCCCCGCCCGGTGCCCACCATCAGGGCGGTGGGGGTGGCCAGGCCCAGGGCGCACGGGCAGGCGATGATCAGGACGGCCACGGCGGCGGTGAAGGCGGCGGTGGCGTCGTCGGTGATCAGCAGCCAGCTCACCCAGGTGCCGAGCGCGAGGACCAGGACGACGGGCACGAAGATCCCCGAGATCCGGTCGGCGAGGCGCTGCACCTCGGCCTTGCCGTTCTGCGCGTCCTCCACCAGCCGGGCCATCCGGGCGAGCTGGGTGTCGGCGCCGATCCGGGTGGCCTCGACGACCAGGCGTCCGGAGGCGTTGACGGTGGCTCCGGTGACGGGGTCGCCGACGGAGACCTCGACCGGGACGGACTCGCCGGTCAGCATGGAGGCGTCCACGGCGGAGCTGCCCTCGACGACCGTGCCGTCGGTGGCGATCTTCTCGCCGGGCCGGACGACGAACCGGTCGCCGACCGCCAGCGCGCTCACCGGGATCCGGATCTCGCGGCCTTCGCGCAGGACGGCCACGTCCTTGGCGCCCAGTTCCAGCAGGGCCTTGAGGGCAGCGCCCGCCTTCCGCTTGGAGCGGGCCTCCAGGTAGCGGCCGAGCAGGATGAAGGAGACGACCCCGGCCGCGACCTCCAGGTAGAGGGCGGAGGAGCCGTCGGTACGGGAGATCGTGAAGGAGAAGCCGTGCCGCATGCCGGGCATGCCCGCGTGGCCGAAGAACAGGGCCCACAGCGACCAGGCGAAGGCGGCGAGGGTGCCGACCGAGACCAGGGTGTCCATGGTGGCGGCGCCGTGCCGGGCGTTGGTCCAGGCGGCCTTGTGGAAGGGGAAGGCGCCCCACACGACGACGGGGGCGGCGAGGGTCAGCGAGAGCCACTGCCAGTTGTCGAACTGGAGGGCGGGGACCATCGCGAGCAGGACGACGGGCAGGGCGAGCGCGGCGGAGACCAGCAGCCGCTGGCGCAGGGCGGCGAGCTCGGGGTCGCGCGCGGCCTCGCCCCGGTCCTCCTCCACGGCCTCGGCCGCGGGGGTGGGGGCGGCCGGCGGCGGGGGCTGCTCGGCGGTGTACCCGGTCTTCACGACGGTCGCGATCAGGTCCTCGACCCGGACGTCACCGCCGTAGGAGACCTTGGCCTTCTCGGTGGCGAAGTTCACCGTGGCCTCGACGCCGTCCATCCGGTTGAGCTTCTTCTCGATGCGGGCCGCGCAGGAGGCGCAGGTCATTCCGCCGATGGAGAGCTCGACCGCCGCTATGGGTCCGTCGTGCACTGTGCTGGTCATGTTGCGGCTCCAGGGGGAGGGCCGGGCCGTACGGAACCAGTATGAGCTGGCCGGTACGGCCCGGCGGGATGCTGCGGGTGTTGCCGTTGTCGCCGGTGTGGCGGATGTGCGGATGGTGCGGGGTGCTGCCCGGAAGGTGCGGCGCCTCAGGCCCGGCCGGCGAACTCGTAACCGGCCTCGTCCACGGCGGCGCGCACGTCCTCGTCGGCCAGCGGGGCGGCGGAGACGACGGTGACCTCGCCGGTCGCGGCGACGGCCTTCACCGAGCTGACGCCCGGCAGGGCGGAGATCTCACCGGTCACCGCGCCCTCGCAGTGTCCGCAGGTCATGCCGGTCACCCGGTAGACGGTGGTGGTCTGGGTGTCCGTCTCGGCGGTCATGTCGTTCTCCTCTTCAGGGGCTGTGTCCGGTCGCCGGGCGGGGCGGCCGCATGCCTCCACCGTCCCTCCGACAGTTCGAGACTATACCCCTGGGGGGTATTGATGCGAGCGTCGGCGCCCCTTTCTTGCGCCGCGCGCCCCTCAGTCCTCGCGCCGGCCCCGGTTGCCGGGCCGGCGGGCCACCCAGGCCCGCACGGTCTCGGGGTACCAGTAGGGCTTGCCGCCCTCCACGTGATCGGGTGCGGGGAGCAGGCCGTGCTTGCGGTACGAGCGCACGGTGTCCGGCTGGACGCGGATGTGGGCAGCGATTTCCTTGTACGACCAGAGCTGACGGTCGGCCATGCAGGACACCTCCTCGTCCACGCGGCGGGGCCGGCCGGGAGGCCGTCGGGGGAGCCGGCGCGTGGGCAGTGACGATCACTCGCGTTGTGCCCGGGGAACGACGCACGGTGAGGCCAGGGGAGGGGCTGTTGACCGCCTGTGACGGAAAACCCGCGTAGTGCGGACATGTGTGACACGAAGGCGACCCCTGTGACAGGAGCGCCACAGGGGTCGAGGGGCCAGTCGTGGGGTCAGCCGAGGGACCAGCCGGGGGATCAGTCGTGGGGTCAGTCGTGGGGCCGTACGCGCGCCGGGCGCGGGCCGTCAGCGGTACAGGGCCGGCCGTTCCACCAGCTCCACCACGGTCCGTACGCCGCTGCGCGCGGCCGCGAGGCCCGCCTCCGAGACGGCGGCCGCCGCGTAGCCGTCCCACGCGTCGGGTCCCGCCACCCGGCCGCGGCCGGCCGCCTCCACCCAGCGCCGCAGCTGCCGGTCGTAGGCGTCGGCGAAGCGCACCGTGAAGTCCTGGTCGATCGCGCCGCCCCACCGGCCCGCCGACTGAACCACCATCGCGTGTCCGTCGCCGATCCGGGCCGTGCCCGCCTCGCCGACCGCCTCGCACTGCACTTGGTAACCGAAACCGCAGTTCACGAAGATCTCCACGTCGACGACGGCCCCGCCGGAGGTCTCCAGCACCACCAGCCGGGGATCGCGCAGCCCCTCGGGGGCGGCCGCCGAGGGCCTCGGCGAGAGCACGGTGACGGCGGTGATCTCCTGCCCCAGCAGCCAGCGGGCCGCGTCCACCTCGTGCACCACGGAGTCGCTGATCAGCATGTCGCTGGTGAAGAAGGACGGCGAGGAGGCGTTGCGGTGGCGGCAGTGCAGGAAGAGCGGCCGTCCGATCCCGCCCGCGTCCAGCAGCTCCTTCAGCCCTTCGTACTCGGCGTCGTGCCGCCGCATGAACCCCACCTGCACCAGCCGCCGCCCCAGCCGCTGTTCGGCCTCCATGACGCGCAGCGCCCCCGCCGGGTCCGGGGTCAGCGGCTTCTCGCACAGCACCGGCAGCTCCCGCTCCAGGGCGTGCAGAATCGCTTCCTCGTGGGCGGGCCCGGGAGAGGCGATCAGTACGGCCCGCACCCCGGGCGCGGCTATCGCGGCCGCCGGGTCGGTGTGCGCGCTCGCGCCGTCCAGGGTGCCCGCGACCTCCTTGACCCGGTCCCCGTCCGGATCGGCCACGGCCACCACCCGCGCCCCGCCCACGCTCCGCCCGATCCGGCGCACGTGGTCGGCGCCCATCTTCCCGGTGCCGATGACGGCGATGCCGAGGGTGCTGCTGCTCATGCGATTCCTCCTTCAGACGCCACAGGAGCGCAGATAGGCACGGGTGCGGCGGGCGATCGGCAGGGGCCGGTCGGGCGGGCACGGGTACATGTCCTGCTCCACGATGGCGAACAGGTCCACGCCGAGCCGCCCGGCCGCCGCCAGTACGGGTTCCAGCGCGGGTACCCCGGACGGCGGCTCGCACATCACCCCGCGGCCCACGGCCGGCCCGAAGGGCAGCTCCTGCGCGAGGACTTCGGCGAGGATCCGCGGGTCCACCTGCTTGAGGTGGAGGTAGCCGATCCGCTCGCCGAAGGTCTCGACGGCCTGGACGCTGTCGCCGCCGCAGTAGGCGTAGTGCCCCGTGTCCAGGCAGAGGGAGACCAGGGCGGGATCGGTGGCGTCCAGGAAGCGGGCCACGTTCTGCGGGGTGTCGATGTGGGTGTCAGCGTGCGGGTGGACGACGATCCGCAGCCCGTAGCGGTCCTGGACCTCGCGGCCCAGCCGCTCGGTCTGGGAGGTCAGTTCACGCCACTGGGCGGGCGTGAGGGTGCGGTCCTCCAACACCTTCCCGGTCTTGTCGTCCCGCCAGAAGGAGGGGATGACGACGAGGTGCGCCGCGCCCACGGCCCCGGTGAGCGCCGCGATCCGCGACACGTGTTCCCAGGTGTCCTCCCACACGGCGGGGCCGTGATGGAGTCCGGTGAAGACCGTTCCGGCGCTGACCCGCAGCCCGCGCCGGGCCGTCTCCTCGGTGAGGCGGGCGGGATCGGTGGGCAGATAGCCGTAGGGGCCGAGCTCGATCCACTCGTACCCGGCGTCGGCGACCTCGTCGAGGAAGCGGTCCCAGGGCGTCTGCCGGGGGTCGTCGGGAAACCAGACACCCCAGGAGTCCGGAGCCGAACCGACACGGATACGCGTCAACGCGGGCGGGGAGGACGTCATGACGACCACCTTAGGCTGGGACGAGAGCGGGAGGACTGACTGTGACCGGGACCGGCGATCCGTTGGAGTTCGACCTCATCACGATGGGCCGGATCGGGGTGGATCTCTACCCGCTGGCGACCGGCGTACCACTGGCGGAGGCCGAGACCTTCGGCAGGTTCCTCGGCGGCTCCCCGGCCAACGTGGCCGTCGCGGCGGCCCGGCTGGGACGGCGGGTGGCGCTGATCACCCGCACCGGCGCGGACCCCTTCGGCGGGTATCTGCGCTCCGAGCTGCGGGGGTTCGGGGTGGACGACCGGTGGGTCGGGGAGGTCGCGGGCCTGCCCACGCCCCTCACCTTCTGCGAGATGTTCCCGCCGGACCGGTTCCCGCTGTACTTCTACCGGCTGCCGAAGGCCCCGGACCTGCAGATCGCGGCGGACGAGCTGGACCTGGAGGCGGTACGGGCGGCCCGGGTGTTCTGGATGACGGGCACGGGCCTGAGCGAAGAGCCCTCGCGGGAGGCGACTCTGGCGGCGCTGGACGCCCGTGGCGCCGGGGCGGGGGCGGGGGCGGGGGCGGGTGCGGGGACGACGGTGTTCGACCTGGACTGGCGGCCCATGCTGTGGCGGGAGAAACCCGGGCCGTACTACGAGCGGGCGCTGGCCCGGGCGACGGTGGCCGTGGGGAACGTGGAGGAGTGCCAGATCGCCACGGGGGAGTCCGAGCCGTACGCGGCGGCGCGGGCGCTGCTCGCCGCCGGGGTGGAACTGGCGGTGGTCAAACGGGGCCCGGAGGGCGTGCTGGCGGTCCACCGCGACGGAACGGTGGCGCAGGTGGCGCCGGTTGCCGTCCGGGTGGTGAACGGGCTGGGGGCCGGTGACGCGTTCGGGGGCGCGCTGGTCCACGGGCTGCTGGCGGGGTGGCCGCTGGCGCAGGTGATGCGGTACGCGAACGCGGCGGGGGCCATCGTCGCGGGGCGCCTGGCTTGTTCGAGCGCGATGCCGTTCGCGGCGGAGGTCGAGGAGGTGCTGGGCCGTGCCGGTGGTGAATGAGTGGGGGATGTCCTGGACGAGGCTGGTCGTCCTCAACCTGGCGCCGGGCGAGGTGTACGGGTTCGAGTGCGGGGAGTCGGAGTGGATCGTGCTCCCGCTGTCGGGCGGCTGCGAGGTCCGCTGCTGGGGCGCCGCCCCAGACCCCGCTCCTCAAACGCCGGAGGGGCTGAAACATCCAGCCCCGCCTGGGGGTCCCCCCGGACGGAATCTGGGGGAGTTTGAGGCGCGGGGGTCTGGGGGCAGCGCCCCCGGCAGCGATCCGCAGACGTTCGAACTGCGCGGCCGCGACGGGGTGTTCCGCGGGCCCACCGACTTCGCCTACCTGCCCAGGGATGCGCACGCGGAGGTCACCTCGGCACAGGGAGGGCGCTTCGCCCTCGCCGGGGCGCGATGCCGGCGGCAGCTACCCGCACGGTACGGCCCGGCCGGAGCCGTGCCCGTGGAGCTCCGCGGCGCGGGCCAGTGCTCCCGACAGGTGAACAACTTCGCCGCAGCGGGCCCCGGCGGCTTCGACTGCGACCGGCTGATCGCCGTAGAGGTGCTCACCCCCGGCGGGAACTGGTCCTCCTACCCGCCCCACAAGCACGACGCGCACCACCCCGGCGAGGAATCCCGCCTGGAGGAGATCTACTACTTCGAGATCGCCCCGCACGGGAACACGCCCGGCCTCGGCTACCAGCGCGTCACCCCCTCCCCGGCCGGAAAGACCGACATCCTCACCGAGGTGCGCTCCGGCGACGCCGTGCTCATCCCGGACGGCTGGCACGGGCCGTCCATCGCCGCCCCCGGGCACGACATGTACTACCTGAACGTGATGGCCGGGCCGCCCGGCGGGCCCCGGGAGTGGCTGATCCGGGACCACCCCGACCACAGCTGGATCCGCGACAGCTGGGACGGGCAGGACGTCGACCCCCGGCTGCCCTTCCACCACGAGGAGGCCACCCCGTGAGGCTGACCGTCGCCCAGGCACTCGTACGCTTCCTCGCCCACCAGTACACGGAGCGCGACGGGCAGCGCCACCGTCTGATCGCCGCCACGTGGGGGATCTTCGGGCACGGCAACGTCGCCGGCATCGGCCAGGCCCTCCTGGAGGAGGGCCCCGACGCCATGCCCTTCTTCCAGGGCCGCAACGAGCAGGCCATGGTGCACGCCGCCGTCGGCTACGCCCGCCAGTGCGGCCGGCTCTCCGCGCACGCCGTCACCACCTCCATCGGGCCCGGCGCCACCAACCTCGTCACCGGGGCCGCCCTCGCCACCATCAACCGGATCCCGGTGCTCCTGCTGCCCGGTGACACCTTCGCCACCCGGCCCGCCGACCCCGTGCTCCAGCAGCTGGAGGTCCCCTACGCCGGTGACGTCTCCGTCAACGACACCCTGCGGCCCGTCTCCCGCCACTTCGACCGGATCACCCGCCCCGAGGCCCTCGTTCCGGCGGCCCTCCAGGCCATGCGGGTGCTCACCGACCCCGTGCAGACGGGGGCCGTCACCCTCGCGCTGCCCCAGGACGTCCAGGCGCAGGCGTACGACTGGCCCGAGGAGTTCTTCGCCGAGCGGGTCTGGGGCGTACGCCGCCCCCGGCCAGACCGCGCGGAGCTCGCCGCGGCCGCCGAGGCCGTACGGGGATCCGCGCGCCCCCTGCTCGTCGCCGGCGGCGGGATCCGCCACAGCGGGGCCCAGGCCGCCCTCGCCGCCTTCGCCGACGCCACCGGGATCCCGGTGGCCGTCACGCAGGCGGGCAAGGGGGTCCTGCCGCACGACCACCC
This sequence comes from Streptomyces sp. NPDC045695, assembly GCF_056432025.1. Lineage (NCBI taxonomy): Bacteria > Bacillati > Actinomycetota > Actinomycetes > Kitasatosporales > Streptomycetaceae > Streptomyces > Streptomyces sp. NPDC045695. The sequence continues at coordinate 147,686 of NZ_JBWKJU010000008.1, forward strand.
GGCCGACGTCGGCGGGATCGGCCACACCGGGACGGCCACCGCCGCCGCACTGGCCCGGGAGGCCGATCTGGTCATCGCCGCCGGGACCCGCCTGACGGACTTCACCACCGCCTCCGCGACCCTCTTCCGCGATCCGGCCGTCCGGTTCATCGGCCTCAACCTCGATCCGTACGACGCCCACAAACTGGCCGCCCGGCCGCTGGTGGCCGACGCGCGCGAGGGGCTCGACGAGCTGCGGGAGGCGGTCGCCGGGTACCGGGTGGATCCCGCGTACGAGACGGCGTACCGGCAGCGCCAGGAAGAATGGGAGAGCCGCGTCGACCGGGCCTGGGCCGTCGACGACGAGGACGCGGCGCCCACCCAGGCCCAGGTGCTGGGCCTGCTCGACGCCCTCGTCGACGACACCGACATCCTGATCAACGCGGCCGGCTCGCTCCCCGGCGACCTGCACAAGCTGTGGCGGGCCCGGTCCGCGGACCAGTACCACGTGGAGTACGGCTACTCCTGCATGGGATACGAGATCCCGGCGGCGATCGGCGTCGCGCTCGCCGCACCCGGCAGGCCGGTGTGGGCGCTGGTCGGGGACGGCACCTACCTGATGAACCCGACCGAGATCGTCACCGCCGTCCAGGAGGGCGTCCCGATCAAGGTGGTCATCCTCGACAACCACGGCTACGCCTCGATCGGCGGCCTGTCGGGGGCGGTGGGCGGCGAGGGGTTCGCCACCGGATACCGCTTCCGGACGCCCGAGGGCGCGTACACGGGCGACCCCCTTCCGGTGGACCTGGCGGCCAACGCGGCCTCCCTGGGAATGGCCGTAATCCGCACCCGCACCATCGGTGACCTGCGAAAAGCCCTGGCGGAGGCACGCTCGGCGGACCGTCCCACATGTGTCTACGCGCAGACCCGAACACCCGACACTGTGTCGGGCCCACCCCCGGCACAGGCGTGGTGGGATGTTCCTGTGGCCGAGACCGCGACCCGCAAGGCGGCGGCCGAGGCCCGTGAAGAGTACGACCGGCAAGCCGCGCAGCGACGTCGCCATCTGTGAAGGAGCAAGGCACATGAAGACCGTCAACCACTGGATCGGTGGCAAGACCGTCGAGGGCGCGTCGGGCAATTACGGCCCGGTCACCGACCCGGCCACCGGCGAGGTCACCACGCAGGTCGCGCTCGCCTCGGCCGAAGAGGTCGACGCGGCGGTACAGGTCGCGAAGGAGGCCTTCCAGACCTGGGGCCGGTCCTCGCTGGCCACCCGCACCAAGGTGCTGTTCGCCTACCGCGCCCTGCTCGACGCCCACCGCGACGACATCGCCGAGCTGATCACCGCCGAGCACGGCAAGGTCCACTCGGACGCGCTGGGCGAGGTCGCGCGCGGCCTGGAGATCGTCGAGCTGGCCTGCGGCATCACCACGCAGCTCAAGGGCGAGCTGTCGACGTCGGTCTCCAGCCGGGTGGACGTCTCCTCCATCCGCCAGCCGCTGGGCGTGGTCGCGGGCATCACCCCCTTCAACTTCCCGGCGATGGTGCCGATGTGGATGTTCCCGCTGGCCGTGGCCTGCGGAAACACCTTCATCCTCAAGCCGAGCGAGAAGGACCCGTCGGCTTCCAACAAGCTCGCCGAGCTGATGAGCGAGGCGGGCCTGCCCGCGGGCGTGCTGAACGTCGTGCACGGCGACAAGGTGGCCGTGGACGCGCTCCTGGCCCACTCCGACATCGCGGCCGTGTCCTTCGTCGGCTCGACCCCGATCGCCCGCCACATCCACACCACCGCCTCGGCCCACGGCAAGCGCGTGCAGGCGCTGGGCGGCGCCAAGAACCACATGCTGGTCCTCCCGGACGCCGACCTGGACGCCGCGGCCGACGCGGCGGTGTCCGCCGCCTACGGCTCGGCCGGTGAGCGCTGCATGGCGATCTCCGCCGTCGTGGCCGTCGGCTCCATCGCCGACACCCTGGTCGACAAGATCCGCGAGCGCGCCGAGAAGATCAAGATCGGCCCCGGCAACGACCCGACCTCCGAGATGGGCCCGCTGATCACGGCGGCCCACCGCGACAAGGTCGCCTCGTACGTGAAGGGCGCGGCGGCGCAGGGCGCCGACGTGGTGCTGGACGGCACCGGCTACACCGTCGAGGGCAACGAGAACGGCCACTGGATCGGCCTCTCCCTGCTCGACAACGTCCGGACCGACTCCGACGCCTACCGCGACGAGATCTTCGGCCCGGTGCTGTGCGTCCTGCGCACGGAGACCTACGAGGAGGGCGTGGCCCTCATCAACGCCTCGCCGTTCGGCAACGGCACCGCGATCTTCACCCGCGACGGCGGCGCCGCCCGCCGCTTCCAGCTGGAGATCGAGGCCGGCATGGTCGGCGTCAACGTCCCGATCCCGGTTCCGGTGGGCTACCACTCCTTCGGTGGCTGGAAGGACTCGCTCTTCGGCGACCACCACATCTACGGCAACGACGGCATCCACTTCTACACCCGCGGCAAGGTCGTCACGACCCGCTGGCCGGACCCGGCCGACGCCCCGTCAGGCGTGGACCTGGGCTTCCCCCGCAACCACTGACGCCCCGGGCACCCCGCACGGCGAGAACCCCCGGCCCACCCCCTCACCGGCCGGGGGTTCCCGCTAGCCCGTTCCGTCCCGTCCCGTCCCGCCCCGTGCCGTTCAGGGGGCGGGCGTCAGTTCCGGGGCGGGCTCGGGGTGTTCCTCCACCCGGCCGCGCCGGCGCCGCAGCACCCGCAGGGCCAGGGCCGCTCCCGCCGCCAGCAGGAGCGCGCCCACCGCCGGCCAGGGGACGGCGGTGAACCGGGTCCCGGACTGCGAGCGCAGATCGGGGTGGGCCGTCGCGCCCGCCGTGATCGTGACGCTCACCCGGTCCGACTGGGGCGCGTCCGGCCAGGGCTCGGTCAGTTCGATCCGCTGGCCGGGCAGCAGGGGCAGCTTCAGCTCGCGGGCCGGGCGGCTGAGCAGCTCGCGCCCGAACAGGCCCCGCGCGGACACCGCCACCGTGGGCTCGACGACCAGGTTGCCCCGGTTGACCAGCGTGTACGAGACCGTGGCCCGGGCGTTCTTGACCCAGGGCAGCAGGGGGGCCGCGCGGGTGACCCGTACGTCCTCCACGCTCAGGCCCGGGGTCACCGGACCCGGCACCCGGAAATAGAGGCGGGCGCCCACCGAGCGCTTCACCCCGACCTGGACCTTGCCCTCCTGCTGGACGCCCTCCACCGCCGTGCCCAGGGCGACGATCCCGCCGACGTGGTCGCCGGGCGTCGCGTCCGCCGGGACCTTCACCGTGAACGGGATGTCCGTGCGGCCCTTGGGCGGCACGGTGACGGGGTGCGCGGCCTGCGGTGCCAGCGTGATCCACGCGCCGACGTCCTGGGGCCGACTCTCCACCGGCAGCAGGGCGAAGGCGCCGCCCGACGGGGTGTTCACGGCGTCGGTCGCGAAGACCTGGAACGTCAGCTCCTTCTCGGAGGAGTTCAGGATCGTCACGCTGTCGCTGAGGGTGGTCCCGGCCTCGCCCTGGTGGAAGAAGTACGCGCGGTCGGTCATCGTCGCGCCGGCCGCCGGTGTCGGGAAGACGCTCCAGGTGCCGTTGTCCGCCGCCCTGGCGGCCGTGGCGGACAGCGGGCCCGTGCCCGCCACGAGCGCGAGCAGGGGCGCGAGCGCGAGCAGGGCCAGGAGCCGGCTGACGAGCGGACCGTGCGAGGGGGTGCGGATGCGCATGGGCGGTCTCTCCAGTCGGCGCGGCACGGGGAAGGGGTGGTGCGGCGCCGGAGCGCCGCACCACCCGGGACGGAGCGGGGCCGTACGGGTCAGGCGATCGAGAAGGTGACGACCGTCTGGTAGGTGTCGGCGAACATGAACGGCGGGAGCTGGATCATCCCGGCGCCGCCGACGGCGAACTCACCACCGGTCAGCTCCTCCCCGCCGGCGGCCTGCGAGGCCACCTTCATCGGGGTGTCGGAGATCGCGCCGGGCGCGCCCGGCGTGCAGGTGCTCGGGCTGTCCGGGTTGGTCACGGTGCAGGACGGCTGGATGCCGATCTGCGCCTTGGCCATCGAGTGACCCGTGGTCTGGTTCAGGAACGGCGTGCGCGTCGCCGTCACGTCCCAGCCGAGCGAGCCGCCGCGGAAGTCCTGGACGGTCGCGGCGTTGAAGACGCCGACCACCGACTGGGCCTTTCCGTTGATGGTGACCGCGCCGAAGCTGACGGCCGGCTGGCCGTCCTTCGGGCCGAGGGCCAGCGGTCCGGGCAGGACCTCGACGTCGACCGGGTTCTTCACGCCGGGCTGGTCCTCCAGGAACACGAAGGCCTTGTACGGGGTGACCGCGCCGTCGATCCTGATCGCGTCGGCCTTCTTGGTGACCGTGACGGTGCAGGTCGCGGCGCCGGAGGCGTCCGCCGTGCCCGCACCGGCATCACCCGTCGCCACGCCCCCGAGGAGGGCGGAGCAGGTGACCGCGCCGGCCGGGAAGTTGGCGCCGTTGACGACGACGGCGGTACCCGCCGGGCCGCTGTTGGGCGTCAGCTTCGTCGTGACCGGGTCCTTGGGCAGGGCCTCGACCGCGACCGAGCCGAGCGAGGCGCTCGGGCGCGGTGCCGGGGTGCAGGTGGTGGTGAAGACCGAACCGGAGAGGTCCGCGTCGGTGACCGCCAGGTCGAGGGCGACGTTGACCGCGGTGCCCTCGGTGCCGTCCGGAATCCTGATCGTTCCGGAGAACGCCTTGGGGTCGAGCGGCTGCCCGGCCACGACGGTGACGGTCTCGGGCGGGCTGGTGACCACCTGGGTGGTCGTCCCGACCTTGAGGGTGATCTTGGAGGTGTTCACCGTGGTGACGGAGAACGCGGGGACCAGCGGGCTCGCACCCGGGTCGATCGTGATCGGGACGACGTCGCCGGCCTTGGCGCCGTCCGGGAGGGTGACGGTGTAGTTCTGGTTGCCCGAGCCGTCCGACTGCGGCGCGGGGGCGTCACAGTTCTCGAAGACGGCGGTGGTCTTGGTCGCGGCCTGCGCGGAGCCTGCCAGGCCCACCACGCCGCCCGACAGGGCCAGGGAGAGGGCTGCCGCCCCGGCCAGTACTCTTCGTCGATGCGTTCTCGTACTCACTGGGTCGCGACTCCTTCGTCATGACGAACCCTCCCCCCACCCGCTGTGTGGGGGAGGCCGAGCCGGTGCGGTGGCCGATATTGACGCGTCGCCGTGATGAGAAGTCAATGACTTGCTTTCGCCCGAAGCGCACATAAATTGATGGGCCATCAGAGAAGGTCTGATGGCCCATCGCATACCGGCCGGTCGGCGTGGCCGGTGGTCAGCGGTCGGGGGGCTACTGGCCGGTGCCTAGCGGCCGGGGGCTAGCGGTCGGTGGGCAGGTGGAGCAGCAGGTTCGCGCTGCCGGCCGGCAGGGCGGTGATCCGGTCGGGCACGGCACTGCGTACGAGCGCCTCGGAGACCTGCGCCGGAGTCCTCGCGACACCGCGCGCCAGGATGAGCGCGGCCACCCCGGCCACGTGCGGCGAGGCCATCGAGGTGCCGGAGGCGCGGGCGGTGGCCGTGGTGGAGCCCTTCCAGGCCGAGGTCACGGACACGCCCGGCGCCCAGAGGTCCACGCACCTGCCGTGGCTGGAGAAGGGCGCGCGCCGGTCCCGGGCGTCGGTCGCGCCGACCGTGATGGCCTGGCGGACGGAGGACGGGGATCCGCCGCAGGCGTCCTTGCCCTCGTTCCCGGCGGCCACGGTGAAGGTGATCCCGGAGGCCACGGCCCGGATCACCGCCCGGTCCAGGGCGGAGCTGCGCGTACCGCCCATGCTCATGTTCGCCACCGCCGGGGTGGCCCGGGCCCTGGCGGCGTCTTTCACCATCCAGTCGATGCCCTTGAGCATGGCCGAGAGCCTCCCGGAACCACGGCAGTCGGCCACCTTCACCCCGACGAGTGACACCCCCTTCGCGACCCCGTACCGCTCCCCGCCGACGGTCGCCGCGACGTGCGTGCCGTGGCCGTTGCAGTCGCCGGAGCTGCCGGGGAACAGCGCGCTGTAGCCGAAGCGGGCGCGGCCGCCGAACTCCCGGTGGCGTGTGTTGATCCCGGTGTCGATCACGTAGACCGTCACGCCCTCGGCCTTGGTGGGGTACGTGTACGAGCCGTCGAGCGGGAGCCCGCGCTGGTCGATCCGGTCCAGCGGCCAGGGCGCGGGGCTCTGCGACTGCGCGTCGGCGACGTCCATGGTGTGGAACCGCGCGTCGGGCTCCACGGAGGCCACCCGGGGGTCGGCGGCCAGGGCGGCGGCGCGGGCGGCGGTGGTGCGGACGGCGAAGCCGTGGAGGGCCGCGTCGTAGACCGGCCCGACCTCGTCTCCCGCCTGCTCCGCCTCCGCGACCAGCGCACGGGTCGCGGCGCGGGAGCCGGTGTCCTTGAGGGCGACGACGTAGGGGGCGGAGTCCGAAGTGGCGGAGGTGGCGGCGGAGTGCGGGGGCAGGGGAGTGGCGGCCGTGGCGGCTGTGGTGGCCGTGGTGGCCGCCACGAGGAGCGCGGCGGCGGGGAGGAACGCGGCGAAAGGGGTCATGCGGCCGATGCTCGGCGAGCGGCGGCGCGGGCGCGCGGAGGGTGCGCCGTGTGGGCGCACGACACGCCCTCGGGCGGTGGGTTACGGGGCGAGCTGCCAGCCGCGCATCGCGTAGAGCCCTTCGTCGCGCGCGCCGCAGGCGGTGTAGGTGGCCAGGGCGGGCTCGTTGTCGGTGTCGACCCCCGCCCACATGCCGTAACAGCCACGTCCCCGCGCCTCGTCGGCGAGGGCCAGCGTCAGGGCGCGGCCGATCCCGCGGCGGCGGTACCCCTCGTCCACGGAGAGCTCGTAAAGGCACATCTCGGTGCCCTTGTCGGGGTGGCACATCTCGATCCCGGAGACCATTCCGGCGGGCACGCCGTCGACGTAGGCGATGAGCATCACGTGCCCGGGGGCGGAGAGGAAGCGCTCGGACCAGTCCTTGCGGACGGGCCCGTCGAAGAGGGCTTCGGCGGCGGAGAGTTCGGCGGGGGTGAAGGCCCGGCGGATGTCCATGGCGGCCACGATAAGGCGTAGCCGACGGATGGTGAGCGGTATCCCGGTACGGCGTGGCGGGGCGCCGGCCCGATCGCCGAGGCAGGGGCGGGCCGTCTCAGGGAGCGGTCGGGGAGGCGGCGCCGTCCGTCCAGGCGTAGACCCGCTTGCCGCGGACGGCGACCTGGTACTGCCGGGCGTCGCGGCACTCGGGCCGGAGCTCGGACCGCAGGCTGCGCGGCCACCACTTGGCGTGCAGATCGGGGGCGCCCGGCTGTTTCGTCGCGGCCGCACCGCACTGCGGGCCGTCCAGCGGCGTCGCGCCGAGCGTGAACCGGATCAGCCGGGACCCGCCGGTGGTGCGCACCCGTATGCGCACGTCGGTGGCGTCCTTGGGTATCCAGGACGGAAGGGCGAACGGGGCCCCGGCGCGGGTGGGCGCGTCGGCCGCGGTCGCGAACCGCTTGCCCTTCTCCTTGGACACCCGGGCGTGGACCGCGTCGGTCACCGGGTTGGGCGGCAGGTTGGGCAGCGCGAAGGCGGCGGTGGCGAGGGCTCCCACGGTGGCGGCGGCGATCACGAGCGGGCGGCGGTTCATGCGTTCCAGTCTGGGCCGTGGGTGCCTCACCGCGCGTCCTTCCGCAGGACGATCCGCGCCTCTGCCGGAGGTCGCACACGGCCTCATACCTGGGAGCTGCCCGGTGCAGTGACCGGGCGCCGCGCGGGGCGTTGGCCGGGGTGACCCGCCCGCTCCGGCCCCCGAGGAACGCCATGCGCCGTCCCCGCCCGATCCCCGCTCTCGCCGCCGCCACCGCCACCGCGGTGCTCGCCCTCGCGTCACCGGCCTGGGCCGCACCCGGGGCGCCGGCCGACAAGCCGCAGGTACTGAGCCGCTGGACGCAGAGCAGCGCCGGCAGCTACCGGGCCTGGGCGGACGCGCGCGAGCACCGGGCCGCGTGGGCCGCGTACGGCTTCGACTGGTCGACGGACCTCTGCACCACCTCCCCGGACAACCCCTTCGGCTTCCCCTTCGAGGCGGCCTGCGCACGCCACGACTTCGGCTACCGCAACCACCGGGCGGCGGGGCTGTTCCCGGCCGCCAAGGCACGGCTGGACGAGGCGTTCCACGCGGACATGAAGAGGGTCTGCGCGCGGTACCGGGGCCCCCGCAAGAGCTCGTGCGACAGCACCGCATGGACCTACTACCAGGCCGTCAGGCTCTTCGGTATCTCCTAGGGGCCGGGCATTTCCCGGTCGCCGGGGCTCCTGGTCTCCCGGCTCAGCAGCACAGCACGGGGACCTGCTGGACCAGGTTGTTGCCGAAGCCACCGCGGTTCCAGGGCTGTTCGAGGGGCTGGGTGCGGCCCTCGCCGTCCGTGGCGCGGACGGTGAGGGTGTGGCTCCCCGGTGCGGCCCGCCAGTCGCAGGTCCAGCCCTGCCACGCCCAGCGGTGCGCCCCCTGCGGCTCGACCCGGGCCGGTGTCCAGGAGCGGCCCGCGTCGGCGCTGACCTCCACCCGCACCACCGACCCGTACCCGGACCAGGCGCGCCCCTCCAGCCGTACGGGGCCGGGGCGCACGACGCGGGTGCGGGACATGAAGTCGGGGAAACCCGGCGGGACCATCAGAGCGCGCGGGGCGATGCGGGTGACCGGCTCGCCGGGTTCGTCGGGGTCCTGCCGGTACCGGTAGGCCACGAACTGCTGGAATCCGGTGAACGGGGCGTCGACGAGCGTGATCTCGCGCAGCCATTTGACGTGCGCCATGCCGTACCAGCCGGGGACGACCAGCCGCAGCGGGTACCCGTGCTGCGGCGGCAGGGGCCGGCCGTTCATGGCGTACGCGATCAGCACCTCGGGGTCGTCGCCGGTGGCTGCCGACAGGGGCAGACTGCGCCGGTAGTCCTGCTCGACGCCGCGTTCGACCCCGTGATCGGCGCCGGTGAACACGGCCTCCACGGCGTCCGGCCGCACCCCGGCCTCCGCGAGCACCAGGCGCAGCGGCACGCCGGTCCATTCGGCGGTGCCCACCGCCTCGACCAGCCACGGCTGGCTGACCGGACGGGGGGACAGGCGCGCCCGGCCGTTGCCCGCGCACTCCATGGTGACCCGGTGGGTGACGGCGGGAAATCCGCGCAGGGCGGCGAGGTCCAGGCTCAGCGGGGTGGCGACCCGGCCGCCGACGGCCAGGCTCCAGTGGTCCGCGTCGGCGGCGGGGATGTCGTAGTGGACCAGGACGTAGTGCAGACCCGGCGGCGTGACCTCGTAGCGCAGGGCCTCCAGCGGGAGGCCGTGGTTGCGGGCCGCGAGCGCCAGCTCCTCCTGGCTGATCCCCTCGTCGGGCGCCGCGACGCGTCCCGGGGTGCTGACCTCCTGCAAAGGTGCCTGCTCCATCTCCTCATGGTCGCGCGCACCGCGCCGCGCGGCACGTCGTCGGCCCGTGCGGCCCGGCACTCCCTTCCGGTCGCAGCCCGACGCGCGTCCTAGGCCCGAAAGAGGCGACCTAGCGCGACAGGTACTCGTTGAACCAGCTCCGGGCCAGGTCGGCCACCTCGTCCAGTGCTCCCGGCTCCTCGAAGAGGTGGGTGGCGCCCGGGATGACCTCCAGCCGGTTCTCGCAGCGCAGCTCGCGCTGGGCCTGCCGGTTCAGTTCGAGCACCGTGGTGTCCCGGCCGCCCACGATCAGGAGCGTGGGCGCCCGTACGCCGGCCAGCCGCGGGCCGGCCAGGTCGGGCCGCCCGCCCCGGGACACGACGGCGCCGACGTCCGGCCCGTTCCCGGGGCCGGCGGCAGCGGCGAGGTCCGCGGCCGCCCACAGCGCGGCGGCGGCCCCGGTGCTGGCCCCGAAGTAGCCGATCGGGACGGAGGTGCGCCGGCGCAGCCAGCGGGTGGCGTCCGCGAGCCGCGCGGCCAGGGTCTCGATGTCGAAGACGTTGGCCCGGTCGGCCTCCTCGGCGGGCGTGAGCAGGTCGAAGAGCAGCGTGCCGAGGCCCGCCCGGTTCAGGTCCGCCGCCACCGCACGGTTGCGCGGGCTGTGGCGGCTGCTGCCGGAGCCGTGGGCGAACATCACGACCGCCCCGGCGGTCTCGGGGAGGGTGAGGTCGCCGGCCAGAGCGGTCCCGCCGGCGTCCACCTCGACCGCCGAGGACCCGGACGGACCGGAGGCGGTGGACTTGGAGGACTTGGAGGTCGCGGCCGCCGCCCGTGCCAGCAGGTCGACGACCTCCTCGTCCGGGGTCTGGGAGAAGTCCTCGTACCACTCGCCGACGGCGCGGAAGGCGCGGGGTGTGGACAGGCACACCACCTCGTCGGCCTCGGTGGCCAGCCACGCGATCGCGTCCGGCGGCGCCACCGGGACGGCCAGGACCACCCGCCCCGCGCCCTGCGCCCGTACGACCTCGCACGCGGCGGCTGCCGTGGACCCGGTCGCGATCCCGTCGTCCACCAGGACCACCGTGCGGCCGGCGAGGTCCAGCCGCGGCCGGTCGCCGCGGAACCTGGCCGCCTGCCGTGCGAGCTCGGCCTCCTCGGCGCGCTCGACGGCCGCGAGGTCCTGCTGCCCGACCCCGCTGCTGCGGACGATGTCCTCGCTGATGACCCGTACGCCGCCCTCGCCGATCGCGCCGAACCCCAGCTCACGGTGGTAGGGGACGCCGAGCTTGCGCACCACGATCACATCGAGGGGGGCGTCGAGGGCCCGCGCCACCTGGAAGGCGACCGGGACCCCGCCGCGGGGCAGGCCCAGGACGACGGGACGCTCCGGCGCCAGGTGGCGCAACGCCTCGGCGAGACGCGCACCCGCGTCCGCGCGATCGGTGAACTGCACGAGGGTTCACCCCCAACCCGAGGGAAACGTCAGACCACGCACCCACCTCTACGCCTACTTCGACGCAACCCCATGCCCGGCCTCGCCGCAAGTCCGCGCGGAACCGCCAGCGCGCCGTGTCTGAATTGATAGCGAAGAGTGAATTTGGGTAGCTTTGCGTGAGCTCCGGGCGGCCCGCTCGATCCAGTGGCGGGAGTCCGGACGCTTCGGACAGGAGGTGCGTGCCGGTGCCTGGTCCGAGCGAGCGGGAAACGCGGCCGGAGAAACCGGGGAGAGGGACGCGCAGCGCGGTGGTGCGGGGGGCCGAGGCCCTGGACGCACGGCTCCCGCTGTCGGAAGTGGCCCGGTCGCTGGTCCGCAAGGTCTTCCCCGACCACTGGTCCTTCCTCCTGGGCGAACTGGCGCTCTACAGCTTCGTCGTCCTGCTGCTGACCGGGGTGTTCCTCGCCTTCTTCTTCGACCCGTCCATGCGCGAGAGCGCGTACCAGGGCTCGTACGCGCCGCTGCGCGGCGTGCTCATGTCGCAGGCCTACCTCTCCACCCTGGAGATCAGCTTCGACGTGCGGGGCGGACTGCTGATCCGTCAGCTCCACCACTGGGCGGCGCTGCTCTTCCTGTCCTCCATCGGGGCGCACATGCTGCGGGTGTTCCTCACCGGCGCCTTCCGCCGCCCCCGGGAGGTCAACTGGCTGCTGGGCGTCACGCTCTTCCTGCTGTCCCTGCTGGAGGGCTTCGCGGGCTACTCGCTCCCCGACGACCTGCTGTCGGGCACCGGACTGCGGATCGCCCAGGGGATCATGCTGTCGGTCCCGCTCGTCGGCACGTACCTGAGCTTCTTCGCCTTCGGCGGCGAATACCCCGGGGACGACATCGTGCCCCGGCTCTACCCCGTGCACATCCTGCTGGTCCCCGGACTGCTGCTGGGCCTGATCACCGTGCACGTCCTGCTCGTCTTCGCCCTGAAGCACACCCAGTGGCCGGGACCCGGCAGGACCGGCCGCAACGTCGTCGGCCTGCCCTTCCACCCGCAGTACGTCGCCAAGTCCGGCGGCCTGTTCCTCATGGTGTTCGGGCTGCTCGCCGCCCTCGGAGCGCTGGCGCAGATCAACCCCATCTGGAGCTACGGCCCCTACCGCGCCGACGTGGTCTCCACCGGCGCCCAGCCCGACTGGTACGTCGGATTCCTCGAAGGGGCGCTGCGCCTGATGCCTGGCGTGGAGACACGGCTGTGGGGGCACACCGTCATGTGGAACCCCCTGCTGACCGCCGTGGTGCTGCCCGGCCTGCTCTTCGCCGTCCTGTACGCCTACCCCTTCTTCGAACGCTGGATCACCGGTGCGACGGGGGAACGGCACCTGTGCGACCGCCCGCGTGACCGGCCCGTCCGCACCGCCCTGGGCACGGCGGCCCTGTCCTGCTACGCCGTGCTCCTCCTCGCCGGGGCCCAGGACGTCCTCGCCTTCGTCTTCGACGTGCCCCTGCCGGCGCTGACCTGGACGCTGCGCGCCGCGTTCCTCGCCGTCCCGGTGGCCGTCTTCTGGCTGACCAGGCGGCTGTGCCTGGGCCTCCAGGACCGGGAGCGCCGCCTGTTGACCGACGGCGAGGCGTCCGGCCTGGTGGTCCAGGGAGCCGAGGGCGGCTTTCGGCCACAGCACCGGGCCCTCACGCCCGGCGAGCGGTACGCGGTCCTCGCGCGGGAACGGCCCCGGCCGCTGGCGCCCGACGGGGAGGCGGGCGGGGGCGGGGGACGGCTGGGGCCGCTGCTGAACAAGACGCGGTCGGCCCTCAGCCGCTGGTACTACCGGGACAGCGTCCCCTACCCCACGACCGCCGAGCAGCGCCGGAAGATCGCCGAGACCACGGCCGGACCGGACGGCCGGAGGCCGCCGGGGGAAGCGGACGGCTGACCCACTCCTGGCTGCTCCTCGCTGACTCGCTCGTCATCGCTCATCCTCGCTATTCCTCGTGGCCGAGGTTCTGGAAGGCGAAGCCCAGGACGCCCGGCAGCAGGACACCGAAGCCGATGAGGCACAGCCACAGGCCCTGTACCACCCCCAGGCCGATCAGCGCGGTGCCCACGGCCGCCAGGACGGGAAAGTAGCTGCGGGCGGGGAAGAAGGCCGTACGGCCGCCCGCCTCCCGGACCTCGGCCTCCTCGCGGTCCTCCGGCCGCGCGCCGCCCCGCCGGTACTGGCGCCAGAGGAACGCGGCGACCAGGCTCGCCATGACGAAGGAGACGCAGAGCGCGGCGCTGCCCGCCGGCTCGCGCGAGAACCAGCCGTAGACGGCGGTGGTCGCCCCGAAGAACAGGGCCGTACCGGTGAAGAGCCAGGCCTCACCTTTCACGGGGCACCTCCGGGTGGTGCAGGTCGAAGGCCGGGGATTCCGAGCGGATCCGCGGCAGCGTGTGGAAGTTGTGCCGGGGCGGCGGGCAGCTCGTCGCCCACTCCAGGGAACGCCCCCAGCCCCAGGGGTCGTCGACGGTGACCCGCACGCCGTAGCGATGGGTCTTCCAGACGTTGTAGAGGAAGAACAGCGTGGAAAGGCCCAGCAGGAAGGAGCCGAGGGTGGAGATGGTGTTGAGGAGCGTGAAGCCGTCGCTCGCCAGGTAGTTCGCGTAGCGTCGCGGCATGCCCGCCTGGCCAAGCCAGTGTTGGACCAGGAAGGTGGTCTGGAAGCCGGTGAACAGGGTCCAGAAGTGGAGCGCGCCCAGCCGTTCGTCCAGCATCCGTCCGGTCAGCTTCGGCCACCAGAAGTAGAAGCCGGCGAAGGTGGCGAAGACGATGGTGCCGAAGAGGACGTAGTGCAGGTGCGCGACGACGAAATAGCTGTCCGTCAGGTGGAAGTCCAGCGGCGGGGAGGCCACCAGCACCCCGGTCAGACCTCCCAGGAGGAAGGTGACGAGGAAGCCGATGGACCACAGCATCGGCGTCTCGAAGGAGAGCGATCCCTTCCACATCGTTCCGATCCAGTTGAAGAACTTCACCCCGGTCGGCACGGCGATCAGGAAGGACAGCAGGGAGAAGAAGGGCAGCAGCACGGCCCCCGTCGCGAACATGTGGTGCGCCCACACGGTGGCTGACAGGCCGGTGATGGCGATCGTGGCGCCGATCAGGGCCACGTAGCCGAACATCGGCTTCCGGCTGAAGACGGGGAGGATCTCGGTCACCACGCCGAAGAACGGCAGGGCGACGATGTAGACCTCCGGATGCCCGAAGAACCAGAACAGGTGCTGCCACAGCAGCGCGCCACCGTTGGCCGGGTCGAAGACGTGGGAGCCGAACCTGCGGTCCGCCTCCAGGACCAGCAGCGCGGCCGTGAGCACCGGGAAGGCCAGGAGCGCCAGGATGGAGGTGAACAGGACGTTCCACGTGAAGATCGGCATGCGGAACAAGGTCATGCCGGGCGCGCGCAGGCAGACGATGGTGGTGATGAAGTTGACCGCCCCGAGGATCGTGCTCAGACCGGAGACCGCCAGCCCCATGGCCCACAGGTCGGGGCCCGTACCGGGGGAGTACCGGGCGCCGTTCAGCGGCGCGTAGGCGAACCACCCGAAGGCGGCCGCCCCGTGCGTGGTCAGGAATCCCGAGACGACCAACAGGCCCCCGAAGAGGTACACCCAGTAGGTGAAGGCGTTGAGCCGCGGAAAGGCGACGTCGGGCGCGCCGATCTGCAACGGCATGATCGCGTTGGCGAAACCGGTGAAGGTGGGCGTCGCGAACAGCAGCATCATGATCGTGGCGTGGATGGTGAACATCTCGTTGTACTGCTGGTTCGAGACGATCTGCAGGCCGGGGCGGGCGAGTTCGGCCCGCATCAGCATGGCCAGCACGCCGGCGAAGAGGAAGAAGGCGAAGGCCGTCACCAGGTAGAGATTGCCGATGACCTTGTGATCGGTGGTCGACAGCCACCTCAGGACGGCGGAGCCCTGCCCGGCCCGCCGCTCGCTCCCACGCGCGGCCCTCGGCTGCGCCGACGCCCCGTCGGGCGCCGGGTCATCGGGCGCCGCGTCGTCGGGCGTTGCCCCTTCGGGTGAACGGTCCACCGACGTCATCCGTCCTCCAGAGAGCTTCGCCGCCGAGCCTGCACCCCTTGCCCTACAGCCTGGCCCGAGCGCCGAAGGAACGGCGCGCCGTGAGCATCGGCCATTCGGCGGGTCCGTCAACCAGCGAAAAGCCCTCCGCGAAGGGAGGGCTCACCTGCGGCCAAGCACACCGGGCGCTGCCCGTACCCCGGCTGCTCGGTCCGCATCCGGTATCGCACCGTCACACCGGACGAGGCCGAGCGGCTCGCCACCGCGGCGGTCGACCACGACCGTCACGGCAACGGCCGTCAGGCCGTCTCTTTCGGATCTTGTCGGTCAAGCCCGCGTCGTCCGGTGCCGTGCATCGCAAGGCGGAGGGGCGCCCGTGTACGGGACGTACTCGGGCGCCCCGACAACGCGGCGAGGTGCGGTGCCGGGCGGCGCGGGCCCGGCAAGATCCGGAAGAGACGGCCTAGGCCAGACACTGCACCTCAGTCGGCCAACGGGAAGCCGGCGAAGCCGTCATCGGTCTGGTAGACGAGGTACACGTTCTGCGATGCCAGCAGATCCTTCACGTCCTTGCTCGGCTCACTGGGCAGCAGCACAGCCGCCCGCAGGCCCGTCGGGTTGGGGAGGTGCCGGCGGTAGTCGGCAAGCTGACCGATCGCCATGCGGATGTTGGTGCGGGTCGTCAGTCCCTTGGCCTCGTACAGCACGTGGTCGGTGAGGTCGTACAGGTCGGGCGTGAGAGCCCCCACCTCACCGGCGATGGTGATCTGGAACGACTTGTGCACGTGGCCGGCGGCCTCAAGGTCCTTCTTGAACGCCTCCATCAGCAGGCCCTCACGACGCAGAACCGTACGAGGCCCTCCAGGAACATCAGCGATCGTCTCCGAGGTGATGTGCTGCTCGGACTTCTTGTCCTTCACGCTGGTCTGGGCGGGAATCACCGGGACGGTGTCTACGTCCTCCACGTCGTTGCCGGCCGCCGGCTTGAGCCAGTCTTCGTCCTTCCAGGCCGGCGTCGACCCCGGAGCGGGCCTCAGCCGAAACACGAGGGCGTTGCGCATCTTGTGGTCCTGGCCCGGTCCGCGGCGGATCTCGACGGGGTTGATCGGGTCTACGGCCATCTGCCCGATGTATCGCTGGCGCATGGCACCGCTACCACCCGGCACCTTGCCCTGCGCAACGAACAGGTGCAGCTCACGGCCGTCCTCGACGTGGTACCGCAGGGACTTGTTGCGGCTCTTCATCTCCTGGTCACCGTTCGCGCCATAGCCGGTGTACAGGTACAGCGGGCCGTACTCGTCATCCTCGGCGCGGCCATCGAAGGTGTAGCCGAACTCCTCGCCCGCGGAAGGGTCGGAGTAGATGAATACCTTCTTCGCCTCGTTGGCCGGCTCGATGCCCTGGTACTTCCCACCGCCGAACGCAGCCACGACCTCATCACGCGTCGTGATCATCCCGGGCACGAGCTCAAACGTCTTCGTCATGGTCACGACCATAAGCAGCCCCGCCCGCATCCCGGCACCCCATTTCCGGGACCACGCGAGCGGGCGGGCCCCTCTCGGTAAAGACCGGCCCGCCCTGCCCTCTCCATCCACTCAAGACCTGGAGGCAGTCCAGCATCGATAGCACCTCATGCGTGACGGCGCGCCGGAGGCTGCAAGTCGTCCCGCATCAGCCGTTGCAGCGAATCCAAGTCCCTGAAGAAGGGCTGTATGACCTGCTGATACTCAGGGGTCTCGAAGCTCACCTCATCGGAGGTAAGGATGTCGCGGGCGGTCCGAAGCTGGTAGTAGACCGGCACGGCGGCATCGTAGATGTGGTCGGGCGCCGCTATCGCCAGCTCACGTAGGACGGACTTGGCGTCCGAGTGCTGGGGATCCGTGAGGAACGCGTCGTGAATCGCCTGCGTTCGAGCGGGCCCGACTGCCTCCCGTGCGGCCGCCATCGTCATACGGCTGTGGGCCTGAGCCAGTGAAGTCAAAAACCGCACGTAGGCGACTCGCTTCGTATCTGCCCACTGCTGTTGCTGTGCCCGCCGAGAACGCAGGACGTCGGTGATCAATGTCGTCCCGATCCCGAATAAGGCACCTACCGCCGCAACTGCCAGAGTCCCCCACTCCATGCACGCAGAGTACGAGTCCCCCAACACCGGGTCTAGGTGTCCCGCCCCGTGCCCTCACCTCGGCCGCGTGGGCGGGAGCCCGGAGGCAGGCTCGGGCCGTCGCCTACGGGCCCACGTCGAGAGGGAGTAACTGGCGGGACGCACTCGCATCCGCCGAGGGGGTGAATCCTGAGATCACCCCGCCGCCGGAGCCGCCGCTGAACAGCACAAAGACCCTCCCGCGGGAGGGCCTTCAGAAGAGTGCCCCCGGCAGGACTCGAACCTGCGGCCAAGTGCTTAGAAGGCACCTGCTCTATCCACTGAGCTACGGGGGCCGGAAGGTGGCCGTGGTGGCCTGGAGCCCCTGGTGGGGGTGGGACTGCGGTCCGTGCCGGGTCAAGGATAGGGCTCCGGTTGCCTTGTCCCGGTTGCTTCACTCGCGGGCCACGATGTGGAGGTTCGGTGAAGCGGTCCCGATAATCGCAGGCAGGTGCGATTCTCGCATCGGTTTTGCGCCGCGGCGCCCCCTGGTGTTGTGCACTCGTTATGCCTGCGCCCCACTCGTCCGCCGTGACCAGAATGTCCCACTGGAGTCGCGCTCGGCGCGCAGAGGACTTATAAGCTTCAAAAATGGTCCTAAATTGGGCATTCTTCGCATGTGGTGACCTTGGATGTTCGGCCTCAGCTGCTCGATGCCCTGTCCGCCCTGCGCGACCGGGTCGCGTCCGTGCGTCTGCCGCTGCCCCTGCCCGGCGCTCCGCGCGCCCGTCAAACCAGAGCCGAGCTGCTCGCGCAGCTCGACGACTACCTCGTACCCCGGCTGAAGGCGCCCGAGGCGCCCATGCTCGCCGTCGTCGGCGGGTCCACCGGGGCCGGTAAGTCCACCCTCGTCAACTCCCTCGTCGGACGACAGGTCAGCGAAGCCGGGGTGCTGCGCCCGACCACGCGCACGCCGGTGCTCGTCTGCCATCCGGATGACCACCACTGGTTCGCCGGGATGCGGGTCCTGCCCGACCTGATGCGGGTCTGGGTGCCGCACGCGGAGGAGGGGGCGCCCCCCGCGCCCGCCTCCCGGGCCCGCGAACGCACCCGGGCCGGCGACCGCACCCGGGCCGGCGGCCACGCCACCCGCGAGATGCGGATCGAGACCGTCTCCACCCTGCCGCGCGGGCTCGCCATCCTCGACGCCCCCGACATCGACTCCCTCGTGGTCGAGAACCGGACACTCGCCGCCCAGCTCATCTGCGCCGCCGACGTCTGGGTGATGGTCACCACCGCATCGCGGTACGCCGACGCCGTCCCCTGGCACCTGCTGCGCACCGCCAAGCAGTACAAGGCCACCCTCGTCACCGTCCTCGACCGGGTCCCGCACCAGGTGCTCGCCGAGGTCTCGCGGCAGTACGGGGCCCTGCTCACCAAGGCCGGGCTCGGCGACGTACCGCGCTTCACCGTCCCCGAACTGCCCGAATCGGCCGGCGGGGGCGGGCTGCTGCCGGCCAGCGCCGTCGCCCCGCTGTGCGCCTGGCTCGCCCACCACGCCCAGGATCCCGCCGCCCGCCAGTACGCCGTCGGGCGGACCGCGCTCGGCGCGCTGGACTCCCTCGGGCGCCGGATGCCCGAGCTCGCCTCTGCCGTCGCGGCCCAGCACGCCGCCGCCGTACGGCTGACCTCGGCCGTCGAGGACGCGTACAAACGGGAGGGCAAGCGCGTGCGCGGCCGCCTCGACCACGGCGCCGTCCTGGCCGGGGACGCCCTGACCCGGTGGCGCGGCTACCCGCTCGACACGAGCGCCGACGAACTGCTCGACTCGCTCGCCGAATCCCTGGCCGCGCTCCTGCAGTGCGCCGTCGCCGCCGCCGACGAGCGGATCGCCGAAGCCTGGCGGCGGGAGCCGGCCGCGGGCGCGCTGGCGCTGCCCGCGCCCGACCGGGAGGCCGGGGAACGCATCGGCATGGCCGTACGGCGCTGGCGGCGCGTGCTGGAGGAACTCGCCGAGGAAGAGGTCGCCCGGCTCGACAAGCAGCCCGCACCCGACGCCGACGGCGTCGCGGCCCTGCTCGTCGCCGCCCTCCTCGGCGGCAAGCGGGCCCGGCCCGCCGGGGAGCGGCTCGCCGAACGGATCGGCGCCCAGGCCGCGCTGCGCCTGCGTGACCGCGGCGCCGAACTGGTCGGCGACCACCTCGACCAGGTGCTGCGCGCCGAACGCGACCGCCGGCTCGCCCCGCTGGAAGCACTCGAAGTGACCCCGGAACCGCAGGCCGAGCTGATTGCCGCGCTGTCCCTACTGCAAAAGGAGAGGTGACGCAGTGACCGCCCTGACCGACCGCACCGACGACCGCTGGGACGACGGACTCATCGCACGATCCCGGCCCCGGGTCGCCGGCCGGGAGCCGGGCGACGAGGAGGGCGACGACGGCGACGAGGGCGACGAGGCGCTCGTCCGGGCCGTCTCCGGCGCGGGCAGCGACGGCGGCAAGTCGACCGCGCCGCCGCTCAGCCCCGAGGGCTACGCCCTGCGGCTGCGCCTCGACGCGCTGCGCCAGCTCGTCGGGCTGTCCCGGACCCGGCTCGACGGCAAGACCCTCGCCGAAGCCGGGCGGGTCCTGGACGAGGCGGCCGCACGCCGCGGGCTGTCCCCCCAGCACACGGTCGTCGCCATCGCCGGCGCCACCGGAAGCGGCAAGTCCACGCTCTTCAATTCACTCGCCGGAGTGCAGATCTCCGAGACCGGACTGCGCCGTCCGACCACCGCGGCGCCCATCGCGTGCAGCTGGTCGGACGGAGCCGCCGGACTGCTGGACCGGCTGGAGATCCCCGGGCGGCTGCGGCGCCGCCCCCGGGAGACCGCGGAGGCGGAGACGCTGCGCGGCATGGTCCTCGTCGACCTGCCCGACCTGGACTCGGCGGTCGGCGCGCACCGGGACCACGTGGACCGCGTCCTGGCGCTGGTCGACGCGGTGGTGTGGGTGGTGGACCCGGAGAAGTACGCGGACGCGGTGCTGCACGAGCGGTACCTGCGGCCGCTGGCCGGGCACGCGGAGGTGACCTTCGTGGTGCTGAACCAGGTGGACCGGCTGCCCGGCGAGTCCGCCGACCTCGTACTGGACGACCTGCGGCGGCTCCTCGACGAGGACGGGATCGCGCTCGGCGAGCACGGCGAGCCGGGGGCCACCGTGCTCGGACTGTCCGCTCTTACGGGTGAAGGCGTGGGGGAACTTCGCGAGCTCCTCGCACAGTTCACCCAGGAGAAGGGCGCCGCGACCCGCCGGATCTCCGCCGACGTGGACCGCGCGGCCGTGCGCCTGCGGCCGCTCTACGTCGCCGACGGGCACCGCGGGCCCGAGATCGGGGAGGCGGCGCGCGCCGAGTTCGAGGACCGGCTCGCCGAGGCGGTCGGGGCGTTCGCGGCCGGGCTGGCGGCGGAGCGCGCCTGGCGGCGCAACGCCGGCAAGGCGTGCGGGACGCCGTGGCTGCGGCTGTGGCGGTGGTACGAAAGCCGGCGCGCGCCGCGCACCCTGGCGGGCCTGGCCGCCCTGGCGGCCATCGGCAACCGGGGTGCGCCGGCCCAGCCCGCGCCCGTGGAGGAGGAGGTGACTGCACGTCAGCGCGTGGAACAGGCCGTCCGGGCGGTCGCCGACGAGGCGGTCACCGGCCTGCCCGAACCATGGGCGCAGGCCGTACGGGAGACCGCGGTGCGCGGCGCGGAACGGCTTCCGGAGGCGCTGGACGAGATCGCGGTGACCCTGGGGGCGGCGGTCGCGGTGCCGAGCGTCAAACCGCCGCGGCCCACGTGGTGGCCGGCGGCGGTGCTCGGGCAGGCGGCCATGACGCTGCTCCAGGTCTACGGAGGGCTGTGGCTGGTCGGGCAGATCGCGGGAGTACTGGAGCCGAGGCTGCTTCCGCCCGTGCTCTTGATGGTCGCGGGCATCATCGGCGGGCCGCTCGTGGAATGGGCCTGCTCGATCGCCGCCCGCGGCCCGGCGCGCCGGTACGGGCAGGACGCCGAGCGGAGGCTGCGGCAGGCGGCGGCAGGCTGCGGGCGGGCCCGCGTACTGGAACCGGTGGCGGCGGAGCTGCTGCGCTACCGGGAGGTGCGCGAGCAGTACGCCACGGTCGCCGCAGGGGGGACGAGGTTGTCCACAACCCGCCAGTAATCCACAGGCCGGAGCGGGATCCGGCGGCCTGACCCAGCATGGTTCGTAGCCCGTACGGATGGTCCGCGCGGGCACGGAACACGGGGGAGGGCGAGCCGGATGAACGACACGCAGGTGACGCTGGTGGGTTGTGTGGCCACGCGGATCGACTACAAGGACACGGTGAACGGACCGTCGGCGCGGTTCCGGTTCGCGGTGACACCGAGGTACTTCGACAAGCGCGCGGAGGCCTGGACCGACGGGACCACCAGCTTCTACACGGTGTGGGCGCGCCGGGCGCTCGCGGTGAACCTCGCCGGTTCCGTATCGGTCGGCGAACCGCTGGTGGTCCACGGCAGGCTGCGCGTGCGGGAGGACCCGCCCGACGGCGAGGGCAAGCGCTGGATCTCCGCGGAGATCGACGCGACCGCCATCGGGCACGACCTGAACCGCGGGACGGCCGCGTTCCGGCGCGTGGTGAAGACCGACACACCGCTGATGGCCACTCAGAAGGCGGCGGTGGTCTGAGTGTTCGAGGCGGATAGGATTCCCCGGTACTCACGGGCACCTGGGTCTTTGGCCCGAAGGGGAAGACTGTGTCGATTGCCGTTCCCGCATCCTCCGCTCCTCAATCCGCTCCTGGCTCTGCTCCTGTTCCTGGGGGGCCGGCATCCGCTCCCGCTGCTGCTCCGGCGCCGGCCGCGCTCGAACCACCCGCCGCGGCCCGGGGCTCCGCGCGCCGGCCGCTGGCGGTGGCGCTGCTGGCCGCGGCCCTCACCGCCGCACCGGGAGCGATGGCGGCCGCCGACTCCGACGCGGTGGCGGCCAGGTCCCCGGAGGGCGCGAGCGCCGTGCTGGACGGGCTGAAGACGTACGGGCAGGCGGTCCTCCACGCCGGGGACGGCTCGGTGCGCACCATCCCCGCCGGGCTCTACGAGATGCGGGTCGACGGCGGCGGGATGCTCCAGACGTACGGGGTCGGGGTGGCGGGCAACGCCCAGCCGCAGGCCCGGTACACCGAGAGCGGCTGGAGCGGCAGTCCGCTCGCCGGCAACCGGGAAGCGGGCCGGATCCGCTGGGTCCTGGAGCACTCCTACCCGCAGCTGAACGATCTGGCCGGGCTCGCCAAGGCGGCCGGGGCGGGGGCGCTGACCGCGCAGAGCGCGGCGGCCGGCACCCAGGTGGCGATCTGGAGGCTCGCGGACGGCGTCAAGGTCGAAGCCGCCGACCCGGCGGCGGAGAAGCTGGCCGACTACCTCCAGCGGGAGGCGGGGCAGCTGCCGGAGCCGCCGTCCTCCCTGGGGCTGGACCCCGGCGCCGTGTCGGGGGCGGTCGGCACCCGGCTCGGCCCGGTGACCGTGCGGACCGGGGCGCGGAGCGTCTCGGTGATCCCGGACGCGGCGGCCGTCGCGATGGGGGTGCGGGTGGTGGACGCGGCGGGGCAGCCTCTGGACACCGCCGTCAACGGCACCCGGCTGTACTTCGAGGTGCCGGCCGGAACCCCCGACGGGACGGCCTCGGTCACCGTGCAGGGGGCGACCAAGGTGCCGGTCGGGCGGGTCTTCACCAGCGGGGTGCCCGCCCAGGCGCAGATCGTGGCCGGCTCCAGCGAGTCCGCGGCCGCCGCCACGGCCACGGCGGCCTGGCCACCGGCCCCGGCACCCGAGGCGGCCCCCGCCTCGGGCACGACCTCCGGGTCGGGCACGGTGGCACTGGGCGCGCAGTCCGCGACCGCCTCGCTGACCACCCCGGAGGAGGAGCGCCTGGCGACCAGCGGCAGTTCGGCGGCCACCCCGGTCATCGCCTCCCTGGCGGTGGGCCTGGTGGTCCTGGGCGGCCTGGTGGTCCTGCTGCTCCGCAAGCGCCCGCTGGAGGGTGAGGACGAGGCGTAGGCCGTAGGGCCGGAAGGCCGAGGGGCCCGCTTCGGATCCGCCAGCCGGGGTATGGGCAGAAAATGGCTGATCAAGAACTGACCCTGCCCGGCGTCCTCGCGCGATGGGACCGAGGGCTGTTCGACGCAGTGGCCCGGCGGCACTGGCCCGGGGCCGACCGGGTGCTGCCCCGGCTCGGCCGGGCCGCGAACCACGGCGTGCTGTGGGGCGGGGCCGCCGCGGCGATCACCGTCTTCGGATCGGCCCGGGCCCGCAAGGCCGCCGTGCGCGGGGTGGCCTCGCTGGCGCTGGCCTCCGCCACCATCAACACCGTCGGCAAGTGGTCAGTACGCCGGCCGCGGCCGCTGCTGGACGGCGTGCCCGCGGTGCGGCAGCTGGCCACGCAGCCTCAGACCACCTCGTTTCCGTCAGGGCACTCGGCCTCGGCCTTCGCCTTCGCCGCCGGGCTGGCGCTGGAGTCCCCGGCGCTGGGCGCCGCGCTCGCTCCGGTGGCCGCCTCGGTGGCGTTCTCCCGGGTCTACACCGGGGTCCACTACCCCTCCGACGTGCTCACGGGCGCGGCGCTGGGGGTGGCCGCCGCGTTCGTCGTACGCCGGCTCGCGCGGGACGTGCAGGAAGCCCGGGTCGTGCCGGGCGACGAGCGGGCGGCCCGGGGGGCGCCCGCGCTGCCCGACGGGGCCGGGCTCACGGTCGTGGTCAACACCGGGTCCGGGACGGCCGCGGCCGCGGGGCTCGACGTCCTGCGCGCCCGGCTCCCCAAGGCCGAGGTGATCGAGTGCGAGCCCGCGGAGGTGGCGCCCGCGCTGGCGGAGGCGGCTTCGCGGGCCACCGTGCTCGGGGTCTGCGGCGGCGACGGCACGATCAACGCGGCCGCCACCGCCGCCCTGCGGGCCGGGGTACCGCTGGCCGTGTTCCCCGGCGGCACCCTCAACCACTTCGCCATGGACCTCGGCCTCCTCGGCCCCGAGGACACCTGCCGCGCGGTGGCCGACGGGCACGCCGTCCGCGTCGGCGTGGGCCGCTTCTCCCCGGGCCCCGGGGGAGAACCCGGCTACTTCGTGAACAACTTCAGCATCGGCGCGTACCCGGAGCTGCTGGGCCACCGGCTGCGCTGGGGCCCGCGCATCGGAGGCGGCCCGGCCGCGCTGCTGGCGGCCTGGCGGGTGCTGCGGGCCGAGCGGCCCGTAAGGCTGCGGCTTGCCGGACGGCCCCGCAGCGTGTGGCTGCTCTTCGCGGGCAACGGCACCTACCACGGCACCGGCCCCACCCCCCGCCGCCGTGACGGCCTCGGCGAGGGCCTGCTGGACCTGCGGCTCGTCTACGGCGGCGGCCGGCCCGGGCCCCGCCTGCTGGCCGCAGCCCTCGCCGGCCCCCTCAGCCGCTCCCCGGTCCACACCGCCACCCACCTGCGCAGCCTGCGCCTCGCGGACATCCCGCCGGGCACCCCGCTCGCCTACGACGGGGAGTACGCCGAGGCCCCGCCCGCCCTGGTCCTCGACGAGCTCCCCGACGCCCTCACGGTCTACCGGCCCCGCTGACGCCGGGCTCCTCCGGGCGGCGACCTCTCCGCCCTGGCCGCCCGGTCCGCCCCGTCCACCCCGTCCGCCCCGTCCCCCGTGGCCGTCTCCCGGCGGTCAGGGCGCAGAGGTCGCCGCCGCCGACATGGCCGGCGCGGCCGGACGGTCCTCCACACCGAGATCAGCCCTCATCGCGCCGAGCATCTTCTCCCACTGCTCCCAGATCCGGGCGAAGTCCCCCCGTATCTCGTCGAACGATCCGTCCGGATCGGGATCGCCCTCCTCCAGGCACATGATCCGGCGGTAGGTCTCCGAGAGGGACTTCGTCATGTCGTTCAGCTCGGCCAGCACCGCTCCGGACGCCACCATCTGGGCCTCGGCCAGGACGGAGTGGTGATCGCGCCGGGCCTCCTCGACCGTCTCCCTCGCCTCCGCCGTCACCGCGCCCTTGTGCACGATCCAGAGGAAGTTCAGGAGATGGGTGCGGTAGCGGCGGATGGCCGCGTTGGCATTCGTGTAGCCCTCGCGCCGACGGGTCAGCTCGACCACCCGCTGCTCCCGGAGCCACTGAGTTTCGGCCACCTGCTGCTGGCGGGTGAACTGTTCCGCCTGCACGCGCGCCGTCAGGCGCTGCGACAGGACGGACGCGACGAGCGTGCCGGTGACTCCCACCACTGCCGCCGCCAATCCGATGAGCGCGCTTCCCACTGAACCCCCTGGCCGACCGAAACCGTCATGTCAGCGGCATCCTGCCCCGCGGTGCGCCGCCCGCGTGCGGATTTCGGACCCCTGCGCACCGCTGCGGGACGCGACCAGCGGCGACCAGCGGCGACCAGCGACGACCGGCGGTGACCCGCGCCTGCCGGGAGGCACCGGCCGCGCCCCAGCTCAACGCCTCTGACCTACCCATTCGCCCGCGGGTATGGACGTACGGCAAGATGGGGTGTTACTGGCCATCGGATGACGAAAAACCGCCCCCCACCTGCGATGGAACCCCGAGCCGGGGGGCGTCTCATGCCGCCTGGGCCGTCCGTGGGCCGTCGAGCGCCCCACCGGGCCGCTTCAGCACGCTGTTGACCGCCTTGCGGGTCCGCCCCTCGCCGCTCGGTCCGTCCAGTTACGTTCGCCGCTCTTCGGGAGCCACGTACATACGGAGCCGTGCTCGCCCTGTACCAGGTTGTTCCGTGCCGGCGCGCCCTTGTTCCTCGGAGTCCGCCGTCGCCTCACTCCGTTCGGAGCTGTCAGATCGGGCGGGCGCTGTTCCGGTGCGGGCGATGCCTGAGGCGGTGGTGTCGTCGTAATCGGACTGGGGCGCGCTGGTGTCGACGTTCTCTTTGCCGCTGCGGGCGATGCCTGAGGCGGTCGTGTCGTCGTAGCCGAGCGAGGCCTCTGCAGTGGAGGCGTCGGTGACGGCCCGGGAGTCGGTGTCGGCGCGCCCTTGTTCCTCGGAGTCTGCCGTTGCCTCACTCCGTTCGGAGCTGTCAGATTGGGCGGGCGCTGTTCCGCTGCGGGCGATGCCTGAGGCGGTGGTGTCGTCGTAATCGGACTGGGGCGCGCTGGTGTCGACGTCCTCTTTGCCGCTGCGGGCGATGCCTGAGGCGGTCGTGTCGTCGTAGCCGAGCGAGGCCTCCGCAGTGGAGGCGTCGGTGACGGCCCGGGAGTCGGTGCGGGTCCCTCTGCCCTGGCCGGGCTGGCCGCCCTGCTTCCCGCCGTCCTCCCATTTGATGCCGTAGTGCTTGTACAGGCGGTGTTCCTCGTCAGCCGAGAGGGCGCCCCCGGCGTCGACGTCGGCATTGGGGGCCTCTTTGACCGTGTCCTTGGCGTAGGGAACCTCAAGGTGGTCCTCGACCACGGTGGCCTCACGGAGGGGAACGAAAGATTCCCTGGCGCCGAACAGACCCGTCTTGACACTGACCCACTCGGGCCGGCCGGTGACGGCATCGAGGAAGACGTGTTTGGCATCGCCGATCTTGTTTCCATCGGCGTCATGGACCGAGTGGTCCAACACGGTGGCGATCTGTACCGGAGTGATCATCTCGGTGCCTCCTGCCCACGCGGTCACCGTTTCGCCGAAGCGGGAGGAATCGCGCGGAAGCACGCTTGAAGAACCTTCCTTCCCATATTGGTCGGATTTCCGGAGTCCCGCTACCGCCCCTTGCCGAGGCGGGCGCGGACGTCGTCGTGGTCGCCATGGATGCCGTCGCGGACGCGCTCGCTTCGGCGGGCGTCGTACAGCAGCGGCCGTAGGCCCCACCTGCATGAAGGCGGGTCGTGCGGTCCGAGGCTCGGCCGTCCTTGGGCCGTCAGAGGTGGCCCAGGGACGGCCGTCGACGACCAACGACGACCAGGACCGTGCGCTGTCCCTGGCGCTGGACCCCAGGTCAGGGCCTCCGGACCATACGCGTTTCCCCCGGGCTATGGACGCCTGGCAAGATGGGGTGTATCTGCCCACTCATCGATCTGCCGGACGGTTTCTCTTGGCTGAGTTCATCTACACCATGCGCAAGACGCGCAAGGCGCACGGCGACAAGGTGATTCTTGATGACGTCACCCTGAACTTCCTGCCCGGCGCGAAGATCGGTGTGGTCGGCCCGAACGGCGCCGGTAAGTCCACCGTTCTGAAGATCATGGCGGGCCTGGAGCAGCCGTCCAACGGCGATGCCTTCATCACGCCGGGCTTCACCGTCGGCATCCTCATGCAGGAGCCCAAGCTCGACGAGTCCAAGACCGTCCTGGAGAACGTCCAGGACGGCGCCGCCGAGATCATGGGCAAGCTCAAGCGCTTCAACGAGGTCGCCGAGCTGATGGCGACCGACTACACCGACGCGCTCATGGACGAGATGGGCAAGCTCCAGGAGGACCTGGACCACGCCAACGCCTGGGACCTCGACGCCCAGCTGGAGCAGGCCATGGACGCCCTGGGCTGCCCGCCCGGCGACTGGCCGGTCACCAACCTCTCCGGTGGCGAGAAGCGCCGCGTGGCGCTCTGCAAGCTGCTGATCGAGGCCCCGGACCTGCTCCTCCTCGACGAGCCCACCAACCACCTCGACGCCGAGTCGGTGAACTGGCTGGAGCAGCACCTCTCGCAGTACAAGGGCGCCGTCGTGGCCGTCACCCACGACCGCTACTTCCTGAACAACGTCGCCGAGTGGATCCTCGAGCTCGACCGCGGCCGCGCGCACCCCTACGAGGGCAACTACTCCACCTACCTGGAGAAGAAGGCCACCCGTCTCAAGGTCGAGGGCCGCAAGGACGAGAAGCGCCAGAAGCGCCTCAAGGAAGAGCTGGAGTGGGTGCGGTCCAACGCCAAGGGGCGTCAGACCAAGTCCAAGGCACGTCTGGCCCGCTACGAGGAGATGGCGGCCGAGGCGGACAAGATGCGGAAGCTGGACTTCGAGGAGATCCAGATCCCGCCGGGCCCGCGTCTGGGCTCGATCGTGGTCGAGGTCAACAACCTCTCGAAGGCCTTCGGTGACAAGGTCCTCATCGACGACCTGTCCTTCACCCTGCCCCGCAACGGCATCGTGGGCATCATCGGCCCCAACGGCGCCGGCAAGACCACGCTCTTCAAGATGATCCAGGGTCTGGAGACGCCGGACTCCGGAGCCATCAAGGTCGGCGACACCGTCAAGATCTCGTACGTCGACCAGAGCCGCGCCAACATCGACCCCAAGAAGACCCTCTGGGCGGTCGTGTCGGACGAGCTGGACTACATCAACGTCGGCCAGGTCGAGATGCCGTCGCGCGCGTACGTCAGCGCCTTCGGCTTCAAGGGCCCGGACCAGCAGAAGCCCGCCGGTGTCCTCTCCGGTGGTGAGCGCAACCGCCTCAACCTGGCGCTGACGCTGAAGGAGGGCGGCAACCTGCTGCTCCTCGACGAGCCCACCAACGACCTCGACGTCGAGACCCTGTCCTCGCTCGAGAACGCGCTGCTCGAATTCCCCGGTGCGGCCGTGGTCATCTCCCACGACCGCTGGTTCCTCGACCGGGTCGCCACGCACATCCTGGCGTACGAGGGCGAGTCCAAGTGGTACTGGTTCGAGGGCAACTTCGAGTCGTACGAGAAGAACAAGGTGGAGCGTCTCGGTGCGGACGCCACCCGCCCGCACCGTGCCACCTACAAGAAGCTCACGCGAGGCTGAGGCAGCGGTCATGGCCAGACACCACTACCGGTGCCCCCTGCGCTGGGCGGACATGGATGCCTTCGGGCACGTCAACAACGTCGTCTTCCTCCGTTATCTGGAGGAGGCGCGGATCGACTTCATGTTCCGCCTCGCGCCGGGGGAGGGCAGCGAATCGTTCACGGGCGGCTCCGTCGTGGCCCGTCACGAGATCGACTACAAGCTGCCCCTCGTGCACCGTCACGAGCCGGTCCTCATCGAGTCCTGGGTGACCCGGATCGGCGCCGCCTCGCTGACCATCCGCTACGAGGTCAAGGACGAGGCGACCGCGGACGCGCCCGAGACGGTCTACGTGCGCGCCGAGACCGTGGTCGTGCCCTACGACCTCGCCGCGGGGCGGCCCCGCCGCATCACGGCCGAGGAGAGGCGCTTCCTGGAGGAGTACCTCGACGCGCCCGAGGTCCGGCACGGCTCCGAAGGGCGCCTCGCGGCATGAACGAGCAGCTGCACTTCGCCGACTCCGGGGAGGCGGCGGACCTCGCCGCCTTCCTGGGGCGGCTGGTGCACTACGACCGCGCCGCCGCGGTCCGCCTTCAGGCGGGGGGCGGCGCGGTCGCCGTTTTCGGGAGGCCGCCGTCCTTCGACGTCCTGGCCATCCGCACGGTGCGGCTCGTCGCACCCGTCGCGGCGCCGCTGGACGTGACCGTGTCCGCCGGTGAGCTGCTGGAGTCGGTGGACGAGGCCTCGGCCGCCGTCACCGTGCCCCGGGCGGTCACCGGACCGCCCTGGACCGGGGTGCTCCCGCCCCGCGGGGGCTGGCGGCAGCTCGCGGGGCTGCCCGGCCCCGAGGCCATGGGGCGCGCGGTGGCGGCCGCCATCGCCGAGTTCCGGGCCCGTGACGAGGCTCTGCCCCCGCAGCACCGGACCCGCTCCGAACGCGACCGCATCGGCCGCGAGATCTGGTCCCGCTGCCTGGGCGACACCGAGCTCCCGCTGCGCGCCGTGCACGCGGCGCACTCCTTGGGCTTCCTGCGGCCGGTACGGGCCACCGTGGCCGCCCCCGCGTCCGCCGCGCCCGCGTCCGCCGGGCCCGAGCCCTTGGCGCTGCTCGCCGCCGGGAGCTGGCTGCGGCTGCGCACCCCGTACGGTTCGGTCGCCACCCGTCGCCCCGGCGCCACCGGCGGCCTGGGCGCCTTCCAGGTCCGGCCGGTCTGAACCGGCGGCCCCCGGCCGCCCGATCCGTCGGCCCCCCGGGCCAGTGCGGCGTCTAGGCCGTCTCTTCCGGATCTGGCCGGGCCCGCGCCGCCCGGCACCGCACCTCGCCGCGTTGTCGGGGTGCCCGAGTACGTCCCGTACACGGGCGCCCCTCCGCCTTGCGATGCACGGCACCGGACGACGCGGGCTTGACCGACAAGATCCGGAAGAGACGACCTAGTCCGCCGTGTTGATCATCGACGCGGCGGCGTACGTCAGGTACTTCCACAGCTGCGCTTCGAGCTCCGGCGCCAGGCCCAGCTCGTCCACCGCCACCCGCATGTGCTTCAGCCAGGCGTCGTGGGCCGCCGCGTCCACGCGGAACGGTGCGTGCCGCATCCGCAGGCGCGGGTGCCCGCGGTGCTGGCTGTAGGTGGTGGGACCGCCCCAGTACTGCATCAGGAACAGGGCGAACCGCTCCTCGGCGGGCCCCAGATCCTCCTCCGGGTACATCGGGCGCAGCAGCGGGTCCTGCGCGACCCCCTCGTAGAAACGCCGGACGAGACGGCGGAAGGTGTCCTCGCCGCCCACCAGCTCGTAAAAGGTCTGCTCCTGAAGCGTGCCCCGCGGAATCTCATTCACCCGACCATCGTCTCAGACGCCCGGACGGAGGACCCGAGTCCTAGGACCCCTCCCCTGCCCCGCCCGGGCTCGCATGCGGGAGCCGCCCGCAGGACAGTGGAGGCATGGGCGCACACACCTTTCGCACCACCCCCCGCACCGGGATCAGGGACCTGCGGGAGACCGCGCACGCCGCCCAGGTACGGGAGCTGGCCGCCGCCGGGGTGCTGGAGGACCCGCGCTGGCGGGCGGCCTTCGAAGCCGTGCCCCGGCACGTCTTCGTGCCCTACTTCTGGACCGGCCGCGGCGCCGGTCACGAGCGGCTCTGGGCCGAGGACCCCGACCCGGAGCGGCGGGCCCGCTGGCTGCGCGGCGTCTACGTGGACACCCCCCTCGCCACGCGGCTGCGCGACGGCCGCCTGGTCTCCTCCAGCAGCCAGCCGTCCCTGATGGCGAAGATGCTGGCGGCGCTCGACGTGCGCGACGGCGACGACGTCCTGGAGATCGGCGCGGGCACCGGGTACAACGCGGCGCTGCTCTGCCACCGGCTCGGCGACGAGCACGTCACCACCGTGGACCTGGACGAGGAGATCACCGAGTCGGCGCGGGCGCACCTGGCCCAGCTCGGCTACCACCCGGCCGTGGTCACCGGGGACGGGGCGCGCGGCTGCCCCGCGCGAGCCCCCTTCGACCGGATCCTGGTGACGTGCACGCTGCCGCTGATCCCGCACGCCTGGCTCGCCCAGTGCCGGCCGGGGGCACGGATCCTGGCTCCGCTGTCGACCGGGCTGATCGCGCTCACGGTGCGGGACGCCGACTTCGCCGAGGGCCGCTTCCTCCACACGCCGGCGTACTTCGTCCCGCTGCGCGGGGCCACGGCGCAGCCACCGCCCGATCCGGCCGACCCGGCGCACGGGCTTCCGTACGAGCTGGTGGAGAACGAGCGCTTCCAGTTCATGCTCGTGCTGACCGCGGGCGTACTGCACCCCCGCGAGGCGCTGGACCTGTGGCGCAGCGAGGGCCGGCCGGCCCGCGAGCGCTTCGGGGTGACGGTCGGCCCCGGGGGCCAGTGGGCGTGGCTCGACGACCCCCAGGGGCCCTACGTGTGGCCCCTGGGCGAGGCCTGAATCAGCCGCGGCGGATGGTGATCGTGGTCCAGGCGCCCACGTGGACGCGGTCGCCGTCGGCGAGCGGGACGGGCACGTAGGGCTGGATCGGTTCCTCGCCGCCGTTGATCGTGGTGCCGTTGGTGGAGTTCTGGTCCACCACCGCCCAGCTGAGGTCCGGCTGCTGGACCAGGACCGCGTGCTGGTGGGAGACGCCCGGGTCCTCCGGGGGCACCGACAGGTCGATGTCGGGGGACTCACCCGTGGAGGCGCGGCGGCGGCCGATGGTGATCTGGCCGCCGGACAGCGCGAGGTGCTGCTCCGGGGAGTACGCGGGCAGGTTGAGCCCGGCCGCCTCGGGGCCGCTGCGCTGCATCATCGCCATGAAGTACGAGCGGTCGGGGCCGATCGTCGCGCTCCAGGCACCGGCCTGGGGCGGGAGGGGCTGCCGCTGCGGAGGCTGCTGGTGGGACGGCTGCTGCTGCGGAGGCTGCTGCTGGTACGGGGGCTGCTGCTGGTACTGCTGCTGAGGCGGCGGCTGCTGCTGGTACTGCGGCTGGTTGTACTCGTGCGCCGGCTCGGGTGCGGGCGGCGGCAGCAGCCAGTCGTCCTCGCGCTGGAGCGGCTCGGCCGGGCGGTTGACCCGGGACGGCCGGGAGCCCTGGTACTCGAAGTGGTCCTGCGCGTAGTTCCCGGGAGCGGGCACGGGCGGCGGCGGAGGGGGCGGCGGCGGCCCGCCCGCGCCGGTCCCCTGGGGCGCGTGGTCCGGGACCGGCGGGGCGTAGGAGGTCGGCGTGCGCGTCAGGAAGTTGTACCGGCACTCCTCGCAGAACGGGGCCATGGCCTCGCGCGGGGTCCGGCACTGCGGGCAGAGCTCGGCCTGGGCGGTCGGCTCACCGGCGGCCGGGGGGTAGCCGTAGCCGTAGGAGGGCGCCGCGGGCGCGCCCGCCGGGGCGGCCATGCGGTGGCCGCAGACATCGCACCAGTCGTCGGAGGCGGACTGGTGCCCGTTCGGGCAGGTCGGCATGGCGGCGCTTCCCCCTTCTTCTCCCTGCGTCATCGCGTCAGGTCTTCTCAGGTCTTCTTCACTCGGACGGTCTGTGTCGAACGCGTTTCAAGAGTCATCTCGTCGGCATCGGCGACCTTCGCTTTCAGCCGCACAGTACCCGCAGCCGCGTCCACGACATCCACCACCTTCGCGAGGAGTTTCGCGGTGTCGGCGTTTCCGGAGGCGCTCGCCAGCTGAACGGCGCGGCCGAGCCTGGCCGTGGCCCCGTCCACATCGCCCAGTTTGCGGGCTTCGAGTCCCAGCTGGATGGCCTGCGCCAGCTCCGCCTGCCCGGTGTAGTGCGCGACCTGCGGGTTGATGGCGGTGGAGGCGGCCAGATCGTTCGTCCACACCGCACGCACCAGGCCCTGGGCGAGGACCGTCGCGGGCTCGCCCGCCGCGCCCGGCAGCACGAGCGAGGCGCGGGCGGCGAGCATCTCCTGGCCCACGGTCGCGCTCGGGACCCGTACGCACACGTGGTACTCGCGGAACTCGTCGCCCCACGACCCGGTCGGGTAGTCACCGGCCCGCGGGCCCGCCTGCGTGCGGCGCTCCGTCAGGTCCTGGACGGCCGGTGCGACCTGCTTGACGTACTGGATCTCCACGCCGACCGGGGTCCACAGGCGCAGCGCGACGTCCGCGACCTCCTTGCCCATGACGTTCTCCATCATGCGCGTGAAGTCCTCGGTGAGGTGGGCCGGGTCGGCCACGATGTCGGCGGAGCCGAGGAGCGCGCTCGCGATCCCGGTGACCTCCTTCACCTCCCAGTCGGTGCCCACGCCGCGTGCGTCGCAGGTGAAGCGGCTCGCGCAGGCGTCGAGGGTGGCCCGCAGGGCCTCCGGCTCCTCGTGCTCGTTGCGGCCGTCGGTGAGCAGGATGCCGTGACGGATGACGGCGGGGGCCCGGCGCAGCAGGCCGTCGGCGAGGCGCAGCCACGTACCGATGGCGGTGCCGCCACCGGCGCTGAGCCCACGCAGGGCCTCCTTTGCCTGGGCGCGGGTGGCCGGGTCGGCCACGGCGAGGCGGCCCTGGCCCGGGTAGACCTCCTTGGCCACGTGCGTACCGGCGATCACGGCGAAGGAGGTGCCGTCGCGCAGGGTGTCGATGGCGGCGGCCGTGGCCTCGCGCGCGCCGCGCATCTTGTCCGGCGGGTACTCCATGGACCCCGAGCAGTCGACCATGATGACGACGGCTGCGGAGCCGTCGACGGGCGTGGCACGGGTGGCGGTGGCGCCGCCGGTGGAGGTGACCGTGACGATGGCGTGGACGTCCCGCCCGCCCTCGGGGAGGAACTCGTTCTGGTACACCTCCACGCTGAAGCGCGGGGCGCTCGGCTTGGCGAAGTTCGCCATCGGTGGGACTCCTAGGGGGTGTCTGGTGGGTCAGACCTGCGGGCGCGCTTCCGGTTCCGGTTGTGCTGCCGGGCGCGGCTCCGCTTCCGGTCCCGGTTCCTGCTCGGGGTGCGCGGCGAACGGCACGATCGCCACGGTGACGTTGTCGTGTCCGCCGCCGTCGAGGGCGTGCCCCACCAGTACCTGCGCACTGTGCAGCGGGCGGGTGGCGGCGTCCACGGGCAGCACCTGGGCCATCTCCCGCGCGGACTCGGCATAGTTCCACAGGCCGTCGGTGCAGACCACGATCACGCCGGGGTGGTCCGGCTTGAAGGTCGCCGTGTGCGGTTCGAGGTCGTACGCGTCCGCCCCCAACCAGCCGGTGATCGCGTGCGCGCGGACGTCCGCGTAGGCCTCGGCCTCGCCCATCAGACCGGCGGCGACCATCTGGGCGGCCCACGAGTCGTCCTCGGTGAGGCGGCGGGGCAGGGCGGCGCGGTCGTCGGGCACCCAGTACGCACGGCTGTCGCCCACCCAGCCGATGGTCAGCAGGCCGCCGCTGACGACGGCGCCGACCAGGGTGCAGGCGGGGGCGTTCTGCGCGCCGGGGACCTGCGGGGCCAGGGCGTTGACCGCGGCGGCCGCGGCCAGGATCGCCTCGTGCATGGCCTCCTGCGGGTGCGCCCCGCGCGGAAGCGCGTCGAGCAGCGCCTCGTTGGCGGCGCCGGCCGCGGCGGCCGACGCCTCGTCGGGGCGGCTCGCGGAGGAGACGCCGTCGCAGACGATCGCCACGGTGGCGGCGGAGCCGTCGGGCAGGGCGGTGGCCGACACGGCGAACGAGTCCTCGTTGCGGTGGTGGCGCAGCCCCCGGTCGCTGACGGCCGCGACGCTCCCGAGCTCCTCCTCCAGGTGGTCGCGCTCCCGGGGCTGCGCGTGCCCGCAGTGCTCGCAGTACCCGTCGGTGTCCACGTGGCCGGCCCGGCAGGCGACGCAGGTCTTACCGCCGCCGCCCTGCGGTGCCTCGGCCGGAGCGCTGGGCCCGCCGGGAGTGACGGCGTGCCCGCCGGATGCGCTCTCGCTGCTCTCGTACAGGCCTTCGGTGGCGCCCCAGGGAGCCCCGCCCGAAGGAGCGCCCGGAGGAGTCCCGTCCGGGGGAGTCCGCCCGCCGCCGGGCAGGTCGTACCGGGCCTGCGGGCCGTCGGGAGCCGTGCCGTACGGGTGCTGCGCGGCGCCCCACGGAGTTCCTTCCGGAGGCGTTCCGGGGCCGTACGGATTCTCGTGGCCGACGGCCGCCCACGGGGCCTGGGCGACCGGGACCGGCTCCGGCTCCGCCTTCGGCGCGGGCGCAGGCGCGGGCGCGGGCGCAGGCGCGGGCGTCGGCTCCGCCTCCGGCCCGGGCTCCGGCGGGGTGGCGGCCCAGCCGCCCGGTTCGCCGACCAGCGTCGGCGCGGCCGCCGCGACGCTGCCCCAGCCGGGGGCGGGTTCGGCGCCGGCGCGGGAACCGCCCGCGGCCGGGGCCCCGTAACCGCCCGCGGCGACCGGCGACGCCGGCGGGGACGGGGGAGCCGGCGGAGCCGTCGGGAGGGGGACGGTCGGGTGGTCCCCCGACGCGGCCGGGGGAGGAGTGGTCACGGCGTAGCCGCAGACGCCGCAGAAACGGTCACCCTCCTCCAGGGGTTCCGCGCAGCTGGGGCAGCCCGACAGCCGATGCATCGACATCAATCACACCCACGTCCGGGGACGGAAACGGTTTGCCCGCTCCACCAGTTCGATCCTCTCCTCGCCACGCCGGGCCAGCCGTGCGAGCACGCGGTACGAGCGCTCCAGTCCGAAGCGCAGGCCCCGCTCGTCCAGTTGACTGCCGAGCAGCGAGGTCCGGCCGGGGTCGGAACCCCGGCTACCCGACAGTACCCAGTCCAGGGCCACGCCCAGAACCTCCGTGGCGAGACGCTCCTGGCGTTCGGGGTCCAGCCCGAACCGGCGCAGGGCCTCCACCTGGTCGGCGGCGGCCGCCAGGTCGGCCAGCAGCGGCTCCTCGGGGGACCGGTCGCGCAGACGTGCGCGTACGGCGGCCACCCGCGCGGCGGTGTAGTGGATGGACGCCTCGGGCACGGACTCCAGCGTGCGCACGGCCGCGTCCCGGTCACCGGCGGCCAGCTGGACCCGGGCCAGCCCGAAGGCCGCGCTCACGAACCCCGGGTCGGTGATCCACACCAGGCGGTAGTACTCGGCGGCGTTGTCCAGCTGGCCCAGGACCTCCGCGCACACCCCGAGGGCCAGCTTCGGCGCGGGCTCGCCCGGGAAGGCGTCGTAGATCGCGTCGAAGGACAGGGCGGCCACCTCGTCGTCCCCGGTGGCCAGCGAGGCGATGCCGCGGGCCCACACCACCCGCCAGTCGTCGGGATGGCGGGCCTCCAGCTCCGTCAGGGTCCGGGAGGCCTCGGCCAGTTCGCCCAGCTCCAGGCGGGCCCGAAGCTCCCGCAGCCGCAGCTCCGCCGAATCGGCCGGCGCCGCGCCCAGAGCGCCCAGCAGCTCGCCCGGCACTGAGGCCAGCAGGCCGGTCAGGAAACCGGCGTTCGGGTCGCCCGCGTCCACCAGCGGTACGGGCAGGGCCAGCGCGGTGTCGCGGGCGGTCGCCCCCGCGAGGGCCAGCGGAGACACGGTTGACGGTCCGTCGCCAAGGGCGGAGCCCGCTCCGGTGCCCGTGCCCGTGCCCGCACCCCTGCCCGTGGCCGGAGCCGACGGCGGCAGCGGGCCCGCGGGCGCGGCCCGCGGACCGGGCACCGGCGCGCCCGCCACGTGCGTGGCCGCGCTCCCAAGCGCGGGCAGCGGCGCCCCGGCGGGATTCCCGGGCGGGACCGGCGTCGCGGGCGCCCCGGGGACGGGCGCGCCGCCGGGTGTCCAGGGGGCGGCGGCCGCTGGCGGCAGGGCCGCGCCGCCCGGGTCCGCGGGCAGGGCCGTCCCGGCGGGCGCGGACGCCCCGGTCGCTGTCCGGCCGCGGCCCAGCGCCCCGAGGAGCCCGCCACCGCGCCGGGGGGCGGGCGCGCGGTAGCCCAGGCGGGACACGGCCGTTCCCGCCGCGTCGGCGAACAGCCGGGTGTCCGGGACGCGCAGTTCCGGACCGAACAGGGTCGACAGCTGCGGCCGCGGCCGGCCCGTCTGGAGGGCCACGACCTCCCGCAGCACGCCCGTCAGCTGGTCCGCCATCTCCTGCGCGGAGGCGAACCGCCGCCCCGGGTCCGGGTCGGTCGCCCGCACCAGCAGCCGGTAGAAGGACTCGTACCGTCTGAAGACCTCGATGTGCTCGGGGTCCGGCAGCGAATCCACGAAGACGTTGGTGTAGCCCTGGAAATCGAAGGTCAGCACGGCCAGCGTCCGCGCCACGGTGTAGAGGTCGGAGGCGACCGACGGGCCCAGCTCCGCGACCTCCGGGGCCTGGTAGCCCACCGTGCCGTAGATGGCCGACTCCACGTCGTCCATCCGCCGCACCGCGCCCATGTCGATCAGCTTGAGCTGGTCCTGCTGCTGGATCGCGTTGTCGACCTTGAAGTCGCAGTACAGAAGGTTTCTGCTGTGCAGGTGGCCGAGCGCCTCCAGCGCCTCGATGCCGTAGGCGCACGCCTGCTCCACCGGCAGCGGGTCACGCCGCCCGTCCGGCCGGCGCCGCTCGTTCGCGATCTCCTTCAGCGACTTGCCGCCGACGTACTCCATGACGATGTAGCCGTCCAGCGAACCGGTCCGCTGGTCCAGGTGCTCCACGAAGTTGTAGATCCGCACGATGTTGGAGTGCTCGATCTCCGCGAGGAAGCGCCGCTCCGAGATCGCGGCCTCCATCGCGTCCTGGTCCCCGGTGTCCAGCAGGCCCTTGAGCACCACCCACCGGTTGGCGACCGCCCGGTCCACCGCCAGGTACACCCAGCCCAGCCCGCCGTGCGCCAGACAGCCCGCCACCTCGTACTGACCACGCACCACGTCGCCGGCGTTCAGCTTGGGCACGAAGGAGTACGGGTGCCCGCACTTGGTGCAGAACCCTTCCGTCCGGCCCGGCCGGTCGCCCCGGGCCCGCCCCACCGGGGCCCCGCAGTCCGAGCGCGAGCAGAACCGCTTGCGCTCCGGCACCTCCGGGTTGTCCAGGACCGCCGTCGAGGGGTTCGGCCGCGGCACCTCCGGCATGTTGACCAGCCCGGCCCCCAGCCGGCTGCGCCCCGAGGACGAAGCCGAGCCCGAACTGCGCACCGACACCGACCGGGTGGACGCGGTCCCCGACAGGGCCCGGGACAGCCGCCCCGACACCGAGCGGCGGGAGGTGGAGGACCGCGAGGAGCGCGCCGAGGCCGAGGAGCGCGCCGAACCGTGTGACCCCTGCGACCCCCTGGACCCCCGGGACCCGCCGGAACCCAGTGAGCCACGGGCCGCGCTCGTCATCCCGGTCGGCGGCGACACCAGTTCCTCCGCGCCCGCCGAGACCGCGCCGACCGGCGCCAGGCCGCACGTGTCGCAGTACAGCTCGCCGCCGCCCATGTCCTCGTACGCCCCCGGGCAGCCGGGACGAACGCACGTGGTCGCGATCAGGCTCATGCGTCCTCCTTCCCCGGCCCCTCGGGCCGCTGTTCCTCGTAGTGCGGCCGCTGGTCCTGCGGTCGCGGCTGCTGCGGCGCCAGGGACTCCGCCGCCGCCTGCTGGTAGCGCAGGACCGCCTGCTCGGCGGCCCGCAGGTCGCAGGGCGCGCTCCACAGCATCCGCCGGGCGGCGTCGTACCGCTCGATCAGCACCGGGTCCTCCGCCAGGCCGTGCCGGGCCACCTTCGCCTTGTACGCGTCCAGGCGCCCGCGCAGCTCGGCCCGCACCGCCAGCGGAGCCGTCACGGCGGTCAACGATTCACGGGCCCGGCGCAGTTCCTCCTCGGCCCGCTCCTCCAGGGACTCCAGCAGCGGCGAGAGCCGGTGCCAGCGGGAGTGGCGCCGGTGCTCGGCCGCCGCCGCGAGCTGCTCCTGGAGGACCGTCGGCGGTCCGCTCACCGCGGGCACCTCCGACGCGGCGATCTTCGCCAGCACCTCGCCGCGTGCCGTCCGCGCCTCCGCCAGGGTCCGGTCGGCCCGCGAGAGCACGTCCCGCAGGCTGATCAGCCGCTGCTCGGAGTCCTGCCGGACGTCCAGCACCGCCTCGACCTCGCGGCGTACGTCCTCCAGCGCGAGCGCGGCCCGGTCGTAGCGCCCGGTGTCCGGACGGCCGCCGCCGGGCGCCGAACTGCCCGTCGCCGGAAGCCAGAACGCCAGCGGATCGGCGATCACCTGCTCCCGCAGCAGCGTCAGCTCGGCGGTGATGTCCTCCAGGTCGTCGCCGGAGGGGTGTTCGCCCGGGCGCACGCCCACCGAGTGGGCCAGCGAGCGGGTGCGGTGCAGTTCGGCGGCGAGCAGGTCGATCCGGGCGGGCAGCGTCGACCACACCGCGTCGGCGGCGACCACCACGTCCAGGGAGCTCGCGTACAGCGCGTTCATCCGGGCCACCAGCTCGGCCAGGGAGAGCCGCTCCGCGAGCGCGACGCCCTCCGCCGCGGCCCCGGCGATCAGCACCCCGGGCCCGCGCAGCCGTTCGGTCAGTTCGATCAGGTCGTCGCGGTTCGGCCAGCGGCGCCGCTCGCGGACCTCCCGGGCGGCGGTCAGCGCCCCGCTGTAGGCGTCGAAGTACGTCCACAGCCGGGTGATGTCCGCGTCGGCGGCCGACCACCGTTCCTTGGTCACCCCGGTCAGCGCGGCGCCTTCCAGCAGCCTGCGCCCCGCGTGGTCCTGGAGGGCGAGCAGCGAGGTCTCCACGGCCTCGTGCTCCGCGCCCAGCCGGACCAGGGCGCGGTCGACTTCGTCCCGGTCCATCCATGCCGACCCCGGCTCCACCGACTGTGCCTCCGCTTCCGCTGTCGCCTCCGTGTCCCGCCTCGCGCCCGGTCCTGCGCCCCGTCCCGTGCCCGAAACCGCCACCGGCCTCAGCCGTCCCGGTACTTGGGCGCCGGCGGCGCCGCCACACCGGGCAGCACGAGCTCGAGGTGCTTGCGGTAGGAGTTCATCCACGGGCTGCCGCTGCCGCCCGCCCGGTAGTTCTCCAGCACCTTGTTGACCCGGCGGACCAGATCGGAGGCGTCCTTGTTCATCGCCACACCGTAGAACTCTCGCGTGAAGGGCGAGCCCACCAGCCGCACCGACGGGTCCTGAGCCGCCTGGCCGGCCGCGAGGGCGTTGTCCGTGATGATGCCGTCGACCTCGCCCAGCTGGAGCCGGACCAGACAGTCCAGCTGGTTGGCCACGGTGACCGGCACCGACCCGTACGGCTGGGACGTCAGCGCCGCCTGCGCCGTCGAACCGGCCGCGAAGCAGATCCGCTTGTCCTTCAGCGAGGAGTCGTAGCCGGTGATCGGCGAGCCCTTGGGGACCAACACCTGCTGCCCGGCCTCGAAATAGGCCGTCGAGAAGGCGACGTCCTCCAGCCGCTTGCAGTTGATGGTCATGGTGCGCACGACGATGTCGACGCGGCCCTCCTGGAGGGCCGGGACCCGCTGGCTGGTGGGGATGGCCCGGTAGATGACCGCGTTCTCGTCGCCGAGGATGTCCTTGGCGATGGCCTTGACCAGGTCGATGTCGAAGCCGTCGAGGCCGCCTTCGGCCGTCTGGTTGCGGTAGCCCCAGCGGAAGCTGTTCTGGTCCACGCCCGCGACGAGCTTGCCCGCAGCCTTGATCCGCGCGATCGCCGCCCCGTCCACGCCCGACGGGCGCAGGCTGGCCTCGGGGTCCGCACAGGTGTCGGAGAGCACCCACGGCGTGGCGGGGGCCGCGGCCAGCGACGCGGGCTCGCGGACCGCCGCCGGCCGGCCGGTGTCCGGCGCGGCGTGGGCCAGCGGCAGCAGCGCCAGCGCGGCCGTCATGGCGCAGGCCGCGGCCATCGCGCTCACCCCGCCCCAGCCGCGCAACCGGCCCGCGGCCCGGCGCAGCCCGGGCGCCGCGCCCCCGGCCGCCCCGTGCGCCTCACGGCCCTCACGGCCCTCGTACCCCGCGTGGCCCGCGGCCCGCCCCGCCCGTATCCGCATCGCTCTCACCTGTACTCCGAAAGCCGGCGCCCGATACCGAGCAGAGCCGCTGCCGCACCGAGGACCACCAGGGCCGCCGATCCCGCCACCAGACCGCCCAGCGCGTCGAGGCCGTCCCGGGCCGACCGGGTGAACTCGCGCTGTTCGTGGGCCACCGCCTGTTCCAGGGAGGCGTCCACCGTGTCGAAGGCGGCCCCGCTGCTCTCCTTGTGCGTCTCGTCCCCGACGACCTGGGGCAGCGCGGCCTCGTAGTCGCCCTTCAAGTCCGCCTCCCGGGCCGCCGCGTGCCGCTGCTTCCACTGCTCGACGCCGCCGACGGCCTGGCTCACGGGCTCCCGGCCGGCCTTGTCGTCGGCCAGCCGCAGCGCGACCGCCAGGCCGGCGTCCAGCTGCTTCATGTTGTTCGTGAAGTCCACGTCGTACTTGTCGGACTTCTTGTCCTCGGCCAGTACGGCGCCCCGCGCGATCAGCGTGAGGTTCTCACCGGCACGCGCCTGGAGGGAGGCGATCCGGGCGTCGTTGAGCACCTTCATCGACTCCTGCCCGTCCGCCCGGGCCTCGCTCAGCGAGGACCGCGCCACCGTGTGCCCCACGGCCAGCCACAGCAGCACCACCACCGAGGCGGCCGTCGCGGCCACCAGCCCGTGGTTGAAGACCCGGTTGGTGTGCCGGTAGTTGCGCCGCTGCACCCACACCAGGGCGCCGATCGCCAGCAGGCCCGTACCGAGCGAGGCCAGGGGCCAGGACCGGGCGTCGTCGTGGTCCGTGTAGAGCCGGGCGGTCTCCGCCTCGTACAGCCGCTGTGCGGCGGGCAGCAGCTGGGTCGTCATCTGCTCGTTGGCGTAGCGGAGATAGGCGCCGCCCAGCGGCAGGCCCTGCCGGTTGGTGGCCCGGGCCTGCTCGATCAGGCCCGTGTAGCGCGGCAGCTGCTCGCTGAGCAGCGTGATCTGCTCGCGGGAGTCCGCGTTGCCGCCGGCGTTGGCGGCCGCGCTCACCAGCAGCCTGGAGGCGTTGGCGATGTCCTTCTCGTAGCGCTGGCGGACCTCGCGCGGCTCCTGGGCGCCCAGGAGGAACCCGCTGGAGGAGGTCGTGTCGGCGTCCGCGAGGGAGCGGTAGATGCTCGCCGCGTCCGCGCTCAGCGGCTGGCTGCGGCCCACCACGTCGTCGGCCGCCGAGGCCCGGTCGGAGATCTGCACCACGCTCACCGCGCCGAACAGCACGATCAGGGCGGCCAGG
This sequence comes from Streptomyces sp. NPDC045695, assembly GCF_056432025.1. Classification (NCBI taxonomy): domain Bacteria; kingdom Bacillati; phylum Actinomycetota; class Actinomycetes; order Kitasatosporales; family Streptomycetaceae; genus Streptomyces; species Streptomyces sp. NPDC045695. The sequence continues at coordinate 189,962 of NZ_JBWKJU010000008.1, forward strand.
GCGGCGCCGATGATCCGCAGCCGGCCGGGCTCGGTGGTCGCGGCCTCGCGCAGCCGCTCCACGCCCTCGGCCCAGGCGGTGCTCCGCCCGGGCGGTGCGACGGGCGGCGGCGCCGGCGCCGCGGCGGGCGGCACGGAAACACCGCCCCCGGGCGCGGGCGCACGTGATGTGATCGCCACCGTGACCTCCCCCTCGGTCCTGTCGTCCCCCCGGACAACCGCCGGAAGGTACCCCCTGCGCAGCAGTATGGCCGTAGTGCCGAGCGGCCACAGCACCTGGTACCGGTTCGCGGGCGATCCGCTCCCGCGGAGACCCGGCCGGCACCACTGGGCCTTCTAGCCCTGAATACGTCTGCGCGAGCGCCACGGTTCCAGACCCGGCGGCTGTGGGGGCAGGTTCATCCGAAATGGGCACGGAGTTTTCCGTGGGCCTCGGGCGGGGACCCGAGCGCGTCCAGGCCGAGCAGCCCCGCCCCCAGCACCGGCGGGGCCGTCACCACGCGGACGAGGGCGCGCGGGGCCCGCTCGGCGAGGGCCGCCCGGATCCGGTCGTTCAGCTGCGGGTGCCGGGCCGCCAGCACACTGCCGCCCAGTACCACGGGCACCTCCTCGCCCAGCAGCCCCAGGCGGCCCAGCGCGACCGCGGCCATGGCCACGACCTCGTCCGCCTGCCGGTGCACCAGCGACAGCGCCACCGCGTCCCCGGCCGCCGCCACCGCGAACAGCACCGGGGTGAGCTCATGACGCCGCGCGGCCGGGATCCCGCCCAGGTGCAGCGCCTCGATCAGCGCGGCCATCGAGTCCCGGCCGAAGTACGCGGGCAGCGCCCGGGCCAGCTCCGTCGCCTCGCCCCGGCCGTCCTCGGCCCGGGCCGCGTGCCACAGGGCCTCCGCGGCCAAACCGCCTCCGCCGCCCCAGTCGCCGGAGATCCGGCCGATCGCGGGAAAGCGCGCCGTCCGCCCGTCGGGGGTCATCCCGACGCAGTTGATGCCCGCCCCGCACACCACCGCGACCCCCCGCGGCTCGTCCACGCCGGCCCGCAGGACCGCGAAGGTGTCATTGCGCACCGCGGTGGCCGCGCCCCAGCCGCGCGCGCCGATGGCCTCCGCGAGCCGACGCTCCTCCACCGGCAGGTCGGCGTTGGCCAGGCACGCCGACACCTGGGCGGCATACGGGGTTCCGGGCACCGGCGCCGGCAGCCCGGCGGCCGCCGCGGCCTCGGCGACGGCCTGCCCGAGGACGTCCACCGCCGCCTCGACGCCGTGGCGCGGAGGCTGGAAGCCCCCGGACCGGCCGGTGCCCAGCACCGTGCCGTCGGCGGCGACCAGCGCCACGTCCGTCTTGCTGTTGCCCGCGTCGACCGCGAGCACGGCGGGCCGGCTCACGCCCACGGCAGGTACTCCTTGTTGTGCGCCAGGAGCCGGTCCGTCAGCCCTTCGGCCACGTCGAACCGGCCGACCAGCGGGTGCGCGAGCAGCGCCTTGGCGACCCGCTCGCGCCCGCCGCGCAGCGCCGCGTCCAGCGCGAGGTCCTCGTACGCGCTCACGTGCGAGACCAGCCCGGCGTACAGGGGGTCCAGCCGGGGCACCGGCAGCGGGACCGGGCCGGAGCCGTCGACGCGTGCCTGGACCTCGATCACCGCGTCGTCGGGGAGGAACGGCAGGGTGCCGTCGTTCAGCGTGTTGACCACCTGGACCGCCGGCCCGCCGTCGCCCAGCAGCGCGGCCGCCAGGTCCACGGCCGCCTCCGAGTAGAAGGCCCCGCCCCGCTTCGCCAGCAGCGCCGGCTTCTCGTCCAGCGCGGGGTCCCCGTACAGGGCGAGCAGTTCCCGCTCCATCGCCGCGACCTCGGCGGCCCGCGAGGGCTTGGCGCCCATTTCCCGTACGACCTGGTCGTGGGCGTAGAAGTAGCGCAGGTAGTACGACGGGACGACGCCGAGCCGGTCCAGGACCGCGCGCGGCAGGCGCAGGTCCGCGGCGATGGCCTCGCCGTGCGCGGCGAGCAGGTCCGCAAGCAGGTCCTCGCCGTCCGGGCCGCCCCGGCGCACGCCCAGCTCCCAGGTGAGGTGGTTGAGCCCCACGTGGTCCAGGTGGATGTCGGCCGGAGCCAGGTCGAGCAGGGCCGCGAACTTGCGCTGGAGTCCGATGGCGACGTTGCACAGCCCGACGGCCTTGTGGCCGGCCTGGAGCAGGGCCCGGGTGACGATCCCGACGGGGTTGGTGAAGTCGATGATCCAGGCGTCCGGGCTGGCCCGCCGGACCCGCTCGGCGATGTCGAGGACGACGGGGACGGTGCGCAGCGCCTTGGCGAGGCCGCCGGCGCCCGTGGTCTCCTGGCCGACGCAGCCGCACTCCAGCGGCCACGTCTCGTCCTGCAGCCGGGCCGCCTGGCCGCCGATGCGCAGCTGGAGCAGGACCGCGTCGGCCCCGGCGACCCCCGCGTCCAGGTCGCATGTGGTGCTGACGCGCGCGGGGTGTCCCTGCCGGGCGAGGATCCGCCGGGCCAGGCCGCCGATCAGCTCCAGCCGTTCGGCGGCGGGGTCGATCAGCACGAGCTCGCTGACCGGCAGGGTGTCGCGCAGCCGTGCGAAGCCGTCGATCAGCTCGGGGGTGTAGGTGGAACCGCCGCCCACCACTGCGAGTTTCATCCGTTGTCAGCCTTTCACGCCGGTCAGGGTGACTCCCTCGACGAACGCCTTCTGGGCGAAGAAGAAGAGGACGATCACCGGGGCCATGACCAGCACGGTCGCGGCCATGGTCAGGTTCCAGTTGGTGTGGTGCGCCCCCTTGAAGGACTCCAGCCCGTAGCTGAGGGTCCAGGCGGCCGGGTTGTCGGAGGCGTAGATCTGCGGACCGAAGTAGTCGTTCCACGCGGCGAAGAACTGGAACAGCGCGACGGCGGCGATCCCCGGCCGGGCCATCGGCAGGACGACGCGCAGCAGGGTGCGCACCTCCCCGCAGCCGTCGACGCGCGCCGCGTCCAGGTACTCGTCGGGGATGGTCAGGAGGAACTGGCGGAGCAGGAAGACGGAGAAGGCGTCGCCGAAGGCCATCGGGATGATCAGCGGCCACAGGGTGCCCGACAGGTCGAGCTGCTTGGCCCAGAAGAGGTACATCGGTATGACCACCACCTGGGGCGGCAGCATCATCATGGCGATCACGAGCAGCAGCGAGAGCCGCCGCCCGCGGAAGCGGAACTTGGCGAGGGCGTACGCGACGGGCACGGAGGAGACCACGGTCAACAGGGTGCCCAGTCCGGCGTACAACAGGGTGTTGCGCCACCAGGTCAGGAAGCCCGGGGTGTGCCACACCGTGGCGTAGTTGCCCCACTCCCAGGTGTCCGGCCACAGGTCGCGCGTCAGCGCCTGCCGGTCCCCCATCAGCGAGGTGAGGAAGAGGAAGACGAAGGGCAGGACGAAGAATAGGGCGGCGGCCACGCCGAGCGAGTGCACCCCGATCCAGTGCAGGACCGCCCTGCGGCCCTTGCTGCGCGTACTCATTCACTTGCTCCGATCAGTCCGCCGCGGCGCCGCATCAGGAACGCGGTGAAAGCCATGGAGAGGGCGAACAGGACGAGCGCGACGACACACGCGGTGCCGTAGTCGAAGCGCTGGAAACCGAGGTTGTAGACGAGCTGGGGAAGGGTCAGGGTGGACTTGTCCGGGTAGCCGGGCTCGAACTGCTGGCCCGAGCCGCCGATCACGCCGGCCGCCACCTTCCCCGCCACCAGCGGCTGGGCGTAGTACTGCATGGCCTGGATGATCCCGGTGACCACCGCGAAGAGGATGATCGGCGTGATGTTCGGCAGGGTGATGTGCCGCAGCCGCGCCCAGGCCCCGGCCCCGTCCAGCTCGGCGGCCTCGTACTGCTCCTTCGGTACGTCGAGCAGCGCGGCCATGAAGATGACCATGAGGTCGCCCACTCCCCACAGCGCGAGGGCGGTCAGGGCGGGCTTGGACCAGTCGGCGTCGGTGAACCAGCCGGGGGTGGGCAGCCCCACCGAGTCCAGCAGGGTGTTGACGGGGCCGGTGCCGGGGTTGAGCAGGAAGACGAACGCCAGGGTCGCGGCGACCGGGGGCGCCAGGTAGGGCAGGTAGAACAGGGTCCGGAAGATCCCGGTGCCCGTCTTGATCTTCGTGACGAGCAGACCGACGCCGAAGCCGAAGAGGACCCGGCAGCCGACCATCACCACGACCAGCCACAGGGTGTTGCGCAGGGCGGGCCAGAACAGCGGATAGTCGGTGAAGACGTAGGCCCAGTTGTCCAGGCCGTTGAAGGCGGGCTGGCGGAAGCCGTCGTACTTGGTGAAGGAGAAGTACACGGTGGACAGGAGCGGGTAGGCGAAGAAGACGCAGAACCCGAGCAGCCAGGGCGACATGAAGGCCGCGGTCCGCAGGGCGGAGCGGCGGCGCTTGGTCCGCAGGGTGGGGGAGGTCATCGGGGCTACTTCGCCTTCGCGATGTCCGTGTCGATCTGCTGGTCCGTCCTGGCGAGGCCGGCCGGGACGTCGGCCACCTCGCCCTTCTCGACCGCGTACGCGAAGTCGGTGAAGGTCAGCTGGTAGGTGCCGCCGTCGGCCTGGGCGGGGGTGGTGCTGGACTTCGGATGCCGCGCGATGTCGAGGAAGGTCTTGAACTCCGGGCTCACCTGGAGCTGCGGGGACTCCAGGGCCGCCAGCGTGGAGGGCACGTTGTGGATGGCGTTGGCGAAGGCCACGACCGCCTCGGTGTCGGTGGTCATGTACTTGACCAGCTCCCAGGCGGCGTTCTGCTTCTTGCTGCCCGCCGCGATGCCCATGATCGTGCCGGAGAGGTAGCCCTTGCCGTAGTCGGCGGCCTGTTCGTCGGGGACGGGCAGCGGCGCGGTGCCGATCTCGAAGGTGACACCGGCCTCCTTGGCCATCGACGCCCTCCACTCGCCGTCGATCTGCATGGCCACCTGGCCGGTGTGGAAGGGGTGTTCGGCGCTCCACTCGTCTCCGAAGGTGCTCCGGAAGCGCTCCAGCTTCTCGTAGCCGCCGAGCCGGGCGACCAGGTCGCGCTGCGCGGTCAGCATCTTCGCGAAGGCCGGGTCCTCGGCCAGGTTGGACGAGCCGTCGGCGCCGAAGTAGGTGGGGCTCCACTGCGCGGCGAGCCGCATGGGGGTGGTCTCGTAGCCGTGGAAGGTGGGCATCAACCCGACCTGCTCGTACGAGTCGCCCTTGGGCTTCGTCAGCTTCTGCGCGGCCTCGGCGAACTGGCTCCAGGTCCTGGGGGGTTCGGTGATGCCGGCGGCGGCGAAGGCGGTCTTGTTGTAGACGAGGCCGTAGGCGTCGTTGAGCAGCGGCAGCGTGCACTGGTTGCCGTCGAACTGGGTGTATTCGAGCAGGGTCTTGGGGAAGACCTTGGCCTTGTCGACCCCGGACTTGCGCAGGAAGGGGTTCAGGTCCGTGAAGGCGCGGGAGTTGCAGAACTTGCCGACGCTGTCGGTGGTGAAGGAGGAGACCACGTCGGGGGCCTTGTCGCCGCCGGCCCGCAGCGCCTGGTTGATCTTGTCGTCGGTCATGTTGCCCGTGACCTGGACCTTGATGTTCGGGTGCGCCTTCGTGAAGCGGGCGATGTTCTCCTCGATCGCCTCGACCTCGCCGGGAGCGGACCAGCCGTGCCAGAAATTGAGGGTCACGTCCGCCTTCGGGTCGTCGGCGGCGGTGTCGGAGCTCTGCCCCGTACAGGCGGTGGCGAGCGCGGATATCACGGCGAGGACGGCGGCCGTGGTGGTCAGGCGTCCGGATCTGGGCATGGCGGGGCTCACTCTCTGCTGGAGGAACGTTCCGTGGGGGGTGCCGGGGGTGCCGAATGGGGGGACGTGCGGGGATGCGGGTCGTGGGGGACCGGGTCAGCGGGAGGTGTCGAACACCTCGTCGCGGGTGGCGGCGAGCGCGCTTTCCAGCGCGCCGTGCAGGACCGGCCGCTCCAGGACCTCGCCCGGGACCAGGCGCGGCCGGGAGGGGGCCAGTTCGGCCAGTTCGGCCTCCAGCAGGGCGCGCAGCGGCTCGCCGCCCGCGCCGATGGCGGCCCCGGCCAGCACCACGATCTCCGGGTCCAGCACGGCGACGAGCGAGGCGAGACCGGTGGCGAGCGCGGTGGCGTACGCCTCCAGGAAGCGCAGGTGCGGTCCCTCGGGCGTGGCGGCGGCCCGGGTGAGCAGCGCGACGGCCGCGGCGACCTCCGGGCTGTGCGGGCTCTCCGGCCGGCTGCCCTGCCCCGTGCCCGGGGCCCCGGTGACCGGCCCGGGCGCGGGCTCGACGCCCAGGTCCGCGGCGAGCCCGGGCAGGACCTCCACGCCGGCCAGTTCCTGGTAGCCGCCGGAATTGGCCCGGGTGACCTGCCGGACCAGCGGGCGGCCGGGTACGGGCAGGAAGCCCACCTCGCCCGCGCCGCCCGTCCAGCCGCGGTGCAGCCGGCCGCCGAGCACCAGCGCGGCGCCGAGGCCCTCCTCGTTCCACAGCAGCACGAAGTCCTCGTGGCCGCGTGCGGCGCCGAGGCGCTGTTCGGCGACGGCGGCGAGGTTGACGTCGTTCTCGTACCCGACGGGCATCGGCAGGGCCGCCGCCAGGTCTTCGAGCAGGGTGGGGGAGTGCCAGCCGGGGAGGTGGCTGGCGTAGCGCAGCCGGCCGGTCTGCGGGTCGAAGGCGCCGGGCGTGGCGATGACCACCCGGCGCAGGTCGCCCCGGTGCAGCCCGGCCGCCGCGGCGGCCCCGTCGAGGGCCGCGGTCACCTGCTCGACGGCCTGCGCGCCCTCGGCGTACGGGACCTCGTGGGTGGCGATCACCGTGCCGGTGAGGTCGGCGACGGCCGCCAGCACGCGTCCGGGGGTCACGTCGAGGCCGCCGACGTAGGCCGCCCGCGGGTTGATCGCGTACAGCTGGGCGCTGGGGCCGGGACGGCCGCCGTCGGTGCCGGTGGCGACGACGAGCCCGGCGCTCTCCAGGCGCGCCAGGAGCTGGGAGGCGGTGGGCTTGGACAGTCCGGTCAGGTGCCCGATGCGGGTACGGGACAGCGGGCCGTGCGTCAGCAGGAGTTCGAGTGCGGCCCGGTCGTTCATGGCGCGCAACAGGCTGGGCGTTCCGGGCGTGGCGGCGGGCATGGAGCGGTCTCTCCCTCACCGAGGCGATCTGTTAGGTAAGTTTCCTATTGCGTGCTGAGCTGTGTCAATGCCGCTGCCCCGCAGGAATGACCTGCGGGGCGTGCGGGGTCTCGTGTGGCGCGTCGCGGGGGCGGCGCCGCTACTTGGTTATGCGCGGACCGCCCGACTGCGGGATCGGGACGGTGGCCAGCGACTGCGGGGAGGTCGGGTTCGCCAGCGCGGACGGCGGGGCGACGGAGGCCGACGGGTCCGCCGGGGCCTCCTCCTCGTCCGCGGCCGGCAGCCCGCCGATGATGCCGATGCCCGCCGCGTCGAAGGCCTCCTTGATGCGCCAGCGCAGCTCCCGCTCCACCGCGAACTGCTGGCCCGGCATCGTCTTCGCGGACACCTTCACGGTCATCGAGGCGAGCAGCACCTCGTCCAGGCCCAGCAGCTCCACCGGACCCCACAGGCGCTCGTCCCACGGGGATTCCTTCGCCAGGCCGTCGGCGACGCCCTGGATCACCTCGCGGATCCGGGACATGCTCTCCGTGGGTTTGACCTGGATGGCCACGCCCGCCGTTGCCCAGCCCTGGCTGAGGTTGCCGATCCGCTTGATCTCGCCGTTGCGCACGTACCAGATCTCGCCGTTGTCCCCGCGGAGCTTGGTCACCCGCAGCCCGACCTCGACGACCTCGCCCGAGGCCACACCGGCGTCGATCTTGTCGCCGACGCCGTACTGGTCCTCCATGATCATGAAGACGCCTGACAGGAAGTCGGTCACCAGGTTGCGGGCGCCGAAACCGATGGCCACACCGGCCACACCGGCACTCGCCAGGAGCGGGGCCAGATCGATCTTCAGCGCCGCCAGGACCATCAGCGCGGCCGTGCCGAGGATCACGAAGGAAGCCACCGAACGCAGGACCGAGCCGATCGCCTCCGAACGCTGGCGCCGCCGCTCGGCATTGACCAGCAGCCCGCCGAGCGCGGTGCCCTCGACCGCCTCCGCGCTGGTGTTCATCCGGTTGATCAGCTTGGTCAGGGCCTTGCGGACCGCCGAGCGCAGCGCGGCCGCGATCACGACGATCAGCAGGATCCGCAGGCCGATGCTCAGCCAGGTGGCCCAGTTCTGCTCGATGAAGCTGGCGGCCTCGGTGACGCTCGTCTGCGCCTCCTTGACCGAGGCGGGCGCGTCCGGGACTTCGGCTGCCAGCGGCAGCGTGGCGGCGGGCCAGGGCACGACGGAAACCTCCAGGTATAGCGGTCTGCCCGCGGAACCGTGGGCGGGGCAGACCAACCACACTAACGGGGCAATCCCTTCACCATGTTTGCCGAGGGGGTCCGTGTTCGAGGGAGAGACGAGGCTCACCTGGGGATGACTGGACTGTGGTTGAAAACACCTCGGACCCGTTACGGGCGAGTGGTGGCGCTTCGACCAGCCGTAAGGAGAGACTGGAAGGCAGATCGTCCCGGCGCGAGCCACGCGCCGCCGGCGTACAAGGAGGCAGCCCGTGCCGCACGTCCTGGTCCTCAACGCGTCGTACGAACCCCTCGGCGTCGTACCGCTCCGCCGCGCGCTCGTCCTCGTCCTGGAGAACAAGGCTGTCTCCCTGGAGGAATCCGGCGCCTACCTGCACAGCGCGACCAGGGTCGTCCCCGCTCCCAGCGTGGTACGGCTCAAGCGCTTCGTGCGGGTCCCCTACCGGGGGCCCGTTCCACTCACCCGGCGCGCCCTGTTCGCGCGGGACGGTGGCCGCTGCATGTACTGCGGCGCGGTCGCCACCAGCGTCGACCACGTCATTCCGCGCAGCCGGGGCGGTCAGCACGCCTGGGACAACGTCGTCGCCGCGTGCCGGCGCTGCAACCACGTCAAGGCCGACCGGCACCTGCTGGAACTGGGCTGGCGCCTGCGCCACCAGCCGGCCCCTCCCTCGGGCCTGGCCTGGCGGATCATCGGCACGGGGCACCGCGATCCCCGCTGGATGCCGTACCTCCAGCCGTACGGTGCGCAGGACGCGCTGGAGCGGATCGGCGTCGCGGCGTCCTGACCGCGGGGCCTAGGGGATGACCGCGTACGCCTCCGCCGACCAGAGCGAGCAGCCGTACCGCGTCGCGCGGCGCTCGCACGTCACGCGGAGGAAGCGGGTGTCCGGGGCGTCCAGCCGCAGGGACTCGTGCCCGCCCCGGGAGGCCGGCACGGTGACCGCCGGGCGCCAGGTCACCCCGTCCGCGGAGGTCTCCACCCGGTACGCCGACGGGTACGCCTCCTGCCAGTGCAGCTCGAGGCGGCCGATCCGGGCCGGAGCGGGCAGCTGCGCCTGCCACCAGGTGCCGTCCACCGGCGGTGAGGACCAGCGGGTGGAGGCGGCGCCGTCCACGGCCGCCGAGGCCGGGAAACGGGGGGTCTCGTCCGCGGAGGAGGACGCCCGCGCGGTGCGCAGCAGGTCCGGGCCGCCGGTACGGAGCACCGCGCGCACCGTCAGCGTGCGGGTCTCCCCGTCGAAGGTCACCGGCACCTGGTAGCTGCCCGGCGGGGTCGTCGGCGCCACGACGACCTCCAGCGGGATCGCGACCTGGCCGCCGCGCGGGGCCACCACGGCCTGCGGGAGGCGGACTTCGACGCCCGCGGGCGGCCGCGCCGACAACGGCCCGCGGACCTCGCCGGGGCCCAGGGCGGACAGCTGCGCCGTGACCCGCTGCGGGGCGCCGCCGATCTCGGCGTCGGCCGCGTCCGCCAGCTCGAAGCGGGCCCGCGGGCCGTCGCCGAACCACGGCACCACCCGGTGCACGGCCGGCGCGGCCCCGGCGCGGGCCCAGGACAGCCGTACAGCGTCGGCGCGCAGCCCCGCCGTGTCCACCTGGGTCCAGCCCGACGCCGCAGCATCGGCGACCTTGCGCCAGCCCTCGCCCGGCACGTGGGCCTCCACCGCCGCGCCCCGCGTCCCCGCCGGGAGCGGGTCGGTCATCACCGTCACCGCCGACACCGGGCGCGGCGCGTCCAGCCGTACCGTCCAGGCCCCCTCCTCCTTCGTCACCGTGCCCGTCGTGCGGGCGACCCCGGTCCAGCCGTCCGCCTCCGCCGCCGCCTTCGTCAAGAAGGGCTCCAGGACGGCCTTGTCCACCCGGGCCGTCCCCGGCTCCGCCAGCGCCTCGCGGGCTTCGGCCAGGGCGCGGGCGGACTGCCAGGCGGCCGTTCCGTCCCCGCGGGCCTGTGCCTGGAGGACGTCCACCGCCAGTTCGCCCGCCGTTCCGTAGCGCGCCAGCCGCTCCAGCCAGGGCCCCGCCTCCTGCGACAGGCCCGGCAGCCGGGCCGGGGCCTCGCGCATCACCGTGAACGCCTTGCGCAGTGCGGTCCCGGCCGCCGGGTCGCCCGCGGCCCGTGCCCGCCAGAACTGCTCCACCAGCGGCTTCAGGTACGCCGACTCCTCCAGCTTCAGCCCCGAGGACGTGGTGTTCCCGGCCAGCGCCGCCACCGCCTCGCGGGTGCGCGGGTCGGGGCCCGCCAGCTCGCGCACCGCCGCCGCCCAGGACTCCCCGGCCCGGTAACCGCGCGGGTTCCACGCGAAGTCCGCCGCCGTGAAGAGCGGGATCCGGGACAGGGTGCCCTGCGGCATCGCGTTGGCCAGCAGCGCCGCCGAGCCGCCCGCCACCGCCGGCTCGCGGCCCGCGTACGGGCCGAGGAAGATCCGGCCCGGGTCCCAGTCGTTGACCGGGTAGTTGTCCATGGTGACCAGCCGGTGCCCCAGGGCGGAGCGCGCCCCGGACAGTTCCCTGCCCGTGATGGTGCGCGGCACCACGCCCACGCCCGTCCAGGCCACCTCCACCCGCGGGTCCAACGCGCCCGCCAGGGCCGTCCGGTAGGCGGTGGCGCCCTCCTGGTAGAACTCCGTCGGCAGCAGCGACAGCGCGGGCGCCCCGGGATACCGGGCCGCCAGGTGCGCGGCCAGCGCGCCCGCGACCTCCGCGTGCGCCTTCGCGGCCGCCGCCGGGCCCTTCCCGTACCGCTCCCGGTCGGCCCGGCAGCCCCACTCGGTGTAGCTGACGTCCTGGAACTGCACCTGGAAGGCGCGCAGTCCGAGGTCCCACATCGCGTCCAGCTTGCGCGCGAGCGCCGCCCGGTCGGCCTCCGAGGACAGGCACATCGACTGCCCGGGGGCCACCGCCCAGGCCAGGACGACCCGGTTGGCGCGGGCCCGTTCGGCCAGCGCGCGGAACTCCTCCTGCCGCTCCTTCGGGTAGTCCTGCCGCCAGGCCGTCGTGCGGTACGGGTCGTCGCCGGGCGCGAGCAGCAGCCGGTTCTGCTTGGTGCGGCCCATGAAGTCGAGCTGCGCGAGGCGCTGTTCCCGCGTCCAGGGCTCCCCGTAGAAGCCCTCGGTGATGCCGCGGACCGGCGCGGCCGGCCAGTCCCGCACCATGACCCCGGGGACCTTCCCGCCGCCCGCCGCGAGCAGCTGGCGCAGCGTCTGGGCCGCGTGGAACAGCCCCGCCTCCCCCACCCCGGACAGGGCGACCGTGTCCCGGCCGCCGGGCCGCCCCACGGCCAGCCGGTAGCCCCCGTCGGGCAGGTCACCGGCCGGCGCCGCGCCGAGCGCCCGCAACGCCTCCTGCGCGCCCGCGTCCTGGAGCCGTACGACGGTGCCCCGCGCGGGCAACGGCGCCTCGGGGGCGGGCTCGTGGAGGGTGCGTACGCCCGCCGCGCGCAGGGCGTCGCGTACGACCTGGACCGCGTACGGGTCGGCGTCGGCCGGCGCCAGCAGCACGGCCTCCTCGCCCAGCGGCACCTCGCGCGCCGCGTCGGCGGCCACCGACTGGGGCCGCGGCCACACGGCGGGCCCCTCGGCGGCCGTGCGCGGGGTCTCGGCGCCGGGGTCCAGCGCGGGCAACAAGACGTCCCCGGAGGCCGGTTCGCGGGACGGTTCGAGCGGTGCGGAGGGCGTCGCGAGGGCCCCGGGCGGCGCCGAGGCCACCGCACCGCCCAGCAAGCTCCCGATCACGGCGACGGCGGCCGCCGTGGTCCGCTTCCTGCCCCTGAGCTGCACGGATTCTCCTCGTCCCGAGACGTCACCCACTCGTACGAATGAGCCCGACCCCACCACCCGTGCGGCTGGAGTGTCAATGCGCGTGGGTGATCTCACCCGGAAACGCCAGGAATGCGATGCCCTGGACTGGGTAGGGCTGCGGTGTTCCCCGGCCGTGTCCCAGGGTGCTCGCCCGGTGTTGACCGGACGCTGACCCACCCTCATGCACAAAGGAGTGCGTCCATGGACGACCTGGCCCGGCTCGCGAACCTGCACGGCGTCGCCACCGCCTACCAGCCCGCCGCGGACGTCACCGTCGAAGTGCCGCGCGCCACGGTCGCCACCGTGCTCGGGACGCTCGGCGCGGTGACCGACACCCCCGAGGACATCCGGGTGTGCCTCGCGGAGGCCGAAGGGCAGGCGCGGGGACGGCTGTTGCCGAACGTGCTGGTGTGGTGGGCCGGTTCGCCACCGCCGGACGAGCTGGCCGCGCTGCCGGCCGGGACCCGGATCCGCGTCGAGCTGGAGGAGGCGGCGGACGGGGAGGGAACAGGGGGAACGCAGAGGCCGGAGGGAGCCGAGGTCGTCGAGGGGGTCAGCGGCCCCCACGGGCCGCTGCCCGAGGGCCTGCCGCTGGGCGTCCACCGGATCGCCGTCACCACGCCGGACGGGCGGACCGCCGAGGCCACGGTGATCCTGGCCCCGGACCGGGCCCCGGCCGCACCCGAGCGGGCCCACGGGCTGCTCGTCCAGCTCTACTCCCTGCTCTCCGAACGCTCCTGGGGCATGGGCGACCTCGGCGACCTCGCGGAGCTCGCCCGCTGGGCCGGCCGGACCCACGGCGCCGGTTTCATCCAGGTCAACCCGCTGCACGCGGCCGTGCCCGGCACCCCCACCGACCCCTCCCCGTACCGGCCCTCCTCGCGCCGCTTCCCCGACCCGGTGCACCTGCGGATCGAGGACGTCCCGGAGTACGCGCACTGCCCCGACCGCGCGGCCCTGGCCGCACTGGCCGCGCGGGGCGCGGAGCTGCGCCGCGAGGTGCTGGAGAAGGGCGCGCTGATCGACCGCGACGCCGTCTGGGCGCTGAAGAGGGCCGCCCTGGAGCTGCTGTACGCGGTCCCGCGCACGCCCGAGCGCGAGGCCGCCTACGGGGCGTTCCGCGCCGCGCAGGGCCCGTCACTGGACCGGCACGCCGCCTGGTGCGCGGCCGCGGCGGGGGAGGACCCCGGCGAGCGGGCCGATTTCCACCGCTGGCTGGTCTGGCTGACGGACGCCCAGCTGGCCGCCGCCCAGCGGGCCGCCCGGGAGGCCGGCATGACCGTCGGCATCGTGCACGACCTCGCGGTGGGGGTGCATCCCGACGGGTCGGACGCCCGGACCGGCTGCTTGCACGCCCGGGGCATCTCCGTCGGGGCGCCGCCGGACGCCTTCAACGCGCGCGGCCAGGACTGGGGGCTGCCTCCCTGGCGCCCGGACGTGCTGGCCGCCACCGCTTACGCACCCTTCCGGTCCCTGCTGCGCGGGGTGTTCCGCTACGCCGGCGCGCTGCGGATCGACCACGTGATGGGCCTGTTCCGGCTCTGGTGGATCCCGGAGGGCACCCCGCCCGCCGACGGGACGTACGTGGGCTACGACGGCGAGGCCATGCTGGCGGTCCTGGTCCTGGAGGCCCACCGGGCCGGCGCGCTGGTCATCGGCGAGGACCTCGGCACGGTGGAGCCGCGGGTGCGTCAGGAGCTGGCCCGCCGCGGGGTGCTCGGCACGTCGGTGCTGTGGTTCGAGCGGGACTGGGAGGGCGACGGCAGTCCGCTCGCGGCGGCCGCCTGGCGGGCCGACTGCCTGGCCACCGCCACCACCCACGACCTGCCGCCCACGGCGGCCAAGCTCACCGGGGGCCATGTGGAACTGCGCGACCGGCTCGGGCTGCTCACCCGTCCGGCCGAGGAGGAACGGGTGCAGGACGCGGCCGACACCGCCGAATGGCTGGAGCTGCTGGACCGGCTGGGCCTGGAGACCAAGGGCGAGGAGGCCGCCGTACAGGCGCTGTACGCCTTCCTGCTGCGCACCCCCGCGCGGCTGGTCGGCGTGTGGCTGCCGGACGCGGTGGGCGACCGGCGGCCGCAGAACCTGCCGGGCACCTGGGACCAGTACCCCAATTGGCGGCTGCCGCTCGCCGATGCCGGGGGGCGGCCGCTGACCCTGGAGGAACTGGCCGCCTCGCCCCGCGCGAACGCGCTGCTGGAGGCGGTACGGGAGGGCGGGCGGCCCCGTACGGCACCCCCGGGCGCGCGCCCCGTTTAGGTGTTCGCTACGTTTGCACCGTGGACAAGAAGAACGCTCTGCGCGCCGGCGCCGTCACGGCCGGAACGACGCTGATGATGCTGCTGATGACGTCTCCCGCCCTCGCGGTGACCCGCGACGACGGTGACGACCCGGGCCCGGGCCTGAGCATTGGCGAGACGCTCGGCCTGTACGTGGCCGCGCCGATCGTGCTGTTCCTGATCATCGCGGGTCTCGTGATGGTCGGCGACAAGTCGCGCAAGCAGCAGTAACGCCGGCTGACGTACGTCAGCCGACACGGGCCGGCCCCGCCGGTCCCGTAAGACTTCCGGGCGCCGGGGGTCCGCACGCCGATCGTGTTCCGGCCGTGCGGCGACCCCCGGCGCCTTGTCATGTCCTCTGGTCGGGTCCTCCGGTCGTGACCCACCGGGTGCCCTCTAGATGCCGGCCATCAGCTTGCGGAGCAGGCCCGTGAGGACCTCGACCTCCTCCTCGCTCAGGCCGGTGAGCGCGGCGCGCTGCACCTCCAGGCCGGCGGCCACGGCTTCGTCGATGAGGGCCAGGCCGCGGTCGGTGATCGTCACCTGGAGCCCCCGCCGGTCGTGCGGATCGGGCTTGCGGCACAGCAGCCCGGCCTTCTCCAGCTTGTCCAGACGCCCCGTCATGCCGCCCGTTGTCAGCATGAGCGTGGCCGACAGCTGGCGCGGCGAGAGCGTGTACGGGGGGCCGGAGCGCCGCAGGGTGGCGATGACGTCGAACTCCCCGCGCGAGATGCCGAAGCGGGCGTAGGCCCGTTCCATCTCGTCCCCCATGGCCCGGGCGATCCGGTAGATGCGGCCGAAGACGGCCATGGGCTCGGTGTTCAGGTCGGGGCGCACCACGTGCCACTGGGCGGTGATGGCGTCGACGGCGTCCTTGTTGGCCTCGGTCATGTCCGCAGTATCCAGCCTTCCCCAAGTCGTTCGCAAGAAAGTTGCTTGACGGAAAGTAGCTTAGGAGTAAGCTACTTTCCATCGACCTACTTCGGGGGGAAGTCACATGGAAACGAGAGCCGCGGGAGAGCGGGCCCTGCTCACCGGCATCGGCATCAGCGCGGTCGGGATCGGGATGTACGTCCCCTTCTCGCTGGTCTTCTTCCACCACGTTACCGGCCTCTCCTTCGCCCTCGTCGGCCTGGTCATGACCGTCACCGGGGTGGCCGGACTGACCGTCATGCCGCTGGCCGGCTCGGCCGTCGACCGGTTCGGCGCCAAGCGGGTCAACCTGGTGCTGTACGGGATACGGGCGCTCGGCTTCGCCCTCTACCCCTTCGCCGGGTCCCTGCCCGCCTTCGCCGCCGTCGCCCTGGTCACCGCGCTGGCCGACCGGTCCTTCTCCGTCGTCCAGCAGTCCCTCATCGGCGAGGTGGCGCGCGGCGCCGCCCGCGACCGGCTCCAGGCGTCCACCCGGGCGCTGCAGAACGCCGGGATGGGCGCGGGCGCCCTGCTCGTCTCCGGAGTGCTGGCCCTGTGGGGCACGGGCGGGTTCACCTACACCGCCTGGGGCAACGCGCTGGCCTTCGCCCTGGCCGGACTGCTCGTCAGCCGGGTCCGCCCGGTCCGCCCGGTCCGCGACACCGCGACGGGCTCCGCCGGGCGGGCGCCCGCCGGGTACCGGATGGTCCTGCGCGACCGGCCCTTCCTCGGGCTCACCGCCGCCAACTTCCTCACCGCGCTCGGCTACTCCGCCCTGTCCGTCCTCTTCCCGCTCTACCTCTCCACCTGGCTGGCGGCCCCCGACTCCCTCACCGGAGCCGCCTTCACCGTCAACACCGTCCTGTGCGCCGGGGTCGGCGTACTGATCGCCGGCCGGGTGCGCCGCTCCGGCGCCCGCCGCACCCGCTCGGCCGCCCTGGGCGCCCTGCTCTTCGCCGCCGCCTTCGTCGGGCAGATCGTGCTCGGCACGCTGCGCCCCGGCCAGAGCGTCACCCTGGTCGCCCTGCTGGTCATCGTCGTCGTCTACACCCTCGGCGAGCTGGTGCACAGCCCCTCCGGCGGCGCCCTGTCGGTCTCCGCCGCCCCCGAGCCGGTCCGGGGCCGCTACCTGGCCACCTACCAGTTGTCCTACTCGCTGGCCAGCGCCCTCGCCCCCTCCCTCTTCACCGCCCTGCTCGCCGTCGACGGCCGCCTGCCCTGGGCCGTGCTCACCGTCGCCGCGCTCGGCGCCGCCCTGGCCCTGGTCCGGCTGGAGCCGCACCTGCCGGCCGAGGCCGTGCACGCCGAGCCGCCGGTCACCACCGCCCCGCGCACGCCGGTGCCCGCCGCCGCCTGAGCCGGCGGCCTGAGGCGACCAGCCGGCCGCCCGAGCCCGCCGCCCGGGTCCCGTACGTCCCGCGTTCCCACCCGCCCGAGGAGTTCCCCGCCATGAAGCGCTTCGCCACTGTCGCCCTGACCGCCCTCGCCCCCGTCTCCTGGGGCTCGACCTACTTCGTCGCCAGCGAACTGCTGCCCCCCGACCGGCCGCTGTTCACCGGGGTCATGCGCGCCCTGCCCGCCGGACTGCTGCTGACCTCCCTGGCCCGGACCCTTCCCAAGGGCCAGTGGTGGTGGAAGTCCGCCGTCCTCGGCACGCTCAACATCGGCGCCTTCTTCCCGCTGCTGTTCCTCTCCGCCTACCGGCTGCCCGGGGGAGTCGCCGCCGTACTGGGCTCCGCCGGCCCGTTGTTCGTCGTAGGGCTCGCCGCCCTGCTCCTCGGGGAGCGCGCGCGGCTGCGCACCGTCCTGTCGGCCATCGTGGCGGCGCTGGGAGTGAGCATGGTCGTGCTCACCGCCGAGGCGGAGCTGGAAGCCCTCGGGATCGTCGCCGGCCTGGTCTCCTCCGCCTCCATGGGCGCGGGCACCGTCATGACCAAGCGCTGGGGCCGCCCCGAAGGCGTGGGGCCCCTCGCGATGACGGGCTGGCAGCTCACGGCGGGCGGGCTGGTCATCATCCCGGTCGCCGTCCTCGTCGAGGGCGCGCCGCCCGCGCTCGACGGCAACGCCCTCCTCGGTTACGGCTACATGATGCTGATCAACACGGGGATCGCCTACTGGCTCTGGTTCCGCGGCATCGGACAGCTCAGCGCCACCTCGGTCACCCTGCTCGGCCCGCTCTCCCCGCTCACCGCCGCGGTCATCGGCTGGGCCGCCCTCGGGCAGGCGCTGTCGCCCGTCCAGCTCACCGGGATGGCCCTCGCCTTCGGTGCCACCGTCGCCGGACAGCTGGCCGCCGCCCACGCCGCCCGAACGTTCACTTCTGCTGAACGATCTGATCAGAACATTTCGATAGACCTGACGGATGAGCGGGTGCGACGGTAGTCCGGCACACATCAGACCGACCCCGAGGGGGAGACGCACAGTGGCCGTCAGGGACCGCGTCCGTACCGTTTCGCACGCCGCACCCGGCAGCACGGGGAAGAAGGGCGCCGTCGGGCTCGGCGTGCTCCTCGCCCTGCTCGCGACGGTCGTCTGGTCCGGCAGCTTCGTCGCCACCCGGGGCATGGCCGAGACCGTCCCGCCCGTGCAGGCGGTCTTCTGGCGCTGGATCATCGCCCTGGTCGCCGTCGCCCCGTTCGCCGCCCGCCAGGCCTGGCGGCAGCGGCCCCTGATCCGGCGGCACCTCGGCTACATCGCCCTCGCCTCGCTGTTCGGCGTCGCCCTCTACAACACCCTGGTGCACCAGGCGGGACTGACGACCTCCGCCTCCAACATGGGCATGATCATGGCCGCCTCGCCCGTCGTCATGGCGCTCTACGCCCGCCTCGGCGGCGAACGGCTCGGAGCCCGGCGGACCTTCGGCCTGCTGCTCGCGGCCTTCGGGGTGCTGATGCTCGTCGGGGACGGCTCCCTGGGCTTCGACTTCGGCGCCGGCGACCTGTGGATGTTCGCCGCCGCCCTGTCCTTCGCCACGTACAGCGCCCTGCTGCGGCGCAAGCCCGCCGAACTGGGTCAACTGGCCTTCCTGATCACCACGTTCCTGCTCGGCGCCCTGATGCTGGCACCCGCGTACGCCGTCTCCGTCACCGTCCAGGGCGGCTTCGAGGTCACCGCCGGGACCGCCGGACCGCTGCTGTACGTCGGGGTGTTCTCCTCCGCCGTCGCCTTCTTCGCCTGGAACAAGGCCATCGCGATCATCGGCGCGGCCCGCGCCGGAGTCGTCTACTACCTCCAGCCGGTGTGCGTGGCCGCCCTGGGCTTCCTGCTGCTGGGCGAGGAGACCGGCCCGGCGCAGCTGCTGTGCATGGCGCTGATCCTCGGCGGCGTCGGGCTGGGGAGCGCCCGGCGGTAGGTTCGCCCCCATGACCGAGTGGGACATCAAGAAGCTGCGGATCCTGCGGACCCTCGCCGAACGGGGCACCGTGACCGCGACGGCCGAGGCGCTGCACATGACGCCCTCGGCCGTCTCGCAGCAACTGACCAACCTCGCCCGGGGGCTGGGCGTCGTACTGCTGGAGGCGCAGGGCCGTCGGGTCCGGCTCACCGACGCGGCCCACCTCGTACTGCGGCACGCGGAGGTCGTGTTCGCGCAGCTGGAGCGGGCCGACGCGGAGCTGGCCGGGTACCTCGCCGGGGACGCGGGCGACGTACGGGTCGGCGCCTTCTCCACCGCCGTACCGGCGCTCGTGGTCCCCGCGGTGGCGGTGCTGCGCCGGACCCACCCGGGGGTGGAGGTCCGGGTCAGGGAGACGGAGGCCGCGGAGTCGTACGAGCTCCTGTCGGCTGGGGGCGTGGACCTCGCGCTGTCCCTGGCGGCGCACGCGCCGACCGCGCGCGACCCCCGGTTCAGCCGGGTCACGCTGCTGGAGGACCCGCTGGACGTGGCCCTGCCCCCGGACCATCCGCTGGCGGACGCGGCGGACCTGCGGCTGGCCGATCTCTCCGGGGACCCGTGGATCTACGGGGGCAGCGGGCCGTGGTCGGAGATCGCGGTCGGCGCGTGCGAGGCGGCGGGCTTCGTCCCGGAGCAGGCGCACTCGGCCTCCGGCTGGACGGCCATCCTGGCCATGGTCGAGGCGGGGATGGG
This sequence comes from Streptomyces sp. NPDC045695, assembly GCF_056432025.1. NCBI lineage: Bacteria > Bacillati > Actinomycetota > Actinomycetes > Kitasatosporales > Streptomycetaceae > Streptomyces > Streptomyces sp. NPDC045695. The sequence continues at coordinate 209,405 of NZ_JBWKJU010000008.1, forward strand.
CGTGGCGCTGGTCCCGCGGATGGTGTCGAGCCGCGCGTCCGGAGTGGCGGTGCGGGTCCTGTCCCGCGACCGCCCCACCCGTCATGTGATCGCGGCGGTCCGCCGTGGCGCCGAGTCCGCCCCCGCGGTGGCCCACGTCCTGGACGCCCTCCGGGCCGTCGCCGGGGGCGGGCGGTAGCGCGCCGTTGCCGGGTGCGGGTGTGCCGCTGCGCGGAGCCTTCTCCCCGCCCCGCCCTTTCTCCGTGTCCCGGGCTCTGCCCGGACCCGCTCCTCAAACGCCGGAGGGGCTGAAACATCCAGCCTCGCCGGCGATTGAGGCGCGGGGTCTGGGGCGGAGCCCCAGCAGCGGCGCGAGCCGTCAGGCCTGTGCGGTAGCCGCGTCCGCGGCCTGGGCCTTCAGCGCACGCTCGACGCCCGCGCGGGACTCCGAGACCAGGCGGCGAAGGGCCGCGTTCGGCTCGGCCGAGGCCAGCCACGCGTCCGTCGCGGCCAAGGTGGCCTCGGACACCTGGAGGGACGGGTACAGACCCACCGCGATCTGCTGCGCGATCTCGTGGCTGCGGGTGTCCCAGACCTCCTTCACCGCCGCGAAGTACTTCTCGGTGTACGGGGCGAGCAGCTCGCGCTGGTCGGTCTGGACGAAGCCGCCGATCACCGCTTCCTGCACCGCGTTCGGCAGGTCGGAGGACTCCACCACCGACGCCCAGGCCGCGGCCTTGGCCTCCGCCGTCGGGCGCGCCGCCCGCGCGGTCGCCGCGTGGCGCTCACCGGCCGCCGTGGCGTCCCGCTTCAGCTCCGCCGCGATGGCCGGCTCGTCGGCGACGCCCGTCGCGGCGAGCCGCTCCAGGAACGTCCACCGCAGCTCGGTGTCGACGACCAGGCCCTCGATCTCGGCCGCGCCGTCCAGCAGCGCCGACAGGTAGGTCAGCTGTCCCTCGGTGCGGGCCGTCGCCGCGAAGGCACGCGCCCACGCCAGCTGGTGGTCGCTGCCCGGCTCGGCCGCCCGCAGGTGCTCCAGCGTGGCCTCGGTCCAGGCCGCCAGGCCCTGCTCGCGCCACGCCGGGTCGGCGTACAGGTCGATGGCCAGCTTCACCTGCCGGTGCAGCGACTGGACGACGCCGATGTCGGACTCCTTGCCGATGCCCGAGAGGACCAGCTCGAGGTAGTCGCGGGTGGCGAGCTCGCCGTCACGCGTCATGTCCCAGGCCGAGGCCCAGCACAGGGCGCGCGGCAGGGACTGCGTGAAGTCGCCGATGTGCGCCGTGACGGTGGCCAGGGACTCCTCGTCCAGGCGGACCTTCGCGTACGACAGGTCGTCGTCGTTCAGCAGCACGACCGCCGGGCGGGTGCGGCCGACGAGCTCGGGCACCGCCGTCAGCGCGCCGTCGATGTCCAGCTCGATCCGGTCGGTGCGCACGAGGGCGCCGTCCTGGAGCTCGTACAGGCCGATCGCGATCCGGTGCGGCCGCAGCGTGGACTCGCCCTTGGCGCCGGCGGGCAGCGCGGGCGCCTCCTGGCGGACGCCGAAGGCGGTGATCACACCGTCCGGGCCGGTGGTGATCTCCGGGCGCAGGACGTTGATCCCGGCCGTCTCCAGCCACGCCTTCGACCAGGCGGTCAGGTCGCGGCCGGAGGTCTCCTCCAGGGCGCCCAGCAGGTCGGACAGGCGCGTGTTCCCGAACGCGTGCGCCTTGAAGTAGGCCTGCACGCCCTTGAAGAAGGCGTCCATGCCGACGTAGGCGACGAGCTGCTTGAGCACCGAGGCGCCCTTGGCGTACGTGATCCCGTCGAAGTTGACCATGACGTCGTCGAGGTCACGGATGTCCGCCATGATCGGGTGCGTCGAGGGCAGCTGGTCCTGCCGGTACGCCCAGGTCTTCATCGAGTTGGCGAACGTGGTCCACGCGTGCGGCCACTTCGAGCCCTCCGCGTACGCCTGGCAGGCGATCGAGGTGTAGGTCGCGAAGGACTCGTTCAGCCACAGGTCGTTCCACCACTCCATGGTGACCAGGTCGCCGAACCACATGTGCGCGAGCTCGTGGAGGATCGTCTCGGCACGCACCTCGTACGACGCGTCCGTCACCTTCGAGCGGAAGACGTACTGGTCGCGGATGGTGACCGCGCCCGCGTTCTCCATCGCGCCCGCGTTGAACTCCGGGACGAAGAGCTGGTCGTACTTGGCGAAGGGGTAGTCGTAGGCGAACTTCTCCTGGAACCAGTCGAAGCCCTGCCGCGTGACGTCGAAGATCGCCTCCGCGTCGAGGAACTCGGCGAGCGAGGGACGGCAGTAGATGCCGAGCGGCACGCTCTGCCCGCCCGGGCCCTCGTAGGAGCTGTGCACCGCGTGGTACGGACCGACGATCAGCGCGGTGATGTAGGTGGAGATGCGCGGGGTCGGCTCGAAGCGCCAGACGTTGTCCTTGACGTCCGCGGGCCGGGGCGTCGGCGAGTTCGAGACGACCGTCCAGCCCTCGGGGGCCGTCACGGTGAACTGGAACGTCGCCTTCAGGTCGGGCTGCTCGAAGCTGGCGAAGACCCGCCGCGCGTCCGGCACCTCGAACTGGGTGTACAGGTAGGCCTGCTGGTCGACCGGGTCGACGAAGCGGTGCAGGCCCTCGCCGGTGTTGGTGTACGCGCAGTCCGCGACGACCCGGAGCTCGTTGGCACCGGCCGCGAGACCGGCCAGGGCGATCCGGGAGTCCCGGAAGACCTCCGCGACGTCCAGCGACTTGCCGTTCAGGACGACCTCGTGGACCGCCGGGGCGACCAGGTCGATGAAGGTCTCGGCCCCGGCCTCGGCCGACTGGAAGCGCACGGTGGTCACGGAAGGGTAGCTCCCGCCCTCCTGCGCCCCGCTGAGATCGAGTTCGATCTCGTAGGAGTCGACGGTGAGCAGCTTGGCCCGCTGCTGGGCCTCTTCACGGGTGAGGTTCGTGCCGGGCACGCGGTCATCTCCTTTGATGGTGACGTTGCCCCGCCATCCTTCCATGGGGGGCGCGTCACCGCGGCGGAGTAATCCACGGGCGAACGCGAGGTCGCAAACCCGCCGGACTTCGGCGGGCCGCGGCGGCACGCTGACGGCCATGGACATCAGGTACCGGGCGAGGCCCATCGAGGAGACGGCGCTCAAGGAGCTCCGGGTACGGGACGACGCGGGACGGCCGTGCGCCGCCTACCGGGACGAGGAGGGCGGGGCGCCGCTGAGGTGCTGCCTGCGGCCCAGCACGGCCGGCGAGCGGATCGCGCTCGTCTCGTACGCGCCGCTGCGCCGCTGGGCGGCGCACACGGGGGCCGATCCCGGCGCCTACGACGAGCAGGGGCCCGTCTTCGTCCACGCCGAGGCGTGCGCGGGGCCCGCGGAGGGCGCCGGACACCCCTTCGCCCACGCCGGGGCGCGGCGCACCGCCCGGCGCTACGACGCGCGCGGGCACATCCTCGGGGGGCGGGTCCTGGACCTCGGCGAGGATCCCGGCGGGGTGATCGAGCGGGCCCTGGACGAGGCGTTCGCCGACCCGGAGGTCGCCCTCGTACACCTGCGGGCCGCCGAGTTCGGCTGCTTCCTGTTCGAGGTCCGCAGGACCGACTCCGGCCCGGCCGGCGACTGAGGCGGGGGGCCGAGGCAAGGGTCTGGTGCAGTGCGAGGGGGGCGGGTGCCGTGTGGCGCCCGCCCCCCTGCCGTCGTGCCGCCCGCAGGGTCAGCCGCGCAGCTCCTCGGCCACGAGCTCGGCGATCTGGACCGCGTTCAGGGCCGCGCCCTTGCGCAGGTTGTCGTTCGAGAGGAACAGCGCGAGGCCGTTCTCGACCGTCTCGTCCACGCGGATGCGGCCCACGTACGAAGCGTCCTTGCCGGCGGCCTGGAGGGGGGTGGGGATCTCCGCGAGCTCGACGCCGGGGGCGTCCTTGAGGAGCTCGTAGGCGCGCTCGACGCTGATCGGACGCTCGAAGCGGGCGTTGACCTGGAGCGAGTGGCCCGCGAAGACCGGCACGCGCACGCAGGTGCCCGAGACCTTGAGCTCAGGGATCTCCAGGATCTTGCGGGACTCGTTGCGGAGCTTCTGCTCCTCGTCGGTCTCGAAGGAGCCGTCCTCGACGATCGAGCCCGCGAGCGGGATCACGTTGTAGGCGATCGGGCGCTTGTAGACGGCCGGCTCCGGGAAGTCCACCGCGTCGCCGTCGAAGGTCAGCTGGTCGGCGGCCTCGGACACCGCGCAGGCCTGGCCCTTGAGCTCGGCGACGCCCGCCAGGCCCGAGCCGGAGACGGCCTGGTAGGTGGTGGCGATCAGCGCGGACAGGCCGGCCTCCTCGTGCAGCGGGCGCAGCACGGGCATCGCGGCCATGGTGGTGCAGTTCGGGTTCGCGATGATGCCCTTGGGGCGGTTCTTGATCGCGTGCGGGTTGACCTCGGAGACGACGAGGGGGACGTCGGGGTCCTTGCGCCAGGCGGAGGAGTTGTCGATCACGACGGCGCCCTGCGAGGCGACCTTCTCGGCCAGGGCCTTGGAGGTGGCGCCGCCCGCGGAGAAGAGCACGATGTCCAGGCCCGAGTAGTCGGCCGTGGAGGCGTCCTCGATGGTGATCTCCCGGCCCTCCCATACGAGGGTGGAGCCCGCGGAACGGGCCGAGGCGAACAGCCGCAGCTCGTCCACCGGGAACTTCCGCTCGGCGAGGATGCCGCGCATGACTCCGCCGACCTGTCCGGTGGCTCCGACGATTCCGACCCTCACGGTGACTCCTTTGGTACGTACGACGCGGGCGCGCGTGGAGCCATCATGCGTTCGACCCCATGAGCCTTGTCCAATCCATTGTCCGTAGTACGGACGATCTGGCGTAGCGGACGGGTTCCCGGGCCGGGACAGCGCGAAGGGGCGGGTGCTCGGTCCGAGCACCCGCCCCTCCGTCATGCGGTCATGCGGTCACACCGTGACGTGCGCGTGGCGCGTTACGGCAGGACCTTCTCGATCTGCACGCTGCCGGTGCCGGCGGCGGTGCCGCGGGCGTTCAGCAGCTGGACCTGGCCGAAGAACTGCCGGCCCTCGGGAGCCGGGCTGCTGACCAGGACGTTCGCCGAGACCTGCGCGGTGGCGCCGGTGGCGAGGTTCACCGCGGCGGCCTCGTCGACCTGGACGGAGCCCAGGGCGGCCGAGAAGAACACGTCGCGGTAGTCGTAGGTGGTGGAGCCGGACGGGACCGCGTAACCGATCACCTTGACGGTGTAGGTGCCCGCGGCCGGGTTCGCCAGGCTCACGGCCTCCTCGGAGTCGCCGTCGGCGGAGGAGCCGACCTTGACGCCGTCCTTGTAGACCTCCAGGTCGAGGTCGGCGGCGGTGTCGGACACCTTGCCGATGGCGACGTCGAGGCGCGAGGTGCCCTCGGCGACCGTGACCTCGGTGGTGTGGGTCTCACCGTTCGCGATGGTCGGCTTGGCGACCTTCGCCGAGCCGAGCGCACCGCCCTTGAGCTTGCCGCCGGTGATGGCCGCGCCGTCGTTCTTGACGCTCCACTGGACCGGAGCCGGGGTGCCCTGCTTGACCTCGGGCAGGACCTTGACCGCGGGGTCGAAGGCCGCGCCGAGCACGGAGACGTCCAGCTTGTACGGGTTGTCCAGGACCGCGGACGTACGGCGCGCCTCGACCTCGATCTCCCAGACACCCGGCGTCGGCTCGGGGTACGAGCGCACGTCGGGGCGGCAGGTGTTGGCCGGGTTGTCGTAGTTCGGGTAGCAGTTGACCGTGGACGTCGGGTCCAGCGGCGTGCCGTACGGGTGGATCGAGATGAAGCGGGTCTGGCTGCCGGCCGCGAGACCGCCGAGGGCGACCTCAAGGCTCTTCGCGCCCTGCGGGACGGTCACGAAGTACGACTTGTGGCTGTTGCGCTGCACGGAGGAGGTCTCCGACAGGGCGAAGGACGGCGAGCCCAGCGGGGCCGCCGCGACCACGGTCGTCAGGATCTGCTTGTCGATGCCCTCGGTGGTCTCGTCGTCCAGCTGCAGGATGCCGCTGTGGACGCCGCCCGACGTGGCGTTGGCCTCGACCTTGATCGTGACGGGCTTGTTCAGCGGCAGGGTGACGTAGTCGTAGCCGCCGATGACCTTGAAGGTCCCGTCGTTGTTGCGCCAGCTCAGGTTGTGCCGGGTGCCGTACTTGACGCCCGTGGTGCGGGTGACGACGACGTTGTAGACCTTCTTCTGGCCGACCTTGAGGCCGCCCTCGCGGTCGTACAGGCCGGTGCCGAAGCCCGGGGTCTTCAGGAACTGGTCGATCGCGGTGTCGACCGGCGCCTTGACCGTGTACTCGTTGGCCTTCGCGTCGCGCTGGATGGACTCCCACGCGCCGGGGACGTTGATCAGACCCGAGCCCTGCGCGTGCGCGGGAACGTCGGCGATCTTCTTGGCGGTGCTGGTGAGCGCGACCCGCAGGGAGGCCGGCGTCAGCTTGATGTTCTGCTGCTTCGCGGCCGAGATCAGCAGGGCGCTGGCGCCCGCCGCCTGCGGCGAGGACATCGAGGTGCCCTGGAGCATGCCGTAACCGGCCGGCAGGTCGTAGCCCGCCTCCTTCACCGGCGCGCCGGGCAGCCAGGTCTGGATGGTGTTGATCGAGGCACCGGGGGCGGTGATGGTCGGCGTGAAGCCGCCGTCCTCACGCGGACCGCGCGAGGAGAACGGGAACATGTTGTACTTCGTCGCCACGCCGGAGCCGTAGTTGGCGGCCCAGGTCTCCTTGGAGACCGCGGCGCCCACGGAGATGACCTTGTCCGCGAGGGCCGGGTCGCCGATGGTGTTGACGCCCGGGCCCGAGTTGCCGGCCGAGATGACCAGCTGGACGCCGTAGGTGTCGATGAGGTTCCTGTACAGCTCCGAACGGGCGTTGTTGCCGTCGTTCAGCGCCGGGAGACCACCGATGGACATGTTGACGATGTCCACGCCGCGGTTGACGACGAGGTCGATCATGCCCTCGGTCAGCGCGATGTTGGTGCAGCCGCCCGACCAGGAGCAGGCGCGCGAGGAGACGAGCTTGGCGCCGGGCGCCTCGCCGTTCATCTTGCCGCCGAACAGGCCGTTGGCGGAGGTGATGCCGGCGACGTGCGTGCCGTGCTCGGACTCGATGATGCCGACGTTGACGAAGTCGGCCTTCTTGCCGACCCAGTCACCGCCCAGCGGGTCCATCGGGACGTCCTTGCGGATCTCGATCACGAACGGGATGCGCTCGGCGACGTCGGTCGCCGGGTTGTCCGTGCCGAAGTAGCCGACCTGGTAGCCGTCCTTGTACGGCTTCATCGGCTCGTTGTTCGTGAAGTCGTTGTCCTGGTCGGTGTCGACGCGGACGGTGCCGGCGGCGACGTCGTAGAGCATGCCGAACCGGTCGGTGGTGTCCCCGTCCCGGTTGACGTCGCCCTTCATGTCGCCGGTGGCGGTGATCGACTCCGTGAAGCGGCTCCACTGGAAGGAGCCCTCGGGGGCCTTCCAGCTGGCCCCGCCCGCGGTGAAGGTGCCGCCGGCGGAGGTCACCGGGGTGATCTGGGCGCGCCAGGTGGCGTCGCTGTCGGCGATCGGGTCGGTGGCCGTCACCCAGTCGACGATCTTGCGCTCGCCGGTGGTGGTCTTCTGCAGTGCCGGGTGGCCGAGGTCGACGCCCGAGTCCATGATGCCGATGGTGACGCCGCGTCCGTCGGCCTGCGGGTTGTGCTCGACGAACTCCACCGCGCCCGTCTCGAAGGACGGGTTGTACGGGTTCTTCGCCGGGGTGTTCTTGTCCGGCGCCGGGTAGGTCTCGGCCGCGGTCCGCTTGACCGTGCCGCTCTCGCGGTCGGCGTCGGGACGCGGGTCCGGCAGCTGGATCTCGTGCCGCAGGTCGATGCCGTGCACCGAGGACAGCTTGGCGGCCGCCTTCAGGGCGGCCTCCGCCCCGCCGGTGGGCAGGGTGGCGCGGACGTAACCGAGCTTGTCGTACGTCTGGCCCACCGAGGCGCCGGGGACGGCGTCGAGCTGGTCGGCCACCTGCCTGGTCTGGCCGGGGGCGGTCGCGACCATGACGGTGACGTTCGCGTCACCCTTGGCCTTGGCCTCCTGGAGCAGCTCGGCGTCGGCCGAACCGAGCTTCTGGTCAGCCGACTTGACCGCCGGGGTGGTGCCGGGCGCGTCGGAGCCGGTCGCGGCGAAGACGGGCGCGGCGCCGGTGGCCGCGAGTGCGGCGACCAGGCCGGCCGCGGCCGCGACGCGTGCGACGCGTCTGGCCCCGGGTATGGAGCTGGGGGATTCGAGGGTCATCAGCATCCCTGGTAAGTGAAAGATACGGTCCGGATTTCGGTGCCGGATGACCGGTCAGACTGTCGTACGTGACAGCTGTTTGGGAACGGTTGTCATTGACCGAGACCTGTCATGGCGGAGACTCGCCAGCGGGGGACATGCGCCATCGCGGCCGTACCGGGGCACAGTGGTGCGAACCTCAGGGTCTGAAGAGTTGACTTGTCGACATGGTGGCCATGCGTCAGCACCGGAACGCGGTCGCGTCCCGGTGGGGGTGTGACAGATTTCGCGCGTTCAGCGCTCGCGCGTGCGCGCGTAGTGGCGAGAGGCCTTCGCCCGGTTTCCGCAGACGGCCATCGAGCACCAGCGCCGGGTGCCGTTGCGCGAGACGTCGTGGAAGTGCAGGAGGCAGGTCGCGGAGGCGCACTTGCGGATCCGGTCGGGCCCTGACCCCAGGAGTTCCAGGTAGTTCCGGGCGGCCGTCCAGGCCGGACCCCAGGTCCGGTCGTCGAACTCGGTGCGCTCGCCGATGCCTTGGGCGCTCAGCGTGGGCCGGATCCGGCCGTGCTCCAGCACCGCGTCGACCAGGGCCCGCGCGCTCTCGTCGGCAGGGTCGGCCACCGCCCGGGCCAGGGCCTCGCGGGCGGTCAGCAGGTGGACGAGGGTCGGGGCGTCCGCGCGGAACCGGCCGGCCAGGCCGGTGCTCTCCAGCCACACCGCGAGCCCTTCGAGCCGCGACAGCCCGGCGGCGCCCGCGAAGAGGTCGTGCGGTCCTCCCTCGCCGGCCCAGCGGGTGTTCAGCAGGTCGAGGGCGACCGGCTCCCCGGTCAGGGGTCGTGGGTCCGCCGCCGTCATGTCTCCGCACCTCCCGTCGCCGCGCCGCTAACCCCTCAAGGGTACGTGGCCGGTTGACGACCTGATCTCTAACCTTTAACTTGAGTTTAGAAGGTTAGAGAATTCCTCTGGGGAAGGTACTGCCATGACGCACGTCATCAGCAAGCTCCGCACCGGCCACGTGGGCCTGAACGTCACCGATCTGGACCGGTCGCTCGCCTTCTACGGGGACGCCCTCGGCTTCCAGGTACTGGCCGAGGGCAAGGAGGAGGGCCGCCGCTTCGCCCTGCTCGGCCAGGACGGCGAGCTGGTCCTCACCCTGTGGCAGCAGGCCGACGGCGCCTTCGCGCCGGCCTCGGCCGGACTGCACCACCTGGCCTTCTCGGCCGGTGAGATCGCGGAGGTGCGGGAGTACGAGGAGCGGCTGCGCTCGCTGGGCGTGGGCTTCGCGTACGAGGGCGTCGTCGCCCACCGCGAGGGCGCGTCCTCCGGCGGGATCTTCTTCCACGACCCGGACGGCACCCGCCTGGAAATCTCCGTACCGACCGGCGCCGAAGGCTCGTCCGCCCCTGTCACAGGGGCCCCGACCTGCGGATTCTTCTAATGAGCAGCAGCGCGTACCACGCGGGCCCGCTGGCCGTGCAGGAACGGGTCGGCGTACGGGAGCTGGCCGAGCGCGTCGGCCGCTCGATCGGCACGGGCATCCGGGACGTCGCCGCGGCGTTCCTCGCCCTCCAGCCGCACCTGGTCGTCGGCGCCGCCGACGGCGCGGGCCGGATGTGGGCCTCGCTGCTCACCGGGGAGCCCGGTTTCGTACGGGCCACCGGGCCCGACCGGGTCACGGTCGCCGGGGGGCTGCCGGCGGGGGACCCGCTGGAGGAGGCGCTGGCCACCGCCGGGACCCGGGTCGGCACCATCGCGCTCGACCCGCGCACCCGGCGCCGGATGAGGCTGAACGGGACCCTTGAGGTGACCGGGCGCGGCTTCGCCGTCCGCGCCGAGCAGGTGTTCTCCAACTGCCCGAAGTACCTGCAGAAGCGGCAGCCGCTGGAGCCGGTCGCCGAGGGAACCGGTGTCCTGCGGCGGGGGGACGCGCTGACCCCCGGCCAGGAGCGGGCCGTCCGGGCCGCCGACACCTTCTTCGTCGCCACCACGGCGGAGGCGGACGGGGCCGACGCCAGCCACCGGGGCGGGCTGCCGGGCTTCGTGGACGTGTCCTCGCCGGGAGAGCTGACCTGGCCGGACTACGCGGGCAACGCCATGTTCCTCACCCTGGGGAACCTGGCGGCCGATCCGCGGGCCGGGCTGCTCTTCCCGGACTGGGAGAGCGGGGCGCTGCTCCAGCTCAGCGGCCGGGCGCGGATCGAGTTCGGGGCCGACGGGGAGCGGCGCGTCCGCTTCCACGTGGAATCGGTGGTGGAGAGTGCGCATCAGGGGCGGCTGCGGTGGAGCGCCCCGGAGTACTCGCCTCACCTGGGCAGCACCACCAGGTAGGCGGCCGGCTCGCGGTCGCCGCAAGCCGTCAGGGCGGTCCGCACGACCGCGGCCTGCTGCTCGGGCCAGTCGCACAGCTTGCGCGGGGTGACGTGGATGACGGTCACTCCGAGCCGCTCCAGCGTCTCCCGCTTGCGCACGCACTCGGACCAGTCCTCGTCCTCGCCCTGGCGCGGGGCCCGGGTGTCGATCTCCACGGCCACGGCGTGCTCGGGCCAGTACGCGTCGACCCCGCCGAGGTGCGGGCCGCCGGGCAGCCGCAGGTCCACGTTCCAGACGGGTTCGGGCAGCTCGTAGCCCCGTACGAGGTGGTAGAGCCGGTCCTCGGCGAGGGCCCGGCCCTCCGCGAGGAGCGACTCGACGGCGTCGACCACGTGCGGCCGGTTCAGCAGCCGGCCCACCGTCAGCTCCCGTACGACCGCGGCCGGTTCGCAGTGGCCGCCGCGCACGGCCTCGCTGAGCATGCGGCGTACGGTACCGGCGTCCTCCAGCTGCGCGACGGCGTCGGCCACGGCCCGCGCGACGGGCGCCACGGGCAGCCCGGTGACCTCCTGGGGCCGGGGCGGGGTGTGGGAGCGCACGATCCGTACGTCCCCCGTGGACCGCAGCCGCCGGGTGCCGGGCACCAGCACGTCGATGTGCGAGAGCGCGGGCAGCGCCGGCACGGAGGTGAACCCGTGCAGGGCGAGCGCCGCCAGCCCGGTGATCATGGCTTCCCCGCTGCCGCGCCGCTCCGCGTACAGCAGTGCGGCGTGCAGCCGCTCCTCGCTGGTCGCGGGCCCGGAGTGGAGGAGGAACACCCCCGGCAGGATCTGCCGCCAGGGCCGGCCGGCGGCGTCGGAGGCCGTGACTCCGTGCTCGCGCAGCTGGGCGAGGCTCAGCACGCGGGGGCGGGTGCCGGTGAGGTGGGCGAGGGGGAGGGGTGCGTTCTGGTTCATGACGCGGTGATTCCCTCAGGCCACGGCCTCGCTAACCCCTGTTACACGCCCGTCGGCAAATCGGGACAAGCTGGGGCTAAAGTACGGACGTTCGACTGCCGATGGGGTGCGCCCGTACGGGGTACCGCTGCCGGGGGTTCGGGGGCCGAGCCCCCGGCAGCGGCGCCGTCGGCTAGCTGCCGGCCGCCGCGTCGCACCGCTGCGCGGCGAGGGCGCGGGCCAGGTCGTCGCGCGACTCCAGCACCAGGCGGCGCAGCGCGGGGGCCGCGTCCGCATGGGCGGTGAGCCAGGCGTCGGTCGCCGCGACCGTGGACTCGGAGTCCTGGAGCGACGGGTACAGCCCCTTCACCACGTCGATGGCGATCTGGATCGACCGCTCGGCCCACACCCGCTCGACGACCTCGAAGTAGCGCTCCGCGTAAGGCGTCAGCAGGTCCCGCTGCGAAGGCTGCTGCATGCCCGCGATCGTGGCCTCCACCAGCGCGTTGGACAGCGCGTCCGACTCGACCACCGCCGCCCACGCCTGGTCCTTGACCGCCTGCGAGGGCCGCGCCGCGAGGCAGCGCACCTGGTGCCGCTTGCCCGACGCCGTGTCGTCGCGGGCCAGTTCGGCGCTGAGCGCGCCCTCGTCCACCACGCCGTGCGCGGCCAGGGGGAGCAGGAAGTCCCAGCGCAGTTCCTGGTCCACCTCCAGCCCGTCGATCCGCGCCGACCCGTCGAGCAGCCCCAGCAGCAGCTGGAAGTCGCCCTGGGTCGCCGCGCTCGCCGCGAAGAAGCGCGCCCAGGTCAGCTGGTGCTCCGACCCCGGCTCGGCCAGCCGCAGTTCGTGCAGCGCGCCCGCCGCCACCTCCCGGCCGCCCTGCTCGCGCCAGTCGCGGGCCGCGTAGTGGGTGACCGACGTCAGGGTCTGCGAGTGGAGCATCTGCAGGACGCCGACGTGCGTCTCCCGGCCCGCGTGCGTCAGGACCAGCGAGACGAAGTCACGCGCCGGCAGCAGGCCGTCGCGCGTCAGGTTCCACAGGGCCGACCAGCACAGCGCCCGGGCCAGGGGGTCCGTCACGCTGCCCAGGTGGGACCGCAGCGTCGCCAGCGAGCCCTCGTCGAAGCGGATCTTGCAGTAGGTGAGGTCCTCGTCGTTGACCAGGACCAGGTCCGGCCGCTCCAGCCCGGCCAGCTCCGCGACCGCGGTCCGGGCCCCGGCCACGTCCGCCTCGGCCCGCGCGTACCGGACCAGCGAGCCGTCCGCCGTCAGCCGGTACAGGCCCACGGCCACCCGGTGCGGCCGCAGCTCCTCGCCCTCCTGCACCACGGCGAGCTCGGTGATCCGCCCGCCCGCGTCGAGCGTCACCACCGGCGTCAGCGCGTTCACGCCCGCGGTCTGCAGCCACGCCCGCGACCACTCGCTCATGTCGCGCCCGGAGACCTCGGCGAGGACCGACAGCAGGTCGTCCAGCGTGGTGTTCCCGTACGCGTTGGCCTTGAAGTAGCGCCGCGCGCCCTCCAGGAACGCCTCCCGTCCCACATAGGCGACGAGCTGCTTGAGCACGGCCGCGCCCTTGGCGTAGGTGATCCCGTCGAAGTTCAGCTTCGCGGCCTCCAGGTCACGGATGTCGGCCGTGATCGGGTGCGTGGACGGCAGCTGGTCGGCGCGGTAGGCCCACGCCTTGCGGCCGTTCGCGAAGCTGACCCACGCCTGGTCGAAGCGGGTGGCCTCCACCAGACCGAAGGAGCCCATGAAGTCCGCGAAGGACTCCTTCAGCCACAGGTCGTCCCACCACTTCATGGTGACCAGGTCGCCGAACCACATGTGCGCCATCTCGTGCAGGATGACGTTCGCGCGCCGCTCGTAGGAGGCCTGCGTGACCTTCCCGCGGAAGATGTACTCCTCCCGGAAGGTCACCATGCCCGGGTTCTCCATCGCGCCCAGGTTGTACTCCGGCACGAAGGCCTGGTCGTACTTCCCGAAGGGGTACGGGTAGTCGAAGATCTCGTGGAAGAGGTCGAAACCCTGCTTGGTGACGAGGAAGACGTCGTCCGCGTCGAAGTGTTTCGCCAGCCCCTTGCGGCACATCGCGCCCAGCGGGATCGTCAGGTCCCCGCGCGTGTAGGTGTCGGTGACGTAGTGGTACGGGCCCGCCACCACGCACGTGATGTACGTGGAGATCGGCGCGGTCTCGGCGAACCGCCACACGCCGCCCTCGCGCGACTCCTCCGCGCCGTTGCTCCACACCTGCCAGCCCTCGGGCGCGGTCACCTCGAAGCGGTAGGGCGCCTTCAGGTCCGGCTGCTCGAAGTTCGCGTACACCCGCCGCGCGTCGGCCGGCTCGTACTGGGTGTAGAGGTAGACCTCGCCGTCCTCCGGGTCGACGAAGCGGTGCATGCCCTCGCCCGTCCGGCTGTAGGCGCAGTTCGCGTCCACCACCAGGACGTTCTCCCCGGCCAGGCCGTCCAGGGCGATCCGCGCCCCGTCGAAGACCGCGGCGACGTCCAGCGCGCGGCCGTTGAGGGTCACGGAGTTCACCGAGGGCGCGATCAGGTCCGCGAAGGTGGCGCCTCCGACGGTCGCGGCACGGAAGCGGATCGTCGTCACCGAGCGGAAGGTCCGGGGGCCTTCGGCCGGCTCGGCCTCGTCCACCGCGGACCTGAGGTCGAGGACCACCTCGTACCCGTCGACGGACAGCAGTTCGGCCCGCTCGCGGGCCTCGTCGCGGGACAGATTCTCTCCGGGCACGTGCACTCCTTCGTGCGTGATCGCGTTCGTGTGACGAATCCTCGCACGGGGAATGCGCGCCACTCCGTTCTGGTTGGGGACGGAGAACATGACCGACTGAGGAGAGCCATGACCGAGACCCAGGTGCGCGAGAAGACCCCCGTGGACTTCTGGTTCGACCCGCTGTGCCCGTGGGCCTGGATGACGTCCCGCTGGATGCTGGAGGTCGAGAAGGTGCGCGACGTGCGGGTCCGCTGGCACGTCATGAGCCTGGCCGTCCTCAACGAGGACAAACTCGATCAGCTGTCCGAGGTCTACCGCGAGACCCTGGAGACCAAGGGCTGGGCGTCGGTGCGCGTGGCCGTGGCCGCCCAGCAGAAGTACGGCGAGGAGATCACCGGCGCGCTCTACACGGCGCTCGGCACCCGCATCCACAACGAGGGCAGGGGCGCGACCCGCGAGGTGATCGCGGAGGCGCTGGCCGAGGTCGGCCTGCCGGCCGAGCTGCTCGCGTACGCCGACTCGGACGAGTACGACTGGGCGCTGCGGGCCTCCCACAACGACGGCATCGACCGGGTCGGCCAGGAGGTCGGCACCCCGGTGATCTCGGTGCCCGGCGCCGACGGCGAGGACGTGGCCTTCTTCGGCCCGGTCGTCACCCCGGCCCCGCGCGGCGAGGCCGCCGCCCGGCTCTGGGACGGCACGCTGCTCGTCGCCTCCACGCCCGGGTTCTTCGAGATCAAGCGCACCCGCACCAAGGGCCCCTCCTTCGAGTAGCCCGCAGGGCCGCACGGCCCCGGCGTCGCAGACCACAGGACCCCCGCGAGTGGGGGCACCTCCCAGCGGTAGCTGGGGGATGACTCGCGGGGGTCCTGTGCTGTGCACGCCCGCCGGTGAAGGGTGAGAAGACGATCACGAGGCGGACGGGTTCGCGGGGTGCCGATCAGCCCTTGGCGGGGATGAGCAGCGGGGTGTTCGCCTTGGCGTCGGCGTAGCGCCTGGCCACGTCCTGCCAGTTGACGACGTTCCACATGGCCTCGATGAAGTCCACCTTCTGGTTCTTGTACTGCAGGTAGAAGGCGTGCTCCCAGGCGTCGAAGACCAGGATCGGCACCGAGGCCTGGCCCACGTTGCCCTGGTGGTCGTAGACCTGCTCGACGATCAGGCGGCCGCTGATGGGCTCGTACGCGAGCACGCCCCAGCCGGAGCCCTGCGTGGCCGAGGACGCGAAGGTCAGCTGCTTCTTGAAGGCGGCGAAGGAACCGAAGGACTCGGTGATCGCGGCGGGGAGTTCGCCGAGGCCGTCCTTCTCGTCCGGGACGCCACCGCCCTCGCCCGTCTTGGGGCTGGCCATGTTGTGCCAGTAGATGCTGTGGAGGATGTGGCCGGAGAGGTGGAACGCGAGGTTCTTCTCCAGCCCGTTGAGGGCGCTCCAGTTCTCCTTGTCGCGCGCCTCCGCCAGCTGCTCCAGCGTGGTGTTGGCGCCCGCGACGTAGGCCGCGTGGTGCTTGTCGTGGTGCAGCTCGATGATCTGCGGGTTGATCACCGGCTCCAGCGCCGCGTAGTCGTACGGAAGCTCAGGAAGCGTGTAGATGGCCATGCGTTGCGGTCCCCTCGGCGTGCCAACTGCTTATTGCAATTAATGCGCAACTGCACGCTAGCAGCATCTATTCCGGGCGGGCCCCTCAGGGGCCGTGTACGCCGAGAAGGAACCGCAAGGCGGGACGGGCAGCGGCTCAGCCCCGACGGGCCCGGAGCTCCCGGACCCCCGCCACCGTGAGGATCACCGCGGCGGCCCCGCTCGACCACAGCAGCTGCGGCCGCGCCGAGTCGTCGAACAGCATCAGGACCAGCACCGCCGCCATGCCGAGCAGCGCCGCCCAGGTCGCGTACGGGAACAGCCACATCGGCAGGGTCAGCCGCTCGGGCATGTCCCGCTCGATCCGGCGGCGCAGCCTCAGCTGCGAGACCGCGATCAGCGCCCAGACGAACAACAGCACCGCGCCGACCGCGTTGAGCATGTAGAGGAAGATCGTGTCCGGCCACAGCAGGTTCAGCACCACCGACACGAAGCCGAAGGCCACCGACGCGAACACCGCGCGCCGCGGCACCCCGCCGCCCGAGACCTTCAGCAGCGCCTTCGGCGCCTCACCGCGCTCGGCGAGCGAGAACACGATGCGCGAGGACCCGTACAGATTCGCGTTGAGCGCCGACAGCAGGGCCACGAAGACGACGATCTGCATGATCGTCCCGGCCTTCGGGATGCCGATGGAGTCGAGGACCGCGACGTACGGGCTCTGGCCCGGCTTCAGCGAGTCCCACGGCAGCAGGGTCACGATGACCAGCATGGAGCCGACGTAGAAGAAGAGGATGCGCCACACGGCGCTGCGCACCGCGCGGGCCACGGACCGCGCCGGGTCGTCCGACTCGGCGGCGGCGATGGTGACGACCTCCAGGCCGCCGAAGGCGAAGACGACGGCGAGCATGCCGGCGATCACGCCGCCGGCGCCGGCCGGGAAGAAACCGCCCTGGCCGGTGAGGTGGGCGAGCCCCGCGGGCTCGGTGTCCGGGAGCAGACCGAAGATCGCCAGGGTGCCGAGGATCAGGAACAGCACGATCGCGCCGACCTTCAGCGCCGCGAACCAGAACTCGAACTCGCCGAAGTTGCGCACCGCGGCCAGGTTGGTCACGGTGAAGACCACCATGAAGATCAGCACCCAGACCCACTGGTCGACGGCGGGCACCCAGGTGTTCGCGATGTCCGCGGCGCCGGTGGCCTCCACCGCCAGCACGACCACCAGCAGGAACCAGTAGAGCCAGCCCGCCGAGAAGCCGGCCCAGCGCCCCAGGGCCTTCTCCGCGTAGACCGAGAAGGAGCCCGACGCGGGCATCGCGGCCGACATCTCGCCCAGCGCCCGCATCACCAGCATCGCGAGGACGCCCGCGAGCAGGTAGGAGCAGATGATCGCGGGACCGGCGACGCCGATGCCGGCTCCGGAGCCGACGAAGAGCCCGGCTCCGATCACGCCGCCGAGACCCAGCATGGTCAGGTGGCGCTGCTTGAGGCTGTGGCTGAGGGGTTCCGGGGGCAGTTCGCCCGACGTGGGAGGTGCTTCTTCTTGCAGGCGCTCACGCATGAGGGGATCGCTCGTACTCTCGTTCGGCCCGGCGGCGGTGGGGGCTCCGCATCAGGATTTGGCGGGACCCCACAGTCTCACCGGGCGGCGGTCGTCCGTGCAAAACGGACGTGCGGTCAGATCTTCCCCGTGACGAGGATCACGCCGACTCGGCGGGGGAGCGGGGGATTTGTCAAATCCCCACCAAGCCGGGGAGCCGGGCTTTGTCCCCGGCAGCGGGGGGAGGGCGGCGGACCGCGCACTAACGTCGGTGATCGTCCCGCCCCCACCACCCCACGGAGCCCCCGATGAGCACTGCTTCCGTCACCCTGCGGCCCGGCACCGTCCTCGCCGACCTGCTGCCCGCGAGCCGCGTCCGCGACATCGCGCTCGTCGCCGGCGGAGCCGCCCTCACCGGGCTCGCCGCCCAGCTCTCCGTCCACGTGGACGGCCTGGCCGCGCCGATCACCGGCCAGACCTTCGCCGCGCTGCTCGTCGGCACCGCGCTCGGCGCCGGCCGCGGCTTCCTCTCCCTCGCCCTCTACACCCTGGTCGGCATGGCCGGCGTGCCGTGGTTCGCGGGCGGCACCTCCGGCGCGGGCGGCGCGACCTTCGGGTACGTGCTGGGCATGCTGCTGGCCTCCACCCTCGTCGGCGCGCTCGCGCGGCGCGGCGCCGACCGTTCGGTCCTGCGCACGGCCGGTGCGATGGTGCTGGGCTCCGCCGTGGTCTACGCGGTGGGCGTCCCGTACCTGATGGCCGCCACCGGGATGCCCCTGGGTCTCGCCGTCGCGAAGGGCCTGACCCCGTTCCTGATCGGCGACGCCCTCAAGGCCGCACTGGCCATGGGCCTGCTGCCGGCGGCCTGGAAGCTGGTCGGCCGCCGCGGCTGAGCGGCCTGCGGCCGAGCGGCCCCCGGGCAGGCGTCCCGGGCCGAGCGGCCCCCCACGTGCCGGAGCCCGGCCCGCCTCTGACGGCGGGCCGGGCTCTGTCGTACGTACGCGACCAGGGGGTGTCAGCCCTGGAGCGCGGCCCGCTTGCGGCGGAAGTCCAGCACCACACCGACGGCCACGACCACGCCGGCGACCAGGGTGGACAGCGTGACGACCTCGCGGTTGGCGTCGTCCACGAACATGTAGCCGATCACGAACATGATCAGTGCGGCGGTGGCCCAGGTCAGCCACGGGAAGAGCCACATCTTCACGGTCAGCTTCTCCGGGGCCTCGCGGACCAGGATCCCGCGCATCCGCAGCTGGGTGAAGCAGATCACCAGCCAGACGAAGAGCGCGATGGCGCCCGAGGAGTTCAGGAGGAAGGTGAAGACCGTGTCCTTGAAGGCGTAGTTGAAGTAGACGGCGACGAAGCCGAAGACCGTCGAGCCCAGGATCGCGGCGACCGGTACACCACGGGAGTTGACCTTGGCGAACGCCTTCGGGGCGTCGCCGCGCTCACCGAGCGAGAAGGCCATGCGCGAGGCGGTGTAGAGGCCCGAGTTCAGGCAGGACAGCACGGCGGTCAGGACGATGACCTCCATGATGGTGCCGGCGTGCGCGATGCCGATCGAGTCCAGGGCGGCGACGTACGAGCCCTTCTCGGTGATCGACTTGTCGTTCCACGGGAGCAGGGTCAGCACGATGAAGATCGAGCCCAGGTAGAAGACGCCGATCCGCCAGATGACGGAGTTGGTGGCCCGGGTGACCGCCTTGCGGGGGTTCTCCGACTCGCCGGCGGCCAGCGTGACGATCTCGCTGCCCATGAAGGAGAAGACGACCATCAGCACACCGGTCAGGACGGCGCCGTAACCGTTGGGGAAGAAACCGCCCGCGTCGGTCAGGTGCGCGAAGCCCGCGCCCGGGTTGTCGGAGCCCGGCAGCAGGCCGAAGACGGCCAGCATGCCGACGATCACGAACGCGCCGATGGCGACGACCTTGATGCCCGCGAACCAGAACTCGAACTCACCGTAGGAGGCGACCGAGCCGAGGTTGGTGGCGGTCAGCACCGCCATCACGATCAGCGCCCAGCCCCACTGCGGGACGGCCGGGATCCAGCCCTCCAGGATGGAGGCACCGGCGGTGGCCTCCACCGCGAGCACGACGACCCAGAAGAACCAGTACAGCCAGCCGATGGAGAAACCGGCCCAGCGGCCGAGCGCCCGGTCGGCGTAAGCGGAGAAGGAACCGGAGTTCGGGCTGGCGGCGGCCATCTCGCCCAGCATCCGCATCACGAAGACCACCATCGCGCCGACCAGCGCGTAGGAGATCAGAATGGCGGGACCGGCCTTGGCGATACCGCCACCGGAGCCGACGAAGAGGCCGGCGCCGATGACACCGCCGATGGCGATCATGGACAGGTGGCGGTTCTTGAGACCGGCCTTCAGACCGTCGGAGGGCTGACCTTCACCGTTGTTTCCGGTGGGGCCGCCTTCCTTCTGGAGGGTCGTCGTGGAGCTCATGGACGGATCCTTAGGTTCTCGGGTTGCGAGCCCCGGCATTCAAACCTGAGATGAACGCAGGACGGAAGACCTCAATCCGGATCGTTGCGCTGGGACGAACGTCCAGGACATCGGCCGCGCCCTGTCCCATCTGCGCTCTTTGGGTTTACTTGAGCTTTAGAAGTGACTTACGCGACACCCACCGGCGTCCGTGCGGGGGCCACGTGCCACACTCGTCCCATGCGCGTGTACCTCGGATCCGACCATGCCGGTTATGAGCTCAAGAACCACCTGGTGGACTGGCTCAAGAACAACGGCCACGAGCCCGTCGACTGTGGGCCCCACATCTACGACGCCGTGGACGACTACCCGCCGTTCTGCCTCCGCGCCGCGGAGAAGACCGCCGCGGACGCGGACAGCCTCGGCATCGTGATCGGCGGCTCCGGCAACGGCGAGCAGATCGCCGCCAACAAGGTCAAGGGCATCCGCGCCATCCTCGCGTGGAGCGTCCAGACCGCCGAGCTGGGCCGCGAGCACAACAACGCCAACGTCATCTCCGTCGGCGGCCGCATGCACACCCAGGAAGAGGTCGTCAGCTTCGTCGACGCCTTCCTGAAGACCCCGTACTCCGACGAGGAGCGGCACACCCGCCGCATCGACATGCTCTCCGCCTACGAGCAGACCGGCGAGCTCCCCCCGATCCCGGCCCACCACCCGCAGGGCTGATCCCACGTCCGGCCGTGCCGCTCCCGCCCGGGGGTGGCACGGCCGTCGTCATTCCTTTGAGCTTCGAGGAGCTTCGCCGTGCCCGAGGGGCATACGATCCACCGCCTCGCCCAGGACCACACCGAGCGGTTCGCCGCACGCCCGGTCCGGGTCAGCAGCCCGCAGGGCCGGTTCGCCGACAGCGCGGCCCTGCTCGACGGCCGTGAGCTGGAAAGCGCCGAGGCGCACGGCAAGCACCTCTTCCTGGAGCTCGGCGACGCCTGGATCCACATCCACCTCGGCCTCTTCGGCAAGCTCGGCTTCGGACCGGCCCCGGCGCCCCCCGCCACGGACACCGTCCGGCTGCGCCTGCTGAACGAGGAGCACTACGCCGATCTGCGCGGTCCCACCGCCTGCGCCCTCGTCACGGAGGGCGAGAAGAAGGCGATACACGACCGCCTGGGGCCCGACCCGCTGCGCCCCGCCGACGACCCCGGCCGTGCCTGGGCCCGGATCTCCCGCTCCCGCACCACCGTCGCCGCCCTGCTGATGGACCAGAAGATCGTCGCGGGCGTCGGCAACGTCTACCGCGCCGAGGTCCTCTTCCGGCACGGCATCGACCCCTACCGCGCGGGCAAGGACCTCTCCCGCGCCGAGTGGGACGCCCTGTGGGCGGACCTGTCCGCCCTGATGCGCGAGGGCGTGCGCCACAACCGCATCGACACCGTCCGCGACGAGCACCTGCCGGAGGCGATGGGCCGCCCGCCGCGGGTGGACGACCACGGCGGCGAGGTGTACGTCTACCGCAGGGCGAACATGCCCTGCCACGTCTGCGGCAGCGAGATCCGCACCGCCGCCCTCGCCGCCCGCAACCTCTTCTGGTGCCCGACCTGCCAGTCGCGTTAGCCGTCCCTTAGCCAGTCCCGTTAGCCAGTCCCGTGAGCGCGGGGGGCTAGAAGCCGTGCGGCAGCCACGGGGCGACGTCCCCCGCGAAGGCGCGGGACGCCTCCGCCAGTGAGCCCGCGCGCAGCTCGCGCACGAGACCGGCCGCCGCCAGCGACGTGAGGGTGATCCCGCCCAGGTATGCCGAGCCGAGCTCCCGGACCGACAGCCCGAGGTCCGCCGGCTCCGCGCTGCGGGTGCAGGAGGCGGCGCCCTTGGCGTCCGCGACCAGCCGCCACCGCCCCTCGTTCCACGGGCAGAACGCGTCCTCGACCTCCAGGACCACGTCCACCGGGGCCCCGTAGGTGCGCGCCTCCAGCGCCGCGGCGACGTCGACCACCCTCAGGTGCAGCGCGTCCCGCGTGCGCGCCCCCGACCGCCGGACATCGCTGACCAGGTGCAGCACCGGGTCGTCCACCGGCCGCCGGCGCGCCCGTACCGTCCAGGTCAGGTCTATCCCGAAGAGATAGCGCCACAGCGCCGCGTACGCCGCCGGGTCCAGCGCGTCCACGTCGCCCACCTCGACCTTGCCGTCCGAACCGGCCATGTCCCGGTCGGCCTTGACCCGGTAGCGGGCGTACCCGACCACCTCGCCGTCCGCCCGCTCGGCGAGCACGCACTTCAGCGGCGAGGCGCCGCCGCGCACCTCGGGCGGGTCCAGCAGCGCCTGCCGCTCCCAGCCGGGCCGGCGGGCCGGCATGCCCGGCCGGGTGGGGACCAGCGCCGCGTAGACGCGCTCGCAGTCAGCCAGCGCCTGCTGCGGGTCGACGAGGCGCAGCCGCACGTCGTCCGTCCCCGGCGGAACGGACAGCCGTACGCGGGTCGTGTCGATGTCCACGGACAGGGCGTACGTCGCCGTGCCGTAGCCGAAACGCCCGTAGATGGCCGGATCCGACGCCGTCAGCACGGCGAGCGGTTCACCACCCGCCCGGATGTCGTCCAGCTGGCGCCGCATCAGGGAGGTGAGCACCCCGCGCCGGCGGTGGGTGGGGGCCACGCCCACCATCGTGACGCCGGCCGCCGGGACGAGGGCCCCGCCGGGCACCGAGAGGCGGAAGGTGAAGGCACCGGCCGAGCCGACGCAGGTGGCGCCGTCCCAGACACCGAGGGAACGTTCCGCTTCCGTCAGCGCCCTGGAGAATTCCCGCTCTTCGGAGGGCTCGGGCACACCCCCGAACGCCAGTTCCAGGTTGTCGTACCAGACATCCCACTCATCACCCTGCAATACGCGCGTCTCAAGAGCCATACGGCCATCCCTATCAGGGCATTCCGGCTCAGTCGACGTGTTTTCGGACGGCCGGAGGTCCCCGGGTGCAGGGGTACCGCTGCGCATCCGCAGTCAGGATGGATAAGGTCCCGAAACAATGGCCGGAGCACGCGTGGAAACCCTTACGGCCCGGATGCGCATGCTGTCGCACCGGGCCCGCACCACCCTGCGCAAATCCGCCGTCGACTACTTCCGCGGCGACGGCTCCGACTGGCTGGCCTTCGGCGGGCTCCTGCTCACCATTCCCGCGATCGCCTGCGGCACGCTCATGCTGCCCGTCTGGTTCTCGTCCTCCGCGCTCGTCCTGCCCATCGTGGCCGGGGGACTGCTGCTGCGCCCCGCCAGCCTGCTCGCCCTGTACGCGGCCTCCGCGGCCGCGCTGATCGTCGAGGCCCTCGTCCTGGGCCCCTACACCCAGGGCCCCGCGCGCGTCACCCCCGGCACCGTCCTGGTGGTCGCGGCCTGCGGGTTCTTCGGGCTGGTCATCGCGCAGTTCCGCAGCCGCGTGGGCGTGCCCTGGCGGCGGGGCGGCACCATGCTCTTCGACCTGCGCGAACGCATCCGCGTGCAGAGCAAACTGCCCCCCCTGCCGCGCGGCTGGCACCGCGAGATGGCCCTGCGGCCCGCCGGCGGCCAGTCCTTCTCCGGCGACTTCGTGGTCGCGGCCCGCACCAACGGCGGCCGCACCCTGGAGATCGTCCTGACCGACGTCTCCGGCAAGGGCATGGAGGCGGGCTCCCGCGCCCTGCTGCTCTCGGGCGCCTTCGGCGGCCTCCTCGGCGCCCTGCCCCCGCACGGTTTCCTGCCCGCCGCCAACCGCTACCTGCTGCGCCAGGACTGGGAGGAGGGCTTCGCCACCTCCATCCACCTCGTCCTGGACCTGGAGACCGGCGACTACGAGCTCCTCTCGGCCGGCCACCTCCCGGCGCTCCAGCTCTCCGCGGGCACCGGCCGCTGGGTGGAGAAGACCGGCGAGGGCCCGCTGCTCGGCGTCTACGACGGCGCCGACTTCACCCCCGCCCGCGGCAACCTGCGGTGCGGCGACGTCCTCATGCTCTTCACCGACGGCCTCGTCGAGACCGCCGACCGCGACATCAGCGAGGGCATCGACCGCCTCACCGGCGAAGCCGACCGCTACGTCGCCTCCGGCTGGGACGGCGCGACCTGGCACCTGATCGAGAAGGTCGCCAAGGACGTCAACGACGACCGCGCGCTCCTCCTGATCCGCCGCTCGCCCTGACGGCGGCGGAGGAGGCACCTCACGCGTCACGCGGCCTGCCCTCACAAGGTGGCCACTCCTCCCGGATTGGCCCGCCCGCCCGGCCCCGGCGGGCCCTACCGTGCCCCCATGGACCGCACGCTCGCCGACGATCTCGCCCGGCTTCCCGACCTGCTCGACGCCACCCGCCGCGCCGCCGCCGACGCGCTCGGCACGCTGGACGCGCGTCCCGTCGTACCGCCCGGCCCGCCCGCCGGGCCCTCGTACGCCCCCGAACCCCTCCCGGAGCGCGGCGCCGGAGCGGACGCCGCCCTCGCCGCCTTCCGGGAGCGCTGGGAGCCGAGGCTGTCGGCCTCCGCGGGCCCGCGCTACCTCGGCTTCGTCACCGGCGGCGCCACCCCGGCGGCCCTCGCCGGGGACTGGCTCACCGCCGCCCACGACCAGAACTCGAACTCCGCCCTGGACGGCGCCGGCCAGGACCTCGAACGCGAGACCGTCGGCTGGCTCCGGGACCTCCTGCGCCTCGGGCCGCAGCACACGGGCACCTTCGTCAGCGGCGCCACCATGTCCAACACCACCGGTCTCGCCATCGCCCGCGAATGGCTCGGCGAACGCCTCGGCGTCTCGCCCGCCGACGACGGCGCCGGCGCCCTCGGCCCCGTCCGCGTGCTGTCCGGCGCCCCGCACTCCTCCATCGCCAAGGCCCTCTCGGTCCTGGGCCTGGGCCGCAACTCCCTCGTCCCGGTCCCCACCCTCCCCGGCCGGGAGGCCGTCGACCCCGCCGCCCTCGACCGGGCCCTCGCCGACACGCCCGGCCCGGCCGTGGTCGTCGCCAACGCCGGCACCGTCAACACCGCCGACTTCGACGACCTGCGGGCCGTCGCCGCTCTCAAGGAGCGCCACGACTTCTGGCTGCACACCGACGCGGCCTTCGGCGCCTTCGCCGCCCTCTCGCCGGACCACGCACACCTCGTCGACGGCCTCGACGCCGCCGACTCCCTCTGCGTCGACCTCCACAAATGGCTCAACGTCCCCTACGACAGCGCCGTCCAGTTCACCCGCCGCAGGGACCTGCAGGCCCGCGTCTTCCAGAACTCGGCCGCCTACCTCGGCCCCCTCGGCGACCACCCCGACCTCGTCCACCTCACCCCGGAGAACTCCCACCGCCTGCGCGCCCTCGCCGCCTGGTTCACGCTCCGCGCGTACGGCCGCCAGGGCCACCGGGAGATCGTCGAGCGCGACATCGCCTGCGCCCGCGCCCTCGGCGAGCAGCTCTCCGAGGACCCCGCCCTGCGTCTGCTCGCCCCGGTCCGCCTCAACGTGGTGTGCTTCACCCTCGCCGAGGCCCCCACCCCGGCCCGCCTGACGGCCCTGCGCGAGGCCGCGGCCGCCGACGTCTTCGTCACCCCGACCCGCTACGGGGGAATCCCCGCCCTGCGCGCCGCGTTCGCCAACTGGCGCACCACACCGGCGGACGTGCGCCGGGCCGCCCAGGCCCTGTGCAGAGCAGCGAAGGAGATCGCATGACGGACCGGCCCCTGACACTCGTGGAAGTCGAGGCGCTGGCGCGCAGCGCGCACAAGGGCCAGACGGACAAGGCCGGCCGGCCGTACGCCGAGCACCTCGCCGCCGTGGCCGAGGGCGTCCGCGTGCGCGGCGGCAGCCCCGAACAGCAGGCCGCGGCCTGGCTCCACGACGCGATCGAGGACGGGGCCCTCAGCCGCGCGTGGCTGGACGCGGCGGCCCTCCCGCAGCCGGTCAAGGACATGGTCCTCGCGGTCACCAAGCGCCCCGGCGAACCGGTCGAGCAGTACGCGGCCCGCATCCTCGCCACTCCCGGCGCCCTGCTCGTCAAGGAGGCCGACCTCGCGCACAACGCCGACCCCGTACGCCTGCGCGTACTGGACGGCCCGACGCGCGAGCGGCTGACCGCGAAGTACGCGTACGTCCGCTCCCTCCTCGGGCTCACCGCCCCGTGACCTGCGCACCAGGTCCGAAATGTGCCCGATGCGCGGGACGTTGGCGGAAACAGAACCTGGACTATTCGTCACGGGGCGGATAGCCGGGCCCGGTTGGTGGGAGGATGGTGCATGTGGGGGTGTGCGCGGCCGTGCGCCCCGGGCCGACCAGGGGACGACCGAAGGTGTGATCAGAAGTGGCCATTTCGCTGTCAGTGGTGGTTCTGTTGGCGGTCATCCTGGTGGTGCTGATCCGCGGCAACCACATCAAGACGGGCCCGGCCATCGTCGCGGCCCTCTTCGGCTTCTTCCTGGCGTCCAGCTCGATCGCGGGCGACGTGAACCGCTTCCTGAACTCCCTCGCGACGATGATCTCCAACATCAAACTCTGACCGGCCCGCCCCGGCCGGCCGGGACGGCGACCGGAAACGACACCGGGAACGACGAAGGGCCAGGGGGAGGAAACGTCCTCTGACCTGGCCCTTCGTGCTTCAGAGCGGGTGACGGGAATCGAACCCGCGTAGCTAGTTTGGAAGACTAGTGCTCTACCATTGAGCTACACCCGCAGCACGCGCGCCGCAGGTCCGGGGACCGCGGCACGGACAGCATCCTAGCGGGTCGCGCCGGGGGAGCGCACACCACATGGCGCGCCCGCGCCGGGGAACCGGCCGAAAGGCGTCGTGATAACCCGCGCATCAGAGGGTCTCCGGGCATGTACCCTACGTGTCGCACCGACGGGGTGTGGCGCAGCTTGGTAGCGCGTCCGCTTTGGGAGCGGAAGGTCGTCGGTTCGAATCCGGCCACCCCGACCACCAGCACTGTCCCCCTCTTAGATCCTTCCGGGTCCTGCGAGGGTCACCACAAGATCGCGTTGTGGGCTGATTGCCGCTTGCGGTTACTATGCAAGCTGCGTGCCCGTGTGTCTGATGTACCGGGCCGAAGTCCGCCGAACCGCTGAATCACAGCGTGACGGCAGAATCCCCAGCAGTCAGCCACCAAGGAGACCGAACCGTGAAGAGCGCCGTGGAGACCCTGAACCCGACTCGGGTTCGGCTCACTGTTGAGGTGCCCTTCGAGGAGCTCAAGGACAGCCTCGACGCGGCGTACAAGAAGATCAACCAGCAGGTCACGGTGAAGGGCTTCCGCAAGGGCAAGATCCCGGCCCGCGTCATCGACCAGCGCTTCGGCCGCGGTGCGGTGCTGGAGGAGGCCGTCAACGACGCCCTCCCGAAGTTCTACACCGAGGCGGTCAACGAGGCCGACCTGAACCCGCTGGGCCAGCCCGAGGTGGACATCACGGAGCTGAAGGACGGCGAGCTGCTGGCCTTCACCGCCGAGGTCGACGTCCGTCCCGAGATCGAGATCCCGGACTACTCCGGCATCGAGGTCGAGGTCGACGCCATCGAGGTCTCCGACGAGGACGTCGAGAAGTCCGTCGAGCAGCTGCGCGGCCGCTTCGCGTCCACCAAGGACGTCGAGCGCGCCGCCCAGGACGGCGACGTCGTCACCATCGACCTGGAGGCCAAGGTCGACGGCGAGGTGCTGCCGGACGGCGTCGCCTCCGACGTCTCCTACACCATCGGCTCGGGCGAGCTCCTCGAAGGCATCGACGAGGCCGTCAAGGGCCTGGAGGCCGGTGGCGAGGCCACCTTCACCTCCCAGCTGAAGGGCGGCTCCGCCGAGGGCAAGGACGCCGAGGTCACCGTCAAGGTCACCAAGGTCTCCGCCCGCGAGCTGCCGGAGCTGGACGACGAGTTCGCGCAGATGGCGAGCGAGTTCGACACCCTTGAGGCCCTCAAGGACGACAGCCGCAAGCGCCTCGAGAACATGAAGCAGTACGACCAGGCCACGCAGGCCCAGGAGCGCGTCCTGGAGAAGCTGCTGGAGCTCGTCGAGGTCCCGATCCCCGAGAAGCTCCTCGCGGACGAGGTCCAGACCCGCAAGCACAACCTCGAGCACCACCAGCTCGGCCAGATGGGTCTGACCATCGAGAAGTACCTGGAGTTCCAGGGCAAGACGGTCGAGGAGTTCGACGCCGAGACCTCCGAGCAGGCGATCAAGGGCATCAAGACCCAGTTCGTCCTCGACGCGCTGGTCAACAAGGAGAAGCTGGGCGTCAACCAGGAGGAGCTCACCGAGCACCTCATGCGCCGCGCCGCCTCCTCCGGCATGTCCCCCGACCAGTTCGCCCAGGCCGTCGTCGAGGGCGGCCAGGTCCCGATGCTCGTCGGCGAGGTCGCCCGCGGCAAGGCCCTCGCGGTCGTCGTCGAGGCCGCCAAGGTCGTCGACACCAACGGCGAGGTCGTGGACCTGTCCGACGAGGACGAGGAGCAGGCCGCCGAGACCGTCGAGGCCACCGTCGACGGTGACACCGAGGCCGCGGCCGACGAGGCCAAGTAACACCCCGGGCGAAGCCCGCTGAGCAGTGCCCCGAAGGGCCCGGACGCAGCCGCGTCCGGGCCCTTCGCCCTGGCGCCCGAAGGCTCCGGGAGCTTGCGCTCCGAGCGAACAGTTCGGGAAGCGGGATGGCGTTGTCCTACCTGCGCGTTAGGGTCCATGAGTACGAGGGCACGTGAGCACCCGGACGCCGGCGGACTCGTCCGCACCGGCCGGACCGTGCCCCAGAACGAGACGCTGAGACGGCACATGGCCGTCGGAGACGAGCAGGTGGATACGTGACGAATCTGAAGCCTTACGCCGCGGGTGAGCCGTCCATCGGTGGCGGCCTCGGCGACCATGTCTACAACCGGCTGCTCGGCGAGCGCATCATCTTCCTCGGCCAGCAGGTCGACGACGAGATCGCCAACAAGATCACCGCGCAGCTCCTCCTCCTGGCCGCCGAGCCGGAGAAGGACATCTACCTGTACATCAACAGCCCGGGTGGCTCCGTTACGGCGGGCATGGCGGTCTACGACACCATGCAGTTCATCAAGAACGACGTCGTCACCATCGGCATGGGCATGGCGGCCTCGATGGGCCAGTTCCTGCTGACCGGTGGCGCCAAGGGCAAGCGCTTCGCCCTGCCGAACACCGACATCCTGATGCACCAGGGCTCCGCCGGCATCGGCGGCACCGCGTCGGACATCAAGATCCAGGCCCAGTACCTGCTGCGCACCAAGCAGCGCATGGCAGAGATCACCGCGTTCCACTCGGGCCAGACCGTCGAGGCGATCATCCGCGACGGTGACCGCGACCGCTGGTTCACCGCCGAGGAGGCCAAGGAGTACGGCCTCATCGACGAGATCATCTCGGCCGCGTCCAACGCGCCGGGCGGCGGCGGCACCGGGGCCTGATCCCGGCGCACAGCGCAGTACCAGGCAGCCGACAGCCCGCAGAACGCCACCAGGACGGTGAACACCCAGATGCACATCAACAACCTCTCTCCCGCGAGCGGCCTCTACACCGGCGCTCAGGTGGACAACCGCTACGTCATCCCGCGCTTCGTCGAGCGCACCTCGCAGGGCGTGCGCGAGTACGACCCGTACGCGAAGCTCTTCGAGGAGCGCGTGATCTTCCTCGGCGTGCAGATCGACGACGCCTCCGCCAACGACGTCATGGCGCAGCTGCTGTGCCTGGAGTCGATGGACCCGGACCGCGACATCTCGATCTACATCAACAGCCCCGGCGGCTCCTTCACCGCGCTGACGGCGATCTACGACACGATGCAGTTCGTGAAGCCGGACATCCAGACGGTCTGCATGGGCCAGGCGGCCTCCGCCGCCGCGGTCCTGCTCGCCGCCGGCACCCCCGGCAAGCGCATGGCCCTGCCGAACGCCCGTGTGCTGATCCACCAGCCCTCCGGCGGCACCGGCCGTGAGCAGCTCTCCGACCTGGAGATCGCGGCCAACGAGATCCTGCGCATGCGCGACCAGCTGGAGACCATGCTGGCCAAGCACTCGACGACGCCGATCGAGAAGATCCGCGACGACATCGAGCGCGACAAGATCCTCACTGCCGAGGACGCGCTCGCGTACGGCCTGATCGACCAGATCGTCTCGACCCGCAAGAACTCCCACTGATCCTTGCCGACAGTTGGCGTGATCACGCAGCCGGATCCGGCGATGTGAACCACGTCAAGGGGGCCCCGCACGGGGCCCCCGGCAAGGTACCGTCGGATATGAGGCACCAGGAGCGCTGAACCAGGCGTCTCCCAGGCGAAGGGGAAGCACCTCGTGGCACGCATCGGTGACGGCGGCGACCTGCTCAAGTGCTCGTTCTGCGGAAAGAGCCAGAAGCAGGTGAAGAAGCTCATCGCAGGACCCGGTGTGTACATCTGCGACGAGTGCATCGACCTCTGCAACGAGATCATCGAAGAGGAGCTCGCGGAGACCTCCGAGGTCCGGTGGGAGGAACTCCCCAAGCCCCGTGAGATCTACGAGTTCCTGGAGAGCTACGTCGTCGGCCAGGAGCCGGCGAAGAAGGCGCTCTCGGTAGCGGTCTACAACCACTACAAGCGGGTCCAGGCCGGGGAGAACGGCGGCGCCCAGGGCCGGGACGACGCCATCGAGCTGGCGAAGTCCAACATCCTGCTGCTGGGCCCCACGGGCTCGGGCAAGACCCTGCTCGCGCAGACCCTGGCCCGGATGCTGAACGTCCCGTTCGCCATCGCCGACGCGACGGCGCTGACGGAGGCCGGGTACGTCGGCGAGGACGTCGAGAACATCCTGCTGAAGCTGATCCAGGCGGCCGACTACGACGTCAAGAAGGCCGAGACCGGGATCATCTACATCGACGAGATCGACAAGGTGGCCCGCAAGAGCGAGAACCCGTCGATCACGCGCGACGTGAGCGGCGAGGGCGTTCAGCAGGCCCTCCTGAAGATCCTGGAGGGCACGACCGCCTCGGTCCCGCCGCAGGGCGGCCGCAAGCACCCGCACCAGGAGTTCATCCAGATCGACACGACGAACGTGCTCTTCATCGTGGGCGGCGCCTTCGCCGGCCTGGAGAAGATCATCGAGTCGCGTGCGGGAGCCAAGGGCATCGGCTTCGGGGCGACGATCCGCTCGAAGCGCGAGATCGAGGCCAGCGACCAGTTCCAGGAGGTCATGCCGGAGGACCTGGTGAAGTTCGGGATGATCCCCGAGTTCATCGGCCGCCTCCCCGTCCTGACCTCCGTGCACAACCTGGACCGCGAGGCCCTGCTCCAGATCCTCATCGAGCCGCGCAACGCGCTGGTGAAGCAGTACCAGCGGCTGTTCGAACTCGACGGTGTGGAACTGGACTTCGAGCGCGGGGCCCTCGAAGCCATCGCCGACCAGGCGATCCTGCGCCAGACGGGCGCGCGCGGTCTGCGCGCCATCATGGAAGAGGTCCTGATGTCGGTGATGTACGAGGTCCCGTCCCGCAAGGACGTGGCCCGCGTGGTCATCACCGCGGACGTCGTCCGCTCCAACGTCAACCCGACGCTGGTCCCCCGCATCGTCCCGAAGGACCAGGGCCCGCAGGAGAAGTCGGCGTAACCGAGCCGGTAGGCACGCATGCAGAAGGGGCGCCCCGATCCGGGGCGCCCCTTCTGCGTTGCCTGCGGCGTCGTTACTTCTTGACGCGGGCGGTGTTGTAGAGCTTCGCGGTGAACTCCGCGGTCTGCTCCAGGGTGTAGCCCGACTTGCCGGCCAGCACGGAGGACATCTCCATCGCGGTGACCGTGCTCAGGGTGCTGTAGTCACCCCAGATGCAGATCGGGAGCGTGAACTCCTTGGGCCCCTTGGCCGTCGTGTCCTTCGTGGTGAACTTGGCCTCCTGGCACTTCATCACGGCGCCCTTGAAGCCGGCCGGGCTCATCGTCTTGGGGCTCCCGATGAGGTCGACCGTCTGCTTGCTGTCGCCCTTGGTGGCCTCCAGCTTGGCCAGGGCGAAGTACGCGTCCACGGCCTTCTCCGGGTCCGCGACCTCGCCGTAGACGCCCGAGAAGTTGAGGAGCTTGGCGGACAGCGGGTTCTTCGGGTCGCCGGACTGGTAGGTCATGCCCACCTGGGTGGGGTTCTTGACGCCCACGCCCTCGGCTTCCTTCTTGTCCTTGTCGCTGAATTCCTTGTCCGTGTACTTCGGGTCCTTCTTGAAGTCGTCCACCGACTCCGGGGCGACCAGCTTGTAGCCCTTGGTGTTGGCCGCGATGCCGCCGCCCGCGCCGCCGCCCTTCATGAAGTACCAGCCGCCGCCCGCGATGACCGCGACCGCGACGACCACGCCGATGATGACGCCGGCCTTCGACTTCTTCGGGGGCGTGCCACCGTACGGGGGCTGCTGCGGGTAGCCGTACGCGGGCGCAGGCGGCTGCTGCGGGTAGCCCTGCGGCGGCACGCCCGGCTGCTGCGGGTAGCCGTAGCCGGGCTGCGGGGCGGGCTGGCCGTACGGGCCCGGCGGCGGGGGCTGCTGCCCGTACGGGCCCGGCTGCTGCGGCTGTCCGTAAGGTCCCGGCTGGTTGTAGCTCATCCCGCGTCCCCCCATGAGGTCGTTTATGTGTTCCACACATCCTGGCGGAAGCCGATGCGGTGCGGGGCGCCGGGCCCCCTCATTACCGGTTTCATGACTGGACTGTTACGCCCTTAAACTGTGGTCCGTGACCGAGAACACGCAGACACCCAGCAGCCCCAACTCCGAACTGCCGACCCAGTACGCGCCGGCCGAGGTAGAGGGGAAGCTCTACGAGCGCTGGGTAGAGCGTGGGTATTTCGAGGCCGACGCGAAGAGCGACAAGCCGCCGTACACCATCGTCATTCCGCCGCCGAACGTCACGGGCTCCCTCCATCTGGGCCACGCCTTCGAGCACACGCTGATCGACGCCCTCACGCGCCGCAAGCGCATGCAGGGCTACGAGACGCTGTGGCAGCCCGGCATGGACCACGCCGGCATCGCCACCCAGAACGTCGTCGAGCGCGAGCTCGCCAAGGAGGGCAAGTCCCGCCACGACCTGGGCCGTGAGGCGTTCGTCGAACGCGTCTGGCAGTGGAAGAACGAGTCCGGCGGGCAGATCTCCGGCCAGATGCGCCGTCTCGGTGACGGTGTCGACTGGTCGCGTGAGCGCTTCACCATGGACGAGGGCCTCTCCGAGGCCGTCCAGACCATCTTCAAGAAGCTCTACGACGACGAGCTGATCTACCGCGCCGAGCGCATCATCAACTGGTGTCCGCGCTGCCTGACCGCGATCTCCGACATCGAGGTCGAGTACCAGGACGACGACGGCGAGCTGGTCTCCATCCGCTACGGCGAGGGGGAGAACTCCATCGTCGTCGCGACCACGCGCGCCGAGACGATGCTCGGTGACACCGCCGTCGCGGTCCACCCCGAGGACGAGCGCTACAAGCACATGGTCGGCACCGAGATCGAGCTGCCGCTGACCGGCCGCCGCATCCCGATCGTCGCCGACGAGCACGTCGACCCGGAGTTCGGCACGGGCGCCGTCAAGGTGACGCCGGCGCACGACCCGAACGACTTCGAGATCGGCCAGCGCCACGGCCTGCCCAACCTCGCCGTCATGGACGAGCACGCCATCATCACGGCGCACGGCCCCTTCCAGGGCCTGGACCGGCTGGAGGCCCGATCGGCCATCGTCGCCGCGCTGCGCGCCGAGGGCCGGATCGTCGCCGAGAAGCGTCCGTACACCCACTCGGTCGGCCACTGCTCGCGCTGCAAGACCACCATCGAGCCGCGGCTGTCCCTCCAGTGGTGGGTCAAGGTCGGTCCGCTCGCCCAGGCCGCCGGTGACGCGGTCCGCGACGGCCGGGTCAAGATCCACCCGCAGGAGATGGAGAAGCGCTACTTCGACTGGGTCGACAACCTCCACGACTGGTGCATCTCGCGCCAGCTGTGGTGGGGCCACCGCATCCCGGTCTGGTACGGCCCGAACGGCGAGATCGTCTGCGTCGGACCGGACGAGCAGCCGCCGTCGGGCGAGGGCTGGACCCAGGACACCGACGTCCTCGACACCTGGTTCTCCTCGGGCCTGTGGCCCTTCTCCACGCTGGGCTGGCCGCACCAGACCGAGAGCCTCGCGAAGTTCTACCCGAACTCCGTCCTGGTCACCGGCTACGACATCCTCTTCTTCTGGGTCGCCCGGATGATGATGTTCGGCCTGTACGCGATGGACGGCACCCCGCCGTTCCACACCATCGCCCTGCACGGCATGGTCCGCGACGAGCGCGGCAAGAAGATGTCGAAGTCCTTCGGCAACGCGGTCAACCCGCTGGACTGGATGGACGCCTACGGTTCCGACGCGGTCCGCTTCACCCTGGCCCGCGGCGCCAACCCGGGTGTCGACGTCCCGATCGGCGAGGACTGGGTCCAGGCCTCCCGCAACTTCGCCAACAAGATCTGGAACGCCACGCGCTTCGCGCTGATGAACGGCGCGACGATCGAGGGCGAGCTGCCGGCCCCCGAGCAGATGTCGGCGACCGACCGCTGGATCCTGTCGCGGCTGAACAAGACCGTGGCCGAGGTCGACGCGTTCTACGAGGACTACCAGTTCTCGAAGCTGTCGGACTCCCTCTACCACTTCGCGTGGGACGAGGTCTTCAGCTGGTACGTCGAGCTCTCGAAGACGACCTTCTTCGCGGGCGGCGAGCAGGCCAAGGTCTCGGGCCGGGTCCTCGGTGAGGTCCTCGACGTCATGCTGCGCCTGCTGCACCCGGTGGTCCCCTTCGTCACCGAGACGCTGTGGACCACGCTGACCGGCGGCGAATCCCTCGTGATCGCCGAGTGGCCGGCCGACAGCGGTTTCCGCGACGAGGCCGCCGAGGCCGAGATCGGGCTCGTCCAGGCCGTGGTCACCGAGGTCCGCCGTTTCCGCAAGGAGCAGGGCCTGCAGGACGGCCAGAAGGTTCCGGCGCGTCTGGACCTGTCGGGCACCGCGCTGGCCGCGCACGAGGGCGCCATCCGCCAGCTCCTGCGCCTGCAGCCGGAGGGCGAGGACTTCAACGCCACCGCGACCCTGCCGGTCGCCGGCGCCACCGTCGCGCTGGACCTGTCGGGCACGATCGACGTGGCCGCGGAGCGCAACCGCCTCTCCAAGGACCTCGGCGCCGCCGAGAAGGAGAAGCAGCAGGCGCAGGCGAAGCTCGGGAACGAGGCCTTCCTGGCCAAGGCCCCCGACAACGTCGTGGACAAGATCAAGGGCCGCCTGGCCAAGGCCGAGGCGGACATCGCGCGGATCCAGGCGCAGCTGGACGCGCTGCCGGCCGCGTAAGCGCTCGTAGCCGCGCCCGTGAGGGTGCGAAGGCCCCCACACCGTCGGTCGATGTGGGGGCCTTCGCTTCGTCTCTTCCCCGCCCGGGACGTCCGGCCTGTCCGAAGTGCCCCGAATCACTCGATTAACCGTCCCGGGGCAACGGATCCGAGGCGTGCTGGCCGCGGGCTGCGCGCCGCTGCTGGTGCGCCGCCGGACGCCGTGGATCTCCTACCTGGCCGCGTTGCTCTTGGCGCGGCGCGGCGGCCCTGGATCATCGTGCAGTGCGGGGAGCTGTCCTCCACTGCGGGGACGGGCTGGCGGCCCTGGCGGAGGAGAGGGGGCGGGCCGGTTCGCCCGTACGGCTCACCATGGACCGGGACGCGCACGGGCTGTCGCCGCTGCGGCAGGCGGCGGTCTACCGGGTGGTGCAGGAGTGCCTGACCAATGCGGCCAAGCACGCGCGGGGCCAGACCGTCGACGTGTCGATCGCGGCGCAGGACCCGCAGCTACGGATCGCGGTGCGCAACCCGCTGGCGCCACGAGCCCCGCGCCGGGCCCCCGTCTCGGCGGGCTCGGGGACGGCGAGCACGGCCGAGCGCGTGCGCAGCCTGGGCGGGACCCTGACGGCGACGCGCACGGCGGACGGCTACGAGGTCGTGGCGACGCTCCCGCGCGGCTAGCCGGCGCTAGGGGAGGGGCTGCCTTGTGGGCCCCTTCGTGGTCTCCCGGCCCGCAGGACGAGCAGGCCGCGGCCGCCGCCGGAGGCCCCGAAACGGCCGGGCCGGAAATCCTCGGGGTCCCCGTCCGTAGACTGGCCCTGTGAGTGAGCAGCAGCCCGAGAGCCACGACCGCGACGACAACGACGACCTCGCCGGTACCTTCGACGAGTTCGACCACATCGTGGCGGAAGAGTCCGACCGCGACCCCGACCTGGCGGTGATCGAGGCCGGCAGCCGCACCCTGCGCGCCCAGGCCGGTCCGCCCCAGAACGACCCGGTACCCGCCCGGCCCGTCGACCCCGAGGTCGCCCAGGCGCTGCTGGAGGTGGAGCAGGAGCTTTCCACCCGCTGGGGCGAGACCAAGCTGGAGCCCTCGGTGTCGCGGATCGCGGCGCTGATGGACCTGCTGGGCGAGCCGCAGCGCGCGTACCCGTCCATCCACGTCACCGGCACGAACGGCAAGACGAGCACGGCCCGCATGATCGAGTCCCTGCTGAACGCCTTCGAGCTGCGCACCGGGCGCTACACCAGCCCGCACGTGCAGTCGATCACCGAGCGCATCAGCCTCGACGGGGCGCCGATCAGTGCCGAGCGGTTCGTCGAGACGTACCAGGACATCAAGCCGTACGTGGAGATGGTCGACGCCTCGGAGGAGTTCCGGCTGTCGTTCTTCGAGGTGCTCACCGGGATGGCCTACGCGG
The DNA here is from genome assembly GCF_056432025.1 of Streptomyces sp. NPDC045695. Classification (NCBI taxonomy): domain Bacteria; kingdom Bacillati; phylum Actinomycetota; class Actinomycetes; order Kitasatosporales; family Streptomycetaceae; genus Streptomyces; species Streptomyces sp. NPDC045695. The sequence continues at coordinate 245,844 of NZ_JBWKJU010000008.1, forward strand.
CCTTCGCGGACGCCCCGGTGGACGTGGCCGTGGTCGAGGTCGGCATGGGCGGCAGCTGGGACGCGACCAACGTCATCGACGCCTCGGTCGCGGTGGTCACCCCCATCAGCCTGGACCACACCGACCGGCTCGGCTCCACGCCCGGCGAGATCGCCGTGGAGAAGGGCGGCATCGTCAAGCAGGACGCGACGGTGATTCTGGCGCAGCAGCCGGTGGACGCGGCGCAGGTGCTGCTGAAGAGGGCCGTGGAGGTCGATGCCACCGTCGCCCGCGAGGGCATGGAGTTCGGGGTCGTCTCGCGCGAGGTCGCGGTCGGCGGCCAGCAGCTGACGCTGCGCGGTATGGGCGGGGAGTACGACGGCATCTTCCTGCCGCTGTACGGCGCTCACATGGCGCACAACGCGGCGGTGGCGCTGGCGGCCGTCGAGGCCTTCTTCGGGATCGGCCAGGACCGGGCGCGCGTCCTGGACCTGGACACCGTACGGAAGGCGTTCGCCTCGGTGACCTCGCCGGGCCGCATGGAGGTCGTGCGGCGCAGCCCGACGGTGGTCCTGGACGCGGCGCACAACCCGGCGGGCGCGGCGGCGACCGCGGAGGCGGTCACCGAGTCGTTCGGCTTCAGCCGGCTGGTCGGTGTCGTGGCCGCGAGCGAGGGCAAGGACGTCCGCGGGGTGCTGGAGGCCTTCGAGCCGATCTTCGCCGAGGTGGTGGTGACGGAGAACTCCAGCCACCGCTCGATGGGCGCGGACGAGCTGGCCGCCGTCGCGGTCGAGGTCTTCGGCGGGGACCGGGTGCAGGTGGAGCCGCGGCTGGACGACGCCCTGGAGGCGGCGATCACCCTGGCGGAGGAAGAGGCCGAGTACGGAGGGGCCGGGGTCCTGGTGACCGGTTCCGTGATCACGGTGGGCGAGGCCCGCCTGCTGCTGAAGAGGGGCTGAGGTATGCGCACGCTGTGTGCGAGCACGCTGATCGGCGAGTTCTTCGTGATCGGCTTCGCGGGCCTGGTGGCGATGAAGAACCCCGATCTGACCCAGGCCACGGTCTGGACGGTGTGCGGGGTCTCGATGGTGCTGTCGGTGCTGCTGTGCGGGATGCTGTCGCGTCCCGGGGCGGTCCAGCTGGGCTGGGCCCTGCAGATCGGCCTGGTCGTGAGCGGGTTCGTCGTTCCCACGATGTTCTTCCTCGGCGCGGTGTTCGCCGGCCTGTGGTGGTGCTCGGTGCACTACGGCCGCAAGATCGACACGATCAAGGCCCGCTGGGCGGCCGCGCAGGAGGCGTCCGGGGCACCCGGTTCGCCTGACGCTGCGTGACGGGCCCCCGCAGGGCACCCGGTAGGGCCCTGTAGATTCGTCCTACCGCACCCGTATGCCGCAAGGAGCCCGAACATGACCCAGCGCACCCTCGTCCTGCTCAAGCCCGATGCCGTCCGTCGCGGCCTGATCGGCGAGATCATCGGCCGCATCGAGCGGAAGGCCGGCTGGACCATCCCCGCGCTGGAGCTGCGCACGCTGGACCAGGAGACCCTTGAGGCGCACTACGGCGAGCACAAGGGCAAGCCGTTCTACGAGCCCCTCATGGGCTTCATGGCCAGCGGTCCCGTCGTCGCCCTGGTCGTCGAAGGGGAACGCGTGATCGAGGGTGTCCGCCAGTTGGCCGGTCCCACCGACCCGATCGCCGCGGCGCCCGGCTCCATCCGGGGGGACTTCGGCACCATCGTGCGCGAGAACCTGATCCACGCCTCGGACTCCGAGGAGTCGGCGGAGCGCGAGCTGAAGCTCTTCTTTCCCGCTCTCTGAGCCGCGCCGGGGCACTCCCTCCTGACGCAACATCAGCCGAATAGCGCTCATGACCTGGGGCGACCGAAGTAATTTCGGTCGCCCTTTGGTATGGCCGGGCGCTTTGGGGAACGCATCGACAGGACACGACGTCACCACTAAGGGGGCGGGTATCCATTCCGGCGCGATTGCCGGAGTCCCGTCGCGCGGTGTCAGCACTCCCGGCACTACGATGGGGCCTCCACCCACACACCCACTCGCCGACCTGACAGCAGCCGCTATCAACTGGAAGGCCAGACGCTCCTCATGGGGAACAAGGGGAACAATATGTCGTTCATCGGCCGTGACATGGCGATCGACCTCGGGACCGCCAACACGCTGGTGTACGTGAGGGGCCGGGGGATCGTCCTGAACGAGCCGTCCGTGGTCGCCATCAACACGAACACCGGTGGCATTCTGGCGGTCGGCTCCGAGGCGAAGAAGATGATCGGGCGCACGCCCGGCAACATCGTCGCCGTACGACCCCTCAAGGACGGCGTGATCGCCGACTTCGAGATCACCGAGCGCATGCTCCGGTACTTCATCCTCAAGATCCACAAGCGCCGCTACCTGGCCCGCCCCCGCGTGGTGGTCTGCGTTCCCTCCGGCATCACCGGAGTCGAGCGCCGTGCCGTCATCGAGGCGTCCACGCAGGCCGGCGCCCGCCAGGTACACATCATCGAGGAGCCCATGGCCGCCGCCATCGGCTCGGGCCTGCCCGTCCACGAGGCCACCGGCAACATGGTCGTGGACATCGGCGGCGGCACCACCGAGGTCGCCGTCATCTCCCTCGGCGGAATCGTCACGGCACAGTCCATCCGGGTGGCCGGTGACGAGCTCGACAACGCGATCATCCAGCACATCAAGAAGGAGTACTCGCTCCTCCTCGGCGAGCGCACGGCCGAGCAGATCAAGATCACCATCGGGTCGGCGTACGACCTCGACAAGGACGAGCACACCGAGATCCGCGGGCGCGACCTGGTCTCCGGCCTGCCCAAGACGGTCGTCATCTCGGCGGCCGAGGTGCGCAAGGCCATCGAGGAGCCGGTCAACGCCATCGTGGACGCGGTCAAGACGACGCTCGACAAGTGCCCGCCGGAGCTGTCCGGCGACATCATGGACCGCGGCATCGTCCTGACCGGCGGCGGCGCGCTGCTGCGCGGCCTGGACGAGCGGCTGCGCCGTGAGACCGGCATGCCGATCCACATCGCCGAGGACCCGCTCGACTCCGTCGCGCTCGGCTCCGGCAAGTGTGTCGAGGAGTTCGAGGCACTCCAGCAGGTCCTGGACGCCCAGCCCCGTCGCTGACGGGGACACCCCCTGCCGGGGGCCATGTGGAACACAAGGATCCGCCGTACGGGTGCTGCCGCGTCCGTGCGGCGGATCGTTGATATACAGGCAAAGAACCCCGGCGCGCGCCGGCTCCCCGAAGCCGCTCGCGCCGGAACAGCTATCACGAGGAAGGCACGGCCGCCGCACGTGAGGGACACACGAGAAAGCCGGCTGCTCCTGGTGCTTCTGATCGCCATCGCGTTCGCATTGATCACGGTGGACATCAGGGCGGGCGAGGAGTCTCCGGTCGACGGTGCCCGACAGGCCGCCGCAGCGGTCTTCGGCCCGGTCGAGAAGGGTGTGGCGACCGCGGTCGATCCGGTCGCCCACGCCATAGGGGCGGTACGGGACTCCGGCGAGCGCCACAACCGCATCGCCGCACTGGAGCGCGAGAATGCCGCCCTGAAGGCCAAGCTCGGCAGCGACGAACAGACGCGCAGCCGCATCCACGAGCTCGACGAGATGCTCAAGCGGGCGGGCGCGGGCCAGTACGGCATCAAGGGCGCCGAGGTCATCGCCATAGGAGCGGCCCAGGGCTTCTCCTGGACCGTCACCATCGACGCCGGCAGCAAGGACGGCATCGAGCGCGACATGACCGTTCTGAACGGGGACGGGCTCGTCGGGAGGGTCAGCACCGTCGGCCCCGACACCGCCACCGTCGTCCTCGCCAACGACCCCGACTTCACCGTCGGCACCCGCCTGGAGAAGACGGGCGAACTCGGCTTCGCCACCGGCCAGGGCGATCGCGCCCTGTCCGTCCAGATGCTCAACGGCAAGGCCAAGATCAACCCCGGGGACCGGCTCGTCACCTTCGGCTCGCGCGGCAACAAGCCCTTCGTGCCCGGCGTTCCGATCGGCGAGGTGGTCAAGGTCGACCCCTCGCGCGGCGACCTCACGCGCACCGTCTGGGTGCGTCCGTTCGTCGGCTTCTCCCGCCTGGACATCGTCGGCGTCGTGGTCATGCCGCCGCGCGAGGACCCGCGCGACACCGTCCTGCCGCCCAAGCCCGAGGCCCCCAAGCCCGCTCCGACGGTCACCGTCACGGTCACCCCGTCGGGGTCCGCCAGCGCGCCCGCCCAGCCGGCCGACGAGTAGGAGCCGACCGCCATGCCTTTCAACCGGATCCTGCTCTCGGGCACGCTCGTCGTGGTCGCCCTCGTCGTCCAGGTCTCCATCCTGGGCCGGCTGCAACTGCCGGGCGCCGTACCCGACCTTCTGCTGCTCACGGTCGTGGCCCTCGCACTCGTGTACGGGCACGTCAGCGGCGCCCTCATCGGCTTCTCCGCCGGTCTCCTCGCCGACCTGGCGCCGCCCGCCGACCACGCCGCCGGGCGGTACGCGCTCGTCCTGTGCGTCATCGGCTACGTCGTCGGCCTGGTCCGCCCCGACTCCGGGCGGTTCCGCTCCGCCTGGGGCCCGATGCTCACCGTCGTGGCCGCCGCGATCGGCTCCACCCTGCTCTACGCGGGCGTGGGCGCCCTCGTCGGCGACACCGCCGCCCGCCACGTCGGCCTGACGGGGCTGCTGTTCACCGCGACCCTCTACGACCTGCTGCTCGCGCCCTTCACCGTGCCGTTCATCATGGCCCTGGCCCGGCGCGCCGAGAACGACCCGATGGCCGTCGAGGCCGGCGGCGGCCCGGCGAACAAGGCCGCCGACGTCTCCGCCGGCTGGCTGAGCGGCGGCACCGGCCTGCGCGTCGGCGGCCAGCGCGGCGGCCTGCGCCTGAAGACCGCGCGTTCGCGCGCCAACAAGGCCGGGCGCATAAAGGGCGTCAAGGCCGTCAAGGGTGTGAAGAGCATCAAGAAGCTGTGAGGGAGGAGCAGGCGTGAGCAACGTTCCGGAGACCGGCCGCACCTCCCGGGTGCAGATCAGGCTCATCATGATTCAGGTGCTCGTCTTCTCGATGTTCCTCACCCTCGGCGGACGGCTGTGGTACCTCCAGATCCGTAACGGAGCGGAGTACTACCACGAGGCGAAGAGCAACCACGTCCAGCGGGTCGTCCAGCCCGCCGTGCGCGGCTCGATCCTCGACGCCCGCGGCGTCCCCCTCGCCGACAACGAGACCCGGCTGGTCGTATCGGCCAGCCGCACCGCGCTGATGAAGATGAAGGACAAGGGCAAGGGCGTCATGACCCGCCTGGCCGACGTCCTGGACATGAGCCCCAAGGAGGTCATGGACAAGGTCCGCCTCTGCGACTCCCAGACCCCCAAGCCCTGCTGGAACGGCTCCCCGTACCAGCCGATCCCGGTCACCCTCGAAGCCACCACGCAGCAGGCCCTGCAACTGCGCGAACGCCCCGAGGACTTCCCCGGCATCACCGCGGAGCCCACCGCCGTCCGCCGCTACCCGGCCCCCGGCGGGGGCCGCACCGCGCAGGTGCTCGGCTACCTCTCGCCGGTCACCGACGAGGAGATCCAGAAGGCCAAGGACACCGACTCGCCGCACCTGCGGTCCGATCAGGTCGGCCGCTCCGGACTCGAACGCACCTTTGACAAGCAGTTGCGGGGCAAGGCGGAGGTCACCTCCTACGAGGTCGACAACCTCGGCCGCGTCATGGGCCAGACCAAGTCCGACCCGGGCGTGGCCGGGTCCACCCTCGTCACCAGCATCGACGCCCGGGTGCAGGCCGTCGCCGAGTACGAGCTCCAGCAGGCGATGAAGACCGTCCGCCAGGAGACCGACAACATCACCGGCCGCAAGTACGAGGCCGACTCCGGCGCCGTCGTCGTCATGGAGGCCAAGACCGGCCGGGTCGTCGCGATGGCCTCCCAGCCCGACTACGACCCCAACGCCTGGGTCGGCGGCATCTCCGGCAAGGACTACGCCAACCTCACCAGCAAGGACTCCAACTACCCGCTGCTCAACCGGGCCATCCAGGGCCAGGCCCCGGCCGGCTCCATCTTCAAGGTGGTCTCGGCGAGCGCGGCCGTGCGGGCCGGCTACGACTTCGACGACAAGTACAACTGCAGTGCCTCCTACAACATGGGCGGCCGCAGCTTCGCGAACTTCGAGTCCAAGGGACACGGCCCCATCACCCTCGCCGAGGCCCTGAAGTTCTCCTGCAACACCGTCTTCTACGCCCTCGGGCACAAGGAGTGGCAGCGCGACGGCGGCCTCAAGCCCAAGAAGGACGCGCACGACTGGTTCTACCGGACCGCCCGCGAATTCGGCCTGGGCGCCGAGACCGGCATCGACCTGCCGAACGAGGTCACCGGCCGCATCCCCGACCGCCGCTGGAAGAAGAGCTTCTGGGCGGCCAACAAGGACTCCTGGTGCAAGCAGGGCAAGAAGGGCGGCACCTACGTCGAGCAGATCGCCTACGAGAGCTGCCTCGAAGGCAACCAGCTGAAGGCCTTCGACAGCATCAACTTCGCGATCGGCCAGGGCGACGTCCTGGTCACCCCGATCCAGATGGCCACGGCCTACTCCGCCATCAGCAACGGGGGCACGCTCTTCCACCCCATCGTCGGCAAGGCGGTGATCAGCCCCGACGGCAAGCGCGTCGAGGTGATCAAGCCCAAGCCGCACGGCCGGCTGCCGGTCGACGCCAAGACGATCAGTGACCTCGACCGGGGCCTGCGCATGGTGGTGGAGCCCGGCGGCACCGCCGCCTGGCGGTTCATCGGCTGGCCGCTGGACAAGATCCCGATGCGGGCCAAGACCGGCACCGCCCAGGTCTACGGCAAGCAGACCACCTCGTGGCTGGCGACCTACACCGACGACTTCACGATCGTCATGACGATCTCCCAGGGCGGCACCGGCTCCGGAGCCGCCGGCCCCGCCGTCCGCAACATCTACAACGCCATCTACGGCCTCGACATGGCCGGCAAGCAGGACCTGAAGAAGGCCCTGCTGCTGCGGCCGGAGGCGAAACTCCCCAGGATCCGCCCCGACGGCTCCATCGATTCGCCCGAGATCCGGCCGTACGTGCCGCCGTCCCCGGAGGAGCTGGCGCCGCCCGTGCTCGCCGGGCCGCCCGCCCCGCCGCCCGCGCGGCAGGACTGAGGACCCACCACCATGCAGACCGCCAACAAGTTCTCCGTCTCCCGGTACGCGCCCGAGCGCGGGGCGATGGCCAAGCTCACCGCCCGCGACTCGGTGGTGCGCCGGCTCGACTGGCCGATACTCCTGTCCTCGCTCGCCCTGTCCTTCATCGGCTCCCTGCTGGTGTGGTCGGCGACCCGCAACAGGACCCAGCTGAACCAGGGAGACCCGTACTACTTCCTGGCCCGGCACGCCCTGAACACCGGCATCGGCCTCGTCCTGATGATCGGCACGATCTGGCTCGGCCACCGCACCCTGCGCGGCGCGGTCCCGGTCCTGTACGGGCTCTCCCTCGTGCTGATCCTCGCCGTGCTGACCCCGCTCGGCGCCACCATCAACGGCGCCCACGCGTGGATCGTGATCGGCGGCGGATTCTCCCTCCAGCCCTCCGAGTTCGTGAAGATCACGATCATCCTGGTCATGGCGATGCTGCTGGCCACCCGGGTGGACGCGGGCGACCTCACCCACCCGGACCACCGCACGGTCGTCAAAGCGCTGTGCCTGGCCGCCGCCCCCATGGGCATCGTCATGCTGATGCCCGACCTGGGCTCGGTCATGGTCATGGTCGTCATCGTCCTCGGCGTGCTCCTGGCCTCCGGCGCCTCCAACCGCTGGGTGCTGGGCCTGATCGGCTCGGGCGCGGCCGGGGCCATCCTGATCTGGCAGCTCGGCGTCCTCGACGAGTACCAGATCAACCGCTTCGCGGCCTTCGCCAACCCGGAGCTCGACCCCGCGGGCGTCGGCTACAACACCAACCAGGCGCGCATCGCGATCGGCTCCGGCGGACTGAGCGGCTCGGGCCTCTTCAAGGGCTCGCAGACCACCGGTCAGTTCGTGCCGGAGCAGCAGACCGACTTCGTCTTCACGGTGGCGGGGGAGGAGCTGGGCTTCATCGGGGCCGGGCTGATCCTGCTGCTGCTCGGCGTCGTGCTGTGGCGGGCCTGCATGATCGCCCGTGAGACCACCGAGCTGTACGGGACGATCGTGTGCGCCGGGATCATCGCGTGGTTCGCCTTCCAGTCCTTCGAGAACATCGGGATGACCCTGGGGATCATGCCCGTGGCCGGGCTCCCGCTGCCGTTCGTCTCGTACGGCGGCTCGTCGATGTTCGCGGTGTGGGTGGCGATCGGGCTGCTCCAGTCGATCAAGGTGCAGCGGCCATTGTCGGCCTGATGTCCCGTTCACCGTGCCGACGTGATCCGTCCGGGACTAAGTTCGGTCTATGGCGGACACGACGCGCGAGATCGAGCGGAAATTCGAGTTCTCCCAGGCGAAATCGGCCCGGCGGGGAGTGCCGGACCTGACGGGCACGGCCGCGATCGCGACCGTCCGCGACCGGGGCACCGTCGAACTCGACGCCGTCTACTACGACACCCCCGACCGGCGGCTCGCGGCCGACGGGGTCACCCTGCGGCGCAGGACCGGCGGATCCGACGCCGGCTGGCACCTCAAACTGCCCGTTTCCCCGGGCGTGCGCGACGAGATCGGGGCCGCGCTCAGCGACGGCGTCCCGCGCACGCTGGCCGCCCTGCTCCGCTCCCGGGTGCGGGGGGCCGAACTGGAGCCGCTGGTCAGGATCCTCTCCTCGCGCCGGGTCAGCCACCTCCTGGACGCCCACGGCGCCCTGCTCGCGGAGCTGAGCACCGACACGGTCCGGGCCGAGCGGGGGGAGGCCACCGCCGCCTGGACCGAGGTCGAGGTGGAACTCGCCGACGGGGTCGACCCCGGGCTGCTCGACGCGGTCGAGAAGACCTTCCGCAAGGCCGGCCTCAAGGTCAGCGACGCGCCCTCGAAGCTCGCCCGGGCGCTGGCTGAGACCGGCGCGGCGCCGCCGGCCCGGCCCGGGGACGAGGGCACGGACGGCATGGACGGGACGGCGGCCGCGTACGTCCTGGCGTACCTGCGCGCACAGCGCGACGCCCTGGTCGCCCAGGACCCGGCCGTGCGGCGGGGCCTCCCGGACTCCGTGCACCGGATGCGGGTCGCCACCCGCCGCCTGCGCAGCGCCTTCAAGACGTACCGCAAGGTGCTCGACCGGGCCGCCACCGACCCGCTCGGTGAGGAACTGCGCTGGCTCGCGGCCGAACTCGGCGTCGACCGCGACCAGGAGGTCCTGATGGAGCGGATCCAGGCCCACCTCGACGAGCTGCCCCGCACCCAGCTGTCCGGCCCGGTCCGCGGCCGGCTGCGGACATGGAACGCCACCCGCCGCTCCGCGTCGCGCCGCCGGGCCCTGGCCGCGCTCGACAGCCCGCGCTACCTCTCCCTGCTCGACTCCCTCGACGCCCTGCTGGAGGAGCCGCCACTGCGCAAGGCGGCCCGCGGGCGGGCGGAGCGCGTCCTGCCGAAGGCCGTGCTGCACGACTACGAGCGCCTCGCCGGCCGCGTCGACACGGCCCTCGCCCTCGCCGCGGGCCCCGAGCGCGACCTGGCCCTGCACGAGGCGCGCAAAGCCGCCAAGCGCGCCCGGTACGCGGCGGAGGCGGCCGCGCCCGCCCTCGGCAAACCGGCCAAACGCCTGGCCAAGGCCATCAAGAAGGTCCAGTCCCTGCTCGGCGACCACCAGGACAGCGTGGTCGCCCGCGAGGCCCTGCGCGGCCTGGCCCTCCAGGCGGACGGCGCCGGGGAGTCGGCCTTCACCTGGGGCGTGCTCCACGCCCGCGAGGAGGCCCTGGCCGAGCGGCGCGAAGGAGAGCTCCCGGACCTCTGGGCGAAGGCCTCGGACCCGGCGCTGCGGGCGGCGTTGGGATGATCATGTGGGTGGGGCCGTCCAGGGCGCGGGGTACGCTTGAGAGCTGCCCCCTGCCCGCTTCACGAAAGTCGCGTGATGACCGAGTCGGTCTTCCCTCAGCTTGAGGCCCTGCTTCCGCATGTGCAGAAGCCCATTCAGTACGTCGGCGGTGAGCTCAACTCCACGGTCAAGGAGTGGGAGAGCTGCGACGTCCGCTGGGCGCTCATGTACCCGGACGCGTACGAAGTCGGGTTGCCCAACCAGGGCGTCATGATCCTGTACGAGGTGCTCAACGAGCGCGAGGGCGTCCTCGCCGAGCGCACCTACAGCGTGTGGCCCGACCTCGAAGAACTGATGCGCGAGCACAAGGTGCCGCAGTTCACCGTGGACAGCCACCGCCCCGTGTCGGCCTTCGACGTGTTCGGCCTGTCCTTCTCCACGGAGCTGGGCTACACCAACATGCTCACGGCCCTGGACCTCGCGGGCATCCCGCTGGAGGCCCGCAACCGTACGGTCGACCACCCCATCGTCCTCGCGGGCGGCCACGCGGCCTTCAACCCCGAGCCGATCGCGGAGTTCATCGACTGCGCGGTCATCGGCGACGGCGAGCAGGCCGTCCTCGACATGACCGAGATCATCCGGACGTGGAAGGCCGAGGGGCGGCCGGGCGGACGCGAGGAGGTCCTGCTGCGCCTGGCGAAGACCGGCAACGTCTACGTGCCGGGCTTCTACGACGTCGAGTACCTGCCGGACGGCCGCATCGGCCGTGTCGTGCCGAACCGCTCCGGCGTGCCGTGGCGCGTGTCCAAGCACACCGTCATGGACCTCGACGAGTGGCCCTACCCCAAGCAGCCGCTGGTCCCGCTCGCCGAGACCGTCCACGAGCGCATGTCCGTCGAGATCTTCCGCGGCTGCACCCGCGGCTGCCGTTTCTGCCAGGCCGGCATGATCACGCGCCCCGTGCGGGAGCGAAGCATCACCGGCATCGGCGAGATGGTGGAGAAGGGTCTCAAGGCGACCGGCTTCGAGGAGGTCGGCCTGCTCTCGCTGTCCTCCGCGGACCACACCGAGATCGCGGACATCGCCAAGGGCCTCGCGGACCGCTACTCGGACGACAAGGTGGGCCTGTCCCTGCCGTCGACCCGCGTGGACGCCTTCAACGTGGACCTGGCCAACGAGCTGACCCGCAACGGGCGCCGCTCCGGCCTGACCTTCGCCCCCGAGGGCGGCTCCGAGCGCATGCGCAAGGTCATCAACAAGATGGTCTCCGAAGAAGACCTGATCCGCACCGTCGCCACCGCCTACGGCAACGGCTGGCGCCAGGTGAAGCTCTACTTCATGTGCGGCCTGCCGACCGAGACCGACGAGGACGTGCTCCAGATCGGTGACATGGCGGTCAACGTCATCGCCAAGGGCCGCGAGGTCTCCGGGCAGAACGACATCCGCTGCACGGTGTCGATCGGCGGATTCGTGCCGAAGCCGCACACCCCGTTCCAGTGGGCGCCGCAGCTGTCGGCCGAGGAGACGGACGCCCGCCTGGGCAAGCTCCGCGACAAGATCCGCGGCGACAAGAAGTACGGCCGCTCCATCGGCTTCCGCTACCACGACGGCAAGCCGGGCATCGTCGAGGGCCTCCTCTCGCGCGGCGACCGCCGCATCGGTGACGTCATCCGCGCCGTCTACGAGTCGGGCGGCCGCTTCGACGGCTGGCGCGAGCACTTCTCGTACGACCGCTGGATGGAGGCGGCGGACAAGACGCTGCCCGCCTACGGCGTGGACGTGGCCTGGTACACGACGCGTGAGCGCACGTACGAAGAGGTACTCCCCTGGGACCACCTGGACTCCGGTCTCGACAAGGACTGGCTTTGGGAGGACTGGCAGGACGCCCTCGACGAGACCGAGGTCGAGGACTGCCGCTGGACCCCGTGCTTCGACTGCGGCGTGTGTCCTCAGATGCAGACCGAGATCCAGATCGGCCCCACGGGCAAGAAGCTGCTCCCGCTGTCGGTCGTCGACAAGTAGCGGTGCCCTGACGTAACCCTTGGGTCACGAGAGGCCCCCACCCGCAACGGGTGGGGGCCTCCGCCGTGTCCTCCCCTGCATGGACATGGACAAACGGCCTCCCGCCGACGGCGGCGACGGGTGCCTGGTGGGCGTCGTCAGGATCCCCGTGAAGATCGTCGCCCTCCTCGTCGTACTGCCCGTACGAGTGGTCTGGGACCTGCTGGCCGCCGCGGGCCGGGCCGTGCACCGCCGTGTCCTCGGGCCGCTGCACCTCCATGTCCTCCAGCCGTTGCTCCGTGCGCTGGGATGGCTGCTGACCACCCTGCTCAAGCTGGTCTTCGTCTGGCCGTGGCTCGGGCTGTGGCGCTACGTGATCGTCCCGGTCGGCCAGGGGCTGGCGTGGCTGGGCCGCGGTGCGTACGAGCACCTGCTCGCGCCGGCCGGGCGGATCCTGGGCACCTACCTGCTGCGTCCGCTCGGACAGGCGCTGGCCTGGATCGGCCGCGGCGGCCTGCGCTACCTGCTCGCGCCCCTCGCCAAGGGCGTGACCTGGGCCCTGTGGGTCCTCGGCATGACGCTGTTCGTGTGGCCGTGGGCCGCGCTGTGGCGGTACGTGCTCGCGCCCGTCGGCCGCGGGATCGCATGGCTGGCCGTGGCCGTGTACCGGTACGTCCTCACCCCCGTCGGGCACGGACTGGTCTGGCTGGCGCTCGCCGTGTACCGCTACCTCCTGCGGCCGGTCGGGCTGGGCCTCGTATGGCTCGCGGCCGCCGTGTACCGCTACCTTCTGCGGCCCGTCGGGCTCGGCGTGGCGTGGCTGGCCGTCGCCCTGTACCGGTACGTCCTCACACCGGCCGGGCAGGTGCTCCTCTGGGCGTGGCACGTGGCCGGGCGCATCACCGCCGCCCTGTGGCGCGGGCTCAAGTGGGTCGGCTGGGTGCTGGTCGGCTGGCCCGCCTCCCGGATCCACCGGCACGTGCTCACCCCCGCCGGACACGCCCTGCGCGAGGTCTGGCGCAGCGGCCGCGCAGCCGTCCGCGAGGCACGGGCCGCCGTGCGCCGTGCGCTCCTCGGTACTCCTCCCGTGGAACCGGCGAGGTCACGGGCGCGTACTCTGGGTAGTACGACAGCCGCCGACGCGGCACCCGCAGACGAGATCTCCCGGCCCCGACGGCAGGGGTGAGCCGGAGCGGGTCGAGAAGACCTCAGGGCGACGCGCGAGCCGCGGAGCCCCGCACAAGGAGAAGAACCACTGGGCAAGCGACAGCCCGAAGGCCCGCCTCCCGCACCGGTGGTGCAGCGCATTCGACTGCGCTACACCAAGCGCGGCCGCCTCCGGTTCACCAGCCACCGTGACTTCCAGCGCGCGTTCGAGCGGGCGCTGCGCCGCGCCGAGGTGCCGATGGCGTACTCGGCCGGCTTCACCCCCCACCCGCGCGTCTCCTACGCCAACGCCGCCCCGACGGGGACCGGCAGCGAGGCGGAGTACCTGGAGATCGCCCTCGCCGCGCCCCGCGACCCGCAGAAGCTGCGCGAGCTGCTCGACGAGTCGATGCCGACCGGGCTCGACATCATCGACGCCGTCGAGGCCCGCACCTCCGGCCTCGCGGACCGGCTGACCGCCTCGGTGTGGGAGCTGCGCCTGGACGGCGTGGAGCCCGCCGAGGCCGAGCGGGCCGTGGCGGCCTTCCTCGCCGCCGAGACCGTGGAGGTCCAGCGCCGCACCAAGAACGGCATGCGCACCTTCGACACGCGCGGCGCGGTCGTCAGTCTGGAAACGGTTCCCGCCCCGGCTGATAGGCCCCTGGACCAGGCTTGTGCGATACTGCGGCTGGTTGTTCGGCATCTGACACCTGCCGTGCGACCCGACGACGTCCTGTCCGGTCTCCGAGCTGTGGCCGACCTGGCGCCGCCGGTCCCCTCAGCGGTGACCAGGCTGGCGCAGGGGCTCTTCGACGAGGAGTCCGGCACGGTGACCGACCCGCTCGCGCCCGACCGCGAGGCTGACACGGCCGCCCCACCCACGGCCGCCGTAGCCGCCGACGCGAAGGCGCCGGAAGGTCCCGCCGCGTAAGGAACGTCGTCGTCGCGCAGCCCTGGCACTCGGGAGCCACCTGGGTCGGGCCGCGCACTGACCTGAAGACTTCCGCCAGGCCGTACGGACTTTTGCGTACGGAACCGGCGGCCATGGACTACAGCTCCCGTGTGGCGAACGCGCCCCGGAGGCCGGTTCCGCGCTCATTACGCGGAGCCGTGCCGGACCGGAAGTCAGCCGCGGCGCCCGGGAGCGTGACGGGAGAACCGCCCGCAATGCTCAACAACGAAAACGACACCACCGAAAACACCAGCCCGAGTGACAACCTGCCCCCGCGCAGGCGTCGCCGCGCCGCTTCCCGCCCCGCCGGTCCGCCCGGCGCGACCGCCGCGGAGACGACCCCGGTGACGGAGGCCGCCCCGGCCGCGGCCCCGGCCGTCGAGGAGCCTGCCGCTCCCGCGCCGCGTGCCCGCCGTCGTGCCACCCGCGCCGTGACCGCCCCGGAGGCTCCCGCCGCCGAGGTCGTCGTGGAGGCTCCGGCCGCCGCCCCGGTCGCCGAGGAGCCCGCCGCTCCCGCGCCGCGTGCCCGTCGCCGCGCCACCCGCGCCGTGACCGCGCCCGAGGCTCCCGCCGCCGCCGTGGTTGAGGCCGCGCCCGTGGTGGAGGAGGAGGCTCCGGCCGCTCCCGCGCCGCGTGCCCGTCGTCGTGCCACCCGCGCCGTGACCGCGCCCGAGGCTCCCGCCGCCGCCGTGGTTGAGGCCGCGCCCGTGGTGGAGGAGGAGGCCCCCGCCGCTCCCGCGCCGCGTGCCCGTCGCCGTGCCACCCGCGCCGTGACCGCCCCGGAGGCTCCCGCCGCCGAGGTCGTCGTGGAGGCTCCGGCCGCCGCCCCGGTCGCCGAGGAGCCCGCCGCC